>NZ_CP020330.1:2238295-2846590 GCF_002043005.1 Martelella mediterranea DSM 17316 | reverse complement strand
GCCCCGCCGATTTCGTATTGTGGAAGGAAAGCGCTGGCGACGAACCCGGCTGGGAGGGCCGGTTTACGGTCGACGGCCAGTCCATCGCGATCCACGGCCGCCCCGGCTGGCATATCGAATGCTCGGTGATGTCGGAAAAGCATCTCGGCGAGACTTTCGACATCCACGGCGGCGGCCTCGACCTGATCTTTCCCCACCACGAAAACGAAATCGCCCAGTCCTGCTGCGCCCACGGCAACCACGTGATGGCGAACGTCTGGATGCATAACGGCTTCGTGCAGGTCGAGGGGCGTAAGATGGCGAAGTCGGAGGGGAATTTCGTGACGATCCACGATTTGCTGGGAACAGAGAAATTCGGCGGCCGGAAATGGCCCGGCGAGGTGCTGCGGCTGGCAATGCTGATGACGCATTACCGCGAGCCGATTGATTTTTCGGTGAAGCGGCTTGAGGAGGCGGAGAACATTCTGGTGAAGCTTCGCCGGAAAACCGAAGGTGCCGCCGCCGGAGAAATCACCTCGCCGTTCCGGCAGGCCATCGAAGACGATCTCAACACGCCAGACTTCATTGGTCATATGCTGGGTGCCGGAGTATCGCCGTCGTCGCTGGCAGCCGCGGGCGACCTTCTGGGACTTGATCTGCGGCCGATACAGACTGATTTCGATGTCCAGTCCTGCGTTAATCAGCGCCTCGCCTTCATCCGCGACAAGAACTGGGCCGAAGCTGACCGTATCCGCGATGAACTCGCCTCTCAGGGAATCCAGCTAAAGGATTCAAAAGACAAGGAAACCGGCGAACGCATCACCACTTGGGAGGTGAAGCGGTGAACACCGAGCGCGCTGTATTACTCCAAACAATCTCCCCCCTTGAGGGGGAGATGTCGCGAAAGCGACAGAGAGGGGTATCGGGTATAATCCGCAAACACCGTGCCCTCGGAGAGGGTTCACCCCTCTCTGCCCCTGTCGGGGCATCTCCCCCTCAAGGGGGGAGATTGGGGGTTGCGGACGCTTCGGTTTGCATGAAGACGCCCGGTTCGCGGGATCTGACTTTATGGAATGGAAACAGGCGAACGCATCACCACGTGGGAGGTGAAGCGGTGAATACTGCGCGCGCCGTATCGCTCCAAACAATCTCCCCCCTTGAGGGGGAGATGTCGCGAAAGCGACAGAGAGGGGTAATGGGCATAAGCCGCATACTCCGAATTCGCAGAGAGGGTTCACCCCTCTCTGCCCCTGTCGGGGCATCTCCCCCTCAAGGGGGGAGATTGGGGGTTGCGGGCGCCCACAGTGACAGATTAGCCTGCGTTTTTGGCGGCCGACCTGCAAATACTATTGGCCAGATAGCAGAAGCGCCGCACTCTTACCCTCGCAAGGAAATCGAGGGGAACATCAACATGCCGCATCATGCCGTCTCAAAAAGCTTGCGGGCCAACGCACGCCGAATGAGCAAAGACATGACGGACGCGGAACTGAAGCTCTGGAACGAACTTCGCGCCAAACGGTTAATGGGTCTGGCGTTCCGCAGGCAGATGCCGATTGACCGCTATATTGCCGATTTCGCGTGCCCCGATCATAAGCTGATCATCGAGGTCGATGGCTCGCAGCACGGCGAAAGGCTTGCTGAAGATGCAGTGCGCACGGCCCGCCTTACCGCTCTCGGTTGGACCGTCCTCCGCGTCTGGAACGACGATGTGCTGCGCGATATCGACGCGGTCTGCACCCATATTCTCAGAACCATCGGGAGGCATGCGCCATGACCGAACCCGGCTTCTCCGGCGGCTGTCAGTGCGGCGCCGTTCGCTATCGCGTCGAGGGCGCGCTTTCGTCGCCGCATCTGTGCCATTGTCGCATGTGCCAGAAAGCGGCCGGCAATTACTTCATGCCGCTGGCGAGCGCGGACAACGAGGCGTTTTCGCTGACGCGCGGCGCGCCGCGGTGGTTCTTTTCGTCCGAATTCGTCAAGCGCGGCTTTTGCGAGGATTGCGGCACGCCGCTATTCTTCATGACCGAGGGCGGAGATCATGTGTCGGTGACGCTTGGCAGTCTTGATGATCCCTCCGCAGTGGTTCCGGCAACGCAGGATGGCGTCGAGGGGCGTGTGCCGTTCTTCCATGCCCTGCCCGGCCTTCCCGAGCGATTGACCGACCGATCCGACCTTCCCGGCGGAACGCAAGGCGTGGCCGGCAGCAGCCGTCAGCATCCCGATCATGACACCGACCATTGGCCGAAGGAACGTGACAATGAGCGATGAACGCAGTTTTTCCGGCGGCTGCCAGTGCGGCGCGGTGCGGTTTCGCGCAAGCCATCTCGGTCGCCCCTCGATCTGTCATTGCCGGATGTGCCAGAAGGCGTTCGGGAATTTCTTCGGCGCGCTGGTGACGGCCGATATTGCGCATCTCACATGGACCCGCGGCAAGCCGAAGATGTTTCGCTCCTCCGCCAAGGCGCTGCGCGGGTTCTGCGAGAACTGCGGCACGCCGCTGACCTATCAGTTTTCGGGTGGTGTGGAACTCGCGATCGGCGCATTTGACGAGCCGGAGCATTTCGAGCCGCAGATCCAAGTCAACCACGATCATCGCCTGCCGTGGATCGATACGCTGTTTGAAAAGCCCGGACGCCCGCAGACGCTGGAGGAAAGCGAGATCATCTCGCGCCAGCACCCCGACCACGACACGGACCAATGGCCGCCCGAAGACGGCCCGGACGCATAACAGACCCATAAGAATGGCCGCGAAGGCCCCTAGGGATGGAGACCCGACAATGTCAGACCGCGAACGCATCTACCTGTTCGACACAACCTTGCGCGACGGCCAGCAGACGCCGGGCGTCGATTTCTCGGTCGAGGACAAGATTGCGATTGCCAATATGCTCGACCATTTCGGTATCGATTATGTCGAGGGCGGCTATCCCGGCGCAAACCCCACCGATACCGCCTTCTTCTCCAAGCGGCGCACCGGCCGGGCGAAGATGACGGCGTTCGGCATGACCAAGCGCGCCGGCGTCTCGGCATCGAACGATCCAGGCCTCGCAGCGCTGATCGGCGCGGCGGGCGACGCGGTCTGTCTGGTCGCCAAAAGCTGGGACTATCACGTCAAGGTCGCGCTCGGCATCTCCAACGAGGACAATCTCGAATGCATCGCCGACAGCATCGCCGCCGTTGCGGCCTCCGGCAAGGAGGCGCTGCTCGACTGCGAACACTTCTTCGATGGCTACAAGGCCAACCCCGCCTATGCGCTCGCCTGCGCCAAAGCCGCCTATGATTCCGGCGCGCGCTGGGTGGTGCTGTGCGACACCAATGGCGGCACGCAACCGGACGAGATCGCGGAAATCATCGCCGCCGTGATCGCGGGCGGAATCCCGGGCGAAAACCTCGGCATCCATGCCCATAACGACACCGGACAGGCGGTCGCCAATTCGCTTGTCGCCGTCAACGCCGGTGTGCGCCAGGTCCAGGGCACGCTGAACGGCATCGGCGAGCGCTGCGGCAATGCCAACATCATCACGCTTGCCGCCACGCTGGCGCTGAAGGAGCGCTACAGCAGCCGTTTCGAACTTGGCATCGATGCCGAAGGGCTGACCGAAATCTCCGCCCTCTCCCACGGCTTCGACGAGCTGCTGAACCGCGCGCCAGATCCCCAGCTTCCCTATGTCGGCGCCTCGGCCTTCGCCACCAAGGCCGGCATTCACGCCTCGGCGCTTCTCAAGGATCCGAAGACCTATGAGCATGTCGATCCCGCAGCCGTCGGCAACAGCCGCAGGGTGATGGTTTCCGACCAGGGTGGAAAATCGAATTTCATCAACGAACTCAATCGCCTCGGCATTTCCGTTGCCAAAAACGATCCGCGCCTCGACAAGCTTATTGCGATCGTCAAGGAGCGCGAGGCCATGGGCTATGCCTATGAGGCCGCCGATGCCAGTTTCGAGCTTCTGGCGCTGCGTGAACTCGGCAGCGTGCCGGAGTTCTTCCGCGTCGACAGTTTCCGGGTGATGGTCGAGCGGCGCTTCGACAGCCACGGGCGGGTGAAGACGGTATCCGAAGCCGTGGTCAAGCTCGAGATCGATGGCCGCAAGGTGATGTCGGTGTCGGAGGGCGACGGCCCGGTCAACGCGCTGGACAAGGCGTTCCGCAAGGACCTCGGCAAATTCCAGGGTGAGATCGCCGACCTCAAGCTTGCCGACTACAAGGTGCGCATCCTCAATGGCGGCACGGAGGCGATCACCCGCGTGCTGATCGAGAGCGTCGACGATGACGGCGTCAGGTGGTGGACGGTCGGCGTTTCCGAAAACATCATCGACGCCTCGTTCCAGGCGCTGATGGATTCGATCACCTTCAAGCTGATGAAAAACCGCAAGCTCGCCGGCCGCGCGGCCGCGGAATAGGCGGTTGGTTCAATTCATTTGATGGTTTGAGCGCAAGTTTCGTGTGGCGGCGGCGCTAGCGAAGGTCTATTGCGTTTGATCAAAAGACTTCAAGGAAACACCATGTCCGCCGAAATCACAGCCGCCCACGAAGCGCCGGCGCCGCAGGGCGATAGCACCAAGGGTTTCGTCCTCGCCTTCATCGTCTTCATGATGTGGGGCGTGCTGCCGCTTTACATGAAGCTCGTCATCGACCTTCCGACAGACGAAATTCTGGCGCACCGGATCGTCTGGTCGCTGCCGTTCGCAGGCGCGATGGTCGCCTATTCCGGCCAGTCGCGCACCGTCACCGGCGTCCTGCGCAAGCCGAAGATGATGGGGCTTGTGGTGCTGTGCAGCCTGTTCATCACGCTCAACTGGGGCACCTATATCTATGCGGTCAGCACCGCCCAGACGGTGGACGCGGCCCTCGGCTATTTCATCAACCCGCTGTTTTCGGTTGCGCTCGCGGCCCTGATCCTCAGGGAAAAGCTCGGGCGCGGGCAGATGGTCGCCGTCGTCCTCGCCTTCGCGGCGGTGGTTATTCTGACGGTGGAGCTCGGCCGTCTGCCGCTGGTCGCCCTGGCGCTGCCGCTCAGTTTCGGGCTCTATGCCTTTCTGCACAAGGTCATGCCGGTGGAAGGCACCACCGCCTTTACGCTGGAGGCCATGGTGCTGAGCGGCCCGGCGCTCGGCTACATCATCTATCTGGAAGCGACTGGCGCCGGGCATTTCCTGCGCTCGCCGGTCACGGCGCTGCTCTTGATCGGTTGCGGCGCGGTCACAGCCATTCCGCTGCTGATCTATGCGAACGCGACCAAACTGCTGCGTCTGTCGACCATCGGCATCATGCAGTATATCGCGCCGAGCGTGATCTTCCTGATCGCCGTGCTGATCTTCCGCGAGCCGCTGGAGCCCGCGAAACTTGCTGCCTTCGCGCTGATCTGGGTGGCGCTGGTGATCTACACCGCGCCCATGGTCCGGCGCAGACGCAAGGCATCGGCGGAATAGCGATGCCTACATCTTGCCGATGATCCGGGCGTCGCCGTCGTCGTCGGCCGTTTCCGCCCAGCCGGCCTCGATCGCCGGGATCATGTCCTCGACATTGGCGATCAGCTGCGGGCGCACCTGATGGCTGGTGTGGAGGAATCCTTCCTTCAGCATATGATCGAGCAGCTCGATCATCGGCTGCCAGAAACCGCCGATATCGCCGAGAATCATCGGCTTGGTATGACGGCCAAGCTGCGCCCAGGTCATGATCTCGACGATCTCCTCAAGCGTGCCGATCCCGCCGGGTAGTGCCACGAAGGCGTCCGCCCGTTCGAACATGGTGTGCTTGCGCACATGCATGTCCGGCGTGATCATGAGCTCGTCGAGCGCCTCGAGCTGGTCTCGGGTCGCCTCCATGTCGACGAGGAATTCCGGGATGATGCCGAGCACATGGCCACCGTTTTCCAGGACGCCCTCGGCGACGGCGCCCATGATGCCCTTGGTTCCGCCGCCATAGACGAGGCCGTAGCCGGCGGCGGCTATCGCCGCGCCAAGCGCCTTGCCGGCGCGCATATATTCCGGCGCCGCGCCCGGCCTGGAGCCGCAATAGACGCAGATGCTGCGAATCGGTTTGTCTTGTTTTTTCATGACGTCAATCAATCCCATTAGCCCGCGACAGGTCAAGTTCATTGCATTTCGAACACAATCGCAGATTTACCCTGTTCACGCTTTGCCGAGACAGCCAATGAACTCTTGTATATATCCGGCACTATGGCTAGCGTTTTCAGCCAATTGGCGTCGTCGCCTCTTCGGAGCTCTGAATGAAAAATAACCGGTCCGGTATTGTCATCGCCGTCATCCTGCTCGTTCTCCTTGCAGCGGGCCTCTATTATTATACCCGCGAGGATAGTGGCGAGACTGGCAGCAGCACGGAAGGCAGCGCGCCCCAAACCGAGCAGAGCGAGCCCGCGGACGCATCCGGCGAGAGCGCGAGCAGCCCGGACAGCGACAGCGACGCCAACGAAGAGCAGCAGCAGACGGGCCTGCGGATCCCCACTTTCGACGTGCTGCGCGTGGAACCCGACGGCACGGCCGTGATCGCAGGCGCCGCGGAGCCGCTTGGCGTGCTCGACGTCAAGGAGGGCGATACCGTGGTCGCCTCCTCCAGTGTCGGCGATTCCGGCGATTTTGTCGCCATCATCGAGACCCCGCTGACGCCCGGCGATCACCTCATCTATCTCGACGTCACCATGCCCGACGGGCGCACCGCCCGCTCGCTGCAAACCGCGACGATCTCGATCCCCGAAACCCCGGATGGCGACCTGCTGGCCCTGATCACCGAGCCCGGCAAGGCTTCCGAAATCATCGCCGCGCCGGATGGCGACGGAGGCGCACCCGAAGGTACGGTGATCGCGCGCGCGCCGGGTTCATCAGGGCAGCAGGAGAACGGCGAACAGCCGTCCGCCCAGCAGAATCGCGACGGCGGCATGGCCTCGGACAACACAACCCCGACGGGCGGAAACGCAGCGCAGACCAGCGCCAACGAGCAGACACAGGATGGGTCCGGCACGGATAGCGCCAGCGATCAGGCGGAGACCCAGCTTCAGACGGTTACGGTCGAGACCGACGCGGAAAAGACGGGCCGGAACGGCGGCCAGGGCGAGGTCGTGGCGCTTGTCAGCATCAAGGCTGTCGAAATCGAGGGCAACCGCCTGTTCGTGGCCGGAAGCGGCGCGCCGGGCGCCACCATTCGCGGCTATATCGACGACGCGCTCATCGGCGATGCCGAGATCAACGTCGAGGGCAATTATGTCCTCGATGCGGAGATCGACGTTTCGGTAGGCCTGCACACGATCCGCGTCGATATGCTTGACGCGGACGGCGGGGTCGTCGCCCGCGCCGTCGTGCCCTTCGACCGTCCGCCGGGCGATCAGGTGGCGGCGGTTTCAGGCGCACCCGCAACCAGCGGCGAGCAGCAGCAGGATGGCACGCAGACCTTTACCCAGCCGCAGCTTGAAAGCAGCGACAATGCCGTCATCATCCGCCGCGGCGACAATCTGTGGCGCATCTCGCGGCGCATGTATGGACGCGGCGTGCGCTACACCACGATCTACCTCGCCAACGAACCCCAGATCGTCAATCCCGACCTGATCCTGCCCGGCCAGGTCTTCTCCGTACCCAAGGAGCCGCTGCCGATCGGGGAAGCCGAAACGATCCACCGCCGCCTGCTGGAGGGCATGCCGATCGGCCCGGAATACCATCTTCCGGCGGGCGACCAGTAGCCGCATAAAACGCGGTCCAAAAAACGGCGACGGTGAAATTCGTTTCGGCCCGCTGCCATTGCAATATCCGCGCGGCGACCTTATGTCGCGGGTAAAGCGGCGCCCCGCGGGGCGCCTTTTGTTTTGAAAATTCTTCTATTTCGGCTCGGCCTTCCGGTCTTGAGCGCGGGGACAAGCATGGCAGATCGCGGCAAAACCGTGTCAGCGGATTCATCCAATCCGCTTCAGACAATCATCAATCTATGGCCGTATATCTGGCCGGAAAGTCGCCCGGACCTGAAGCGTCGCGTGGTTCTCGCCACGATCGCGTTGGTGGTCGCCAAGCTTATCCTTCTGCTGGTCCCCTATTCCTTCAAATGGGCGACCAATGCGCTGACCGGCGAGTTGCAGATCAACACCGTCCTGCCGGCCGTCCTGTTCGGGGCTGTCACGCTGGTGCTGTTCTACAATCTGGCTCGCATCGGCCAGCTTGGCTTCAACCAGTTGCGCGATGCGCTGTTCGCCAGCGTCGGTCAATATGCCGTGCGCCGCCTCGCCCACCGGGTTTTCGTGCACATGCATCAGCTTGCTTTGCGCTTTCACCTCTCGCGCAAGACCGGCGGGCTGTCGCGGATCATCGAGCGCGGCACCAAGGGCATCGAGACGATCGTGCGGTTCACGATCCTGGCAACGCTGCCGACCGTGCTTGAATTCATCCTGGTCGCGATCATCTTCTGGTGGGGCTACGGCTTCGATTATCTTGCGATCACTGCCGTCACGGTCGTGCTCTATGTCTGGTTCACCATCAAGGCCAGCGACTGGCGCATCGCCATCCGCCGCGAAATGAACGACAGCGACAACGACGCCAACACCAAGGCCGTCGACTCGCTTTTGAACTACGAGACCGTCAAATATTTCGGCAATGAGAAGATGGAAGCGCACCGCTTCGACACCTCCATGGCCGTTTACGAGAACGCGGCGACCCGCATCTGGACCTCGCTTGGCTGGCTCAATTTCGGTCAGGGCGTGATCTTCGGCATCGGCATGACGATCATGATGGTGCTGTCCGCGATCGCGGTTAAAAACGGCACCCAGACCATCGGCGATTTCGTGTTCATCAACGCCATGCTGATCCAGCTCGCGATCCCGCTTAATTTCATCGGCTCGGTCTATCGCGAAATCCGCCAGGGCCTGACCGATATCGAGCAGATGTTCGATATCCTCGAGGAAGATCTTGAGATCACCGACAAGCCCGATGCCCCGGACCTGCAGATCCGCCAGGGCGCGATTGCCTTCAAGGACGTGCATTTTTCCTACGACCCCGCCCGCCCGATCCTCAAAGGCGTGTCCTTCGAGGTGCCGGCCGGCAAGACGGTGGCAATCGTCGGCCCGACGGGCGCGGGCAAGTCAACGATTTCGCGCCTGCTGTTCCGCTTCTACGATGTCAACGAGGGCGCGATCACCATCGATGGGCAGGACCTGCGCGAGGTGCGCCAGTCGAGCCTGCGCGAGGCGATCGGCATGGTGCCGCAGGATACCGTGCTGTTCAACGACACGATCGCCTACAATATCCGCTATGGCCGCACCTCGGCGACCGACGAGGAGGTCAACGCCGCCGCCGAACTCGCCCAGGTCGGCGATTTCATACGGCAATTGCCGGAAGGCTTCGACACCCAGGTCGGCGAGCGCGGATTGAAGCTTTCGGGCGGCGAGAAGCAACGCGTGGCCATCGCCCGCACCATCCTCAAGGCCCCGCCGATCCTGGTGCTCGACGAGGCGACGTCCGCGCTCGACACCCATACCGAACGCGAAATCCAGGCGGCGCTGGATGTGGTCTCGAAAAACCGCACCACGCTGGTGATCGCCCACCGGCTTTCCACGGTGATCGGCGCCGACGAGATCATCGTGCTCAAGCGCGGCGAGATCGCCGAGCGCGGCACTCATGATGCGCTGATTGCCGCCAACGGGCTCTATGCCCAGATGTGGGAGCGCCAGCGCGAGGCGACCCTTGCCGAGGAGCAGTTGCGCAAGGTGCGCGAGAGCGACGATATGGGCGTGATCATGCGGCTCGACCCCGCCAACTGAGCAGACTGCCGTAAAACCGACGCACGGCCGTGTTCCCAAGGCCGCGCGCAGCCTGTAATGTGGCCCTTCAGAACCCGGGCAACCAAGCGAGGACCAATGACCATTATCGATTCCATCCGGCATTCGATGGCGCCGATCCACAAGGAAGGCCACCGCTTTGTGGCGATCTTTCTGGTGGCGACCCTGATCCTTGGATGGATTGCCCAGCCGCTGTTCTGGATCGGCCTGATCGCCACGCTTTGGTGCGCCTATTTCTTCCGCGATCCCGACCGGATGGTGCCGCAGGACGACAATCTCGTGATCAGCCCGGCCGATGGCCGCGTTTCCGCGATCAGCGAGGAAATTCCGCCGGCCGAGATGGGCCTCGGCGCAGAGCCGATGCTGCGCATCTGCGTGTTCATGAACGTGTTCGACTGCCATGTGAACCGCGCGCCGATGGCCGGCCGCATCACCGGCATCCACTATCGCCCCGGCAAGTTTCTCAATGCCGAACTCGACAAGGCGAGCGAGGACAATGAGCGCAATGGTCTGGTGATCGAAACCGCCCATGGGTCGATCGGCGTGGTGCAGATCGCGGGCCTCGTCGCCCGCCGGATCGTCTGCTTCTCGCAGAACGGCGATGTGCTTGATGCCGGCGAGCGCTTCGGCCTGATCCGCTTCGGTTCGCGGCTCGACGTCTACCTGCCGACCACCGCCACGCCGCGCGTTGCCGTCGGACAGATGGCGACGGCCGGCGAGACCGTGCTGGCGGGTTTCGGCGGTTTTGATCTTCCGACCGTCGGACGGAAAATCTGATGGATGAAGGCAGTAAGGAGCGTGCGCTGGAGCCACGGGTGAAGCCCACGGGCGACAAATCCGGCCGTGGACCCCGTCTGCGCGAAATACCGCTCCGGCTCATCATCCCCAACCTGGTGACCGTGCTTGCCATCTGCGCCGGGCTTTCCGGCATCCGGATGGCGATCGACGGCCAGTTTCCCAAGGCCGTCGCCATGCTGCTGATCGCCGCCTTTCTGGACGGCGTCGACGGCAGGCTGGCGCGGCTCTTGAAGGCCTCCTCCAAATTTGGCGAACAGATGGATTCGCTCGCCGATGTCGTCAATTTCGGCATCGCGCCGGCGCTCGTCGCCTATACCTATCTGCTGAATGACGGCGGTACGCTCGGCTGGATCGCGGCACTGACCTATGCGATCGCCGCGGCGCTGCGCCTCGCCCGCTTCAACGTCATGGCCGACCGCAAGCGCAAGGCGAGCTGGCAGGGCGAATATTTCGTCGGCGTCCCCGCGCCGCTTGGCGCGATCATCGTGCTGCTGCCGGTCTATCTCGGCTTTCTCGGCATGGAACTTGGTCGCGGCGTGGCGCTGGTTTCCGCCGCCTATACCGTGCTCATCGGCTTCCTGCTGATCAGCCGCCTGCCGGTCTGGTCCGGCAAGAGCCTCGGCTTCACCGTAAGGCGCGATTTCGCGCTGCCGATGATGCTGGTTGCCGTGCTCTCGGTCGCGCTGCTGTTCGCCTATACCTGGCACGTGATGATCGCCGGCTCGGTTCTCTACCTCCTGAGCCTGCCGCTGGGCGCCCGCGCCTGGCACCGCAAATACGGCACGCTGGTGATGGAGGACGACACCGAGGACGACGAAGACGACGGCCAGCCGCGCAAGAACCGGCTGGATCTGGATATTTGATGTGTTGGCGGCATCGGTGACCGATGCAACGCAGCCGTCGCCAGGCGCCGGTTACATACAGAAGCTTTTCCGCCAACAATCTCCCCCCTTGAGGGGGAGATGCCCCGACAGGGGCAGAGAGGGGTGAACCCTCTCGGCGAATTCGGCTTATAGGGCTTATGCCTTATACCCCTCTCTGTCGCTTTCGCGACATCTCCCCCTCAAGGGAGGAGATTGAGGCTGCCCGGTTTCCCGAACCGAAAATCGGAGACGGACCGTGAGTCTGTCGGGCGACGGCCCACTCTCAAAACAAATCCATCTGCCCCGGCCCCTCATCCTCCGGCTCGCCCTCCAACGGCGGACCGATCGGCTCGATCAGGTCTGCGCCCATATTGCGGGCATTGCTGACGGCTTTTGCGACCGGGAGTGCCTCAAAGAAATCGGCGGGCGGCGGGGCCAGCAGGTCGGCGACCTCGCGCGGTTCGTAATTGCGGCAATCGAGCCAGCGTTCATAATCCGCAGGCGCGATCACCACCGGCGAGCGCTCGTGAATATGCGCGATCAAACCGCTGGAAGACGTGGTCAGGATCGTGCCGGTATCGATCTCCGTGCCGTCCGCCCCCAGCCACGGCGACATCAGGCCGGCAAAGGCGATCACACCGCCGTGGCGCGGGCGGATCCAGTAGGGCTGCGCCCCGCCCTTCTCGCCGGTCCTGCGCCATTCGAAGAAACCGGAGGCCGGAACGAGGGTGCGGAAATGACGCATCGAGCCGCGAAAGGCCGGTTTTTCGGCCGCGGTTTCGCCGCGTGCGTTGAACAGCAGCGAGAATTCACGCGCATCCTTCACCCATGCCGGAATCAGCCCCCAGCGCACCAGCAGCGCGTTGCGTCCCTCCCCGCCGCCGGTCAGTTCCGAAGCGCTCACGATCATCAGGATCGGCTGCGACGGCGCGATATTGTAGCGCGGCGGGAACGGATCGATCCCGGTGATATCGAAAGCCTCGCCGACCTCGTCAGGGGTTGCTATCAGGCCGAAACGTCCACACATTGCGCTTTGAAACTCATCCTGAAAACGGAAGGCGCGCCTTCCGAGAAAATCCATTCGCGATCACCGCCCGTATATAGCATGACAGAGACGCCAAAGCCCGCTTCCTCGGTGATCATCCGCAGGAAAGACACCTTCCTGCTGGTGCGCCGCGCCAATCCGCCGGCAAGAGCCATGTACGCCTTTCCGGGCGGCAAGGCGGAAGCGGGCGAAACAGCGGAACAGGCGGCGATTCGCGAATTGAAGGAAGAAACCGGCCTAACCGCCGAAAATATAACGCTGTTTTCCGTCTATGACCTGATCGACAGGAACGAGACAGGCGCGGTCACCAGCTTTTACCGACTCAGCGTTTTCCTGGCGGAGGTCGATGACCGCGCGATCGCGAAGGAGGCCGATGACGCCGACGATCTCGGCTGGTTCACGCTCGCCGATATCGCCCGGCTGAACGTGCCCTCCAGCGTGCGCGAATGCGCCGAGGCGCTCGACCGGGAGCGCCGCGACACTGTGGCGAAAGAAGCACATTAGTCCCGGGAAATATGCGCCAACACGCTGCGATTAACCGGAAATTCACTTTTTCGGACGGCCGCGCTGCCACAAGGCCGAAAAAATTGATAGCATGATTGCGGAAGACAAAGCCTACAAGGATATGCGATGAAGCCGAACGCCAACGAGATCGACGACATGATCGTGCGCGAAAAGATGCAGGTGGCTCTCGAATATCAGAACGAAGCCTGGGCCGATGGCGTGGCCGACGGCATCGAGCCTGAGATCATCGCCGATGCTGCGCTTGCGCTCGCCATGCGCGAAACCGTGCGGATGATCGGCGAGGAAGGCGCGGAAGCCATGCTCGAATCGCTGCGCGAACGCATGCTCGCAGGCGAGTTTTCGCCCGAACGCATCCTGCAATAGCGCCACCGTCCTTCGGGCATAAGCAACCCGAGCCTTCCACCATTGACGAATCCGTCGCGCCGCGTGACAACACGGGCAATTGCCCCGTTGACCGGGACGTTTGCCGTACGAGCGCCTTGCGGGCCTCGTCTGCGACCCTACATCTTGAACTCGGGCCGGTGGAATATCGCCGGCATGCCAGAGGATACGATCATGGCTGAGATCCACCTTCCGGAACGGGCCGTCATCACGCTTGCCGGCGATGACGCCGAACATTTCCTGCAGAACCTGATCACCACTGATCTCGACCGCATCGGCCCCGCCGAGGCCTGGCCCGGCGCGCTGCTGACGCCGCAGGGCAAGGTGATGTTCGACTTCCTGATAAGCCGCACCGATACGGGATTTGCAATCGAAACCCATGCCGAGGACGCCGCTAGCCTGCTGCAGCGGCTGATGCTTTACAAATTGCGCGCCAAGGTGACGATCGCGGCTGAGGAGACCGACGGCGTGACGGTTTTTACGGGCGACGACGCCCCCGACACCGCCGTGACCGACATGCGTTTTTCGCCCGCCAGCATAACCGTCAAGCGTCTGCCCGGCCGCCATGGCAATCCGGACCCCGAGGCCTATAAGGCGCTCAGGATCGAAGCCGGCGTGCCGGAAATGCATGCCGACTACGGCCCGCAGGACGCTTTCCCGCATGATCTTCTGTTTGACAGAAACGGCGCGGTTTCGTTCAGGAAGGGCTGCTTTGTCGGCCAGGAAGTGGTCTCGCGGATGCAGCATCGTGGCACCGCGCGGCGCAGGCTGGTGTTGGTACGCGGCGCGGAAGCCCTGCCCGCCGCCGGCACGACGATCCATGCGGACGGCAAGCCCGCCGGCGAGCTCGGCTCGGTCGCGGGTGATGCGGCGATGGCCATTCTTCGGATCGACCGGGCGGCATCCGCCGAAAACCTGACGGCCGGCGATGTGGCGGTGACCGTCACGCCTTATGCCTGGAGCGGCATCACGCTCGAGCCGTCCGGCGCGGAGGCGGAATAGGCCGATGCCGCCGAAGAATGACACACGCGCCTGGCAGCGCATGCTCTCGGGCCGCAGGCTCGACCTCCTGGACCCCTCGCCGCTCGACGTCGAGATTTCCGATATCGCCCACGGGCTTGCGCGGGTGGCGCGCTGGAACGGCCAGACGCTTGGCGAGCATGCCTACTCGGTGGCGCAGCACTCGCTCGTGGTCGAGGCGGTGTTCTGCCATCTCAACCAGGCCAATGCCGACGATTGCCAGGCGGCGCTGCTCCACGACGCGCCGGAATATGTCATCGGCGACATGATCTCGCCGTTCAAGGCCGTCGTCGGGGGCGGCTACAAGGCGGTGGAAAAGCGGCTGGAGGCGGCCGTGCATCTCCGCTTCGCCCTGCCGCCGCATCCCCGCTCGGCGCTGAAGGCCAAGATCAAGGCGGCCGACAGGATCGCGGCCTATTTCGAATCGGTGAGCCTCGCCGGCTTTTCGATCGCCGAGGCGAAACGTTTCTTCGGGGAGCCGAATGGCGTCTCGATCGAGCTGTTGCCGATCGAGCCGATGCCGACGGCGCTTGCCCAGCAGCGTTTTCTCGACCGCTTCGGCGAAATCGAGACGGCCCGCGCGGAACTTCAGAAAACGGCCAGGAAAGCCGCCAAATGAGCGGCGCGATCATCGTATCGCCGCTGGAACGGATCGGCGAGATGGCGGCGCGTCACGGCTGCCGGCAGATGGTCTCGCTGATGGCCGCCGGCCATGATTTCGCCCGCCCCGGCATGATCGACCGACACCTCGTGCTGCGCATGAACGACATCGCCTTTGCCGGCGCCGGCGACCTCGTGGCCCCGGAACGGGCCCATGTGGATCAGATCATCGATTTCGCCCGGCAATGGGCGGACGATGGCCCGCTGCTGGTGCATTGCTGGCTGGGCGTGTCGCGTTCGCCCGCGGCGGCGATGATCGCCGCGCTCGCGGTCGCGCCCGGCATCGATGACGACCGGCTTGCACAGGCGTTGCGCGCTGCCTCCCCCTCCGCCACGCCGAACAAGCGGCTTGTGGCGCTGGGCGATGAAGCGCTTCAGCGCGGCTGCCGGCTTACTGCCGCCGTCAAGGCCATCGGCCGTGGCCGAGAGTGCCGGCTCAACGCGCCTTTCAGACTCGATCTCGACGATCTTGCCATCGCGCGGTTGCGCCATAGGTAGAGTCTCCGTACCCTTGGCCCACGATATTTGAGATGAATTAATAAGGACTGATTGATGGATTCGATAGAGAAGCAAGCCTCCGATCTTCTGAATGCATCCAGCGATTTCGCCGAAGCGATGATGGCGCTTGTCGTCACCTATGCATTCTCGGTGCTGGGAGCGATTATCCTGCTGATCGTCGGCTGGATCGTCGCCGCGATTGCCCAGCGCTCCGTCAAAACCGCTTTCATGAAGTTCGACAATGTCGACAAGACATTGGCCGGGTTCTTCGGCGCGATCGCGCGTTACGGCATTCTCACCATCGTCATCGTCATGGTGCTCGGCCAGTTCGGGGTGCAGACCGCGTCGATCCTCGCCGCTCTCGGCGCCGCCGGCCTCGCCATCGGTCTCGCCCTGCAGGGCACGTTGCAGAATATCGCGGCCGGCATCATGCTGCTGGTGCTGCGGCCGTTCAAGGTCGGAGAGTATATCTCGACCGGCTCCATCGACGGCACGGTGCAGGAGGTCGGCCTGTTCGCGACCGAGCTCAAGACCTTCGACGGCCTCTACCGGCTCGCGCCGAATTCGACGCTCTGGAATGTCTCGATCACCAATTATTCTCGCGTTGCCCAGCGCATGCACGAACTCGCCATCGGCATCGGCTATGAGGACGATCTTCGCAAGGCGATCGACATCATGCTTGATCTGGCGAAGAACAACGAAAACGTACTCTCCGATCCCGAGCCTTATGCCTTCGTCAAGGAACTCGGCGACAGCGCCGTGGTCGTGGCCATGCGCTATTGGGTGCCCGGCCCGCTGTGGTGGAAGACCACCCATGTGATGACCCGCGACGCCAAGCTCGCCTTCGACGACGCCGGCATCTCGATACCGTTCCCGCAGGTCACGCTCTCGACGCTCGACGATGATGGACTTCCGGTAAAGCCGGAAAAAAGCGAGCAGGCTGACAACGAACAGGCTGACACGGCAGAAGACAAACCGGCAGCCAAGTCGGCAGCCAAGGCGGGCAGCAAGCCGGCAAGCAGGGCGGCGAACAAGCCGGCGGCCAGGGCCGGCGCGAAGAAACAACGTGAATGATCGGAACCCGCCGGTGAAAATCGCAGAACTCAACATCTATCCCATGAAAAGCGCGCGCGGCATCCCTCTCGATGCCGCGCTTTGCCGTGCGACCGGCCTCGAGGGCGATCGCATAGCGGTTCTGACGGAGCCGGATGGCCGTTTCATCACCCAGCGCGACCTTCCGGCCCTGGCACGGGTGACGGCGCGTCCGGGGCCGGATGGCCTTATGCTGTCAATGGACGGCAAGGACGCGATCGAAACCGGGCCTTCCAGCGAACAGCGGATCGATGTCACCGTCTGGAAAGACACCGTCAACGCGGCGGCGAGCACCGGCGCGGCCGATGACATGCTTTCGGACTGGTTCGACCGTCCGGTCCGCCTTGCCTTCTTCGACAGCGCCGCAGAGCGAATCGCAAGCCGAGACTGGGTAAGCGATGAGACGCCGGTTTCCTTCGCGGACGGTTTTCAGGTGCTGGTGACCACCACCGGATCGCTCGCCGCGCTCAACGCCGATCTGAAGGCCCATGGCGCGACAGAAGTCGGCATGGAGCGGTTCCGGCCCAATATCGTGGTCGATTGCGACGAGGCCTGGGCAGAGGATGGCTGGGCGGCAATCGAAATCGGCGGCATCGCGTTTGATTTCGTCAAGCCCTGCACCCGCTGCATCATGACCACGCAGGACCAGACCACCGGCTCGCGCGAAGGCGCAAATCCATTGCCGGCGCTCGGCCGCCTGCGCATGTCCGCCGACCGTCGCGTCCCCGGCCCGCTGTTCGGCTGGAATGCGGTGCCACGCGGCGAAGGCATGCTGCGCGTCGGCGACCCGGTCACCGTCACCAAAAGCACGGCAGAGCGCTGGCCGGTGAAGAAGCGGGCGTGAAATACGGCGTCGGGCAGAACCGCCTTACTGCCTTCAGAATGACAGGCCGAGGCTGGCGAACCAACCTTGCGCCCTGTTATCGCCGCCCAGGCGCGCGCGGTACTGCACATTGAGGTCGATATGCGACATCGGCGCCTCGTACTTGTTTTCGCGGAACCAGTAGCTGAGCTTGAGGCCGGGGCCGGCGCCGAGCGCGAACTCATTGGCGTCGGTGCTGTTGTAGTCGGCGGCGATGCCGAGATAGGGCGTAAGCACGAATTTTCCGTCGTCGCCGCCAAGCTTGAAGCTGCGCCCCAGTTGGGCGTAGCCGTCGGCGAAGTTCTGGTTGCTTTCGAGATAGCGCCCGACTTCGCCGAAATACTGGCCCGTCCACCATGAGGACATTTCCGGCATCAGGTCTGTATTGAAGCCGCCGGAGATCGCCGCCCGCAGCAGG
Organism: Martelella mediterranea DSM 17316; assembly: GCF_002043005.1. Taxonomy (NCBI): domain Bacteria; kingdom Pseudomonadati; phylum Pseudomonadota; class Alphaproteobacteria; order Hyphomicrobiales; family Aurantimonadaceae; genus Martelella; species Martelella mediterranea. Next base: position 2,828,680 of record NZ_CP020330.1, on the reverse strand, counting down.
TAATCGTCGCGGCTGTCGCGCCCGATCTTGAAGTAGCGCGCCCCCTCCACAATGAAATTGTAATCGGAGAACGGCTTGATCCGGATCCCTGCCGCACCCTGCATGGTCGAAGCGCCAACCGGACCGTCGAGCGAATCATAGAGGGTGGTGAATTGGCGCAGGAACAGGTCGACCGTGCGCCCGTCGCGATAGCCGAACATCGGCGGACGCCAGTATATTTCCGTCCCCACCTGCATCACCTCGCCGGCGGAGGCCGCCGGAGACAGATAGCCGTCCGAGATGCCGCTGGTGCCATAGATCACGCTGGCATAGGCGCCCCACTGGCGCGAGACGTCGCCGATCTGGCGGCGCAGATTGAAGCGTTCGGTTTCGGAAAGCGGAAAGACGCCGGCATCGGCCTGGTCGATCGCCTGCTTGAACAGGTCGACCGCTTCTTCATTGCGATAGTCCCTGACGGCGGCGTAGCCTGCGTCGATCAGTTGCGCGCCCCGCAACTGTCCCTGATCATAGGCATCCTTGAAGGACTGATAGGCGATGTCCTTATTGCCGACGCTTGCGGCAAGATAGGCGATATCGGCGGAGCCAAGCGGCGCAAGAGATCCGTCTTGCGAGGCCTCAGCAAACATCGCCCGCGCCTGCCGCTTGCCGTCCTGCGCGGCGGCAAGCCTTATTTCCGCCGCGGCAACGTCCGCCCGTTCGGCCTCGCTTGCGGCCAGAGCGCCGGCCCGGACGAGCGCGCTGCCGGCGGCATCATAATCCGCCATCGCGGTCAAGGCAGTGCCGCGTTGCAGCCAGACGCCGTAACCGGCATCGTCGCCGAGCGGCTGCAGCGTCCGATAGGCCAGCAAAGGGTCTGCGGTCGCCATCGCGGCGGCCGCGAGGTCCAGCCTGAGCTGGCGCTCGGCGCCCGCCGGGCCGGGAAGCTCCAGCGCGCGCGAAAAATCGGCGAGCGCCGCGGTCTGGTCGCCGCTCTTCTGTTCCAGCACGCCGCGCCGGCGCAGAAGCTCACGGTTGTCGCCAAGCGCTGCGATCGCCTGATCCGTCGCCGCCAGCGCGGCGGCGGTGTCGCTCTGGCCGTTCAGCAGGTCGATCAGCAGCAGGCGGAATGACAGATTGCCGGGCGCAAGCCGGACGGCCTTGCGGGCATGGTCGACAGCGCTTGCCAGATCGCCCTTGCGCTGGGCGGCGTAGGCCGCGTCCGCCTGCCGGTCGGCAGGGCTCGCCTTCGCGGCGGGCGGGCGGTTGGCCGCTCTCTCGGCATTCTTCAGAAGCGTGCGATAGTCGGCATTGTCCGGTGCCAGTTCCACGGCCTTCCTGGCCTGATCCACGGCGGTCCGGTATTGGCCCGCAGCATAGGCCTTGTAGGCCGCATCGGCAGCCTCATAGGCGGGGCTTGTTTCCGAAACGCTGTCGCTTGGCGCGCTCTTACTATTTTCAAGGTCGCGCGCGGCCTCGGCATTCTTCAGCAGGGTCTTGTAAGCCTCATGATCGGGCGCAAGTTCAACGGCCTTCCTGGCCTCCTCCACCGCCTTGTCATAATCGCCCGCGCCATAGGCCCGATAGGCCGCATCGGCCGCCTGATAGGCTGGACTGCTCTGCGAGAGCGGCGCCGGAGACTGGTCGTCGGCCAGAACGGAGGGCGCAGCCAGTGAGAGCGCGATTGCCGCAACCGCCGCCGACAGCGCGAGCCGGGACACAGCATTGCGGTATGGGCGTTTCGTGTTTGTCGCTGCCATGTTCAAATCGCCTTTCCGGCAACAGGTGGCGAGAGCGTCCGGTTCCCGCGCAATCGCTCGATCCTGCGGCGCTGCTCGGCCAGCGCATCCTCGATCGCCTGGTTGAAGACTACATCCCGGGCGGCGAGATAGGCGCCGATCAGCCCGTCGCGCTGGGGAGAATAATCGGCAAGCGCCGCCCGCAACGCTTCCGGGGAGATATCGCCTCGTTCGACGAGAATATCGCCAAGGCGCGGCAACACGTCATTGGGAAGGGGCGAAACGCGCCTGCCGTCCGCGACATCGCGTTCGCAAAGAAGGTCCAGACCCGCCATGATCTGGCTGTCGCGGACAATGCAGACTTTCGGCGTTTCGCCGCACGCCGCGACGATCTCGGCGAGCGCCTGCGGCTCCAGCGGCACCGCCGCTGCCAGCATCAAGCGCCCGTCCCCGGCATCCTGCACCGGAAGGACGCGCAAGCGAACACAGAGATCGGTGGAAATCCGGCCCCGGGCGTTCAGCACATCGTCCTCTGCGATCGCCCGCATCTCGTAGCCCGCCTGGAAAGCCACGGCTTCGGCGATCACCTCCTCCTGAAGCCAGCCTTCATCGATCAGGATACGACCGAGCGGGCGGCGCTGCTGCCGTTGCTTGGCGAGCGCCTCATCAAGCTGGGCGTCGTCGATCGCCTGCCAGGTGACGAGCAGATCGCCGAGCCTGGCGCTGCGCTCCACCAGCCCGTCGCCCGAGGGAAAGTCATGCATGGTCTTGTCCCAGACCAGCCGCTTGCCGGTCACGAGGTGGGTGACATACTGCTTGAGCGCGCGCGCCATCGCCATGAAGTTCACGAAATTGCCGACCACCATGCGCGGGATCGACAGCAATCCATGCTCCCAGCCGAAAGTTCGCGACGTGAAATAGAAGCGCTGCACGACCCGCGCCACCAGCGCAATGGCGTTCAGGATCAGCACGACACCGACCCAGCCATGAACCGAAAGCAGCGGCGGATATGTCGTGGTAAACAGGCCGAAGCTGATGGCGAAGTGAAAAACGATATACTGGAGCGCCAGCAGATAGGCGAAAACGGTGACAAAGCTGGTGACGATCGCCTTTCTGTCCCTCAGCAGGAAATAGCGGTCGACCAGCGAACCGTACCAGCCGAAATAGGCCCAGCCCTGGAAGCAGATGCCAAGCGACCACCGCGCCTTCTGGCGATAGGAGGTGCGGAACCTGTTGGGAAAATATTCCTGCACGCAAAGCGGCATTCGCACAATCTTCTCGCGCTCCGGCCCGAAGCCGAACCAGGACTTGCGCCGCATTTTATAATCGACGGTAAACCGCGCGAGGATCGAGCGCATGCCGTGTTCGGCAAGCCGCACCCCGATATCGTAATCCTCGGTGAGCGTCTGGGTGTTGAAGGGCTGGTTGTCGGTTTCGGCCGAAAGGGTCAGCAGCGCCTTGCGCGAGAAACATGTTCCCACGCCGGCGGACGGCACCATCCCTGACAAGGCCTCGCGCACGACGATATCCTTCCCGTGCCATTCGGCGAACTCATCCATGTATACGCCTGCCACGAGCTCGTACCAGTTGCGCTCCAGCGAGTTCACAGGAATCTGGATCAGGTCGATCCGCGGCAGAAGGTAGTTGAAGAAGCGCAGTTCCAGCGAATGAAGAACGTCCTCGCTGTCGTGCAGAATGGTGCCGGCGAATGTAATGCCGTGCGTCTTCTCATGGGCGAAAATCGCCTGCACCACCCAGTTGAGGCAATCCGCCTTGCAGGTCGGCCCGTCATGGGGAACCTCGACGCGCACAAGCTGGCGGTAGCGCTTGCGCATCCGCTCGACCTCGTCGATCGTCGCACGGTCGTTGCGGTAGGTGCCGACGAAAATCGTGTAGTTCCGATAGTCGAGCGTGCGCACCATGCCTTCGATCATGGCCGCGATCACGTCGTGCTCCAGCCAGGCAGGCACCATGATCGCCATATGCTGTTCGGGGCGGTTATGAAGCTGTTCCGGCTGAAGCGGCTGGTAGTGGTGCTTCCTGGCCGCGAACCGCCGCTTGATCGCCCGCCCATAGAAAATCGCGTCGATGAAAAGATCGTCGAGGCACGACAGCAGGATGATCACCGCGACGATCGCGGTGAAATCCTCCAGCAGCCGATAATAGTCGGCGAACAGGAATGGCCAGTAAAGCTGCATGATTGTCGGCCTAGTCCCGCTTGTCCCGGTTCCTGCGGCGCGCGAGACCGGCCAGGAGGAGAAGAAGGAGGAAACCGCCGATGATCAGCGTGGTGAGCGCCCACGGCGCCTGCTCCAGCCAGAATTTCGGGCTCGTGATCAGACGCAGCGTCGACCCGTTGCTTTCGTCGAGCGGCGCACCGGAGGCGGCATAGACCGTGTTGCCGCTGGCATTCAGCGCCGTCAGAACACCGCTTTCGCCGATGATGGCGACATCGCCCTGGCCGAAGCTGAACGGCTTGCCAAGATCGGCCCCGGCGCCGACCGTGCGGTAGTAAAGGCCCGGCTGGCTCTGGTCGAGCTCGGCCTCGGCTACCGAAACGTCCGAAAGCCCGGCGGCATCGAAAAGCCGCTCGCCGCGCGCGGAGTCGATCGTGATCTTGTCGCCCGTGACGCTGACGCGATCCGCGCCCTTTTCAGGCGCGATATCGAAGAACAGGAAGGGCTTGTCCGGCACCGGCGCCGTGGCCGTATCGACGACCGCGAATTCGGCGCGCGCCGGCGCGATGCCCGCGGCATCGGCCACGCTCATCACCGTCGGCAGCGTCTCCAGCGCATCGTTGAGCCAAGCCGCCGGCACGGCCACCTCTGTGTCGCCCGCCAGCTTCGCCACAAGCGTGGTGAAGCCATCGGCGGCAGGCGCGTCCTTGAACACGACGCGGCTATCCGGCAGCACCGCGGCGGGATAGGCCTGCGGAACTTCGCGACACTGATCACTCGCGGGCTGGCGCTGGAATTCGACGTTGATGACATTGCGCGGCAGCAGGGTATAGGCGGGTATGGCGACTGAAATCTGTTCGGGCGTGCCGTCGGCCTTCAACTGTTTGGCCCCCAGCAGATAGCCGTTGATCGAAACCGAAGCGACCGGCAGCGTCGCGGTTGCGCCGGGGGCCGCCGAGACGTTGAGGTCGAGGCGGCTCGGCACCTTTCCGGGCGCAGCCGTGCCGAGGTCGAATTGCGTCGACCAGTCGCCCCTTGCCACGACGTCGAGCCGGCTCGGCGCCTTACCGAGCGCACCAAGCGCAATGGCGTCGCCCTCACCCGGCGGCATCGCCGCAGCGGCAAGCGTAAGATCTCCCGACACCGCCGACTGACGCCACAACGTATCGAACAGGCCGACCGCGGCATTGGCCGCATCCGGCGCAACCGCGATGACCGGCCGGCCCGAAAGCGTGCGCAGCCCGACGGTTTGCGAGCCGACGGGTTGGCCAAGCGCGTTGAAATCCTGCCGGATGGTCGCGACAGCAGCGGAAGCGGCGCCATCGGCGGCGACGATTTCCGCCGAAACGGCATCGAGCGCGGCTTTCAACTGCTCAGCCATCGCGCCGTCGGCAACGGCGATATCGGCGCTGAATTGCGGGGCGTCGAGCAGCATCAGCGCGCCGATCTCGGCTTCGCTGGCGATCTGCACCTCACCGCCGCCCGCTAGGCTCTTGAACGCCGGAATGCCGGCAAGCGATGGCGGCACCGTCAGCGCGGCGGTTTGTATCTGGTCGCCCACCTTCGGCAGGGCGATGGTCCTGACGGTCTTGCCGTCGCGCTGCAGCGCGGTTCCGATGCGCCATGCGGCATCATAGCTGCTCTTGTCGAGGCGGCTACCCGAAACCAGCAGCGTCACCTCTGTGGGAAGCGCCGACCATGCCGTGCTGATATCCTTCACCGCGGAGGCGGCATAGCCATATTCCAGATAGGTGTCGGGCTCGATCTCGAGCATGTTGCCGATCGGTCGCGCATCGTCGCAATAATATTGCCCGGTGGCGGAGGACCAGTTCACCTTCAGATGCACGAAGCCGTTGTCGCGGGCCGCGCCATCGATGCCGATGCTGGTATCGGTCGCGCCGCCGTCATCCGTCGGCGAGCGCGCAAGCAGCATGCGATCGTCAACCGACAGCGTATAGGTGGTCTGTCCGCCATCCGCCCGCAGGTAACGGCCTTCGAAATTAAGCGTGGGGTCGATGAGCTCGACGCCCGCCGGAACGGGAATATAGATATCGCGTTCGGCCCCGGTCGATCCAAGCGCCAGCGGCGTGCCGATGCCGAGTTCCTCCAGCGTGACCTTGCGGGTGATCACCCGATCCTTGGTCCCCGCCGCAAGCGTATCGGCGATGGCGCCGGCATGGCTCTCCTGCGGAACCAGCAGGACTGGCGCCACCGTGCCCGCAAGAAGGGTGGCGATCACGGCGTTCCTGGACAGGGCGGTTTTGGTGTTCTTCATTTCGTGGCAGTCCTCAAGGAAACAGCGCGCAGGTGGCGCGGGCGGGCATGCGGGGCAGCCTCCGCTGCGAAGGGAATGACGGCGCGTCCGGCAAGCGTATCGACGATGCGCTGCGCGGCCTTGCCGTCGCCATAGGGATTGATCGCGGCGGATTGGAGCGCATGGGCTCGGGGATCGTCCAGAAGGTGCACGACCTCGCGCATGATTCTCGCGGTGTCGGTTCCAACCAGTTTCACCGTGCCGGCCGCAACCGCCTCCGGTCGCTCGGTGACATCGCGCATCACCAGGACGGGTTTTCCAAGCGAAGGCGCCTCTTCCTGCACGCCGCCCGAATCGGTCAGGATGATATGGCATCGTTCCATCAGATAGACGAATTCGAGATAGGCCTGCGGCGCGATCAGATGCACGTTGTTCAGCCCGCCCAGCATATCCTGGACCGGCCCCGCGACATTGGGGTTCAGATGCACGGGATAGACGATCTGCAGATCCTCGCGCCGTGCAAGTTCGCGCAACGCCTTGCAGATATTGATGAAACCGCCGCCGAAACTCTCGCGACGATGCCCGGTGACCAGCAGGGTCTTCAGCTCGGAATCCAGAAACGGAAAATCGGCGTCCAGCCGGGCCCCGAGGGCCGCGTCGCCGCGAATGCGGGCCGCAACCTCCGTCAGCGCGTCGATCACCGTATTGCCGGTGACGACGACCCTGCCCTGAAGATGCTCGCCCGCGAGATTGCGCGCGCTCGAAAGCGTCGGCGCGAAATGGTAGGCCGAGACGACATCGACGAGCCGCCGGTTCATTTCTTCGGGCCAGGGCTTCGAAAGATCATAGGTTCTCAGCCCCGCCTCGACATGCCCGATGGCAATGCCGCGGTGGAAGGCGGCAATGCCCGCCGCCATTGCCGTGGTGGTATCGCCGTGAACCAGGACGACATCAGGCCGCGCCTCTTCGAATACCTGGTCGAGACCGGCGATCATCTTCGCGCTGAGCGCATTCAGCCCCTGGTTGGGCGCCATGACCGCAAGATCGAAATCCGGCTTGATTGCGAAAAGCGACAGCACCTGATCAAGCATGCTGCGATGCTGGCCGGTAACACAAACCTCAGTTGTGATAGCGCTATCACACCTCAGAGCATTGACCACCGGGGCCATCTTTATGGCCTCAGGGCGGGTGCCGAAAACACAGAGAATCCTGGTCAAATTCTTACTCCGATCCAAAACAGATGCTTCCGGTGAGCCCGGATTGGGAGACCCTGCTATTGGGGAAACGTGTCTTTTGTGCGGGTTACTTTTTGTTAACCTTCCGCTTTGCGCGTCGGAAATCGCCACCAGATCGGAAGCCGGCAGAAGTTTGCGCCAGACCGTGGGTCTCGCAGGCGAAACAGGGTTGTGGCGTCGTGGACGAAAATCGGGCAAGGTGAGCCACGAGCAACCAAAGGACAACCAAACCGGCCGTCAAGTACATGCCGGCGTCTCAAGCAAGCAGGTCCCATGGCGCATTTCATCAAAGACTCGATCACCTTCATCGAACCTTACCTCCACCACTACGGGCTGCTCGCGCTCTTCATCATCATCTATCTCGAATCGCTCGGCGCGCCGATGCCGGGCGAAAGCGCGTTGATCGGCGCCTCGTTGCTGGCGGCAGACGGACAGCTATCGATCGTGGGCATATTCTTCGTCGTTGTCTGCGCGGCCGTAATGGGAGACAGCACGGGCTATCTGATCGGCCGGTTTGGCGGCCGGGCGGTGATCTCGCGCTACGGACGTTACGTCGGCATGACGGAAGACCGTCAGAAATGGATCGAGGGACTCTATGAAAAACGCGGCGCATGGGTGGTGGTCGGCGCCCGCTTCGTCGTCATCCTGCGGCAATTGAACGGAATCGCGGCGGGCTCGATGGGCATGCGCTGGCCGTCCTTCCTCGCCGCCAACATCGTCGGCGGCCTGTTGTGGGCCGCGGTCTGGACCATCGGGCCCTATATGTTCGGCGACGTCATCGCCGAGCGCCTCCACCTCGACCTGCACGGCGCGCCGTCGTGATAGCCTGGCGGAAAGGCGAAGGCGCGCGGACCGGCGCAATCCTGCCCGGCGGGCCTTCCGGCTCGACCAGCATGAAGCGTCCGCTGCGATCGGTGGCTTCGTTAGTGAAACTACGCGTCTTGCATGGCTGGCCGTTCTGCCGCTCGACGGCATGAGACACTGGAAACAGAAGACGACCGTCAGGCGGTTTTGTGGCCAGTCGACAACGTGTTCTGCGCACGGTAACAGTTGCCTCCGTTAAACTGTCGCATTGTGCTGCAAGTGGAATATTTTGATATGACTTCGGTTTTCTGGCTTCTTGTGATCCTCCTCGTGGCGTTCGCCATGTCGCATTCCAGGGTGAGGAGCCGTCTCAAGAAACTGGAGGATCAGCAGCAGCGAACCCACCAACGGCTGGAACTACTGGAGCGCCAGGCGCAGGGCGATGCGGAACAAAACCTTGCCGCCGTCGCAGACGGCACGGAAAAAACGCCAACCGGAAAACCGGTCGAAAGCGTGGAGCCGCCCGCAGTCGAAACCGTCGCGCCGCCGGAAGGTGCGCCGCCGGCCGAAGCAGAAAAATCATCCAGCGCCGTCAAGGGGCCGCCGCGCGCCTTTGTCTTTACCGGCGAGGTCATGCGGCAGTTCACACAGTGGCTTCGTCAAAACTGGACGATCGCTCTGGCGGCGCTTTCGCTGGCGCTGGGTGGTGTATTCATGGTTCAGTATGGCGTCGAAAACGGGTTGCTGACGCCGGTCTGGCGCGTGGTCGGCGCGCTGGCGCTGGGCGCCTTGATGATCGCCGTCGGCGAGGCGATCCGCCGCCGCTACGGCGACGAGCGGACGGCCTCCACGGCAGCCCTCCCCTCGGTCTTCGCCGGGGCGGGACTGGTGACGCTCTTTTCCGCCGTGCTCGCCGCCCGTCTTCTCTACGGCCTCGTTTCCCCCGAAACCACGCTCGCCGGGCTGGTTCTGGTCAGCATACTGGCGGTGGCGCTCGGCTGGCTTTATGGCTCGGTGCTGAGCGCCGTCGGCATTATCGGCGCCACAGCCGCGCCCTTTCTTGTCGGCGGCGAATCCGAGAGCGGCTGGCTGTTCTTCTACTATTTCGCCTTCATCGCCATTGCCGGCCTTGCCGTCGACAGCGTCAAGCGCTGGGCCTGGGTCTCCGCCGTGGTGCTGATCGCGACCTCAAGCGCGGCCACGCTGCTCTATGTCGCGACCGGCGGCCTGATCCATTATACGGCGTTTCTCGCGCTTTCCTGGCTGGCGTCCGTCACCATCCCCGTTCAAAGCTTCGTGCCGACGCATGCCGGCCAGACGGTTCTGGCGACGCTTGCCGGCCTTCGCCCGCGCGCGGATTTCCCGACCCGGGTTGTCGCGGCGATGACGCTGTTCGTCAGCGCGGCCGGCATTTACCTGTCTCTCGAAGCGCCGTCCGCGACAGAGGCGACTGTCGCCTTCCTGCTCGTCGCCCTCGTCCTTGGCGCGACGCTGATATGGATGCACCGCGCCGAGGCGCTGAAAGACATCCCGCTCCTGCCCACCGCCGCGTTTCTGGCCGTGCTTGCGCTGCAAGCGGTCGAATACGGTCCGCTTTTCGCTCAGTTCCTCGCAATGCGGGAAGCTGCGACGACACCCGCGACCTCCTTCATAACACTGGCCCTCGTCCTCTCGGCAGTTGCATCGATCATGGCCTTCTGGCGGATGCCCCGGTCCGCGGATGATGCCCGCGCGGCGTTAGGTTTTGCCCTGGGGGCCGCGACCTTTGCGCCGGCGAGCGCCTTCATCTTCCAGTTTCTCTGGTCGCCGGCGGCCGCCTTCGGGGATTATCTCTGGAGCCTCCACATTCTCGCGATCGCGGCGGTCATGACCGTGCTGACGGATCGAACCTTGCGGAGCGGCGATGCCAACCAGCGACAGCTTCGCGCGGCGCTCTTCGCAATCGCCGCGCTGTCGATGCTGGCGCTGGCGCTGTTCGTGGTGCTGACCCAGACGGCGCTGACGCTGGCGCTCGGCGTGGTCGTGATCCTCACCATCTGGCTCGACCGGCGTTTCGATCTTGCGCTCATCGGCATCTTCACCAAGGTGGCGCTCGCCATCATCGCCTTCCGCCTGATCGCGAGCCCCGGCTTTTTCTGGGCGGTGCGCAGCACCACCCCATGGCTGGCCTTCATCGAGGCCTATGGCGGCACGCTGGCCTTGCTATATGTCGGGTGGCGGCTGACCGTTTCCCGCGCGCGGCTATCCGTGCAGGCGGCGATCGAGACCGCCACATGGACGATTGCAGCCGTCTTCGCCTGTGCATTGCTGCAACGGCTGGTGCCGGACGAACCGGGGCTGCTCGCCGCGGTGATGGCGATCGCCATGCTCGCCCAGATCAACCGCCTGCCGACGACCGGCAGGTGGCTGCGGATTTTCCGGGCGGCTCTTGCCGTGCTGTTCGGCCTTGTCGCCACCGCCCTGATTGCCGTGCCGCTCACAGTCACCAATCCGGTTCTGTTCCGCCTCAACCCGGTAGCGGGGCCGGCGATCTTCGACAGCCTGGCGCTCAGCTACCTGCCGCTCGCGGCCGTGCTGGCGATCGGCGCCTGGAAGATCGACACGCTCGGCCGGCGATTGCGGATTGCCTTCACCTGCGTCTCGAGCCTGCTTGCAGGCTTCTATGTCGCCTGCGAAATCCGGCGGTTCTGGCGCGGCAACGACCTTTCGGTCCCGGGCGTCACCCAGCCGGAACTCTACAGCTACACGATCGCGCTGGTGATCATCTGCGCGGTTCTTCTGTTGATCAGCTTTTCCCGCCATTCCCATGCCCTGCGCAAGGTCGCCATGGCCGCGACCGGCCTGACAATCGCGAAGGTCTTCCTGGTGGATATTTCCGGCCTCGAAGGGCTCCTGCGCGTCGTATCCTTCATCGGCCTCGGCCTGGCGCTGGCCGGCCTCGGCTGGCTCGACCGCGCCATGAACCAGCGCTGGAACAGGATGTCAGACAAGGCCGAAACGCCTGGCGAAGGTGGAGACTTATAACAAATTCGCCGCCGTTCCTCCCGGTTTCATCCGCCACGGGAATAGGCAGCGCGGGACAAATCGAGCCCTTGTTGGGATGGTGCCAGTATCCGCCGCGGATGATCTGACGGCAGCTATATCCCGGCCTTCACTATCAACTGAAAGGCCTTTTGAAAATCGTGCCCGACGCCATGGGCATGGCGCTCTACGCCCCATGCTGTCTAAAGGTCAAAACCGCGACATCGTCAGCCGACGAGGCCAAGGCGCGACGGGCCAAAGATTGGCGTCAAGGACCCGCCGGGCAGCACATTACGATAACCGCCACACCCGCACCCCGAAGGGCCTGCGCGTTGTGAGCGATTCGTAGGATATTTGAAATGGTAAATCAGCGCCCGGTCGCTCCGACCGTTCCCGCAGCCGGCTATATCGGCGGCAAGCGCATCCTGTCGAAGACCGTGATCGCCAGGATCAACGCGACCCCGCATGACGGCTATGCCGAGCCCTTCGTCGGCATGGGCGGCGTGTTCCTGCGCCGCGATCGCCAGCCGAGGACGGAGGTCATCAACGATATCAGCGGCGACGTCGCCAACTTCTTCCGCATCCTGCAGCGGCACTTTCCGCAGTTCATGGATACGCTCCGCTTCCAGATCTCCGGAAGGCGGGAATTCGAGCGGCTGATGAAGACCGATCCAACGACGCTGACCGATCTCGAACGCGCCGCCCGCTTCCTCTATCTCCAGCGTCTCGCCTTCGGCGGCAAGGTCGCCGGCCGGAATTTTGGGGTCAGCAAGACCACCGGCGCCCGCTTCAACCTGGTCAAGCTCGCCTCGACGCTGGAGGACATCCACGAACGCCTCGCCGGCGTCGTCATCGAATGCCTGCCCTGGCAGGACTTCATCCGCCGCTATGACCGGCCGGGCATGCTGTTCTATCTCGATCCGCCCTATTGGGGAAACGAGGCCGACTATGGCGCGGACGTCTTCGGCGGCAAGGATTTCGAGGCGATGGCGGAGGCTTTAGCCGGCCTTCAAGGCACCTTCATACTGTCCTTGAACGCCGTTCAAGGCGTCTTCGAAACCTTCTCACGGTTCGACATCGAGGAGGTCGACTGCACCTATTCAATCTCGGAGGGGAATGGGAAGGGCGTGAAGGAGGTCATTATCGTCGGATGAAGTGCTTTAGTAAATTAGACAATTTACATGTTGCGCCCAGAATACTTGACGGACAGTATTCAGGGATTGATCGCGTAAAGAATCTATTTCTCAAGGGGGAGGAGAAATGCCGAGACTGGTATACGCATCTCGTTTTGAAGTTCAGACGAAAGCAGGCATGCAAGAGGTGCTCTCGAGCTATCGTGATTGGGTAGTCGGACATTATCGGGACTGGAGGAATATGCCCGAGTTCGATTTTGATCCCAGTTCGTCGGAACCTCTCATAGACCTTCCAGAGGGACATGAGCTTGCTTCCGCCTTGTTTCAGGACGGTAGCGAGCGCGCTGTGCGAATAAGGTGGGTTTTGCCTCACGATCAAGACGCAGGGCTTAGGTGGCTAAACGAAATTCGAGTAGGACAATTTAACGATCGATGTGGTGTCGAACACCTGATCTCCATCGAGTCTGTGGAGTATAGCGTTTCGCCGGCCCGTTTAGCGTTCGGTTCACCGCGGGTTGTTCGCGATATCTGCTCCCGATCGCCAGCTTTTGTGGGCGATATGCAAATTCAAGCGGAGCCCTATATTGTTCGGCGTGAGAGCTTGCAGGATTTCCTGATCTTGCTGAATAGCGAGTTAAGGAAGCTCCCTATCGTGCTCCTCTCCCCTTACGCACGAGGTGACCTCAATCGAATTGATCCTCAAAAACTCGCTCTAAATCTTGCCGGAGTGGCCGTCATTGTTTGCATTGAAGATCCTGAACTTACGTGGGACTTCGTTGACGAGGTCGGTCGCGAACTTTCGTGCTTCAACGGCGCTGCGCGGATTTATTGGCCCGGTTTCTCAACAGAATCGTCTCCTCGTAGTCATCGCTTGTTTCTTGGCAGTTGGATTGACCAAATCGGCTCAAATTCTGCCTCCCGCAAAATCGAACAATCGATATTTGCCGTCACAGCCTTTCGATACATTCCAGATCCTCGCATAGCCGATCTCATCCGAAGGGCTGAGGCGGCCGAGCGGCAAAGGCTCTTATCAGAGAAGAGAGAGACAGGGGACAATTTCTGGGCGGACTACGAACGTGATCTGGAACGCCTTGATTTAGCAGAGAAGAAAATTGAGCAACTTGAGGCGGAGAATGCCAACCTGAAAGCAAACCAGCAGGTCTTCTTTTCCCTGGAAGATGGGCCGGACGACAAGCTTGATGGCGGAGACGATGATGTCGTTTCTTTCCACTCGGTGGCAGAGGCAACGCGCGAAGCAGCTACAAAATTTAGCAACTTAGAAATTTTGCCATCAGCACTATCCTCTGCCGATGATTGTCCATTTCAGCGCCCGGACGATATATTCAGGGCGCTAAAAGACCTTAGTGAAATTGTCGACGATTGGGAGCGAAACCGTCGCGAAAAGGGAAGTGGAGGTGATATTCTCCTGCACCTGAGGAATAGAGGGTGGGGCAAACGGAGTAGCATGCACATCTCAGATACGACGAAAGGAAAATACAAGAATCACTATGAGTTTGAATATCGCGGGGAAAAGCAGCTTTTCGAGCCACATATTACAATCGGCGCAGGCGACACGAATTCATGCGCTTCCATTCACTTCCTTTTCGATTCAGAACGAAAAAAGATCGCGATAGGGCACGTCGGCCGGCATCTTCCGAATACAAAGACTTAAATGCAGTAGACAGTCGCCCTTCAACTGATGTTTTGGTTGTTGTTTGACAGATGAGGCTGCAATGACCGGGAATATGCGGAAACAGGCGGGAATCCACGCGAATGCCTTATTTCTCAAGCGATCTGTCAATATTCCGGGCGGCGGCACCGGGCATCGCCTTTGACAGCTGAGGGCTTGAGGGGCCCGCCCTCAGCACGATCATGGCCCGGCCGGACTCCACCCTTTCAAAAAGCGTGAAAACAGAAGCATCCGCCGCGGATGCGCGATAAGCTTGCTTATGGAACTGAGCAGCCCCCTGCCCGCCAAGCGCCCGTGATATAGGGCTTCACGGACTCTGGCGGCGTTTTCACGGACCTGCTTCAAACGCGCTTCAGAGAGGCCTAGGAAACTCTCGAAAAAGACCCAAAAATTCAACAATCAAAGCCAAATTCCAACCTAGACATGGAAGCGGCTACCAACTTCACAGGTCTATTAAACATTTCAATGCCTTAGTTAAAAAAATCGTCCGCCAAACATGGAAGTGACGGTTGGTCACTGTTCACAGGAAACTTGACTGATGTACTCCCAAACTGAGGCAATTCAGCGCACTGATCTCTGCCCATGCGAGCGCATCACCCGCCAGCTGCGCCCGATCGATTAGCGGTATTTCCGGCGGAAAGCCTCAAATTCATCGAAACCGATCCGGCCCATTTCTTGGCCAATAAACTGAACCGTGCGAAGCGCCCTTTTTCTCTTAACATCGGCTATCCATAGATAGCGTTTATGTTTCTCTGCCCTTTTCCCTATGGGAAGCGTAGCGGCCTCAAAATAAAGCGTGCCGTCTCGCGCTTTTTTTGCTACAACTTTTTCGTCCTCAGTTGGAGGAAACACAATCGAAATTAGCGCAGCATATGGTGCTTTGTCCGATAGCTTCAGGCAAACAAAGCTTTTTCCTATACCCTTGTTCTTTCGGGGCACCACAAATTCAATTTTATCCTTATGGCTACTGATTGACTCTTCAGGTACGACCTCGAGCTTTGCAAAAAGGAAGGGCTGCGGGGCAATTACTCTGACGGAGTCACATGATGCCTGCACACAAAGATAATAGTTACCACTTGCATCTTGCACCAATGTGCCCAGTGAAAGGCTGGGTTTATGGTAGGCGTAGGGAGCCTCTGCATCTGCGGAGAGCCCCGTCAACGCAGCAAATTTGAGCAGATCGAGCTTCCGTCCGTCTTCGTCAGCACGAAGAGGCTGAGCGAGATGCTCCGTGAAAAATTTTGCGCCCTTGTTTTGTAACGGCTGGTTCGTTTTGAGAGTTGGCTTGATACCATCGATAATAAGCTTTTTATAAAGACTTCGGTCTATTGTTGAGAAGTTGTTACCGTCGCCGAGCTCCACATCTGCCGGCAAATCGTCGAGAGCTTTGTCGAGCGCTTCAGCTCCTGCAAATTTTGCCGCGATTGAAGACCTATCGATCGCATTTTTTAGTTCGCTTAGGATGATAGCGGTCGCGTACTCCTCAGCGTCCTCTGGACTGCGAATAGTGCTCCTATGCTGAAAATATGGACCATCCATTTCCTTCCCAAACTTTGAAATAACATGGTGCGTAGCTGCTCGGATGGAGGCGATTGTCGCGATCGCTACGTTCGTGAGGACACCTCGTGAAAGCAGGGAGAACTCCTTCTGCAATCTACTAGGTAGCGCTGACTCGGGAATCGCGAATTCGGCCATATTCGCTGGAAAAGTGCCGCCTTGTTTAAATAGCCAAACAATCCGAAGACCGTCTGCACTTTCGATATAGTTTTCCCTGATCGCCAGGCACTTTCGATCGCGTGTCGTCTTCGGGATTGACTTAAGGACCGAATTCAGAATCCTCACTTTGTCGGCCACACCAGTGTATATTGCAATCAGCCTGAACCGACCGCCGTTGGCCTCGTCGCTAGCAATAACTCTGGTTATGATATCAACTGCGGTTTTACCATTGTCTCTATGCATTTCCCAATCTACACACAATATATCTGCTTTCTGCGAAGCCTTCGCTACACGCTCAGGTGCCCCGTCGTTTGGCTTCGGCTTAACGACCGAGCAGATTAGGCCAAGCGACATTGAGGTTTCTACGAGCACGTCAGCTCGCAAGGGGTGTTTCAGATCAGTCGACTTTGAAGGTGTTACAGCAACCGGTTTTGCTAGGTCTCGTCGGCTTGGCTTTTTTATCTTAGCGGCTGACTTCACTGGCTCATCCAGATCTGCTGCCGCCTCGTCGTCGACCACTATCAAAGTATGAGCAAACTGCTTTGTCGCCTCTAGCTGGAACTCGCTGAAGTTACGCATGGCATCAGGCTTTCTCATTGGAAGAAATACGGAATACTGTTCCACTTTCAGTTGGATCAAGGTCCAACGAGTATCCTACTTTCTCAAGAGCTTGCCGCGATATGTAAAGCCCCATCCCTCTTCCTCCGGGTTTCCTTGTGAAATTCAGACTAAAGACATTTTCCCGATCGCGAGCACTGATGCCCGGTCCGTTATCGATTACTAGTAAATCTTGTCCTTCTACATCCAGCGTAATGCGCTTGTCTTCTATCTTCCGGTCCTGCAACCAGTAGATAGCATTATCTATTAAGTTCACGAAAACTGGATAGAACGTCGATGTAAAACCTTTCCATTCAAAATGTTCAAATTTTTCGGTCGACGTAAGCTCTACACCGCTTTCTTTCAGCGCCATCTCAAACAAGTTTTGCGAAAAATTAGTTATGTCACTACCTAGTATAACTGTTTCATCGCGATTGAACCTTATGTCCATCTGAGTGAATAACGAAAGAAATCCGTTGAGATGCTCAAAGCTTGAGAACATCGACTGATATAATTCAGCAAGATCGTCGTTTGCTTTCGCCCACCCTTCGAGCCTGCGGAAACCGTCCCGCAAAGCATGTACGGTTTTGTCGAATTCATGATTCACCGCGCTGATCGCGAGGCCAATTTGAGCAAGCTCGAGTTCGGAAGCCCTGCGATCGCGCAGTTCTTCCAGTTCCTCTTCGAGCGATTCAGTCAGTTCGTCGATGTCGAAGCCGTCGCCTTCAAGATAAAGCTGAATCTGTGAGACTTGATTTTGAAGTCCGAGAATCCGATTTTTTTGCTCAATAAATAGATCTTCGAAGTCCTTCAAAAGACTGTCTCGGCCCGAGTCAAGATTCTCCGGCTTCGTGGTCCCCACCATGGATGTGGCAGTTACCATCAGTTCGTCGTACGCCTTATTCAAGGTTCGAAGCGCATCCGAATTATTTGCTTTCGCAAGCGAATGGAAAGCCGCCAGGTCTCCATCAGCCTTGCTCTTGGTCGCCTTCATCTCGTCTCGTGCGCGATCTGCCGTCGCCTTTACATTTCCTATGAAGCGACTGGCAGGGTCGACCTCGATGCTGTATTCAGTGGCAGCTTTCGAAACAATTTGAGAAATGGCATCGCCTGCGGGTTTGAAGATCTTTTCATCGAGACGCTCTCGTTCCGCTTGATAGGCGATCCACTCGTTGTTCAACCGCTTGTTAAGACCGACTCCGCGAGGTTTTTGAATGATGAGGGACGACTGCAAGCCATAGATAACGTCCTTGGCTTCTTTCTCGACCCTCATCAGAGCAAGCGCCTTCGAGGGGCCGTCTCGCGAACTGTTGGCGATTTCTCCAACCCGCGTCTCTAGATACCCAATCTTCGTCTGCACCTCGCGCTCCGGCGCATGGTTTTCTAATACTTCAAAGAACTGAGTTAACTCGCTCTGCAGCCATCTTTTCTTCTGCGTCGATTGCTTGGCTTTCTTGGCGCGGATTTCTGCATTTTTCTGTAGGTCACTGCGTGAGAGTTCCCACTTCTCGGAATACCGCCCGTCTTCACGGAAGAAGTCCGCTGCGGTTTGCAAGAAAAAGTTCATCAGGATGGACCGAAATTGGCGATAAGCGACGTTCTCTCTGAACCCTTCGCGCCCAGCCTTTTCCGACAACTCACCATTCTCAATTCCATCAAGCTCAATGACACCCATCAATCGACGGTATGAATAGTAATAGTAAGACGCCCCATACGTCCTGCGTTTTTCAATGTCGATGAAATCGTAATCAGAATCGCCGTATGGTTGAACACGAATTCCGTCCTTGTAGATATATAAACCACCGTGCTTGAAAAGCTTACGCGAAAGCCTCGCGTACTCGTCAGGTGGGACAAGGCTATCTTTAGGTGTGCCTTGAAGCACCCCACACTCAATATTGAATGGACCACATTTGGTAGCTCGACCGTCACCATCGGGCCAGTTCAGTACGTACTCTTCAGGCGGCAGATGGTAGACGCCTATCTCGCCCCGAAACTGTCCGTATTGATCGAAGCGCCCTGAGATATGGTGATCAACTTCTTTAAATTCGTCGGATGTAAAGAAGGCCCGCTCCCCAAGGCGCTCAATTGGCGGACCTTCGTCTACATAGTCTCGAAACCGCGTTATGATGGGGGGTGCTTGTTGAACTGAGGCTGTCATCGTATTGGTGAAGCCGATCAGATGCTTCTCGAACCGGGTGGCCTTATTGTCGGCATCCCTCGCGTCGATATCGCTGTCGATAAGGCTATCTGCCGGGGTTATATAAAAGTGTGTTCCACACCCCTCGCCAGTCAGGCTCGGTTCATTCAAATAGCCTGCCATTTCTGCGGGTACTGCATTAAAGGAGTCGAGATCGCAAAGAATCTGCTCCCTATGAGAAGCTTCAATACGTGAGCCAAGAGCAACGATGGCGCCCCTAGCTTCTGCAATCATCTCTTTAACCATGGCCTCATCGGGCAACGCATCTGCACTCGTTTCTCTGATGGGGACAGATACCTCATCCAAATCAATACCGGGCAACTCAAACATGCCCCAATGGATGAACGCTGCGGTTATTGTCATTTCAGGGATGTCGTTGCGCCTAGCCCTGGTTAGAATCAGAACCTGAGGTCCGATGACTGCGATCGCAAGACGCCCGATGCCTTTTTCACCAAGGATTGGGCGCCGCTTCTGTGTCTTGTCGACGGGGGGCAAAGTAAGCCCTGAAGTGCTATCAACCTTACTGTCGGTACCGAGAGTAAGCCAGCGCTGCTCAAAGTCATCGCGGGTCATTCCGAGGCCGTCATCCCGCAGAACCAGAATCCTCTCGTCTCGAAAGTAATCAACCTCCGCCCTTTTCGCGTAAGCGTCGTGAGCATTCTTGAAAAGTTCACTGAGAGCGGTCGGAATACCGGCGATCTGCTGACGGCCCAGCATGTCAATGGTGCGAGCTCGCACGCGAAATTTAGCCATTTTCCACCGCTTCATTATCTGTGAGAGCCAGATGTCTAGTGACTTCACGGCCCATTGCTTCAGCCAACTTTACCGGCACTGCGTTCCCAATCTGTCTCGCCATAGAAATCAACGTGCCCTGGAACTGGAAATCATCGGGAAAAGTCTGCAGACGTGCGGCCTCCCGCACACTGATCGCCCTGTCTTGGGTAGGATGTCCATAACGGCCGTTCGAAAGACTTATGCACCTCGTCGAGAGCGCGGATGCCGGTCGGTCCTTGGACATCCGTCCGTAAACATCGGTATGACCAGAATGACCTTGATGGCATCGGAGACCAAGATCCGCTGGCCAGTCCATGCGCCCACCGTTGATCGGCGTATTTCGAATTCGTTCCTTGTTAAGGTCGGACAGATTGGCAGCTTGATGATTCGGAACACTATGATGGATACCGCCAGCCTCGATGGGAGGAAGGTCTCCGATGCAATCCCAAACGGTCAGGTAGGGCCTTTCTTCGGAGCCGTCGTGAGTAGCAACCGGAACTCGGATATCACCAACCTTGCTCGCAATCAGAACAAGGCGTTTGCGAATCTGCGGGACACCGTAGTCTTGTGAAGAGATCACTTTAATATCAAAGCTGTATTTTAACTCTTTTAGCAGCGCGACAAACCGACCAAGTGGACCATCCGTGGAAGCTATTTTCTGCAGACCGGGGACGTTCTCCAACAACAGATAGTCTGGGCTTAAATCCCTCACGAACTTATGAAAATGATCGAGCAGTTGCCTGCGGTTGTCGCCCACTTTCTTATGCGTATGTTGCTTCGTGAAAGGCTGACACGGGGCACAAGCTGCAAAAAGCAACTTTCCTTGATAGCCTCCTAATATACTTTGGAGTTCTGATGGATCGAAGGTTTGAATATCTTTCATCAGAAATCGAGCAGTCGGAAAATTCGACGCGTAGGTCTGCCCCGCCTGCGCATCAATATCGATTCCTGCAACAATATTCATACCTGCAGCCCGCAAGCCCGCACTGGTCCCACCGCAGCCGCAGAAAAAATCCACTACATTAATCATGACAAACAGGCGTCTCGTTTACACAATCGCCGCAATTAACTCGAGACAATATTTACCCCCATTTCCAGAACATTAAAGTTTACACATGTGGAATACACGATAATGATACCAAATACTCCATTCACCCAGTTATTTCACCCCAAGGAGATTCGAGTTTTCCCGCAACAGCCCAACCAATAGAGTCATTTCGTATCAACCTGCATTTATACAGCACTTTCAGGTCTATAAAAAAATGAAAAGTGTGCATTGCAATTACGGGACCCGACAAAAATACACTACCCGCCCCAGCACGCTCAGCGTATCCGCGTGTGTCTGGTCGAGGAATTCCGGTTGATAGGCCGCGTTGTCGGAGCTTAGTTCCAGTTTGCCGTCCATGTGCCACCTTGCTCGCTTTACCAGGAGCACGTCCGATACTCTGAAGACGTAGAGGCAGCCGTGTTCGATCTTTTCGGTCTGGCTTTGGTCTATGACCAGGATGGAGTCGTCCGGGATTGTGGGCTGCATGCTGTCGCCGCGGGATTTCATGACGAAGCAGTTGTCTGGCGATGCGCCGAGGCTGCGCAAGAAGGAACGTTCGAAGGCCACGGAACCGGCTGGCAGTTCGTCCAGGGCGATGCGGCCGAAGCCGGCGGCGGCCTCGGCAGCGAAAAATGGTAAAGTGATAAGGGTCTTTTCGGACTTTAAACGCGGGGATCGTTCTTCGAACATCTCCCCTTCCCCTGTCAAAATCCAATCGACATTAACGCCCAGCTTTTGCCGATAGGCCAAAAGCACGTCGCTGTTTGGCTGGTTATCGCCTCGCTCATAGTTGGCGACGCTACGGTTATGAATTCCTAAAATATTAGCAAAATCATCCCGTTGCTGGTCTCCAAGAGCCGTCCGGACTTCTCTCAGCCGTCGACCGAGCTCGGTTTTGAATATCTCTTGGCGTGCCACAAAACCCCTAAAACACAAACTCCGGGTTTACAAAGTCCGGATTATGTCTTATCCCTATGTCTGTAGCGCACTCGCTGACGGCAAATGCGCGTTGTTTGACCAAAAATAAGGGCTGCGCCAACAGCCCCAGACCGGAGAGACAGATGCCGGATAAGCCCAGAACGTGGGATCAGTTCGCGATCAAGGCGGAGCTTCATCGTCGCGGTATGACGCTGACGAAGCTCGCCGAGATCAACAAACTCAACCCCGGAACCTTCCGCGCCGTATGGAAGCGGCCAAATCAGAAAGTGGAGCGTGCCATCGCCCGCTTTCTCAAGGTTCCCGTCGAACTGCTTTTCCCCGGCCGCTATCCCAAACGGTCGAACACCATTCTGTCGCGCGAATACGCGGCAGAGTCCACAGGCGAGAAGACCACGAAGGACGCCGCCTGATGAACGTGGAGCGGAAGGAACAGACGGTTCTGGCCAGTTTCTCCGGTTTTCCGAAGAGGCTCATCTCTGTCGAGACGCTTGAGCCCGGCCGACGCAAGCTGTCCTTCCGTTCCACGGCTCGCATCTTTTCCGTTTTCCGCCGCAACCACAAGTCTAATCGTCACGGCGAATTAGACATGGCGTTTGCGACTTCGACATGCCGGAGAAACGCATGACCATTAATCTCCACAGCGCTCATGAACGCGAACACGCGCTCTACCATGCCTGCGTCATGGCGGTGCGGGAGGGCTTTCCCTATCTGACGATCAGCGAGATCATCGACCCGCCGCATGAGATGTTCGACGCGGCGCTGGCGCGGCAGATCGCGCTGCACATATTGATCCGCAAGTTCAACGTGCCGAAACGGCGCGTGGCGCGGATGCAGGAAAGATCCCGAGAGTCCGTATACCGGGCTCTGCGCATCATCGACTATCGCTGCGAAAACCCGGTGTTTCTGGCCTACTACGCCGCCATGGCGGAGCGCGCCGACGCGGCACTGACCTCGATCTACGAGGAGGCGGCGTGATGAAGTCCCCAATCATCGAAGGCATCGTCGAGTACATGGACCGAAAGGGCCGTGATGAGTACGACGGCTTTCAGTCGCTCACCAGCATTCTGGAGCTTCTGGGCTGCCAAGACGATGAGGAGAAGGCGTTTAGCGTCTTCACGACGCTACTGTTTCTCTATGCCGACGAACTGCTGGAGACGTTCAATGGCCGCTCCTGAAGTTTTGTCACCCAAGACTGGGTCGCCGGTCGGCATTGTGTTTTTGATCTGCTCGATCAAGCTTTCCGGCGTGACTGGCCTGCCCGCAGCGAATAGAGCCATGACCGCCTCGGCCACGGGATGGCGCCACAGCGTCTCATCGCCACGTTTCGCATCATTCACGGTGCGGACGACGCGATCCGCGAATGCTTGCTTGCTTTCTTTTTTGTCGCTCATTCTCATCGTCTCCAATTGGAATTTGGGTTTGGGGATGATCGGTTCCGGGGCGGGTGTAAGCGCCCCGGGACCACAACTTTCAAGTGATTCTCGATCTGTTTCAAGCAAGGAGCGGCTCTGATGGCTGTTTCCAAGACCATTCCCATTGCCAAAATCCATGTGCCGGAGCGGCTTCGCGCGGTTGAGGAAGACCATGCGCTGGCGATCTCGGCCTCCATTGTGGAGCACGGGCTTTTGAACCCGGTGACGGTGCGGGCCACACCCGCCGCCAAGGGCGGGGCATATACGCTGGTGGCTGGCGCGCACCGGCTGCGCGCCATGGAGCTGCTGGACGAGATGGAGATCGACGCGGTTGTCGTCGATGCGGATCAACAGGAGTCGGTTCTTCTGGAAATCACCGAGAACCTGTTTCGCAATGAGCTTTCGGTGATCGACCGGGCCGTGTTTGTGCAGACGTACCGCGATGTCTGGGAGAGCAAGTACGGCAAGATATCGAGTGGTCGCCCCGAAAATAGGTGCAACTTGCACCAATTAATCGAAGGCGAAGCAAAGGCCGGGTTTTCAAGGCATGTCGCCTCCCGGATGGGCATCTCGACCGATGTCGTCAAACGACTGAACTTAATAGCCCAACGCCTGCACTCCGATCTCCGCGCAGCCGTGCGAGGCACGCCCGTCGCCGATAATCAGGCGGCGCTTTTGAAGCTTGCCAAGATGGAGCCGCAGGAGCAGCGGCGCGCGGCGATCGCGCTTCGCGCCGAGGGCGGCGATCTGAAGAAGGCGCTTGGCCATGTCAAAGCCGTCCGCCCCTCGGAAAAGCCCGAGGCGAAGCGCGACGGCATGCTGAAGGCGCTGCTGGAAATCTGGTCGAAGGCTGACGATGCGACGCGCAAGGCGTTTCTGGCGGAAATCGGCCGGGAGGATGCGGCATGAAGCCCGATCCCGATCAGCTCGATTTCTTTGCCGCGCCGCTGTTTCCGGTGCGCGAGGCCGCGCAATCCATCGACCTTGAGCGCTTCCGGGCGCGGGTGAAGCGGGCGATGGCGCGGGCAATCCGCGAATGCCCTTACGACCGGCCGACGATCGCGGCGCGGATGGCACTCTATCTCGGGCTCGCCAGCATCTCCAAGGCGACGCTCGATGCTTATACGGCGGAAAGCAAGAACGGCCACGATATCAGCCTCGCGCGGTTCAAGGCATTCGTGCGGGCAACCGGCGCGGTTTGGCTTTGGGACGAGATCGTTTCCGATGACGGGCTGCTGTTGCTGGAAGGCGACGAGGCGCGGCTTGCCGAGATCGCCCGGCTGGAACAGGAACGGCGCAAGCTGACCGCCGAGCTGAAGTCCTTGACGGCGCGGCCCGTGAACATTCGGCGGGGGCGGACATGAAGGAGTGGTTTACCTCTACCGAGCTCGCCGAGGCAAAGCTGCCGGACATGCCGGGCACGCGGCGTGGCATCGAGCAGTTCGGCGAACGCCAGGGCTGGCGCACCAGTGCCCATGTTCGCAAGCGCGCGGGGCGCGGCGGCGGGTTTGAATATCACATCTCGCTTCTGCCGAACGCCGCTCAGGCGCGGCTGAAGGTCGGTCATTTCGAGGCCGAGCATAAGCAGGACCGGGAAGCCGCTGCCGCCCGCAAGCAGCTTTGGGCGAGATATGAAGCCCTTTCAAAGCCCCATAAAGAGGCCTGTGAAAGGCGTTTGAAGGCGCTTTTGAAGGTCCGTGAAATGATCGACGCGGGCGTGACCGCGCGGACAGCCTTCGAGGTCGTCTCGAAGATGGAAGGCGTCAGCCAGCGCGTTCTCTACTACTGGCAGTCGCTTGCCGACAAAGCGCCGCGCGCCGATTGGCTGGCCGCGCTAGCGCCCTCTTTTGCCTCCGCGACGCGAGCGGCTGAATGCCATGAGGATGCATGGAAGATGCTGATTTCCGACTATCTGCGGCCGGAACGCCCGGCATTTTCAGCCTGCTACCGCCGCATGGCCAAGGTTGCCAAACGCGAGGGATGGACGCCCGTGCCTGGAGAACGTTCGCTGCGCCGCCGGCTGGAGGCGGAAGTGCCGCGCGCCGAACAGGTGATTGCCCGCGACGGCAAGGAAAAGGCGAAGGCACTTTATCCGGCGCAACGACGCAGCCGGGCCGGTCTCCACGCGATGCAGGTCGTGAACATGGACGGCCACAAGGTTGATGTCTTCGTGTCCGTACCTTGGGCGAAAGACCCGACGCGCATGTATCTGATTGCCATTCAGGACGTCTACTCCGGCAAGATCGTCGCATGGCGGCTTTCGGAGGCCGAGACATGGACGGCGGTCCGCCTGGTCATCGGCGACATGGTTGAGGCATTCGGCATTCCCGATGACATGGTGCTGGATAATGGCCGTGCCTTTGCCAGCAAGTGGATTTCCGGCCAGACGCCAACGCGCTTCCGCAACAAGGTTCGCGAGGAAGACCCGCGCGGGCTGGTGACGACGCTCGGGATCAATTTGCACTGGTCCCTGCCCTATTCCGGCCAGTCCAAGCCGATCGAGCGCGCCTGGCGGGATCTGGCCGAACTCATCGGCAAGCATCCGTTCTGCTCGGGCGCCTATACAGGCAACAAGCCCGATGCAAAGCCGGAAAACTATCGCGAGCGCGCAATCCCGCTCGATGAGTTCAAGGCGCATGTGGCCGCTCAGATCGCCGAGCACAACGCCCAGACAGGACGCCGTGCCGAGACCTGCAAGGGCCGCAGTTTCGACGAAACGTTCGAGGAAAGCCTTGCAAAGCCCACCAGCATCGTTCGCTGGCCATCGGCGGCGCAACGCTCGCTCTGGCTGCTCGCCTCCGAAGGCATCAAGGCTTCCAAGGGCAATGGCATGATCCATTTCCAGAAGAACCGTTACTGGTCGCCCGAGCTCACCCAATATGCCGGCAAGAAGGTCACCATCCGCTTCGATCCCGACAATCTGCACCAGCCGGTGCGGATCTACGATCTGCAGGACAGGCTGATCTGCGATGCAAACTGCATCGACGATGCGGGCTTCCTCACTATGGGCGAGGCCAGACGGCACAACAGAACCCGCAGCGAGTTCACGCGCGCCAACAAGGCCGCGCTTGCCGCCAAGAAGAAGCTCACCGCGCGCGAGCTCGGCGAGATCATCTATCGCGGCGAAAAGCCCGAAGCCCCCTCGCCTGTCGAGCCTCAGCGCCCGGTGGTCACGCGCATTGCCACCGTGCCGCAGATGAAGCCGCGGCAGCAGGAAGACGAGATCGACTTCGAAGAGAGTTTCTCCCGCGCCATGTCCATGATCCGGGGCGATAGCGGGGTGATCAAGTTCCCGAAAGGGAAGGCGTCGGACGCCTAGTCATGTCCGGCGGACAACCGAAATGTAGTGCGTACGGTTCCAAAAAAAGAGGGCGGGGTCACCCCCGCCCCAGAATGTAGCAAAGGAACCATAAATGAACATCTATTCCGGCACAAGCCAAACCAAGACACTCTGGGAACGCCCCGTCGCGGGACCGGAGCTTACCGCAAACCGCAGCCAGGACGATATCGACCAGTGGTGGTCGCTGATCGACCGCACCATCGAGGTGGCCAACGGCAACGGCTGGACGAAGGCCGAGGTGGCGCGCCGCTGCGGCATGGCCGACGGCACATTCTCGCAATGGGTCTCCGGCAAATATAACGGCCGCCTGGACAAGCAGAACCAGACGGTGCGCCAATGGCTCGATGACGTCGAGGACCAAGCGGCGTTCGCGGCGAAAGTCCCGCAATCGCCGACCTTCCTCAAAACCCGCACCGCAAATGAGGTGCTGGAAACGCTCAACTGGGCGCAGGTCACCTCCGATTTCGTGATCGTCACGCTGGCCGCCGGCATGGGCAAGACCATGGCCTGCAGGCATTACTGCGCGACCCGCCCGCATGCCTATCTCGCGACCGTAAGCCCGCACACCAAGAATGTGCATGCAATGCTCATCGAGCTTGCCGCCGAGCTGAACGTGCAGGAGCACAATCCGGCCAAGCTCACGCGGGCGATCGGCAAGAAGCTGGAGCGCATCGGCGGCGGCACGCTGCTGATCATCGACGAGGCGCAGAACCTTGTCGATGACGCGATCAACCAGCTCCGGCACTTCGTCGATATCTATGGCTGCGGCGTCGCGCTCGTCGGCAATGACGAGGTCTATGGGCGCTTTGCCAGCAAATCCGAGGGCCGCTCCTATGCCCAGCTTCGCCGGCGCATCGGCAAGCGGCTCAATCGCCGCCAGCCGCTCCGGCAGGATCTCGAAGCCTTTATCGATGCCTGGGGCGTGACCGATCCGGTCGCGGTCAAGACGCTGATCGGCATGGGGCTGAAAGGCGGCGCGCTCGGGCAGATCGACAAGACGCTGAAGCTTGCGGCCATGCTGGCCATGGCCAATGACGAGCCGATCAACGCCCGTCATGTCGAGACTGCCTGGAAGAACCGTGACGTGGAGGACATCGCCTGATGAGCCACCTCGACACGACGCTCAGCGACACGCTGGCGCACTACGCCATTCAATTCGAGGATTGCTCCCATACCGGCTGCTCGCTTTCGGCCGAGGAGACCTTCCGCTTCGTCAAGCAGCTCAAGGCGATGCGCCGGCTTGCCCGGTCGATGGAAGAAGAAGTCGCGATCCATCGGATCACGGAGCAGCGCAACGCGCAAAGAAGCATGCTCGACCACGAGGCCGGCCGCAAACTCGGTCAGCTCGTCGCCGACCCGGAGGGCAAGATCGTCCGGCCGGATTTCACGGGAGGAAGAAGATGAACCTGCAGGCATCCGACTATCTCGGCGGCGTGCGCGACGAGATGCGGCTGTTCATCCGCGCGCGGAAGCGCCCGACGGTCAACGAACTTGAAGGTATCCTCACGCGGCTCAACACCGGCATCGCGCTCACCGAGGAGCTGGAGGCGGAACACCGCCTCCTCGCTGAAACGAAGCGGCACCTGCCGCCGCTGAAACTGACCCTGACCGAAGACACCAATGGAGGCGACGCGGCATGAACGCGATGGAAGCATGCATTCTTGAGAACGAAGAGCGGCAGGTCCGCGTCGCCGAGATTGGCGGGGCGCGCTATGTCGAGGACGTGCGCGGCCGGTTCGTGCCGGAGGCGCTTTACCAGGCGCAGGTCCGCGAGATTGGAACCGGCGTGATGCTGGTGAACGGCCGGGATTTCATGACAGATGCCAGCGCCCGGTTGGTGCCGCTCGACATGGTCAAGCCGCAGCACAAGCTTGAGGACGAGGTGGTGCGCAAGGTCATCGCCTTCGCCTTCGACCTTTCCGCCCAAATCAGCCGTTTCCTCGAACACACCATGATTGACCTCGACGGCTTCGACGCGCTGCTGGCGCAGGAATACGAGGTCACCAAGGGCGGCAAGAAGGGCAACCGGACCTATCAGTCCTATGACGGGCTGCTAAAGGTCCAGGTGCAGGTCGCCGAGCGGATCGACTTCGGCCCGGAGCTGCAAATTGCCAAGGGGCTGATCGACGAATGCCTGAACGAATGGTCGGCGGAAAGCCGGCCGGAGATCCAGGCGATCGTCACCCGCGCCTTCAACACCGACAAGGAAGGCCAGATCAACCGCGCCGAAATCTTCGGCCTGCTCCGCCACAACATCGAGGACGCGCGATGGCAGCGGGCCATGGGCGCGATCCGAGACGCGATGCGGGTGACGGGATCGAAGCAGTATGTCCGGTTCTATCACCGGCGCACGGTAGAGGACCGCTGGCAGGCGATCACGATCGATTTGGCGAGGGCTGGTGCGTGATGGCTCGCCTACTGAATGAAGCCGTAGCTCTTCGCTACGCGCTCGGTCTGGGCGCAGTGAGCGGTTTTCTGCGAACCGCTCATATTCGCGAACATGTACGATGCTCCCATCGTCATGGTGCTGAGATCGGAGTTAAAGCCCATATCATCGGCTGGAACCTTATCCGCGATGAAGGCCGCTATGGCATCCTGATCGTAAGTCAGGCCGCAAGGCTCTTCCGAAGCCAAAACGTCGCCAAGGTTTTGAGCAAGCTGCATCATTTCAAAATCTTGGGCCTGTGCGTTCGCACCCAGCAAAAGAAAGGTCATTCCAATCATAACAAGTTTATTCATCTCGATTCCCCCATGGTGGTGACAGCGATAAAGCAGCTTCACATCTTCGCTACCGCAGTTCCGGCCTTCGGGCAGCAGTTTTCGCTATCACACGGTGGAATGCAATGAGCGTTTATCGAAGAATTCACGCAATTTCGAACACGCTCGGCCTAGATGATGAAGCCAGGCGCACGATCTACCAGCGCGTCACCGGCAAGCCGACGCTCACGTTGATGAGTGACACGGAGAAAGACGCCGTCGCTGCCGAGTTTCGGCGGCTTGGCGGAGATCGGCGTCCCGATGGCCGCAAGAAGCTCTCCGGTCCTTTTGCACCGAAACTCCAGGCGTTGTGGATCGGCGCCTGGAACCTCGGGATTGTCGAGAACCGCGACGACAAGGCGCTGCTTGCCTTCGTCAAGCGTCAAACCGGGATCGATCATACGCGGTTTCTCTATTACGCCGATGACGCGGCCAAGGCGATCGAGGCGCTGAAGGCGTGGATAGCCCGCGAGGCGAACGTGGACTGGCGCGTTCATCGCAAGATGCCGCTCTGGCGTCAGGCCGAAGGTTACAAGATCGCCGTGGCGCAATGGGCGTTGCTGCAACAGGACCCCAAGGATTTCTGGAGCGTTGCATCGCTTCTGTCGGGCGCTGATCCGGGCGTGCGGGACTTGACCCGTGGAGAATGGATCAAGGTCATGAACAGCCTTGGCGAAGGTATTCGGAAGATGAAGGCAGAAGCACGATGAGCGGCCGGCGTCACATGCCGGAAACCGGCTTCATCGTTCCGATCGTCACCGACCGCGCGGTGTTGCGCTTTGTCGAACGCTTTCACGGCATCGATGTCGAGACCATGCGGCTGATGATCCAGAGGCGATGCGTGGATGGCGTCAGGTATGGCGCATCCGCCGTGATCTCCG
Organism: Martelella mediterranea DSM 17316; assembly: GCF_002043005.1. Taxonomy (NCBI): domain Bacteria; kingdom Pseudomonadati; phylum Pseudomonadota; class Alphaproteobacteria; order Hyphomicrobiales; family Aurantimonadaceae; genus Martelella; species Martelella mediterranea. The sequence continues at coordinate 2,798,990 of NZ_CP020330.1, read as the reverse complement.
ATGGCGCGAAATTCATCCTGCGCGGCGACACTGTCGTGTCCTGCTATCCGAAGCACTGGCCTTCGCGGGATTATCGCGAGGGAGGCGCGGATGGGTGATCCGATCCCTGCCAATCTGGAGCCCTATGTCGCGGTCCTTGGCGAGGAGCTCGCCATCACCTTCTTCCTGAATTTCGGAGGCGCGCCTGCCTACCTTTCGGAAAACCCTCACTCGAGCTCGAACCTTTCGCAAGTGATCGGCCCAGATAAGGTAAAGGCTCTTGCCGAAACGCTCGGTGTGGGTCATCTATATCGCGTGCCGATCAACCGGCGCTGGCTCGCGCGGGCCATGAAAGACAAAGGCTATTCCGTTCTGGCAATCGCCCGCGCGCTGCACGTTTCGGACGTTACCGTCCGGTCCTATCTCAAGGACGAAGACAAGCGTCAGCTCTCCTTTTTCGATCAGGATTGAGCTCTGTCATAAGCATCTTGTGACAGGTAATCCCGAAGCGATTTCTGCATCCTCCGAGCAGCACCAAACAGGCAGCCGGAGCCAGCATGCGCCCCATCAAGGAAATCATCATCCATTGCACCGACACGCCGGTTGGCCGGTCCGTCAGCGTCGCCGAGATCAACCGTTGGCACCTTGAGCGCGGCTGGTCCGGCATCGGCTATCACCGCGTCGTTCATCTCGACGGCCGTCGGGAGGCCGGACGGCCGATCGAGCGGATCGGCGCGCATGTCGCCGGGCATAACACCGGCACGGTCGGCGTCGTCTATGTGGGCGGCAGGTCCGCCGATATGAAACGCACGACCGACACGCGCACGCTTGAGCAGGAAAAGGCGCTCACCGCCGAGATCATCGACCTGCGCGACCGTTTCGGGATCACCCGGATCAGCGGCCATCGCGACTACGACAAGGGCAAGGCCTGCCCGTGCTTCGATGCCCGCGCCGACTATGGTCATCTGTTCAGCGGCATGACCGACGCCATTCCGGACAAGGACGAAATGCTCCGCCGTGGCGATCGCGGCCCGACCGTCGCCGCCTGGGTCGATGACCTTGCGCGTTACCGCGAACTGATCGGGCATGAATGGCCAGTCCAGCCGACCGATGCCTTCGACCATACGATCGAGATGGTGACGATCTGGTTCCAGAAGAGCCGGGGCATCCTCGCCGACGGCGTCGTCGGGCCGCAGACGCGCGACGAGATGGAGCGCGCGCTTGCCGGTCAGGCGCCCTACTTGGCGCTTGCGGCATGAGGCGGGCTCTGATGCAAAAACCCCATTACCGCACGTCTAAGCGCTACATGCTGGCTTCGCAGATTGCGGCCTGGATCGTGATCTTCACCATCGTGATCGCCGCCTGTCTGGACTCCGCTGGCGCGCTGTCGCTTGCGCCGACCGTCATTCCGATCATGGCCGGTCTGGTTGCCGCCATGCTCGGCATTCACCGGGTCACGGGCTCGAAGGACATGCAGACGCTTGCGCGTCAAAGGCATGACCGAGGGGGCGAATAGCGTTGGCCTGGCTGTCCGCACTTTTCACGAAACAGATGGTGCCTGTGATCCTTATCGCAGCGCTTCTGGCTGTGGCCGGCATCGCGACGCGCGCGGCCGTCGGCAAGGTTTCCGACATGATTGACGATCGGATCGCCACGGCAAAGGCCGAGCGCGATGCCCATTGGCGCGCCGAGGTGGCCGAAGCCAATGCCGCGCTTTCCGGCGCGATCGCCGAACTTGCCCGCCAGGCGATGCGCGCCGATGGCGAAATCCGGGCCGCCGAGGCCGCGGCGCACGATCAGCTCAAACAGATGGAGGTCGACAATGCGGCATTGCCTGACGGCGATGGTTGCGGGGTTAGCGCTCGCCGCCTGCAGCTCCTCCCCCGATGATCCGGCCCCCACGATCAAGCTGGTTCAAACGCCTGTCGAGGCGCCGGAAAGCGCGCGCCGGCCGTGCGGGCCGTTGCTTTCCGAACTGCCGGAGGAAGGCGACCTGTCAGAGCGCACGGTCGTCGACAAATGGGGGAACGACCGCATGGCGGTGAAGATCTGCGATCAGCGCCGGGCTGGCGCGGTTGCGGCGATCGACGCGGCGAATGCCGCATTGAGACAAGCGAGCGAGAGACAGCATGAACCGTGAAGACAGGCTGGAGGCAGTCACCGAGGGCCATGACGCAGCGCGCCAGCGCAGGATTGAAAGCGCGCGCCGGGCGCTCGCCGCCTCGGGCGCGAAAGAGTGCGCCGATTGCGGCGAGCTTATCCCGGAGGCGCGGCGCAAGGCGGCCCCCTTCGCCAGACGGTGCGCGGCCTGCCAGTCGGAGCGCGAGCGGGAGTTTTACTGCCGATGACCATCGACCCGCTTCTGCCGTGGCTCACGGCCATCAACAGCCTGATCGCGCTCGGCTCGTTCATCTACGCCTGGCTGACGGCGCGGGCGAAAGGCAACAGCGAGAAGCTCACGACCATCGAGAAGATCGTCATCGAGCATGAGCGGCGCATTCAGGAGATCGAGGGGGAGCTGCGACATCTTCCCGACAAGGACAGCGTGGTCGACCTGAAGATCGCGATGGCGAAGGTCGAAGGGGCGATGTCGGCATTGACCGAACGGCTTGCCGGCATGGGCGCCACCGTAACCCGCATTGACGATTATCTGAGGACGAGGGGTGAAGACTGACATGGTTTCGTTTGAAGAATATTCCGCCCGCGACGCGCGTCTGATCATCCTTCGCGGGCTGTCGGTCGAGACCGACGGCACGTTGAATGAGACGCTGCTGACCATGCTTTTGCGCACCTTCGGCCATAACCGCAGCCGCGATTACGTGCGCACGCAGATCCGCAAGATGGAGGAGCTCGGCGCTGTCACGGTGACGGAAGCCGGCAGCGTGCTGATCCCGTCGATCACCAGGGCCGGCCTCGATCACGTCGAACGCCGATCAATCATCGAGGGCATTGCCCGCCCCTCCCCGGAGGTCTGAGCCATGGCAAAGCGAGGACGCGGAAGGCTTTCGAATATCGATCTTCTACCCGCCGAGTGCGACGACGTCGTCGCCTGGGCGGCGCAGGAGTTGGCGATGCGAAAGCGAACCCAGACGGAAATTTATACGGAGTTTCGCGACAGGCTGCTGGCGATCCAGAGCGAGTACGAGATCAGCTTCGAAATTCCCTCCTTCACGGCCTTCAACCGCTATTCAGTCAACCTTGCCAGGATGACTAAGCGAATCCAGGAGACTCGTGAGATCGCCGCCACCATTGCCCAACGCATTGACGCCGAGGCCTCCGACGAGCTGACGCTGATCACAGCCGAGGCAATCAAGATGCTGATCTACGAATTGCTGCAGGCGACCGAGGACGGCGGTCTTGATCCGAAGGGCGCCATGCAGCTTGCCAATGCGCTGCGCTCGGCCGTCCAGGCGCAAAGCGTTTCCTCCGCGCGCCGCCAGAAGGTCGAGGCCGATTTTGCGGACAAGGCGAAGCAGGCGGTTCAGACGGTGGCGAAAGCGCGCGGCCTGTCCGATGAAGCCGCCGGCGAGATCCTCGACAAGCTTCTGGGGGTCAATACATGAGCGGCCCGATCTCCGAGGAAGAATGGGCGCTCGCCCGAAGGCAGTCGACCGATGCGGTGCTTGAGAGGATCGAGCGCCGCAAGGCTTTGCTGCCCTATCAGGCGCGCACGGTCTCGCTGCTCGAGGGCGTCTGCCCGGTCCTGTTCGTCGAGAAGTCGCGCCGGATCGGGCTCACCTGGGCCTGCGCCGCCTATGCCGTTCTGCGCGCGGCGCGTTCCCGCGAGGCTGGCGGCATGGATTTCATGTACATCTCCTATAGCCAGGAGATGACGCGGGAATTCATCGACGCGGCCGCCATGTGGGCGCGATCCTTCTCCTCGGCCGCGATGGAGATGGAGGAATTCCTCTTCGACGACAGCGACAAGGATGGCGAGCGGGCGATCCAGGCGTTTCGCATCAAGTTCGCCTCCGGCTTCGAGATCGTCGGGCTTTCGTCCGCCCCGCGCACGCTGCGCGGCAAGCAGGGCGTGGTGATGATCGACGAGGCGGCCTTCGTCGATAGCCTGGAACAGCTCCTCAAGGCGGCGCTGGCCTTTCTCATGTGGGGCGGCCAGGTGATCGTCTGCTCGACCCATGACGGCTTCGAGAACCATTTCAACGAGCAGGTCCAGGATATCCTCGCCTGCAAGTCCAGCTACGCGCATCTTCGGATCGATTTCGACGATGCGCTGCGCGACGGGCTCTACGAGCGCATTTGCCTCGTCACCGGCAAGGAATGGTCGCCGGAAGCCGAGGCCGCGTGGCGCGCCTCGATCATCAAGTTCTATGGTAGCGGCGCGGACGAGGAGCTGTTCTGCATTCCCTCGCTGTCCTCCGGAGCTTACCTATCGCGGGCGCTCATCGTGTCGCGGATGAAGGACGATATCCCGGTCATCCGCTGGCATCCGCCGCAGGGCTTCGTCGATTGGCCGAAGGATCTGCGCGAGGCCGAGGTCGAGGCGTTCTGCAAGGAGCAGCTCCTGCCGCATCTTGCAAAGCTCGATCGGCATTACCGTTCCTGCCTCGGCCAGGACTTCGGGCGCACGGCCGACCTTTCGGTCATCCACCCGCTGCAGGTGAGGCCTGACCTGACGCTGGCCACGCCATTCGTCCTCGAACTTCGCGACGTGCCCTATACCTCGCAGTTCCAGATCGTCTGCTTCATCAAGGAGCATTTGCCGCGCTTCTTCCATGCGGCGTTTGACGCGACCGGCAATGGCGCCGCGCTTGCGGAGCTGGCGCGCCAGGAATTCGGCGCGGTCTATGTCTCCGAAATCAAGCTTTCGGAGGTCTGGTACATGGTCAACATGCCGAAGCTGAAAGCCGCCTTTGACGACGGGCTGATCGAGCTTCCGAAGGATGACGACATCCTCAACGATTACCGGGCGCTGAAAATGCAGCGCGGCATCGCCAAGGTGCCGGTCGATTTCCACAATATGGGCGCCGACGGCTTCGAGCGGCATGGCGACGCGGCCCCGGCCGGCGCGCTCGCGGTCTTCGCCAGCGAGCAGGATAGCGGCGAGGTCGGCGCGGGAACGACCGGCGAACGGCCGAGCGCCGAGCCCATGAGCGAATTCGGCAAGGGCTTCAATCTCGTCGATCGCCTCACCGATCTCTTTAGCTTCACGAGGTTCTGACATGGCAAAACCCGATCGCACCGAGATCGCGACTGCGGCAAGCGACCCTTTCATCCCCTCGTTTCAGGGCGTGCTGCAGCCGATGGACGAAGTGCTCGCCGCGCGCGGCGGAGCAAGCGCGCTCAAGCTCTATGACGAGATCAGGCGCGACCCGCATGCCCATGCGGTTCTATCCAAGCTGAAGCTGGAAGTCGTCTCGCGCGAGTGGGCGGTGTTTCCGGCGTCGGAAGCGAGCGCGGACAAGAAGATCGCCGAGGCCGTCGAAGCCCAGCTCAAGGCGATCAATTTTGACAGACTGACGCGTGGCTTGCTCGGCGCTTTCCTGAAGGGCTTCGCCGTTGCCGAAGTCATCTGGACCCATGACGACAGCCTGTGGAAGGCGACGGCTGTCAAGGTGAAGAAGCAGCGGCGCTTCCGCTTCACCGTCGAGGGCGAGTTGCGCATGCTGACCCGCTCCAGCACGATGGACGGCGAGGCCGTGCCCGAGCGTAAGTTCATCGTCCATCGCCATTCGATCGACGATGACGACGACGATCCCTATGGCGTCGGCATCGGCTCGGTCTTGTTCTGGCCGGCCTGGTTCAAGCGGCAGGTTCTGGCGCACTGGCTGCGCGGCGCGGAAAAGCACGCGACGCCGACAACGCTTGCGCAATATAGCGGCGGCTTCGACCAGGCGAAGCAGGATCAGTTGCTCGATGCGCTGCGCCGAATGGCGAGCGACACCGGCCTTGCCGTGCCGGACACGGTCGAAGTCAGCCTGCTTGAAGCCAAAAATGCCGGCAATGGCGTCTTCGAGGCGCTGTCGCGCTATCTTGACGAGCTGATGAGCGAGGCGGTGCTGGGCGAGACGTTGTCGACCAATTCGGGCGAACGCGGCGCGCGCTCCCTTGGCGAAATCCACAATGAGGTCCGCATCGCGATCGCTAAGGCGGCGGCCGATCTCGTCTGCGAGACGGTGCGCGACACGCTGATCCGCTGGTTTGTCGAGTTCAATTGGCCGGGCGCCGCGGTTCCCGAGGTCTGGCGCGACTTCTCGGAAGCCGAAGACCTCAACGAGAAGGTCGAGCGCGACAAGACGATCTATGAGATGGGCTATGAGCCCGAGGACGAGGACTATTTCAACGAGACCTATGGCGGCGCCTGGGTGAAGCGGAAGACGCCGGAGCCGACGGCCGTTCCTCCTGGAAAGCAGACGCCGAAAGCTGAAGACGCGACGGACTTCGCCGAACACTCGCACCTGCCCGACGCTGCGTCGGAGATCGCCGATCAGATGGAAGAATTCGGCGATCCGGTGATCGCGGCGATGATCGAGGAAATCCGCAACCAGGTGAACGCGGCAACCGACTTCGACGATCTGTCGCTGCGGCTCGCCCGGCTTTCGGCCGAAATGGACGTCGACGGTTTCGCGGAGCTGATGGAACAGGGCATGATGCTCGCCCGCCTTGAAGGCCACGACAGCGCGGGCTCCGATGGCTGATCAGATCCCGTTCAAGGAGGCGATCGAGTTTTTCACCGGCAAGGTCAACCTGCCGACGAGGCGCCATGACGACCTGAAGCACGCCGCCCATGTTCGCGGCTTTTCCGTCGCCGGCGTGACCCGCGACGACATGCTGACCGACTTCAAGGCGGCGATGGCAAAAGCGGAGGCAGCAGGAACCGGCCTCAAGGAATTCCGCAAGGACTTCGACGCCATCGTCGACCGAACGGGCTGGCGCTACAATTCGCATGGCAAGACCGAGGAAGAGCGTCGCGCCTGGCGCGCGCGCATCATCTACACGACGAACATGCGCACGTCCTATATGGCCGGGCGCTACAAGCAGCTCACCGATTCCGATGTCCTGAAATACCGGCCCTATTGGAAATACGTCCATTCGGGCGCGCTTCATCCGCGCAAGCTGCATCTCTCATGGAACGGGCTTGTGCTCGCCGCCACCGATCCGGCATGGCGGATCATGTTTCCACCGAATGGCTGGGGCTGCGGCTGCGACATCGAGGCGCTGTCCGAGCGGCAGTTAAAGGCACTCGGAAAGGATGGTCCCGATCAGGCGCCGGACCTTCGCGCCTATCAGGACGCCGATCCGCGCACCGGCGAACCCGAGACGCGTTATCCGGGGATCGATCGCGGCTGGGCCTACAACGTCGGCGAGGAATGGCTCAATGGCGTCGTGCCGTCGGAGCTGCATAAGCCGCTTCCGCCTTTCGATCCGGCAACAAAGCCCGATCCCAATCTGCCGCCGCTTCCCGCCGCCACGGCCGTGCCTGCCGCGCGGTTGCTGTCCGAAGGGCTTTCGGACGAGGATTATGCCGCCCGCTTCCTGCGGGAATTCGGCATCGATCCGGGCGGGTATGGCTATTTCCGCGATGCCTCGGGCGGGATTGTCACCCTCTCGGAGCGCCTGTTTCTGACCCGCGACCAGAGCGGCGCAATCACCGGCAGCAAAGCCAACAAGTTCGATCGCGGTCCCTATATGCTGCTGCTCGCCGACACCATCCGCGATCCCGATGAAATCTGGGCGGACTGGGCGCGCGTTGCCTCGGGCGTCGTGCTGAAGCGCTCCTACCTGCGCAGCTTTCTCTTACCGGACGAGAAGTCGCTATTCGTACGCTTCGAATGGAGTTCGAAGGGCTGGATCGCGACGACCGGGTTTCAGACGAACGCGCGCTATATCCGCAACTTCAGGAAAGGGGCGATGCTCTATCGCAGAAAGTAGAGGGCGGCCACTCCGGCCCGGCCGCCCTGGCGACGCGCTTTACGGATCGTGGCCGGAACAGCCAGACGCGCTCGCAAGAGGAAATGTAGTCAAACCCGAGGAAAACTTCAAACGCGTCGTGTCGGGCGGCGCGCTCAGCGTCCGGCCTACGGAGGGCTCCCGAAAGCCTCGTCCGGACACGAGCATCATACCGCAGGAGGCAAGGGTTTCAAATGGCCGGAGCAACACTCACGATCCGCGACGAGACGATCGACGCCGGGCTGGCGCGGCTTTATGAGGCCGCCGAGACGATCACGCCGGCGCTGAAGAATATCGGCGAGCACGAGGCGGAGGTCACGCGCCGGCGCTTCGTCGATGAGCAAGACACGCAAGGCCGGGCATGGAAGCCGCTCAATCCGCTCTATCGAAAGACCAAGAAGGGCTCGGGGATCCTCAGGGGCGAAAGCCGGTCGCTGTCGCAGATCAGCTGGCAACTGGTCGATGACACGTCCGTCGAGGTCGGCTCGAATGAAGTCTATGCCCGCATCCACAATAAGGGCGGCGTGATCAAGGCGAAGGATGCGCCAGCGCTGGTGTTCTCGATGGGCGGCAAGACGATCAAGGTGAAATCGGTCACCATTCCGAAGCGTCAATTCCTCGGCCTCTCCGAAAAGGACCGCGCGGATATTCTCGACATCATCGAGGACCATTTTGCCCCGTTCGCGAGCGCAGAGTGAAAACCCTCATATTTGCCTCAGGACGCGCGAAGCCTCCCCTGCCCGCTTCGTCATCCGTAAAATTTGGCCGCGCGCGCCCAGCGGCTTTGAAAGGGCTTCGAATTTGATCCGGCATATGATTGCCAGGGGCGACCTGCGGGTTTAAGACTGAAACCGGCCCTTGAGCCCAAATCGGGGCTCTCTCGCAAGGCGCTTGTGAATGTTTCGCGCTAAGCGCCGCTGGCATTGTCGGCGGCATGAAAACATTCGAAATCTTCCGCACCGGCACCCATACCACATCGAAGGGCGAAACGCTCTCTTTCGGTGATGCCGATCTCGGCGCGATCGCCACCGGCTATGATCCGGAAGCGCATCTCGCCCCGATCGTCGTCGGCCATCCGAAACAGGATGCGCCGGCCTATGGCTGGATCAAGAGCCTGAAGGTCGAGGGCGACCGGCTGGTGGCCGAACCCGATCAGCTCAACCCCGATTTCGCGGAACTCGTCAGGACCGGCGCGTTCAAGAAGGTTTCGGCCGCGTTCTATGCGCCGGCAAGCGCCGGCAATCCGACGCCCGGCCGCTATCACCTGCGCCATGTCGGCTTCCTCGGCGCCCAGCCGCCCTCCGTCAAAGGTCTGAAGCCGGTCGAGTTCGATGATGGCGACGCCGTGGTGATCGAATTTTCCGACAGCGACCTCGTGTTCCGCAATGCCTGGGCGCTCGAAAGCCTCACCAAGCTGTTTCGCGGCCTGCGCGACTATTTCATCGAAACCACCGACGCCGAGACGGCCGAGAAGTTCCTGCCCGATTGGGAGATCGACGATCTCGCACGGGCGGCGGCCGACATGCGCGCCGAGGGCCGCGCCCAGGAGGCCCGGCCCGCCTTTTCCGAGACCACAACCGAGGACGACACCATGGACAAGACTGCCGAGGAGCGGCAGGCCGCGCTCGATGCGCGCGAGGCCGAGCTCAACAATCGCGAGACCGCCTTTGCCGAGAGCGAGCGCAAGCGCCGCGCCGATGACGATGCAGCCTTTGTGAGCGGGATCGTGAAGGACGGCCGTCTTCCGGTCGGCCTTCAGGCGACCGCGACCGCGCTGTTTTCCGAGCTTGGCGACGACGATCTCACCTTTTCCGAAGGCGACGAGACGGTCGAGACCTCGCCACGCGCCGCCTTCCGCGACCTGCTCGCCAAACTGCCCAAGCCGCTGATGACCGGCGAATTCGCCACCGGCGACGGCCCGGACTTCTCCGACCCGGTCTATGTCGCCAGCGCCATCGAAACCGAAATCGCCAAGGCGGCCGAAAAGGGCGAGACCCTTTCGCCGGCCCAGGCCGCGATGCGCCTGACGGCGCGCAACTGAGGATTTTTTCATGACCCGTATCGTCAAGACCTTCGTCGCGGCCGGCGCGATCGGCCACCGCCGCCTGGTCGCCTTCACCGCCAATGATGGCGAGGTGGCGCTTGCCACCAGCCCGGACGATCCGATCGCCGGCGTCGTTGACATTCCCTCCGGCGCGACCGCCGGCCAGCGCATCGATGTCGTGCTGTTCGGCCCGGCCGAAGTGGTCTGCGGCGGCGACATCATGCCGGGCGATCCGATCACGGCCGATGCCAATGGCGCGGCCATTGCCGCAGCGCCGGCCGAAGGCGTGAATGCCGCAACTGCCGGCTATCTCCTCACCGGCGCCGAAAGCGGTGATTTCGCCCGCGCCATCGTTCAACGCGGCACGCTGACTGGCGCTGCGGCCTAACCCCAAACCTTTCCCAGGAGCAATCAATGTCCGGTCAGCCCTTTCCCGTCGATCCCGTTCTTGTCGGCATCGTCCAGGCTTACAAGAATGGCGCGCTCATCGCCGATCAGGTTCTTCCGCGCCTCAGCCCGCTTCTGCCGCGCGAGCAGTTCAAGTGGTGGTTCTTCGACTTCGGCCAGTTCATCACGCTGCACGACACCAAAGTCGGCCGCAAATCCTCGCCCAACGAAGTCGAGTTCGAGGCGAAGGAGAAGGAAGACCGCACCGAGGATTACGGCCTCGATGACGTCGTGCCGATCGCCGACAGCGCCAATGCGCCGGCGGGCTACGATCCGCGCGCCTTCGCCGCCCAGCGCCTGATCGATCTGGTGCTGCTCGATCGCGAGGTACGCGTCGCCAATAGGGTTTTCGATCCCGATCTTTACGGCGACGACAACAAGGAAACGCTTGCCGGCGCGGACAAATGGACGAGCCCGGACTCCAAGCCGATCATCGCCTTTGCCGAAGCCGCCGACAGTATGGTCATGCGGCCCAACAATGCGGTGATGGGGCGCGGCTCCTGGACGGCGCTTCGCACCAATCAGAGCGTCTTGCGGGCGCTTACCCCGTCCGGCGCCGCCGACGGCTATGCCAACAAGCGCGCGGTCGCCGACCTGCTTGAGCTCGACGACATCATCATCGGCGAAGGCTGGGTCAATATCGCCAAGCCCGGTCAGCAGGTTCAGCGCCGGCGCTGCTGGGGCAATCACTGCACGCTGTTCCACAAGGCGGGTCTTGCCGACAGCGTTTCGGCGACGCCGACCTTCGGCTGGACGGCGCAGTTCGGCACCCGCGTTTCCGGCTCGATCCCCGAACCGAAGATCGGCCTGCGCGGCTCCGATCGCGTCCGCTCCGGCGAGAGCGTGAAGGAAGTCATCTCCGCGCCGGACCTTGGCTACTTCTTCGAAAACGTCGCCTGAGGCCAGACCCGTACGCCCGGCGAAAAAAGCCGGGCGACACCAATCCCTACGATCAGGAGGCCATAATGGCAGGACGGAAAAAGGCAGAGAAACCCGAGGAAGACGCGAAGGCGACAGCCGATGCCGCAGCATCGAGTGACAACGTCAGCACCGACGCAAACGGTAGTTCCGCCGCGCCTGCGGATGCAGAGACGGAAGGTCCAAAGGCGGATGCCACGCCGGCTTCCGTTACTCCGGATGCGGAAGGCCAGGCAGCGAATGCCGATGACAACGCCGCCGATAAGCCGATCGAGAAACCAGAAGAAACGGCTTTGCCCTCCGGACAGCCGAGTGCAGGTTTGAGCACGTCCCAGGCGAATGCGATCCTGGATGCCGTGCTTGGCACGCCACCCAAGCCGAACCTACGCCGCTTCATCGTGTTCAAGACGATCCGCTTCAAGGGCAAGCGCATTCCGCATGGCGGCCGCGTGACCGTCACCCGCGCCGACCATGATGAGCTCGCCGGCCTCGGCGCGGTTTCGTCCGTCTGGGATCACGGCACGCCAGTCGAGACGGAGTGAGCATGGACTACGCCACCCTCGACGATCTGATCGAACGCGCCGGCCAGGACGAAATCCTTATGGTGGCCGATCGCGACGGCGATGGCGTTGCCGATCCCGACGTGGTCGCCAAGGCGATCGCCGACGCGGCAAGCGCGATCGACGGCTATCTCGCCGTGCGCTACCGCCTGCCGCTCGCCGTCGTTCCGTCACAGGTCAATGGCTGGGCGGTCTCGATCGCCCGCTATCACCTCCACCGCGACGGCGCGCCCGATCATGTCGTGCGCGACTGGAAAGCCGCGAACGCCGATCTCGAAAAGGTCTCGTCCGGCCGGATCAGACTGCCGCTTCCAAGCGGCGACGATCCCGCCTCCTCGAAGTCCGGCGATGTCGGGATCACCGGGCCGGAGCCAGCCTTCTCGAAGGATCGACTGGAGGGCTGGTTGTGATCGCGGAAATCGTTACTCGGCTGAAGGATGCCGCGCCGGAGCTCGCCGACGCACTGCCGGCCGAGGACATCGAGCGTCTGACGAAGGCAACGGCGCCGAAGAGCGGCACGGCCTTCGTGCTGCCCTATCGAGAGCGCGCCGAGCCTAACCAGCGCGCCACCGGCGGGCATCTGCAGATGGTGGCGGTCCAGTTCCTGGTCGCCTTCGTCATCCGCCAATACGACGCGCGCGGCGGAAAGCGGGCGCTTGCCTTCGACGATTTCCGATCCGCGATCGAGCGGGCGCTTGCCGGCTGGGCACCGCCCTCGGCCGAGGAGCCGCTGGAGCTCGTCGGCGGACAGGCAACGGCACTTGGAAACGGCGCGAGCATCTATGTCCAGACCTGGCAGACAAGCCGGTTTCTTGAAGGGAGCGACACGTGAAACGACCGACCAAAGGCGGATGCTACGTCCGCGATCCGAAGACCGGAAAGCTGACGCCGGCGGCAAAGCCCGCGGCTAACGCCGAAACGGAAACCCGCTCTGAGGCTCAGGCCGAGACGACGAAGAACAAAGGAGCCTGACCATGGCCGTCCGCCGCTACAAGAAAATGGCCGCCCTGGTGAAGATCGAGGAGGATTATGCCAGCGACGCCGCGCCGGCGGCCGCCGACGCGATGATCTTTTCCAACGTAACCTTCACGCCGCTTGAAGGCCAGGAAGTGAGCCGCGACCTGATCCTGCCCTTTCTCGGCAATCAGGGCATGATCATCACCGGGCAATACGCGACGCTGCAGTTTGACATCGAGATCGCGGGCTCCGGCACAGCGGGCACCGCCCCGAAATATGACGCGATCCTGCGGGCCTGCGGCCTTGCCCAGACGGTCACGGCCGGAACCTCGGTCGAATACGAGATCATCGAGGACGAGGAAGAGTCTGCCTCGATCTACTTCATCTCCGACAAGGTCCAGCATGTTCTGCTCGGCGCGCGCGGCACGATGCGGCTGAACTTCACGCCATCGCAGATCCCGCATTACACCGTCACCATGACCGGGCTGATCGGCACGATCTCGGACATCGGCGCCATGCCGGCCGTTTCTCAGGTCGGCTGGAAGACGCCGCTCGCGGTCTCCAAGGCGAACACGACGATGACGCTTCACGGCTGGTCGTCGGTTGCCGAAAGCCTCGCGCTCGATCTCGGCAACACGGTCACGCCGCGCTTCCTGATCGGCGACGAGCTGGTGGCGATCTCGGATCGTTCCGCGACCGGCACGGCCGTTGTCGAGGCCAAGAGCCTTGCCGAGATCAACTGGTTTGACGCCGCCCGCAACCGCACGCGCGGCGCGCTTTCCCTCGTTCATGGCACGACGGCCGGCAATATCGTCGAGATCGCAGCACCGGCGGTCGAGATCGGTAAGCCGACGCAAGGCCAGACCAACAACATCGTCAACTATTCGCTGCCGCTTGGCCTTTGCCCTGTCGCGGGCCTCGACGAGCTGAAAATCACCATCCGCTGAAGCCCCTTCAAGCGCCCTTCAAAGACCCTTTGAAGCCCTTTCAAAAGAGAGCCGTCATGAAATTCATCCTCAACGAGACCAATCGCTACTGGTGGCCGGTCAAGGTGCGCATGCCCGACACCGACAATCCGGGCAAGTTCGTCACCTATGAGCTGGAAATCCTGTTCGAGCCGGAAAGCCAGGACAAGGCAATCGCCCGTCTGGAGGGGGCCGCCAAGCTGACCGCGCCGCGCGAGCGCATGGAGCATGAGCGCAAGCAGCTCTTCGACGTCTGCAAGGATTGGCGCGGCGTCGAAGACGACGACGAACGCGCCCTCACCTTCAACGCCGACAATTTCGGCCGCGCCATCAATCAGTCCTGGTTTCGCCAGGCCGTCTACAGCGCCTATGCCGACAGTCTGAACGGCGAGGAAGCCCGCCTGGGAAACTGAAGGCGGCGGCCCGCGCCTGGGCTTTGGCGCGGGCCGGCAAGACGGAGACGCGCGCGCCGGTTTCGGTTGATGACGAAACGGCGGCGGATTTCCAGAAAATGGGCGTGACGGTCGAGGTCGCGCCGGATGCATTTGAGGCCGAGGCAATCGAGATCATGGCGGACAATCGCGACAGCATGCTGGGCTTTCTGGCCGTCGAGACGCAATGGCGCGTCGCGGCGACCATGGCCGGCATGATCTGGCTCGGGCTCGATTACAATGCCGTCGACGTCGCCATGCGCCGGCAGGGGATGCCCGACGCGGTGTTCGCCGATCTTCGGACCATGGAAGCCGAGGCACTTGCCATCCTGAACGGAGGCGAATGATGGCCCAGCCGATGAAAGCCTCGATCCTCCTCGCCGTCGATAATTCGGACGCAAGGCGCGGTCTCAAAGAGACGCAAAGCGATTTCGATGCGACGGGCGCGGCGGCCCGATCGGCGGAGCCGCATGTCCAGCGCCTGGTCGAGGCGACCACCGGCCTCGGACGCGCCCAGAGCGCGAACCGCAATCGCGGCGAAGACATTGCCGCCTATGGCGCCCAGCTCGACGGTTTGCGCGCGAAGTATAATCCGCTGTTCGCGGTCACCCAGCGCTATCGTCAGGAGGTAGCGGAGATCCGCGAGGCCCAGCGCCTCGGGGCGATCTCGACCGATGAGATGACCACCGCCATCAGCCGCCAGCGCCAGGCGACGCTTGCCGCGATCGACAGCATCAAGGGCCGCACGGCAATGGGCGGCCTCGCGGGCGTCAACGACAACGGCGCGCGCTTTCGCCGCCAGAACCTCACCTACCAGCTCTTCGACATCGGCCAGACGGCCGCCATGGGCATGAACCCGGCGATGATCATGGCGCAGCAAGGGCCTCAGATCGTCCAGCTCTATGCCGGCCAGGGCGGCGTCAACATGGCGCTGAAGGATTTCGGGTCGATCCTCGGCGGGCTGACAAGGTTGATCAATCCGGTCACGCTCGGCATTGGCGGACTGACGGCCGCCGTCGGAATCGGCGCAGCCGCCTACGGCTCCTATCTGTCGTCGACCAAGGCGGTCGAGACGGCGGCCGCCGGCCTTGGTCGCACGGTAGCGGGCACGGCCGCTGAGATGCAGGCCTCGGCCGAAGCCGGCGCCGCGGCAGCCGGCATATCGGTCGCCGCGGCGCGGTCAATGCAGACGGCGTTCCTGCGCACCGGCAAGATCGGATCGGAGAATTTCGAGAAGCTGATCGGCCTTTCCGACGACTTCGCCGCGACGATGGGCATGGCCTCGGCCGAAGCCGGTGACGCGCTTGCCGACCTGTTTTCGGATCCCGCCAAGGCGGCCGACACATTGTCCCGGCAGTATAACCTGATCGATGCCGCGACAGCCCGACAGGTGCGCAATCTCTCCGCACAGAACCGGCTGATCGAAGCCCAGGCGCTGATCCTCGATCAACTGCCTGGGAAACTCGCCGATGCCGGCGAGGCCTCGACGCGTCTCGGCCGGGCGTGGAAGGCAATGCGGGAGGACGCGGCCAATCTCTTTGGCGCGGTCGGCGCGGGCGTCAACTATATGATCGACGGCCCTTCCGATGAAACGCGGCTGGAGCGGCTGCGGGAACAGCAGGCCGAGCTCTATGAGCGGATCAGGCGACCCGATGACGGGCTTCTCGCCGGCGCCGTTCGCGGTCAGATGTATCGCGACGTCGCGGAAATCGAGTTGCAGATCGGCGTTCTGACATCGCGCTTGAACGAAGCTGAGACGAAGCGCGCGGAGGCCGAGGCGCGCCAGCGAGTGACGGCGGCCTCGACGATCGCCGACGCGTCGCCGGCGCTTTCGACGATCAACCAGGTTGAAGCCTATCAGAACCAGATCGCCGCCTTGCAGAGCGGGATCGGCAGTCTGACGCCCGCCGACATCGATGCCGGCGAAGGCGATCGTCTCAACAAGGCGCTCGAAGCCAAGGAGCGCGCGCTCGACGGGCTTTTGACCAAACAGCCGCGGCTCAACGATCTCGACCGGCTCGATATCCAGATCGCCAATGAGCGCAATCCAGTGCTCCAGGCCGAGCTGGAGGCGCGGCGCAAGCGGCTGGAGCTGCAGGGTCAGGAGATCGCCCAGGCGACGGCCGATGCCGAGGTCCAGCGCGCCTATGACCGGGTCATCGAAACCACGATCGCGAGCGGAAAAGCCCAGATTGACCAGATCAATGCCGAGACCGAGATCCGCGCCAGCCTCGAGGCCCAGGTCGCCGCCGGCGCGCTCTCGGCGGCCGACGCCAATCGCATCCTGCAGGAGGAGCTGCAGCTCCGGCCCTTGATCGCTGCAGCCACCGAGGCCGAGGGCGAGAAAAAGCGCAGGCTCGAAGGGATCGTCACCGGGCTGAAGGAGGCTTACGCGGCGGCGGCTGAAGAGGCGCGCGCGGAAAGCAATCGCGATGCAATCCGGTCGCGGCAGGAAAGCATTGCCGGGCTGAAGCTTGAGCTCGGCCTGATCGGCGCAACCTCGGCCGAGCGCCGGCGCGCGATCGCGGTATTCGAGGAACAGCAGAAGCTCATCCGCGAGGGCATCGCGCTCGATAGCGCGGCCGCGCAATCCCGGCTGGGCCTTGCCGCCGCCGAGGCCGAGGTCGCGAGCGCCGTCGAGCGGGCCGAAGCCAGCCGGGAGCGCGCGCTGAACCATGCCGAAAGCATCGAGCAGCTCCGCGCTGAGGCCGCCCTTGTCGGCGCCAGCGAAACCGCGCGGCGGCGCGAGCTTGCGGTGCTGGAGGAAATGCAGGCGATCCGCCGCGAAGGTCTGTCTCTTGGCGGCGAAGAAGCGCAGCAGCGTATTCAGAATGTCCGGGTTATTGCCGACCAGACGGCGGAACTGGAACGCATGCGCGATGCCTGGGGCGAGGTTAAATCCGCCGGCGAAAGCGCGATCGACGCGATCTTCAACTTCCAGGACCTCAAGGACGGCGATTTCGGCTCGATCTTCGACAATCTCACCTCGTCGCTCGGCCAGAGCCTGATGGACCTTACCCTCAACAATCCGCTGAAGAACGCCTGGCTCGGCACCAATTACGGCACGCTTGGCGACGTGATGAACCGGCCGGCGGGCGGCCTGTTTTCCGCCTTCACCGGTCAGAGCGTCGGCGCCATGAATGTCCAGGCGGCAAGCGTGATCGTCAATGGCGGGATTGCTTCCGGCGCCGGCGGGCTGCTTTCCGGTTTTGCCGCCAATGACAATGCAGCCGGTCTCGGCGGCGGTCTGGCGGCAAGCGGCGTTGACAAGGCCTTCGGCCTGATCGGCGCGACAGAGAGCAACGGGCTTTCGGATATCAATGCGTTTCTCCGTGCCGGCGGCGTCGATATCAATGCCGCGCAAACGCAATGGTGCGCGGGCTTTGTCAATTCCGCCCTGGCGCAGGTCGGTATTGACGGCTCGGGCTCACTGGTCGCCAACGCCTTCCAGAACTGGGGCGTTCAGGTCGATCCCGCAAGCCTGATGCGCGGCGACGTTTTGTTGAACACGCGCGGCCTCGGCGCCGGCGAAATGGGCGGCCATGTCGGCCTCGCCACCGGCGCCTCGCGCCTTCTCGATGACGGGCTGCAGCTTCAGATGCTCTCCGGCAACACGTCGAACGGCGTCGGTCTCTCCTGGGCGAATGCCGCCGATCTTCAGGTCCGCCGCGCGACCGAAGCCGCCAATGCGCTTTCCGGCCTGGCCGGCAATGCGGGGATCGCCACAGACGGGCTCGGCACGCTCGGAAACGGCCTCAACCAGTTCGGTGGCCTTCTCTCCTCCTACCAACCTTCGGGCGGCGCGGGCGGCGGCCTGCTTTCGGCGCTCGGCTCGCTCTTTGGCATCGGCGGCGGAACCTCGCAATTGGACATCGCGCGGGCGAATATCGCCGCCGGAACGGCCGGGCTTTATAATGTCGGTGGCTACACGGGACCAGGCGGCGTTCATGAACCGGCCGGCGTCGTGCACAAGGGCGAAGTCGTCTGGTCGCAGAGCGATATCGCCCGCGCTGGCGGCGTGCGCGTCGTCGAGGCCATGCGGCTTGGCAAGCGCGGCTATGCCAAGGGCGGCGTGGTCGAGAGCCTGCCCTTTGCAGCGCCAGCCTCGAACGACAACGCCGGATCGGCCGCGCGGCCGTCGATCGCGATCAGCATCTCGCTTGACGGCGCTCAGGGCGACCGGGAGATCGAGCAGAAGTCGCGGCAGGCCGCCTATGCAGGCATGAAGCAGGCGCTTGATGAATATGACGCTCAGTTCAATGACAAGGTCGCGGCGGCCGTCGATCGACCGAGGTGGCGCTGATGATACATCCGCTTGCCGCCATCTTCGACCGTCTGCCGATCTCGGGCTTTGAGCTCGACATCAAGCGCAATGATGAATTGTCCGGACAGGGCTCCGGCGCGCTGCTCGGCGTCGAGCTCGCCCCGCCGCTCTGGACCGCGACGATCACGCTCGGCGATGCCCGCAACAACGAGCTGAAACAGGCCGCCGCCCTGATCCGCGCGCTTGGCGGCATGCGCGACGCCTTCATGGTCTGCGATCCGACATCGCTCTGGCCTCAGGCGGATTTCAAGGGCGCGGCGCTCGCGGGCGCAAACGTCCATTTGCGCACGGTCGGCGCCGATCGGTCGGTCGCGCAGCTTTCCGGTTTTCCGGCGGGCTATGTGATGACCGTCGGCGACAAGCTCCAGCTCACCGATGGCGCGCTTCTCAGCTATCACGAGGTCGGCGCAACGGTCGCCGCCAATGGCGCGGGCGCGATGAACCTGCCTGTCTTCCCGATGCTGCCCTTCTCGCTCACCGCCAATGCCGTGGTCACGCTGATCCGCCCGGCCTTCGCCGCGGTCGTCTCGCCGGGCGGCCACAAGCCCGGAACGGCCTCCTCGGCGCTGACGCGCGGCGCGCAAATCGAGATCATCCAGAAAAGGAAGCCGTCATGATCTATGCCAGCCAGGCAATCATCGCGGCGCTGGAGAACGCCGCCGAAAACGGGCTCTCGGAACGCAAGCTCGTCTATGTCCATGCCCGCGATCGCGTTACCGGGCTTGTGAGCGGAATGGGCGTCTGGGCGGGCGACGAGGACCTCTCCATCACCGTCGCTTCCGGCCTGACGGGCGCTGCCGAGACGCGCGCCTATTATGGCGGCGGCACGCTCATCGATGTCGGCAATATCGTCTGCGCCACCGACATGACCATCCGGCCGCTGACGATCAAGCTGTCGCAGATCGCCGATGTCGCCCAGGCCTTGTTGCGCACGCTCGATATCCGGCTTGCCCGCGTCGAGGTCCACACGCTCTATCTCGATCCGGCCACCGGCGCGATGATCGGCTCGCTGCTCGATTTCGTCGGCGAGGTCGACAAGGCGCCGCTGTCGACGCCGGCCGCCGGCGACGAGGGCGCGATCGCGCTCACCTGCGTGCCCGACCTGATGTCGATGCTGACCCGCATCAATCCCCGCAAAAGCTCCTACGAGGACCAGAAGGCGCATGCGAATGGCGACGAGTGGTCGCTCTACGCCTCGACCGCCGGCGACTGGACGATCTGGTGGGGACAGAAAGGCGAATGACAATGCTCGATCTGACACGACGACCCGACTGGCGGCCGAGGCTGTTCGCATTCGTCTCCGGTCTGAAGACAATGGACTTCAAATGGGGCAGCGACGATTGCTTCGCGGCCCTTGCCGCTGGCGCGGTCGAGACGATGACCGGGATCGACCCGGCCGCGCCGCTTCGTGGCCGTTATCATGATGCCGTCAGCGCCGGCGCGCTGCTGGCCGAGCTTGGCCATGAAGGCCTTGCCGACCTGATGCAGTCGATGATGCCAGAGACGCCGGTCGCCATGGCGCGCATCGGCGATATCGCGCTCATTGCCGACGATAATGAAGTCGGCGGCGCGCTCGGCGTCGTGATTGGCGCGCGGATCGTCGTGCTGCGCCAGATCGGCACGGGCACGATGCGGCTGACGGCCGCTGACACGGCCTTCAAGGTGGGTTGATGCGCGTTAAAACCCTCCTCACGCTGCTTGTCTTTCTGACGCTCGGAGCCGGGCCGGCGTATGCCGCCCCGGTGTTCGGCTTGGCCGTGGGGATATTTCAGGCGGTCGGGGCGTTTGCGGCGTCGAGCTGGATCGGCGGGCTGATCGTCAATGTCGCCTTCGGCGCGGTCACCAATCTGATTTCGCGCGCCTTCGCCGGAAAGAAAAAGAGCCAGCAGAGCTTCGGCGTCAAGCTTTCCATGGAGACCGGCGACGACAAGCCGCTGTCGGTCGTGGCCGGCCGCTATGCCACCGCCGGCAAGCTCAAATATTGGGGCACGTGGGGCAATGACGGCGAAACGCCCAACGCCTATTTGACGAAGCTTATCGAGATCGGCTCCCTGCCTTCCTTCGCCGGCGGCCAGGCGCTTGCGCATCTCTGGATCGACAGCGACAAGTGCACGATCCTCTACGGCGAGCCTCATGGCGATGGTCGCGGCTATCCGATTTCAGAGTTCCGCCAGGACGGCAAGGATCATGCCTGGGTGCGTTATCTCGATGGGGCCCAGACGGAAGCCGACGCCTTTCTGCTCGCAAAGTTCGCCAACGTCGAAAAGCCCTATCGTCCCTCCATGATCGGCCGGGGAAAGCAGGCCGTCATCGTCACCTTCCGCAAGAACGACGATCTGTTTTCCGGCAATCCGGCCGTGCTCGTCGAGCCGCCGCCGCTGCCCTTCTACGACCTGCGCTTTGACGATACCGTCGGCGGTTCCGGCCCGCAGCGTTTCGACAATCCCGCCACCTGGACGCCGACGCTCAATCCGGCGGTGATCGCCTACAATATCGCCCGCGGCATGCGGCACTCCGGGGGCTGGTTTTATGGCGGCCAGAATGTCGAGGCGCTCCGGCTTCCGCCGTCCGACTGGATGGCGGCCGCCAACGAATGCGACATCTCCGTGTTCGGGAGGCCGCAATACCAGGCCGGCCTGGAGATCGATGTCAGCGCCGAGCCGCTCGACGTGCTGGAGCAGTTCCGGCTCGCCTGCAACGGCGTCTTTGTCGAGGGCGGCGGCGTGCTGAAGCTCGCGGTCGGCGGACCGGGCGCGGCCGTCTATGCCTTCACCGACGCCGATGTCATCATCACCAAGCCGCAGCAGCTCGATCCCTGGCCTTCGCTGTCCGATACCCACAACACGATCTCCGCCTCCTATCCCGAGCCGGGCGACAAATGGGCGCGCAAGGACGCGCCGGAATATGCCCAGGACGCGGCGGTTGCCGCCGATGGCCGCAGCCTGGCGCAATCGGTGACCTTCACCGCCGTGCCGTGGTCGGAGCAGGTCCAGCACCTGCAGAAAACCATGATCGAGGACGGACGGCGGATGCGGGTGCATACGCTGGTTCTGCCGCCGCCCTCGCGCCTGCTGGAAGCCGGCGACGTG
Organism: Martelella mediterranea DSM 17316; assembly: GCF_002043005.1. Taxonomy (NCBI): domain Bacteria; kingdom Pseudomonadati; phylum Pseudomonadota; class Alphaproteobacteria; order Hyphomicrobiales; family Aurantimonadaceae; genus Martelella; species Martelella mediterranea. The sequence goes on along the minus strand of NZ_CP020330.1, from coordinate 2,777,368 downwards.
ATCGCCTGGACGAGCGCGCGCAACAATTACCAGGACAAGGCTTTCCAGATCACCACGCTGACGCGCCTGCCCGGCTCGCTCAGCCAGGTCACGATCAAGGAGATCGATCCCGGCGACTACGATCCGCCGGCGATCGTCATTCCGCCGACGACCGGCCTGCTTGGCCGGGGCACGCCGCCGGTGCAGATCATGAAAGGGTGGACCGTGGAACCGGCGTCCATGGCCGATGGCAATGGCGTCGGCCGGCTTGCCGCGATCAAGGTGTCCTGCGGCGCCGGCATCGATGGCGTGACGGCCGTTGTGGTGCAGGTCCGGGTCCGTGACACCGGCCAGATGCTGTTTTCCGGTCATACGACGGCTTACGAGGAGCCCTACTCCTGGCTGATCGGCCCGCTGCCGTCGAAGACATGGGTCGAGGCGCGCGGGCGGTTCATCTCCGATCTGGTGCGGAACCAGGCATGGTCCGACTGGCTTGAGGTCGGAACGCCGAATGTCATGGAGGAGCTTGGCGTCAGGCTGGATACGGTCGGCGAGGACGTGCGCAAACGCTTCGAGGAGCTGCAGGCCGATCTCGACCGCACGATCAGAAACTCGTCGGAACTTGCCGCAGCGCTTTCGCTTCAAGGCTCCGTCGGCCTTCTCGACCGTCAGGTCTTGCGCCAGCAGAGCGGCGAAGCCTTGGCGCAGATCATCGAGGAAAAGCTGGTGCGCGCGAGCGAGGACGAAGCGCTTGCCCAGACGCTTGAACTGGTCGGCGCCGAGATCGCTGGCGTCTCCGCATCGGTTGTCGAGGAGCGCCAGGCGCGCGTGACGGCCGACGAAGCGATAGCGCAGCAGACATCGTCGGTGACCGCGCTGCTGAACGAGAACTTCGCGGCCGGTCAGGTGAAGTTCGCCGCCACCGCCAACCAGAGCGGCGTCAATGCCCGCTTTTCCGTCCTTCTCAGAGCCGGCACGGGCAGCGGCTATCATGAAAGCGGCCTCTACCTCGAAATCTATACCGAGGGCGGCGTTCAGCGCTCGCGCTTTGCCGTCAACGCCGACCAGTTCGTGGTGCTCAACAATGGCCAGCGCCCGTTCCTGTTTGAGGGCGGCGTCCTGAAGCTCAACGCCAGCCATATCGGCACGATCGTCGCCGGTCTGTTGCGCGGCTCCAGCGGCAAGACGCGGCTCGATCTCGACAATGACTACCTTTCGGTGAGCGACTGATGGCAACGCGATTTCTGATGACAGCCGGCCGCATCCTGCTGACGAAGCCGGGATATGATGCCCATGACGGCGGGCTTTCCGACAGGCACAAGCTGTTTGACTCCAACTGGAACTTCTCGGGCGTTCTGATCGCGGCCGGGACCATTACCGACCCGGCGCCGGTCAACGGAAATGACGGCCTGACCTCGACATCATCGCCGCTGGTCATCCATTTTCCATCGCCCGGCTATGTGCCGGCCGCCTATGTCACGTTCGAGAACCAGGGCGCCAGCACGCCTTATGACGGCGCTGGCTTCGGCGAGCTGCGGATAGAAGACAGCACCGTGGAGGACGGCTCCAAAGTCTATGCCGATCGGCTCGAGCTTTCCCGGCCGTCGATCTCAGGCGGCGGCTATCGCAGATATCGCGGCCTGATCCATTATCGCGTGTTCGGGGTCTGACGATGGCGAGACGCATCATCATCGGCAGGCATCCGACCTTCGGCGTTTCCGGCGCGTTCCTGAGCCGGCCCGGCGACGACGTCGTCAACCCGACCGGCGCGCTGCTGCTCGACTCCCGTTACCAGAACGTGGCGGTGCACGCCGAAGGCCGCTTTCGCATGGGCCGCACCACCGGCGACGGCTATTCGACATGGTGGGCGACGGTCAATTTTCCCGACCTCGGATACAGGCCGCTGTTCTACGGCTCGATGACCTATGCCAATCCGCACAACGCCAACGCGGTCCCGGTGGACTCCAGCTATTACCCGACAAGCAGTTGCGTCAATCGCGACACGACCCTCGGCGAGGTGCCGTTCTTCTTCGGCGTCTGGCTGGAGAACAACTGGACGATCAAGGCCAAGGCCTACGCCGACACCGGCCCGCGCAACGCGGATTTCGACTTCTATTACATCATCCTGAAGAGGGCGACATGACGCGACGGGTTTATATCGGCAATGACAATGGCGCGTTCCGCTTTCGCGTCTCGATGCCCGGTCACGACGCCCTGACGGCGGCCGATCAGCATCTGACCATCAAGGAGGGCATGTCGCCGCTGACGCCGAAGGAGATCGTGACCGCATGGGTTGCCGCACGCCCTTCCGGCGGCCCGCCCTCCACGGTGATGATCAACACGGAGAAAGACTACGGGCTTCCGCCCTTCATCGTGCTCAAGGCATCCGACAACACCATTCCCGGCGAGAAGACCTTCTATGCGCGCTTCGAGCCCTATTACGATCGGATCAGGCTCTACAACTTGCTCGGCCGGCCGCTGACCATCTCCGCATTCATCTTCGACGAGGTTATCTGATGACCGCTTACGCCACAGGCACAATCACGCTCACCAACGGATCGAGAGCCGTGACCGGCGATGGCACGGGCTGGGCAACGGCTCTCATTGCCGGCGGCGTGATCTATCCGCAGGCCGCCGGCAACCCGCTGCCGATCGCAAGCGTCGACAGCGACACCGCGATCACGGCGGCGACAGAATGGGTGGGGGCATCCGGCACCTATGCCTACGCGCTTCAGCGGCAGGATGACGCCAACCAGGTGATCGCCAATGCGGCGGCGCTGGCGGACTATATCCAGCGGCTCGACAACCGGTCCCTTTCCGCAATCGCCGCCCTGACGCCATCGGCCGACAGGCTGCCGTATTTCAATGGCGAAGATTCGGCCACATTAACGTCATTGACGGCGTTCGGACGCGCACTGATTGCCGCGGGAAACGCCACCACTGCGCTAAACACGCTTGGGATCTCGAACTTCGCCCGATCGCTGCTTGATGACGCCGATCAGGCGGCGGCGCGCACAACGCTCGGGGCCCAGGCGGCTCTTGGTTATACGCCGGTTCAACAGGGAACGGGAGCAGGCCAAAACCCCGGAAGCGGGGTAAAGATAGGCTGGTCCGATGCCGGCGTTTTACGCCTGCAAGTCGACAATACCGACTTTGGAGGCTTGTGGCCGATCAGTGTAAGCGGAAATGCGGCCTATGCCTCCAATGCAGGGGCGGTCGGAGGAAAAAGCCTAGCCAATCTGGCACAGGCAGCTGGAGACAGGATTTTTGCTCCAGGAGCAACCAGGGTAGGTTTTCAGGGCGGCTCCAGCATTTCCGTCATATACAGTAACAACGTTCGCTTCGCTTGGGACAGCGGCTTCTATTACTCGATCGACGGCAATAACTTTGTCTTGATCAACTCCCTGCCCTCTGATGCCAAGTTCAAGGACGTGGTCGAAGAAGGCGAGCCGAACAAGGCGCTCGAAAGCCTGTCGCCCGTTCGCTGGCAGCGGAAAGACAACATCCCTGTCGGTCTGCCCGAGGGGGACAGACTCGGCTTTTTCGCTCAGGACTTGCAGGCTTTCGACCCAGCGATGGTGCGGGAAACAACCGTTCCTGACAAATCGGGTGAAACCTACCTCGCGCTTGCCGACGACGCAGACATGCAGCTCATCGCCCATATGTGGCGGGCGGTGTGTGCGCTGAGCGATCGCGTGGCGGAACTCGAAGCAGCGGCTTCTTCCGAGGCATAGCGGTCAGATGGCCATGACCTCACGGCCATGGCGGGACGTGAATTACGGCGATCGCCGCAACCCCAGGACATGGGTTTTGTGGCTGAACATAATGGAGCGTGACATGACCTTGAGACTGGATAGTACCGAGCAGACAAAAGTATCCGATAGCTGGACGCCGGAGGGCGAGACTTATCTGCAGCTTTCCACGACGCAAACCAGCGTTCTGGTGGAGGTGCAGGCCCGGCTCGACGGGGCGGCCGACCACGCAACCATTGCCAGGCTGCACAAGACCAGCAGCCCGATGGTGCGCTTGCCGCCGTTCCCGTCGCTGAAGCTGGTGATGATCGGCAACAAGGGCGGCGAACAGGTGACGGTGGTGGACTATACGCCATGAGCGCACTCCCCCTCACGCTTCCGCTGTTCACGCGTGCCGGACCGCTGGATTTCCCTGACGCCCTTTCTCGGGGCGATGGCGGCCTGCTGGCCGCGACCCGAGCCTATTTCGCGGCCGGCATCGCGGATGGCGGCGTTGCGGCTCCCGACGCTTATAAGAGCATCGTCAACGCTCTGGTCGATGGCCTGAACGCGGCCGGCCTCTGGTCCCGGCTGGACTTCCTGCACCTGTTGCGCGGACACGATAGCAAGGTTTCGCTGGTCAACCTGATCAACCCGGCTACCAACAAGGCAGCGCTCGTCAATTCTCCGGCCTTCGCCGCCTATGTCGGCATGCTGGGCGACGGCGCATCCGCTCATCTGACGACCGGGTTCGATCCTATCAACGGGGCGCAGCGGTTCGGACGCGACAGCGGCCATTTCGGCGCGTGGGACGTCACCGATATGGCGGAAATCGGCAGCCCGCTGATAGGAGGCGCCGCCGCCGAGAACAATCTGTTTCGTAAGCGACAAGCTGGCCCCATCTGGCCGAGTGGTTTGGCGTTGGGATAACAGTATCGGACATATTGAACTGCAGTGAGCTTCTATGTCTGCGCCTGGTCCTGAAACTAGAACTTTCCATATGATTGAAGCTGTCGCCGGCCGCTTCGAGGGTGCGCCTCGGCAGCTACGTCGACGCTGGTCTGATGATTTTAAGGCCCGAGCGGTGGCGGAGGCGCTCGAGCCAGGAGCGAATGTTTCGGCAATCTCTCGTCGACTGGACATCCATCCATCCCAGCTCTTTGGCTGGCGTCGTGCAGTCCTGAATGCCCAGGCGGGTCTGACGGAACCGGCACGTCGTGAAGCTGCAGTGACAGAAGCCAGCGACACATTGATCGAAGTTGTCATCGGTGAGGCGATCATACGTGCTCGGGCAGATGTCAGCGAAGCGCACTTGCGTCGGGTTATCCGTGCGGTGCGTTCGGCATGATCCCCGCGGGTGTGAAGGTCTTCCTTGCCAGCCATCCCGTCGACTTCCGCAAGGGACCGGACGGTTTGCTGTCTCTGGTGCGGGATGCCGGCAGCGATCCATTCAACGGCGCGCTGTATGTCTTCCGGGCCAAACGCGCGGACAGGATCAAGATTGTCTGGTGGGACGGGTCCGGCGTGTGCCTTTATGCCAAGCGGCTGGAGAAAGCGCAGTTCTGCTGGCCCCGCATCGGCCATAACCGGATTCATCTCAACCACGCCCAGCTTCTGGCTCTCATTGATGGCATGGACTGGAAGCGGGTTCGATCTCGGCCAGTCAAGCCGCCGGAGATCGTTGGCTAGAGCAATTCCAGGTGAAGTGGACACCGGGTTACCGTCCGGGAATGCGCCGAAACAAAAGGCCCTGCGGCGAAGTGAATCACCAGCCTGAAAAGGCAGGAAAAACGGCGAGAAGTATGCTCTGGTAGCTCCATGACACCGCCCGCCTTCCAGCTTCCTGATGACATTGAATCGCTGAAAGCGTTTGCGCTTTCCATGGCGGAGAAGGCGGCGCGCGCCGACGCTCTGGAAGTCGAGGTTGCCAATCTCAAGGCGCAAACCGCCGATGCCGATGAGCGCATTGGGCGGCTGATGCAGATCCTGAAAGCGTTCGATCGTGCCCGCTTCGGCCGGCGATCGGAAAAGCTGGGCCTGCACGCCGCCGACAACGAACAGCAGGCTTTCGTCTTCGAGGAAATCGAGACCGGCATTGCTGCAATCAAGGCCGGGCTCAAGAAGAGCCACGAGCGTGCTGATGGCAAGCGTCCGCCGCGGCCGCGCAAAGGCTTCGCCCCGCATCTGGAACGGGTCGAAGTGGTGATCGAGCCGGAAGAGCTGCCGGAGCATGCCGGCAGGCAAAAGGTGCTGATCGGGGAGGATGTCAGCGAGCGGCTGGATGTTGTGCCGGCGAAGTTCCGCGTCATCGTCACCCGCCGGCCGAAATATGCCTTCAGAAATGAAGATGGTGTTGTTCAGGCGCCGGCGCCGGCACACATCATCGAGAGCGGCATTCCGACAGAGGCGCTTCTGGCGCAGATTGCCGTCTCAAAATATGCCGATGGCCTGCCGCTCTATCGACAGGAGGCGATCTACGCCCGCGACAAGGTCGAACTCGACCGCAGGCTGATGGCGCAATGGATGGGCAAGCTCGGCTTCGAGCTGGAAATCCTCGCCGATTACATCCTTGTCGAGATAAAGAAGGCCGAACGGGTCTTCGCCGACGAAACGACGTTGCCGACGCTTGCTCCAGGTTCGGGAGCAACGAAAACAGCATGGCTGTGGGCCTATGCCAGGGATGATCGTCCGTTCGGCGGCAGCGGCCCGCCGATGGTCGCCTACCGCTTCGAGGACAGTCGATCCGGCGAATGCGTTGCCCGCCACCTGAATGGCTATCACGGCATTTTGCAGGTCGACGGTTATGCCGCCTACAACAAGCTCGCGAGATCTGACGGTGGCAATGATGGCGTCACATTGGCTGGTTGCTGGTCACACAGTCGGCGCAAGTTCTATGAACTACATGTCGGGAAAAGCTCCGAGGTAGCAACGGCGACGGTCGAACGGATGGCAAAGCTCTGGCAGGTCGAGGAGGCCGCTCGAGGTCAAAGTCCCGACGCCCGCGTCGCGGTGCGTCAGCAAACCTCCGCCGTAATTGTCTCTGAACTCTTCGATCTCTGGCACAAGACCCTGCCACGGATATCCGGAAAATCGAAGCTCGCCGAGGCGATCCGCTATGCGACCACGCGCCGCGCCATCTTTGAGCGCTTCCTGAGCGATGGCCGCATCGAGCTCGACTCCAACATCGTTGAACGGGCAATCCGGCCGCAGGCCATAACGCGGAAGAACGCACTTTTTGCAGGCAGCGACGGCGGCGGAAGAAGCTGGGCAACGATCGCTACGCTGCTGCAGACGGCAAAAATGAACAATGTCGATCCGAATGCCTGGCTTACCCAGACCCTCGAGCGCATCGCCAACGGTTGGCCGAGCAGTGAAATCGACGCGCTTATGCCGTGGAATTACCACGCCTGAACGGCCTCGGCTTGCCGCTTACTCTGTTTCCGCGCAATACATCGAACGTGATGACCGGGCGCGTCAACTCCGCGCGCGCCATTACCACGGCCGGCACGATCACGGACAGCCGGGGGCATAGCCTTGTGGCGCGGACCGACGCGAACACCGTTCGCCTGTACAAGTCCGGAGCGCAGGTGGCGGTGGATTTCACAAATGCCTCATCGGCTCTGGCGACATCGGTCGTCTATTACCTGCGCAGCACCCTTACCTATTCCGCCCGCCGCATCGCCATCGGGCATGGCGGCGCTGGCCTGACCGCGCAACAGGTTTCCGATCTCCACATTCTGTTCTCGGCCTACATCGCCGCGACAGACGCACTCACAGCATAGGAGCAACTCCCATGATGATGAACTGGTTCGTCCTCACCTTCTCGCAGAAATCCGCCGTCGAGGCGTTCAATGGCACGGCATCCGGGCTGATCGACGCGCGCGCGATCGACAACGCCACGCCTGGCACCGGCATCAACCTGAACGATGCGGCCGACGCGTTCGAGCCGGGCGATCCCGTGACGCTCACCGGCATGCAGGTCGTGCCGAAGCGCGTGGTCGACGACCCCGACCAGGCGGCGGAGGCCAAGGCGCTCCTGCTGACGCTGCCGTGGTGCTCGCTGGAAAACGAGACGATCTTCGCGCCTCCCTCCAGCGAGGACTAGCGCCCGCACTAGCAGGCAGGTGGCCATGGCCTCACGGCCATGGCGCGGCGGGATCACACTTGGCAGAGAGACCCGCCGGGCAGCAAAATACGATAACCGCCACACCCGCACCCCGAAGGGCCTGCGCGTTGTGGCTGAGTCGTGAGATATTTGAAATGGTAAATCTGCGCCCGGTCGCTCCGACCGTTCCCGCAGCCGGCTATATCGGCGGCAAGCGCATCCTGTCGAAGACCGTCATCGCCAGGATCAACGCGACCCCGCATGATGGCTATGCCGAGCCGTTCGTCGGCATGGGCGGCGTGTTCCTGCGCCGCGATCGCCAGCCGAAGACGGAGGTGATCAACGATATCAGCGGCGACGTCGCCAATTTCTTCCGCATCCTGCAGCGGCACTTCCCGCAGTTCATGGATACGCTGCGTTTCCAGATCTCCGGCCGGCGGGAGTTCGAGCGGCTGATGAAGACCGACCCAACGACGCTGACCGATCTCGAACGCGCCGCCCGCTTCCTCTACCTCCAGCGCCTCGCCTTCGGCGGCAAGGTCGCCGGCCGTAACTTCGGGGTCAGCAAGACCACCGGGGCGCGCTTCAACCTCGTCAAGCTCGCCTCGACGCTGGAGGACATCCACGAACGCCTCGCCGGCGTCGTCATCGAATGCCTGCCCTGGCAGGACTTCATCCGCCGCTATGACCGGCCGGGCATGCTGTTCTATCTCGACCCGCCCTATTGGGGAAACGAGACCGACTATGGCGCCGGCGTCTTCGGCCGGGCGGACTTCGAGGCGATGGCGGAGGCTTTAGCCGGCCTTCAAGGCACCTTCATACTGTCCTTAAACGCCGTTCAAGGCGTCTTCGAAACCTTCTCACGGTTCGACATCGAGGAGGTCGATTGCACCTATTCGATCGGCGACGGCAATGGGAAGGGCGTGAAGGAGGTCATCATCACGCCAGCAAAGACTTTGCGCGTGGCGGCCGAATGAGGAGATCGAGAGCAAAACTGATTCACGTCCGGCCGACGGAAGCACTGCCATTGCTCGTCTTCGGCCGCGACGAGAGCGATGGTCCGGTCATTAACAAAGGAGACCGACATGAGTGACAACAAAATCGCCATCACCCAGATCATTAAGGCCATGCAGCGCGACGCGGAGGACATCATGAACCAAATCGACCTCGCCGCCGAGGACATCGGCCAGGGCCGCCGCAACAGCGCCATCGGCGCGCTGGCACCAGTCGACGCCACGATCGAGCGGCTCGCCTCACTGCTGGCGGCCGCGCGGGCTATTCATCGCGTGGTGCCGCTGGATTGATGCGGCAAAGCCCGCCTCGGATTGGGGCGGGCTATCCTTGAGGGTCTCGACCTGGTCGTGGGGGTGTGGATCAAATACTAAGGTGAAGCATCGCTCTGGTCCACTGAAACAAATGCTCTACGGCATGGCAGGTTGCACAATACCGAACAATGGCGCCGTTGTAGATCTAGGAGCGCTTCAGTTCAACTAGAGGTAAACAGGGCTACTTCCCAAACAGCCGGCCAAATATCCCACGCCGCCTCTTCTCTGGTTGCGGCGCGACAGAAGACCTCTTTTCATCGATCTCCCTTTGGAGATTGCCGAAGAGGTGCTCCGTCAACTCATGCTGCTCCTCGGCTTGGTCGGCCTTAATCCGCTGCACATCATCGGCCCACATTTCTTTATAGAGTTCCGACGCAGTCCAATGACCGCCAGCCTCGCCCCACAACTCGCGCATCCATTTTCGATCTGTGGGGCCTAGGAGCAAGAGGCGATCACAGCCAATACGGTGATACGACACGTCGAGCGCGGCAAGGCGAGAATACGGAACTCTTTGGATGTAACCATACCCGGCGTAGCTACTCATTGCTGCCAAGTGATGCAGCTCTCTGAGCTCTGCTTCGTATTCAGTTTTTTCCTTCCGGGCTTTCCGGATCTTCATGCGCAGTGAAACGGCCATCTCGCGCCATGCCGCCGGCAGCGGAAGGTGACGACGTGCTATCGCATATCGTTTATCGGGATCTTCCTTGACGCGGTTGAGAGCATCGTACCAGAAATCACCATCTTCAGGAGCTGGGCCAGTCGCTTGGGCAATAAAGGTGCCGTCGGCTTGCTTAGTGCCGACTACTCCCCAAATGCCGCGATCCAAAGCGCCAGCCTCTTCATCTGTGATTGTGTCGACCCAAAGCATCGCCATGCTCTTCTCCTCAGGCATGGAAACACTGTACGATAAAAGAATTTCATAGCAAACGCCATCTCGACGTTATGTCAATCTTCTGGAAACTGAGAATGATACCCCGCGTTCTTGCGCCCTGCACCATCCGATTGTGCGCGCTAAACCATAACGAATAAGGGATACCGGAAGGCTAGTGCCAACTGTGACAAATATTGTATCTTTGAAATTCTCGGAGTTCCGTGTTCCTCCCTAGCAAGGAGTTGCCGATGGCTACTGATCCAATAAAAGTGCCTGATCCAAGCAAAATGGACGACCCAGAAGCCGTAAGAAGGCTAATGGCAAATGCGCTGAGGCTTGGGCGCGACGATGTCGCCCAGGCATGTTCTCGGCGCCTCTATGAATTGGCTGGGATCGATCAGGTCAATCCGATCGAAAAGCGGCTCTGGCAGGCGGTCGGGGCCTATGAGGAGACGCTCAGGAAGAAGCACGGTCGACAACAGAAGGCGAGCTACACAAGGCGCAAGATTGCGGCAAAGGGAGCTATCCAAACATTGACGGACTGGGCGCTTGATCCCGCCGTTACTCCAGGCTTTGAGGCTCTTGTAAATTCTGGCGCGGCGGAATTTACCGGCGAGTATGTAGTGTTGGAATTCGCAAATAGCTTCCCGGAAGAAGCTGTCGAAGCCGCCCGAAGAAAATTGGTCGCATACGGGGTGAAGCCACCATCACAAAAATTCTAGAAGAATGGGCACAATCTGGCTCGCGTATTCGCGAATTGGAAAACCGATTGCTGCAAAACCAGCTGTCAAAATTGCAAAACCGCGCGTCACGCTACACTGCAAAACCAGCTGTCAAAATTGCAAAACCGCGCGTCACGCTACAACGCTACACTCCGAGATTTTGGTGCGCGTGGAGGGACTCGAACCCCCACACCTTGCGGCGGCAGGACCTAAACCTGCTGCGTCTACCAATTCCGCCACACGCGCAACGCAGCTCCATGGTCGCGGTTACGCAACCGGAGGGACGACGTCGCGAAGCCTATTATGCGATGCAGGCAGGTGATGCAAGCCGATATCGTGAAACGGCGGTCAGGGCGACGGACGTTCAACTGTCATGGCAGCGCCAGACAGAGATGCCCTTCCCGCCCTGATTAATCTACCTAAGGTAGCAAAATTGGCCCAGAGGGCCGTTCTCAGGTGGCTGGCGACGGTCGCGAGCGACCTCCGCGGTCTCAGCCGTCGCTTTCCTGATCATAGCGCGATTTGACGTCGTCGATGATCATCATCAATGCCTCCCGCTTGGACTGGCATTCCTTGTCGCGACCATAACGCTCAATGAATTCAGAATGTTCCGTGGTGATTACCGTCGAAAGGCTGGTCAATCCGCGCTTGCGGAAGCCCCGCCGGAAATTGCGCATGTACCGATTCCACGCTTCCCTCTCTTCATCGGACTTGGTGTTTTTCTGATCCTGATTTTCGACTTCATTTCGACCCATAGCCAACCTCTCCTGTCCGCTAATGCTTCCAACCTTCCCGATCGCTCAGACGAATTATAATTATAAACTCCAATCTTAATAAGTAAAGATTTCTAATTTAGGATTCATTTACGTGTATATTATGTGTTGTTAATTGAATAATCGAGATTACTCGTAAATATAGACCGCATTAATATTAAATGTTCTTCCTTAAATTCACGAATTGTATATCTCACTTGTCATAAAGCGAAAATTTTTTTCACCACAAGTTTTCGTAATACCATGTTGGCGTCCAAGCTTTCGAAGGGACCCCGCTGGCATAAACTATCATAGGTTGTATTTATTATATAGGATAATATTCCTATCTTGCAAGCACTCTGTGGGTATCGGCGGGCGCAATTGTGCCCGACCGTCAGAATGGTCCGATTTCCTGAAACCACAGTGAAGGGATATGAAGGCCGCGTTTGCTCAGATCACGCGGGGCACGACCTGTCCGTCATCGAGCGTTACCTGCCGGTCCATGCGGGCGGCAAGGTCGAGATTATGGGTGGCGATCAGGGCCGAGAGGCCGGATTGCCGCACAAGCGCCTCCAGCGCCTCGAAAACATAGGATGCCGTCTGCGGATCGAGATTGCCGGTCGGCTCGTCGGCAAGCAGCAGCCGGGGCGCATTGGCCACGGCGCGGGCAATCGCCACGCGCTGCTGCTCGCCGCCGGAAAGCTCGGCCGGGCGATGCTCCGCGCGGTGGCCGATGCGCAGATAGTCCAGCATCTCGTCGGCGCGGGCGCCGGCCTCTTGCGGCGGCAAGCCCGCGATCAGCTGCGGCAGCATGATGTTTTCGCGCGCCGAAAACTCCGGCAGGAGATGGTGGAACTGGTAGACGAAGCCGATGTCGTTGCGGCGTAGCGCGGTGCGCTCGTCATCGGAAAGCGCGGTCGCCTCCAGCCCGCCGAGCATGACCTCACCGGATGTAGGCTTTTCCAGAAGGCCGGCGATCTGCAGCAGTGTCGATTTGCCCGTCCCCGAAGGCGCCACCAGCGCCACCATTTCGCCGGGCATCAGCGTCAACGAAGCGCCCTTGAGCACCTGCAGGACCGAATCGCCCTGCCCGTATTCCCGCGCGATTTCGCGCAACTCAAGTGCCGGAGTGGTCAAGAAAGGCTCCTATTCGTAACGCAGCGCCTGCACCGGATCGAGCCTGGAGGCCCGCCAGGCAGGAAAGATGGTGGCGATGAAGGAGAGCGTCAGCGCCATGATAACGACGGTCAGCGTCTCACTGAGGCTCATTTCCGCGGGCAACGTGCTCAGGAAATAGAGCTGCGGATCGAACAGCACCGTGCCGGTGATCCAGGAGAAGAACTGGCGGATCGATTCGATATTGAGGCAGACGATCACACCGAGGAAGACGCCGGCAAACGTGCCGACGACGCCGATCGCGGCCCCGGTCATGAAGAAGATCCGCATGATCGACCCCGAGGTCGCGCCCATGGTCCTCAGGATCGCGATGTCCTGGCCCTTGTCCTTCACCAGCATGATCAGGCCGGAAATGATGTTGAGGGCGGCGACGATCACGATCAGCGTCAGGATCATGAACATCACGTTGCGCTCCACCTCCAGCGCGGAGAAGAAGGTGCGGTTGTTCTGCCGCCAGTCGGAAATCACGATATCCTCGCCCGCCGCCTCCCGGATTTTCGGAACCACCGCGTCGACATCGTCGGGATGGTCGAGGAACACCTCGATGCTCTGCACCTTGTCGCCGGCGTTGAAATAGGCCTGCGCCTCGGTGAGCGGCATGAAGATGATCGAGGCATCATATTCCGACATGCCGATCTCGAAAATGCCGGAGATCGGATAGGCCTTGACGCGCGGATTGACGCCGAAGGGGGTCACGTCGCCCTCCGGCGAGATCATCGTGATCTTGTCGCCGACGAAAAGCCCGAGCGAGGTCGCCATGCGCGAGCCGATCAGCACGCTCTCGCCGGCGGCGTAGCCGACCATGTCGCCCTCTTTGATGTTGTCGGAAACGGTCTTCAGCTTCAGCATGTCGTCCGGCCTGACACCGCGCACCAGCGCGCCGCTGCCGGCCCCTTGCGCGCCGGAGACCAGCGCCTGGCCTTCGACCAGCGGAAAGGCGAGGCGAACGCCCTCCACGCCTTCCAGCCTTTCAGTCAGCGCGGCGTAATCCTTGAAGGGCTCGCCGGCGGGCAGCACCACGACATGGCCGTTGATGCCGAGAATGCGGCTCACCAACTCACTGCGGAACCCGTTCATCACCGCCATCACGATGATCAGCGTGGCCACGCCCAGCATGATGCCGACGAAGGAGAATCCTGCGATCACCGAGATGAACGCCTCCTTGCGGCGCGATCGCAGATAGCGCCAGGCCACCATGCGCTCGAACACGGAAAACGGCTTGGCTACCTTCAAACTCTCGTCTGTCTCTCCGGCCGCAGCCATCAATCCGTTCTCCTCAGCGCCCGTTGGTGAGCTTTGCGATCGCGGCTTCCACCGTCATGGCTTCGCGCGCGCCGGTCTTGCGGTCCTTGAGTTCGACCTCGCCATTGGCGACGCCGCGCGGGCCGACGACAACCTGGCTCGGAACGCCGATCAGGTCGGCGGTCGCGAACTTGCCCCCGGCGCGTTCGTCGGTATCGTCGTAGAGCACGTCCAGGCCGGCATTCTGCAAGGCCTCGTAGAGTTTCTCGCAGACCCCGTCACAGGCCGCGTCACCCGCCTTCATGTTGATGATCACCGCATCGAACGGCGCCACCGAATCCGGCCAGATGATGCCGTTCTCGTCATGGGAGGCTTCGATGATGGCGGGAACAAGGCGCGTCGGGCCAATACCGTAGGAGCCCATGTGGACGGGGTGCTCCTTGCCGTCCGGCCCCTGCACCTTGGCGCCCATGGGCTCGGAATATTTGGTGCCGAAATAGAAGATGTGGCCGACCTCGATGCCGCGCGCGGACAGGCGCTCCCCCTCCGGCAGCGCGTCGAAGGCGGCGGCATCATGCATCTCGTCGGTCGCCGCATAGAGAGACGTCCACTTGTCGAAAATGCCCTTCAGCGCATCGACGCTATCGAAATCGAGATCGGCGGGCGGAATGTCGAAATTGACGAAGTCGCGGTGGCAGAACACTTCCGATTCGCCGGTCTCGGCCAGAATGATGAATTCATGGCTGAGATTGCCGCCGATCGGGCCGGTATCGGCGCGCATCGGGATCGCGCGCAGGCCGAGACGGTCGAAGGTTCTCAGATAGGCGGCGAACATCTTGCGGTAGGAATGCTCTGCGCCTTCCAGAGTCAGATCGAAGGAATAAGCATCCTTCATCATGAATTCGCGCGAGCGCATGGTGCCGAAGCGCGGCCGGATCTCATCGCGGAACTTCCACTGGATGTGGTAGAGGTTGAGCGGCAGGTGCTTGTAGGACTTGATATAGGAGCGGAAAATCTCCGTGATCATTTCCTCATTGGTGGGGCCGAACAGCATTGCCCGGTCCTGACGGTCGGTGATCCGCAGCATTTCCTTGCCATAGGCCTCGTAGCGGCCGCTTTCCATCCACAGATCGGCGGACTGCATGGTGGGCATCAGCAGCTCCACCGCGCCGGAGCGGTCCTGCTCCTCGCGGATGATGCGGTTGACCTTGTCGAGCACGCGCTTGCCAAGCGGCAGCCAGGAGTAAATGCCCTGCGAATGCTGGCGCACCATGCCGGCGCGCAACATCAATCGGTGCGAGACGATCTCCGCCTCCTTGGGATTCTCCTTCAGGATCGGCAGAAAATAACGGGAAAGACGCATGACAATCTGCTTTCTGGCTTATCCCGTTCAGTCGGGAATCATGGGGCAAATCTGGTTTGTTCCGGCCCCTTTTAACGGGTTGCGAACGAGAAGCAAAGCGGGGATGCGCGCCCGCAAAAGGGTGATTTGATGGCCGCCTTAGGAAGGGGTTGAAAAATGTCAACTACTTGTAACGTTGCAGAATGCACAAACCTGTTTGTCAAACGTAAAAACTTCTCCCACTGTCGCAAAAATGCAAAATAAGAGATGACAAGGCCCAATCATTGGGCTAGGTTGAGCCCATAAAACAGGCAGGGAGCTTAAATCTTTGCCTTTTATTCGCGGTAAAGTCTTGGGAGGATCGATCTTGGCGCGCTTTGCGCAGCCCCGGCAACGGAACGGATCACGCGATACTTGAAAAACAGGGCCTTCGGCCTTGTTTTTTTTTGGCTTTCAGAAACCGGACTCCCCTTAAGCCTTTGTTGACCACCGCAACGGGAAGTTGCGGCGCGTCCTTGACCCTGCCCGGCGCCTGCACGACAAGAACGGTTCCATCATCCTGTCGAGGCCCCGTTTTGAGCCGTTTTCCGCACGTCGCCCTTCTTTCTGTCGCCATCCCTCTCGCCACGGCAACGCAAGTCAGCGCGGCGGAGTTGTCCGACCTCTTCTATCTCGACGTTTCCGGCGGGCCAGCGGCGCTGATGCTGCACATGAATGACGACGCGATGGACGATCTGATCGCCAACACCTACTGGGGCATAGACGGGCGGCTGGGCATCTGCAGCGAAGGTCCCTTCAATATCTGCGCCGGCATCACCGGGTTTTCGAGCCTCGGCAGCACGTCCGCGAGCCTGTCGCAGCGCTACGGGACCGGCACCAGCGAAACCCGGTTCTCCTCGATCGGCGGTTATGTCCAGGGCAAGGCCAATCTCGGCGTTCTCACCATCTCCCCGTTCGCGGGCTACCGGCAGCTTTACGGCGAGGTCGAGACCAGCTCATCGCGTTTCGGCTACCAAAGCGAGGATATCGATACCGGCGCGTTGTTCGGCGGGCTGGAAACCAGCGTCAAATTCATACCGACCGGCCTGGAACTCGGCGCCCGCATCGAATATGGCGCCTCCACGGACAACGCGGCGGCCGATGATTTCGACTACGGCCTCGGCAGCGCCTTCCTGCGCTATAAATTCTAGCTATTTTACGCCGGCCCGATCAGGCGGGCGAGGTCTCCGAGCGTAAAGCCGATTTCCTTTACCACCAGCCACCACAGCGCGAACACCACGGCCGAAACCGCCGAGGTCCATAACACCACGCGCCAGGGACGGAATTTGTGCGGGGCGCTCTCCGTGGTGCCGGGCACGATGTCGCCTGCCTCATCCTGGGTCCTGAGGCCGAACGGCAGCACGGCGAACAGGGTGATCCACCAGATCACGAAATAAACGGCAAACGCGGAAAACAGCGACACGTATCAACCTCCGACCGGATGGGCGCCGACGTTCTATCGCAATTCGTACCGGCCAGACATAACCGGTCCGCCGCTTGCGCCACCCTGCGGCCCCTCCTTAAACCGTTTACCCCACTTAAGGCAATGATGGGAACCATGCGGGGAACAACGCATTACCGGATGAGAAGCGCAACAGCACAAGTTCGGAGGCAGACATGGCCGGCAAGGCACAACAGAAGGCGGTCGCCAAGGCAATCCTCGAGCGCTATCCCGAGAGCTACGCGGAAGCGCTCCGCATCGATGTCGGCAAAAACACGCCAGCTCCTCTCTATCAATGGCTTCTGTGCTCATTGCTGATGAGCGCGCGCATCAACGCCAACCAGGCCCGGCAGGCAGCCGCAGCGCTTTTCGACGCCGGCTGGACGACGCCCGAAAAGATGGCGGCGACGACATGGGAGCAACGCGTCAAGGTTCTGAACGAGAACGGCTACGCCCGTTATGACGAGAGCACCGCCCGCTATATCGCCGACACGACGGAGATCATCACTGATCGATACGCGGGCGATCTGCGCAATCTCCGCAAGGAGGCGGACAACGATCCGGTGCGGGAAAGAGCGTTGCTCCAGCAATTCAAGGGCATTGGCAAGGTCGGCGCGGATATCTTCTTCCGCGAGGTCCAGGTCGCCTGGGAGGAATACTACCCTTTCATCGATCGCAAGGCGGCGGACGCAGCCGCCGATCTGGGGCTCGACGGCGAGGCGCTGGCGGATTTGGCCGGCAAGCGGGAAAACCTCCCCCGCCTGCTGACCGGACTTGTGCGCGCCGAGCTTGACGACGCGAAAGACGCCATACTGGCGGCGGCAGCCTGATACGGCCGTCGCCTCGCCGATCAGAAGCAATCGGCGAGCAACGCTTTGGTGTTCTCCAGCGTCATCGCGACCGGGTTGCCGCCGGTGCTCGGGTCTTCCATGGCCATTGCGGCCAGTTCATCGATCCGGTCCGGCTTGATGCCCATGGCCGACAGCGTGTCGGGCACGTGGAGGGCCGACCTGAACTCCAGAACGAAGTTGTAAAAACCTTCATAACCACCTGAAATTTGTAGATAATCTGCGGCCAGCTTCAGCCTGCCTTCGATCTCCTCGCGGTTGAACCGAAGCACGGCCGGCATCACGACGGCATTGGTCATGCCGTGGTGGGTGTTGTAGACCGCGCCGATGGGATGGGAGATCGCGTGGATCGCGCCGAGCCCCTTCTGGAAGGCGACGGCGCCCATGGCGGCTGCGCTCATCATCTCCGCGCGGGCGTCGATATCGTTGCCATCCGCATAGACGCGCGGGAGATTGTCCTTCACCAGCCGCATGCCCTCAAGCGCGATCCCCTGCGACATCGGGTGGTAATGCGGCGAGCAATAGGCCTCCAGGCAATGCGCAAGCGCATCGAGCCCGGTGCCAGCCGTGATCACCCTCGGCATGCCGACGGTCAGTTCCGGGTCGCAGATGACGATGCCCGGCAGCAGCTTCGGATGGAAGATGATCTTCTTCACATGGGTTTCGGAATTGGTGAGGACCCCTGCCCGGCCGACTTCAGACCCCGTGCCCGCCGTGGTCGGCACCGCGATGATCGGCGCGATCTTGCTGGCATCCGCCCGCGTCCACCAGTCGCCGATATCCTCGAAATCCCAGACCGGACGGGTCTGGCCCGGCATCATTGCTACCAGCTTGCCGAGATCGAGACCGGAACCACCGCCGAAGGCGATCACGCCGTCATGCCCGCCATCGATATAGGCCTTCACGCCGGCGGCGAGGTTGTTTTCGTTCGGATTGGGATCGACCTCCGAAAACAGGCCGGCCTCAAGCCCGCCATCGGCGAGGATCGCCAGCGCTTGTCTCGTGATCGGCAGGCCGGCCAGCCCCTTGTCGGTGACCAGCAGTGGGCGCCTGATGCCGAGGCTGTTGCAGGCATCGGCGAGTTCGACGATCCGGCCTGCGCCGAATTTTATGGCGGTCGGATAGCTCCAATTGGCTCTCGGGCTCATTTCGTGACTTTCTTCAGATGATAGGATTTCGGCCGGGTGAGATTGTGGAAACCGATGACGGAGAGCGATCCGCCGCGTCCGGTATTCTTGCAGCCGGTCCAGCACAGGCCGGGATCGAGATAATCGGCGCGGTTCATGAAGATCGTGCCGGTTTCGATCCGCGCGCCCAAGGCCGCCGCGCGGTCGGCATCCTCGGTCCACAGCGACGCGGTCAGCCCGTACTGGCTGTCATTCATCAGTTCCAGCGCCTCCTCATCGGAGGACACCTTCATGATGCCGACGACCGGGCCGAAGCTCTCCTCGCGCATCACGCTCATCGAGTGATCGACATCGACAAGCACCTGCGGCGCAAGATAGGCGCCGCCGTCATCTTGCGGAAACAGCGCCGGATCGATCAACGCCTTGGCGCCGGCGGCAACCGCGTCCGCGATCTGCTGGCGCACCACGGCGGCGAACCGCTTGTGCGCCATCGGGCCGAGCGTGGTTTCGGTGTCGAGCGGATTGCCGAGCTTGTAGGCCGAGGCAAACGCCACCGCCTTTTCCACGAAAGCGTCGTAGAGGCTGTCTATCACATAGATGCGCTCGATGCCGCAGCAGCACTGCCCGGCATTGAACATCGCCGCATCCATCAGTGTCGCGACGGCGGCGTCGAGATCGGCGTCGTCCATCACATAACCCGGATCCTTGCCCCCAAGCTCCAGCCCGAGCGGGGTGAAGGTGCCGGCTGCGGCCCGCTCCATTTCACGACCGCCTTCAACGGAACCGGTGAAGTTTATGAAATCAAAGGTTTTTGCGGCAATCAATTCGCTGGTGGTCGCATGATCGAGGAACACATTCTGGAACAGGTCTTCCGGAATACCAGCCGAGACAAAGGCTTTCACGATCCGCTCGCCGACCAGCAGCGTCTGGCTGGCATGCTTGATGATCACCGCATTGCCGGCAATCAGCCCCGGCACGATGGTGTTGATCGATGTCAGATAGGGGTAGTTCCAAGGCGCGATGACGAGGACGACGCCATGCGGCTCGCGGGCGATGTAACGGCGAAAATTGCCGCTGTCCTCGACCTCGATCGGCGCCAGCGCCTGTTCCGCGATCTTCGCCATATGGTCCGCGCGCTCGTTGACGCCGCCGAACTCGCCGCCATAGCGCACCGGCCGGCCCATCATCCAGGCCAGTTCCTGCACCACCTCGTCGCTCATGGCGTTGAGCGCCTTCACGCCCGCCTGCACTAGCGCGATCCGCTCGGAAAGCGGCCGCGCGGCCCACGCCTTCTGCGCCGCGCGCGCCCTGGCAATGGCCGCCTTCGCAGCCTCTGCCGAAAGCGCCTCGCGCTCGGCATAAACCGATCCGTCGACCGGCGAAATACATTGGATCATTGTCATGATCATCGTCCTGTTGTCTTGATAATCTCGTTTCGGTCGCGCCGGTTCCGATCAGGCGCGCTCGAACCCGCGCGCCACTTCCCAGTCGGTGATGCGGCGGTCATATTCTTCCTGCTCCCAGTCCGCCGCCCGGCAGTAATGGTCGATCACGTCGTCGCCGAGGGCAGCGCGCAGCATGTCGGAGCCGTTCATGGCCTCGCGCGCTGCGCGCAGGGTCTTCGGGATTTCGCGGACATCGGCGGCGCTGCCATAGGCGTCGCCGACATAGGGCTCCTCCAGCGTCATTTCCTTTTCGATCCCGTCCAGCCCCGCCGCCAGAAGCGCCGCAAAGGCGAGATAGGGATTGAGGTCCGCGCCGCCGACCCGGCATTCGATGCGGATGCCCTTGGAATGGTCGCCGCAAAGGCGGAAGCCGGCCGTGCGGTTGTCCTTCGACCAGATCGCCTTGGTGGGCGCGAAGGTGCCGGCCATGAAGCGCTTGTAGGAATTGATATAGGGCGCCAGGAAATAGGTGATCTCGGCGGAATGGGCGAGCAGGCCGGCAACATAATGCTCCATCAGCTTCGACATACCGAACCGCCCGTCGGGATCGTAAAACAGCGGCGTCTTGCCGTCCTTGCTCCACAGCGACTGATGGACATGCGAGGAATTGCCGGCGGCATCGTAATTCCACTTCGCCATGAAGGTCACGGCCTTGCCCTTCTGCCAGGCGATTTCCTTGCAGGCATTCTTGGCGATCACGTGGCGGTCGGCCATGGTCAGCGCATCGGCATAGCGCACGTTCAGTTCCGCCTGCCCCGCATCCGCCTCGCCCTTGGTGTTTTCGACCGGAACGCCCGCGCCCTGCAGGCCGTTGCGGATCGCGCGCATCACATCCTCCTCCTTGGTGGTCTGGAGAATGTGGTAGTCCTCGTTATAGGCGCTGGAGCGGGTCAGTCCGCGATAGCCGGATTGCTGTGCGCTCTCGAAGGTCTGGTTGAACAGGAAGAATTCCAGTTCCGTCGCCATGAAAGCGCGGTAGCCGTGCTCTTCCAGCCGGGCGATCTGTTTCTTCAGGATCGCGCGCGGCGAATGGGCGACATCCGCATGGGTGGCGTGGTCTGAAACATCGCACAGCACCAGCGCCGTGCCTTCCAGCCAGGGCACGCGGCGCAGCGTCGAAAGATCAGGCGTCATGGTGTAGTCGCCATAGCCGGAAGCCCAGCTCGTCGCGGCATAGCCTTCGACGGTGTGCATCTCCATGTCGGTCGCCTGAACGTAATTGCAGCTATGCGTCTCCTTGTGGGCGCTGTCGACGAAATGCGTCCCCGTGAAACGCTTGCCCATCAGGCGGCCCTGCATGTCGATCTGGCAGACGAGAACGGTGTCGATGCTGCCGTCCGCGACATCTTTCTTCAGTTGGTTGAATGTGTATTCCGCGCTCATCGGGCTTATCCTGTGGTTCATGCGATCGTCCGGAGCAGGAACACTCCGGACGATCGGTGTCAATGGTGCCGCTGCCGACGGCGGCCTGGGGCGGGTAGTTGCGTTGTTCGCGACCCCGCCCCTTGTTCCGCGTCACCCTCGGGCTTGACCCGAGGGTCCAGGCAGCGTTTTCCGTGTCGCCTGGATACTCGGGTCAAGCCCGAGCATGACACTGGAAAGGGACGAGGTCATGAACGGAGGCCCTCGCCTCACGGCCGCGACCTCGATCAACCGGCGCGGTAGGGCGGGCCGGCGGCGTTCATGTCGGCCTGATACTGCTTCAGGATCTTGACCACTTCCGCCGTGCGGTCGGTCTCGGCGGCGATCTCGTCCCAGAAGGCATCGGCGGCATCCTCGACCGTCTTCCATTCCGCTTCCGGAATGGTGGTCAGTTCCAGCTTGTCGCCATGGGCGCGAAGCCGCGCCTCGCCGCCCCAATACCAGTGCAGGCGATGCAGGTGTGAACTATCCGTGCACATGCGGAACAGCACCTTCAGATGCTCCGGCACCTCCGCCCATTTGTCGGAATTGACGAAGAACGAGCCGCACCAGCCGCCGGAGATATTGTTGGTCAGGAAGTAGTTGGTCACATCCGCCCAGCCGACCGTGTAGTCCTCGGTAATCCCCGACCATGCCAGGCCGTCAAGTTCGCCAGTCTGCATGGCGACCTGCACGTCTTCCCATGGCAGCGTGACCGGCACGACGCCGAACTGCGACAGGAACTTGCCCGCCGTCGGGAAGGTGAAGATGCGCAAGCCTTCGAGATCGGACAGGCTCTTGACCGGATTGACGGTGGCGAAGTTGCACGGGTCCCAGGCGCCGGCGGAGATCCACTGCACGCCGACTTCCGAATAGGCTTTTTCCCATATATCGGCGAGGCCGTATTCGTAAAACAGCGTCGGCACATCGAGGCTGAATTTCGAGGCGAAGGGGAAGTAGCCGCCAAACACCTTGATATCGAGCGGCGAGTTCATCGAATCGTCGTCGGACTGAACGGCATCGATCGTGCCGGCCTGCATGGCGCGGAACAGTTCGCCGGTCGGCACCAGCTGGTCGGCGGTGAAGAGCTGGATCTCCATCTCGCCGTTCGCCGCCTTGTTGAAGTTGTCGATGCAGTCCTTCACCACATGTTCGGCCAGCGCCGGACCGGCATAGGTCTGGAGCCGCCAGGTTATCTTGCTCTGGGCGCGCACGACGGCGGGCGCGGCAAGCGCCGAGGCGCCGGCCGCGGTCGCAAGGCCCGCATTCCTGAGAAATGTACGTCTGCTGTTCATGTCCGTTTCCCTCTGTTTTGTCGAAACCCGGCCTCATGCCGCATTTCGCATTTTCCCGGCTAAGCCGGCTCCAGCGCGCCGTCCGCTCCCTCAGCGCGCATAGACAAGGTTCGGCAGCCACAGCGCGATCTGCGGGAATGCCGTGACGATCGCCAGACCGATGATCATGATGATCACGAACGGCCAGACGGAGCGGTAGATATCGACAAGCGATATTTCGGGCGGGGCCATGGCCCGCATGAGAAAGAGATTGTAGCCGAAGGGCGGCGTCATATAGGCGATCTGGCAGGTAATGGTGTAGAGCACGCCATACCAGACGAGATCGAAGCCCAGATGACCGACCAGCGGCACGTAAAGCGGCGCGACAATCACCAGCATCGCCGTGTCGTCCAGGAAGGTGCCCATGATGATGTAGGAAATCTGCATCAGGATCAGGATTTCCCAGGGGCCAAGCTCCCATTTTTCGAGCAGCAGATGTTCCAGCGCCCTCACCGCGCCAAGCCCGTCGAACACCGCGCCGAAACAGAGCGCTGCAACGATGATCCACATGAACATGCAGGAAATGCCGAGCGTCTGCTCCATGGTCTTGTTCAGAAGCTTCCACGTCAGGCGGCGCTTCACAAGGGCGGCGACCAGCGCCGACAGCGCGCCGATGGCCGCACTTTCGGTGAGGCTGGTGACGCCCATCAGAAACAGGCCCATCATCAGGAAGAAGATCAGGAACGGGATGATTCCGGCGCGCAGCAGCTTTAGCTTTTCGCCGAGCGGCATGTCGCGTTCTTCCTTGGGAAGCGCGGGCCCGAGCGCCGGGTTCATGCGGCAGCGGATGACAATGTAGATCACGAACAGGGCCGCGAGCATCAGGCCCGGCAGCGCGCCCGCGACCCAGAGCTTGCCGACCGGCTGGCGGGCGATCATGCCGTAAAGCACCAGCACCACGCTCGGCGGCACCAGAATGCCGAGCGAGGAGCCGGCCTGAATGACGCCCGAGACCATGATCTTGTCATAGCCGCGCCGCAGGAGCTCCGGCAGCGCAATGGTCGCGCCGATCGCCATGCCGGCGACCGACAACCCGTTCATGGCCGAAATCACAACCATCAGCCCGATGGTTCCGACCGCAAGGCCGCCCGGCAGACCGCCCATCCAGACGTGGAACGCCTTGTAGAGGTCTTCGGCGATGCCCGATTCCGACAGCATGTAACCCATGAAGATGAACAGCGGCAGCGTCAGCATCGGATACCACTTCATCAGCTTCATGCTGGCCGAAAAGCCGAGCTCGGTGCCGCCGGTGCCCCAGAGCGCGGCCGCCGCAACAACGCCGACAAAGCCGATCGCGGCGAACACGCGCTGGCCGGTCAGCATGGTCATCATCATCGAGAAGAACAGCAGAAGCGCGATCATTTCATAGGAGAGGTTCATGCCATTTCCCTCCCCAGCGCCTTCGCCAGGTCCTTGAAGAAGATCGATGTCGTCTGCAGGAACATCAGGAATATGCCGAAGACCATGACGATCTTGATCGGCGCCATATAGGGCGACCAGCTCGAATAGGAGGTCTCACCGTATTTCAGGGCGTACTCGGTAGAGGACACGCCGCCGATCAGCAGGAAGATCAGATAGGTGAACAGCATGATCACGGTGACGGCATCGACCGCCGCCTTCTGGCGCGGCGTCCAGCGGCCATAGATCAGGTCCATGCGCACATGGCTGTCGAGCTGCAGCGAATAGGCGCCGCCGAGAATGTAATAGGCGGTCATCACGAACTGCGCCATTTCCAGCGTCCAGAGCGACGGATTGAACATGGTCTTCGACACCGACGACCACAGCAGAATGCCCATCATCACGAAGACCAGCCACATCGCGATGCGCCCGACCACCCGGTTGAAGCCGTCGACATAGCGCACATAGGTCCTGATCGCCTGCGGCATCACGCGGCCTCCCCTTCAAGGCACTGGCCGAGAAGCCCGGCGATGAAGCCTGCGGCCTTCGCCTGCCCGACCGCATCGGCGATCAGGTCATTGCGGATTTCGATCATCACGTTGAGGAGCCGACGCGGCAGCCCATGGCGGCGCAGCGTGTGGGTTACGCCATCGACCGGCGCATAGGGTTCGTTACGGCGCACGTCGTATCCGCCCGCGACCTTTGCCAGCATGCAATCGGCAAGCCGGCTGTCGCTGTCATGCAGAATGCCGATCTCTACGTCACGCGTGACGCCCTTGAAGACCGGCGTGAAGGAATGGATGGTGACGATCACGGGCGAACGCCCGGCATTCTGGCGCGCGACAAACAGGTCATCGATCGCCTTGTGGAACGGGTGGTAGAGCGCTTCCGCCCGGGCGGCGCGTTCGGCGGTACTCAGACCACGATTGCCGGGAACCTCGAAGACTTCGCTGATCTCGGGAATGGCATCCTTCGCCTCCGGCGGCCGGTTGCAGTCATAGGCAAGCCGCGAGAAACGCTGGTGAATAAGGGTGGCGTCGAGCGCTTCACTGAGCAGCATGGCAACCGCCAGCGCACCGGGGTCCCAGGCGATGTGGCTTTCGAGAAGCTCTTCGCTCAGCCCCATATCGCCAAGGCTCTCCGGAACACGCCGGCTGGCATGTTCGCAGATCAGCACGATATCGCTTTTTGCTTCCGCGCGTTCGATGGCAACAGGCGCACCGTCGCGGGGGCTCAAGAGCCCCGACATTTCCAGCATCCGATCCCCTGATTTTTGTATTTCTTGTTTTGTAAATAGTTCTTCAGAACGCTGGCGTTGTCAATCGCAGTCTGAAAACTTCTCTTCATTTTTGCCATTGACGGAAATGGTGCCGCATCTCTTAATGAGCGCGAAACATGGAGCAGAGCGTGAACGAACCAGTCCGGACAGTCGCCGACATTATCGCCGCCAGCTATGAGGGGCTGACGCGGTCGGAGAAGCGGCTGGCCGACACGATCCGGGAGAACTATCCGGTCTCCGGCCTCGGCAGCATCACGACGCTTGCCGAAAACGCCGATGTGTCCACGCCGACGGTCGCCCGCATGGTGCAGAAGCTCGGTTTCAAGGGCTATGGCGAGTTTCAGGCGCGGCTTCACCAGGAGCTGGAGGCGACGCTTTCCAACCCGATCGCGAAACATGACCGGCTCGCCCGCAACGTGCCCGAAACCCATATCCTGAACCGCTTCGGCGAGGCCGCGATCGACAATATGCGTCGGACGCTTTCCCAGCTCGATCAGGCGACCTTTTCAGGCGCCGCCGAGCTTCTCTCCGATCTCGATCGCGCCGTCTATTTCGTCGGCGGCCGCATCACCGGCGCGCTGGCGAGCTATTTTTTCACCCATATGCAGGTGATCCGGCCGAAGACGACGCTGATGTCGTCCAACTCCTCCTCATGGCCGCAGCACATGTTGAACATGGCCAAGGGCGATGTGCTTGTGATCTTCGACATCCGCCGCTACGAGCAGGACATGGCGGTGCTGGCGCGGGTGGCGAAGGAAAACGGGCTGGAAATCATCCTGTTCACCGACCAATGGGCCTCCCCGGTCGCCAAATTCGCCCGCCACACCTTCCGCGTCCACATCGAGGTCCCGTCCGCCTGGGACTCCTCGATCGTCACCCTGTTCGTGGTCGAGGCACTGATCGAGGCGGTGCAATCGAAAAGCTGGGACAAGACCCGCGAACGCATCAGCGTGCTGGAAGGGCTGTTCGAGCAGAGCCGGCTGTTTCGTAAGCCGGGGTGAGAGGGCTCTGCGGATGCGCAAATCGGATCAATCCACTGGGCCGGTAATCTGCCGCGCAAGCGTTGCGGTCGTCTTCTGACGATCGAGCCTTGTTCTGCGCTGCAGCCCACAATCTCTCCCCTTGAGGGAGAGATGCCCCGACAGGGGCAGAGAGGGGTGAACCCTTTCCGGGAGCACGGAATATGCGGCTTTTAGGGCTTACGCCCTCTACCCCTCTCTGTCGCTTACGCGACATCTCCCCCTCAAGGGGGGAGATTGTGGCTGCGAGGCTTCTGCCCCAAAAACAACGTCCTCAAAAGACTGAGCCGTCGCTGCTAGTCGGGACAAATCCCCCCATATCGTGAACGCTCCGTCGACCGGATCGGCCATCGCCGCCGGGCTCGCGCCTCGCTATATTGGATTTAAGCAACCAACGAGGTTTCCCGTCATGTCAGACAAAGCGCGCCTTCCCGTCCTTTTCATCCCCCACGGGGGCGGTCCGTGGCCGTTCATGCACGGCACCGAGGGCCAACTTCCCGATGACGACCCGTGGAAGGAACTGGAGATTTTCCTGAAAGGCCTCGACGCCTCACTGGGCCGCCGCCCGAAGGCGGTTCTGGTGATTTCTGCGCACTGGGAAAAGGTCGACAGGCTGACGGTCTCGACGGCAGCAAAGCCGCCGATGCTGTTCGACTATTACGGCTTCCCGCCGCATACCTATCAGCTCGACTACCCTGCCCCCGGCGCGCCCTTCATCGCCGAGCATGTCCGCGACGTGCTGCGCGAGGCCGGCATCGAGACAGCGGCGGATTCCGAACGCGGCTTCGACCACGGCGTGTTTATCCCGTTCATGATGATCTATCCGCATGCCGACGTGCCGATCATCATGATGTCGCTCGATCCGGACCTTTCCGCCGAAACCCACTTCCGTATAGGTCAGGCGTTGGAGCGCTTGCGCGACGAGGATATCCTGATCGTCGGCTCGGGGCTTTCCTACCACAACATGCGCATGTTCCGCCGCCGGGATGCCGACCATGAGCAGGCCGCCGCCCGTTTCGACGACTGGCTGACGGAGGCCGTGGCGATCGAGAACCCGGTGGCCCGCGCCGAAAGGCTTGCCGCGTGGAAAGACAACCCGGACGCCCGCGCCGCCCACGTACCCGACCACGATCACCTCGTGCCGGTGTTTGCCGCTGCGGGCGCTGCCGGCCCGGATGCGGGCGAGCGCATCTTTCGCGGCGAATATCTCGGCAAGCCCTATTCCGCCTACCGCTTCGGCTAACCCGCTACGCCAGCTCGAAGCGCGGCGCGCGATAGCCACGCAGATGGGCAGTGACGATAATCAGAACGATAATGGCCATCGCCTGATGCGTCAGCGCGATCGGCAGCGGCATCATCGTCACCAGCGTGATGATGCCGATCACGGCCTGGATCAGCACGGCGGCCAACAGGATCAGCGCACCGCGGGCATGCTGGGACAGTTCCAGATCGAGCCCGCGCGCCACCGCGCTGCGCCACTCGATGACGAAATGCGCGAGCGCCAGAAGCAGCAGCACATAGCCGCCGCAGCGATGTGCGAACTGCACCGTTTTCGGGTTTTCGAAGAAATTGATCCAGCCCGGCTGATGCAACAGCAGACCGCCCGGCACCACCGCCCCATCCATCAGCGGCCAGGTATTGTAGGCAAGGCCGGCATCGAGACCCGCTACCAGCGCGCCGAGATAAAGCTGCACGAAGGTCGCGACCAGCAGGATGACGGCAAGCCAGTGCGCGCCGCCGACATGCTCATGCTTGCGCGGGGTGAGCCCGCGGCCGATATAGACGCATGAGGCAATGATCAAACAGGCCATGATCAGATGCACCGCGAGCCGGTACTGGCTGACGTCTGTGCGCTCCGACAGGCCGGACGACACCATCCACCAGCCGATGAAACCCTGAAGCCCGCCGAGCGCCAGAACGCCGACAAGCGGCAATCCCAGTCCCTTGGGCAGCCGGCCGGTAATCCAGAACAGGAACAGCGGAACGGCGAAGATCAGCCCCACTGCGCGCGCCAGCAACCGGTGCGCCCATTCCCACCAGAACAGCCCCTGGAATTCGGCCAGCGACATGCCCTTGTTCAGAAGCTGATATTCCGGAATGCGCTTGTAGAGCTCGAACTCTTCCTGCCACTGAGCCAGATTGAGCGGCGGGATCACGCCGTGCAGCGGCTTCCACTCCGTGATCGAAAGCCCGGAATGGGTGAGCCGCGTCGCGCCGCCGACGATCACCAGACAGAACAGCACCAGCACCACGAAATAGAGCCAGCCCCGCACCATGGCGGCATTGAACCGGAGTTCCTCCGCGCTCCACGTGATGTTTTTACCAAACGCCATCATTCCTGCTCCGCTCGCTTTGCCATTTGCGCCGATCTGGCTTACGCAGTTCACACCTGCCGCTCAACGGCATAATCTCGGACACCCAAGGAGGGCATTGCCGCCGTGCCAGTCAGATTGCGCAAATTCATCGGGACGATCGCAATCGTCACCCTCGTCATCGTCTATGCACTGACAGCCACCATGCTGGCAACCGTCGTGCTCGACGGCCGCTCCCCTGTCGCCGCCCTGATCTATTTCGTCCTCACCGGCCTTCTGTGGATCATCCCGGCGATGTTCATCATCAAATGGATGGCGGGCCCGCCGGCAGACCGCGAGTGAAGGCCGCGACAATTATTGCGGATTGCGCGGAACCGCCGAAGATTTGGCACATTGGACATGGTAAGAGAAGATTTGAACTTCACGGAAGGCTTCGATGACCACACCGCACCAAATCCGCGCCGCCCGCGCGCTCCTCGGCCTCTCGCACGACCAGGCCGCCGCCTTGACCGGCATTGACCGCGACCTTTTGTTGCAGGCGGAAGACGACGCGGCCGAGCGCGATCTCGCCATCGCCGACGCGCTTGAAAAGGCATTCGTGAAGCAGGGCATCGTGTTCATCGAGGATGGCGAGGGCGGCTTCGGCCCCGGCGTCCGGCTGAAGCAGCAGATCGGCAAGTGCGGCAGTATTCGGCCGGAGAATTTGAATTCGGCCAACGACGGGTGACAGCGCACTGGCAACAGGGTTCAAGCCCTATCGCCACATGGCCTTCAGCGGGCGGCTTCTGACGTCATCAAGAGGAAGGCGTCCGCCAAGTGGCCTCGTCATCCTGGTAAGCAGTTCCCCACACTCCGGGTCATCCTCGGGCTTGACCCGAGGATCCAGGAAATACGACGGGCACTTACCAAAATATCTTTTTGATCAATGGCTTAAGCCGCATGGATGCTCGGATCAAGTCCGAGCATGACCCGTATGGGAAGGCTGGAGCAGACAAACAGCTGTGCGTCTCCGGCTATGTCAACCAACACGCTGCAGCGCTCACGCCGCCGCCTCGCCATGCTCCCCTTCCCCGATCACCTTCGCGGTCTGCTTGGCCAGCACAACTTCCTCGTCGGTCGGGATGATCCGCACCTCGATTCGGCTTTCCGGTGCTGAGATGATGGCGGCGTTGGCCTGGTTGGCCTCCTCGTCGAGCGTCACCCCGATCCAGGCCAGCCGGTCGCAGATCATCTTGCGTATGACCGCGGAATTCTCGCCGATGCCGGCGGTGAACACCAGCGCGTCCATGCCCTCCATGCTGGCCGCCATCGACGCGATTTCGCGGGTTGCGGAAAACACGTAGAGCGCGATCGCCTGGGCGGCATACGGTTCGTCGCTCGCAAGCAGGTCGCGCAGGTCCGGCGAAATGCCGGAGACGCCGAGCAGGCCGGAATCATAATAGAGCATGTGTTTGAGATCGGCGGGAGAAAGCCCCTCGGTCTCGATCAGCGCCAGCACCAGGCCGGGGTCGACCGTGCCGGAGCGCGTTCCCATCATCAGCCCGCCAAGCGGCGTCATCCCCATCGTAGTGTCGACGGCCTTGCCGTTGCGCATGGCGCACAGGCTGGAGCCGTTGCCCAGATGCGCCACCACGCTGCGCTTGCGCGCCAGATAGTCGGAAATCTGGTGGAGGCGTTCCGCGATATAGGTATAGGACAGGCCGTGAAAGCCGAAGCGGCGATAGCCCTTGTCGCCATAGCGACGCGGGATCGGATAACGCGCCGCGCGCTCGTCAATGTTGACGTGAAAGGCGGTATCGAAACAGGCGACCTGCGGCAGGTCGGGCCGGATCTTGCGGAACAGCTTGACCGAGGCAAGATTGGCCGGCTGGTGCAGCGGCCCCATCGGCACCAGCGTTTCCAGATAGTCAAGCACGGCATCGTCCAGCAGCACCGGCGCGGAGAACCGCTCGCCGCCATGCAGCACGCGGTGGCCGACGGCGCGCAGCGGGTTGTTGACGGTATAGGGTACGATGATCTCGAAGATGCGCGAGAGCATGTCCTCGCGCATATTGTCTTCCAGTTCCAGGTCGAGATCGGCGATTTCCTTGCCGCTCGCCTCCTTGACCGTCAGATGCGGGGTGGCGTTGAGCCCGTCGAACTGACCGCGCAGAATGAGCGTAAACTGCTCGCCATGCACTTCATAAAGACGGAATTTCAGGCTGGAGGAACCGGCGTTCAGCGCCAGAATGCTGCCGTTCATAGTGACTTTCCATAATGTAGCGCACACCGCCGCCTGTCGCGGCGGCGGCATGCGTGTTGTCTGGTCCCCGGATCAGCCCCTGGGATAGGGCCACTTCCAGTCGGCGATCTCCGGCATGTCCTCGCCGTGCTCACGCACATAATCGTGATGCTTGGCGCGCATGTCGTTCAGGTAGTTGATCGCCGCGGCACCCCGTTCGCCAAACCCGCCGGCCCGCTCGATCGCATCGATGGCCAGATGGTAACGGTCGAGACGGTTGAGGACAACCATGTCGAACGGCGTCGTCGTGGTCCCCTCTTCCACATAACCGCGCACATGGATGTTGTTGTGGTTGTGGCGGCGATAGGCGAGCCGATGGATCAGCCACGGATAGCCGTGATAGGCGAAGATCACCGGCTTGTTTTCGGTGAAGATCGCGTCGAAATCGGCATCGCGCAACCCGTGCGGATGCTCTTCCTTCGGCTGCAAGGCCATCAGGTCGACGACGTTGACCACCTTGACCTTCATTTCCGGCAGCTTCTGGCGCAGAAGATCGACCGCGGCCATCATTTCCAGCGTCGGCACGTCGCCGGCGGCGGCCATGACTACGTCGGGCTCCTCGCCGTCGGGTACGTTGCTGGCCCAGCGCCATTCGCCAAGTCCGGCCTCGCAATGCACGATCGCTTCCTCGATCGACAGCCATTGCGGGCTCGGCTGCTTGCCCGCGACCACCACATTGACGCGGTTATAGGTGCGCAGAATATGGTCGCCGACCCACAGCAGCGTGTTGGCATCCGGCGGGAAATAGGTGCGCACCACATCCGCCTTCTTGTTGACGACATGGTCGACGAAGCCCGGATCCTGATGGCTGAAACCGTTATGATCCTGACGCCAGACATGCGAGGTCAACAGATAGTTCAGCGACGAGATCGGCTTGCGCCACGGCATGGTGCGGGTGGTCTTCAGCCATTTGGCATGCTGGTTGAACATCGAATCGATGATGTGGATGAAGGCCTCGTAGCACGAGAACAGGCCGTGACGCCCGGTCAGCAGATAGCCTTCCAGCCAGCCCTGGCACAGATGTTCGCTCAGCACCTCCATGACCCGGCCATCGCGGGCAATGCCCTCGTCATATTCGAGAATGTCGGCCATCCAGACGCGGTCGGTCGTGGTGAACACGTCCTGAAGCCGGTTCGAAGCGGTCTCGTCCGGGCCCATAAGGCGGAAATTGCGCTCGTCCTTGTTGAGCTTCATCACCTCTGCGAGCAGCATGCCGAGATGCTTGGTGGCCGAGGCCATCACCTCGCCCGGCTGCTTCACATCGACGGCGAGCGCCCGGAAATCGGGCATGTTCAGTTCCTTGCGCAACAGGCCGCCATTGGTGTGCGGATTGGCGCTCATCCGGCGATTGCCTGTGGGCGCGAGCGCCTTCAATTCGGGCACGAGCCGGCCGCTTTCGTCAAACAGTCTCTCGGGTACATAGCCGCGCATCCACTCTTCCAGCAGGGCGCGATGCTCGCCGTTCTGGCGGGCTTCGGCGATCGGCACCTGATGGGCACGCCAGAAATTCTCGACCTTCTTGTTGTCGACGAATTTTGGCCCGGTCCAGCCCTTGGGGCTGCGCAGGATGATCATCGGCCAGCGCGGCATCTCGTAGACCGTGCCGTCGGCCCGCGCCGTCTCCTGGATTTCGCGGATGCGGGCGTAGCAATCCTCCATCACCTCGGCCATGCGCTGATGCATGTATTCCGGATCGTCGCCTTCCACATAGAAAGGCTCGTAGCCATAGCCGGTGAAGAGATCGGTGAGATCCGACTTCTTCATGCGCGCAAGCACGGTCGGATTGGCGATCTTGTAGCCGTTCAGATGCAGGATCGGCAGAACCGCGCCGTCCACGATCGGGTTCAGGAATTTGTTCGAGTGCCACGAGGCGGCAAGCGGGCCGGTCTCGGCCTCGCCATCGCCGACGACGCAGGCGACGATCAGGTTCGGATTGTCGAAGGCCGCGCCGAAGGCATGGACCAGCGCGTAGCCAAGTTCGCCGCCCTCGTGAATCGAACCGGGCGTTTCCGGCGCAACGTGGCTCGGAATGCCGCCGGGGAACGAGAACTGCTTGAACAGTTTCTGCATCCCCTCCTCGTCCTCGGTGATCTCGGGATAGACCTCGGTGTAGGTCCCGTCGAGATAGGCATTGGCGACAAGGCCGGGCCCGCCGTGACCGGGGCCGGCGATATAAATCATGTCCGCGTCATGCTTCCTGATGATGCGGTTGAGGTGCACATAGAGGAAATTGAGACCCGGCGTCGTGCCCCAGTGGCCAAGCAGGCGCGGCTTCACATGTTCGGCGGCAAGCGGCGCCTTCAGCAGGGGATTGTCCATCAGATAGATCTGGCCGACCGACAGGTAGTTGGCCGCCTGCCAGTATCTGTTCATCAGATCGAGCTCGTCCTGCTCGAGAATATTTCGAGTGGCGTCTGGCGTTATCTGTTCCATCTCGGTTTCCCCTTTCAAGTGGAAGGTCATTCTGAACCGCTATCGGTATCCCGCAACCCCGCCGCTGGCGACATGATATAAGTCAAGTTTTTCTCGCACTGCGGCAAAGCTTTTGAAATCGGATAACCCGTCAGGTTTGATGCCGCCTTGCGCCGGCAGCCGAATTCCGTCGGGCACTGCTTCCCTTCCAATAGTTTGACAATTGCAAAGCGCCTTTCAACAGCCTACCTCATAAAAGATGTCGCGGGTTTGACGAGGCACAAGAATTTTCCACCCGGCCCTTCCCGCAATTTCTGCGCGCCGGACCTCGACGGCGGCGGCGGCTTCTGGCATGTGCAGGGGCAATGCGGTATTGAGCCGCGGCCGCGCAGAAGCGCGATGAGCCCCTGAACTCCAGTCTGATTGAGGCACCCATGTCCGAGCACAACCCCATTCATGTCATCGGCGGCGGCCTTGCCGGTTCCGAGGCCGCGTGGCAGATCGCCAATGCCGGCATCCCGGTCATTCTGCATGAAATGCGCGGCGTTCGCGAAACCGCCGCCCATAAGACCGACGGTCTTGCCGAACTGGTCTGTTCCAACTCGTTCCGCTCCGATGATGCCACCAGCAATGCGGTGGGCGTGATCCATGCCGAAATGCGCCTTGCCGGATCGCTGATCATGGCCTCGGCGGATACCCACCAGGTGCCGGCGGGCGGCGCGCTCGCGGTCGATCGCGACGGCTTTTCCGCCGCCGTGACGGCCAAGCTTGCCGAACATCCGCTGGTCACGATCGTGCGCGAGGAAGTCGCGGCCCTGCCGCCGGAAGACTGGGACCAGGCGATCATCGCTACCGGGCCGCTCACCGCGCCGGCGCTGGCCGAAGCGATCCAGGAAAAGACAGGCAGCGAGGCGCTGGCCTTTTTCGACGCGATCGCGCCGATCGTCTACCGCGACACGATCGACATGGATATCTGCTGGTTCCAGTCGCGCTACGACAAGGTCGGCCCCGGCGGCACGGGCAAGGACTATATCAACTGCCCGATGGACGAGGCGCAGTATAACGCCTTCATCGACGCGCTGATTGCCGGAGACAAGACCGATTTCCACGAATGGGAGGGCACGCCCTATTTCGACGGCTGCCTGCCGATCGAGGTGATGGCCGAGCGCGGCCGCGAGACCCTGCGTCACGGCCCCATGAAGCCGATGGGCCTCACCAATGCCCATAATCCGGAGGTGAAGCCCTATGCCGTCGTCCAGCTCCGCCAGGACAATGCGCTCGGCACGCTCTACAACATGGTCGGCTTCCAGACCAAGCTGCGCTATGGCGCGCAAAAGGATGTGCTGCAGATGATCCCCGGCCTCGCCGAGGCCGAGTTCGCACGGCTCGGCGGCCTCCACCGCAACACCTATCTGAATTCGCCGGTGCTGCTCGACGGCACGCTGGTGCTGAAGGGCCGGCCGGGTCTGCGGTTCGCCGGCCAGATCACCGGCTGCGAGGGTTATGTGGAAAGCGCCGGCATCGGCCTGCTCGCCGGCCGGTTCGCCGCCGCCGAGCGTCTTGGCAAAACGCCGGTCGTCCCGCCGCCGGAAACGGCGCTCGGCGCGCTGCTCGGCCATGTCACCGGCGGGCATCTTGCCCATCAGGAAGAAGGCGGCAAGCGGTCATTCCAGCCGATGAACGTCAATTTCGGCCTGTTTCCGGAACTGGAGCCCGGCGCGCTGATCGATCCCGAGACCGGCAAGAAGCCGCGCGGCAAGGCGAAATCCAGCGTGAAGAAACAACTCATGGCAACGCGCGCGCTCACGGCCTGCAAGGCCTGGCTTGAGGGCTGATAGGGAGCCGGCCGGGGCTCAGCGAGCGTTGAGCATCCAGGTGGAAACGTCGGCGGCATCGCGTTCGGTCTGAAACAGGTAGTTGCCGCTGAAGAAATCCGCCTCCGGGTAATCCACCTGAAGACCGTTCGCCTCCGGCAGCGCCCGCAGACGGTAATCGCTCTGCACCACGATGATCGCCTGCCCCTTGCCGCGCCGCGAGCGGTAAATGCCGACCTTGCCATTAACGAGCCGCAGGAAGAAGGTCTCCATCTCCTTGTCGCCAATCACCGCCGCAACCCTCTCATCGGGATAGCTGCGCCTGAACTCGCTCGCCGCCCATTTATAGGTCTCGTCGACCGAAACATCAGACGCGGTGGGCTGGCTCTTGGGACGGAGCAGGAAATAATAGGCTGCGACGACGGCCGCGATGGCGATTGCGACCCATATCCAAGTTTCCATGCGCCCACTTCCTCTGCTGCTGCATCACGCGCGCCCTGCCCACCGGACGGAAATGCTGAATGGTTGAAAGCCTGTGCCCGGAACCGGCAGGAGAACCCATGGTCGACGCGTTATATAAATCAAAACTTACGAAACAGCAAAGAGCGCATCATCGCAAACTGCCTCTTCCACTGCGGCGGCTGGATTGAGTTATCGAGCACATTTTCACCCAAACGCTCGGCCTTTACAAGAATGTTCTTGCAGCTCGCTATGGGCAGATAGGCGGGCGCGATTTCCCTGGCAACCGGGCCCTCCACCTCGAATTTCTCCAGATGGGAGCGCCCGAACCCGGCAAAGGCGCGGATCGCGTTGCCCACGCGATCGCGATCGCTGGCGATCAGGAATGATTCGCGGTCGAGCCCCGTCGCCGACAGGATTTCGGTCGGGATGAAGACCTGGCCATTGGCGCGATGCCGGCTCATCAGCAGCAGCGAGCCCGCCACCGCCTGCGCCACGCCGGCATGACCGGCAGCGGTCGAAGCGGCGGCGGCCTTCCCGCTGTCGAGCACCAGGCTTGCAAGCTGGATCAGGGCGGAGGCGGTTTCGCCGGCATAGCCTTCGAATTCGGAAAGACTGCCCATCGGATCGTCATAGAGATCGAAGATCCGCGCCTCGCTCATGCCGATCAGCGGGGCTGCCGGCAGGCGGTATGTTTCAAGAGTCTGCAACAAGTGGGCAGCCAAGGGGTTGCGCTGGCTCTCGCCATGTTCGCTTCCCTCAAGCAGGTCGCGCCAGTATTGCAGGCGCACCTCGCCCGGCAGCGGCTCACTGATCCGCTCGCGCACCCGGGCCAGTTCGGCATTGAACAGATAGAGCGCCGTCAGCGCCGGCCGGTGTTCCGACGGCGAAAGCAGCACCGCGAGATAGCGATCGCGATCGGCCTCGCGAAGCTCGGCGAGTAGCGGATCCGGCCCTTCTTGTGCGTCGGCCAATGGTTTCTCCGGTATCAGGATCGAGGCTACTTGAAACTATACCGCGATCAGCGCCGCGGCCACCGCGCGGGATTCTTCCAGCAGGATATTGTAGGTGCGGACAGCGGCACCCGTATTCATCGGATCGGCGACAATACCGCGTTCCTTGAGCGCTTCCTTCAACGGACGCGGCAGCAACGACAGATCCAGGCCCGTGCCGACCAGCAGAACCTCAATCCCATCCGCTTCGGCCAGTACCCGCTCGAACGTCTCGACCGCCATTTCCTGCGGCGACGTCACATCCCAGCCGTGGATGCCGGACGGCAGGCACAGAAGCGAGCCGCGATGCGACATGTCGGCAAAGCGGAAGCCGCCATTGCCGTAGGTGTCGATCGGCGCGCGACCGGGAAAATGCGCCTCGCGTATTTCGATGCCGCGCGCCATGCCGTCAGATCGTCTCCACCGTGCCCTGCTCTTCGGGCGCGCCCTCGTCCTTCTTCTTGTTGAAGGTATCGGGACGCAGCTTGAAAGCAATCAGCACGGGGGCCGCGATGTAGATCGAGGAGAAGGTGCCGACCGCGACGCCGAACAGCATCGCGAAGGTAAAGGAGCGGATCACCTCGCCGCCGAAGACGTAGAGGGCAGCCAGCGCCAGCATCGTCGTCACCGCCGTCAGGATGGTGCGCGACAGGGTGTGGTTGATCGAGATATCGATCAGCTCCGGCAGCGGCATCTTCTGATAGCGTCTCAGATTTTCGCGTACGCGGTCATAGACCACCACCGTATCGTTCAGCGAATAGCCGACGATGGTCAGCACCGCCGCGATACTGGTGAGATTGAACTCGACCCCCGTCAGCACGAAGATACCGATGGTCAGGATCACGTCGTGGGCGGTGGCGATGATCGCGCCGACGGCGAACTGCCATTCGAAGCGGAACCAGATATACATCAGGATCGCGATCAGCGAGGCGAGCACGCCGATCGTCGCCGAGCGGCTGAGCTCGCCGGAGACCACGGGACCGACCACCTCGACGCGCGAGAAGGTGTAGTCGCTCTCCAGCGCGGAGCGGATCTTTGAAATCGCGCTCTGCTCTGCATTCGCGCCGCCATCCTGGGCCGGGATGCGGATCAGCACGTCCTTGTCGGAACCGAAGCCCTGAGCCTGAACCGCGCCGATATTCAATCCGTTGAGCGTCGTGCGAATTTCGGAAAGATCGGCCGGACCAGATTTCGCCTCCACCTGCACGACCGAGCCGCCGGTGAAGTCGATGCCGAGATTCATGCCCTTGGTGCCGAAGCCGACGACCGATGCGATGACCAGCACCACGGAGATGATGAAGGTGACGCGGCGGAAGTTCATGAACGAGAAATTGATGCCGTCGAACATGCCGGTGCGGATGCCCTTCGGCAGTTCCTTCGGCCGCTTGCGGCGCACCCATTCGGCAATCATCCAGCGCGTCAGATAGAAGGCGCTGAAGATTGTGGTGATGATGCCGATCGCCAGCGTCACCGCGAAACCGCGCACCGGGCCGGAGCCGAGGAAGAACAGGATGACGGCGGCAATCAGCGTCGTCAGGTTGGCGTCGATGATGGTGCCGAAGGCACGCGAGAAACCGGCGTCGACGGCCTGCACGATGCTGCGGCCATTGCGGCGTTCCTCTCGAATGCGCTCGTAGATCAGCACGTTGGAATCCACCGCCATGCCGATCGTCAGCACGATACCGGCGATCCCTGGCAGGGTCAGCGTCGAGCCGATAATGCTGAGCAGCGCCAGCAGCAGCACGATGTTGAAGACCAGCGCGATGTTGGCGACGAGGCCGAACATGCCGTAGAAAGCGACCATGAACACGACCACGGCGGCCGCACCGATGACCGATGCCATGACGCCGGCGCGGATCGAATCAGCGCCGAGGCTCGGCCCGACCGTGCGTTCCTCGACCACCGTCAGCGTTGCAGGCAGCGCGCCGGCGCGCAGCAGCACGGCAAGGTCGTTGGCGCCCTGGACGGTGAAATTGCCCGAAATCTGCCCCGACCCGCCAAGGATCGGCTCGTTGATCACCGGCGCGGAAACGATCTGGTCGTCGAGCACGATCGCGAAGGGGCGGCCAACATTTTGCTGGGTCGCCTGGGCGAATCGCTGGGCGCCGCGCGAATCGAAGCGGAAATTGACCACCGGCTCGTTGGTGCGCTGGTCGAAGGCGGCCTTGGCGTCGACCAGGTCTTCGCCCGAGATCAGCGCGCGCTTCTCGATCACGTAGGGCACCGGCGGATCGTCCATCGAGTAGAGCACTTCGGTGCCCGCCGGCGGCCTTCCCTCGATCGCGTCCTGCGCCGAGACCGTGGTGTCGACCATATGAAAGGTCAGCTTCGCGGTCTTGTTCAAAAGCGCCTTCAGGCGCTGGGGATCATCCAGACCCGGCACCTGCACGATGATGCGGTCGTCGCCCTGGCGCTGGATCAGCGGCTCGGTGGTGCCGAGTTCGTCGACGCGGCGACGGATCACCTCGATCGACTGTTCGACGGCGGAGCGCATGCGGTAATCGATGCCCTGTTCCGTGAGCGTCAGCCGGATGAGGCCGTTGCCGTCATCATCCATCGTGACTTCCTGGAACGTGCCGCCGTTCAGCGTGCCGGCATTGATATATTCGGCAAGCGGCTCGAGCGCGGTTTCGGCTTCCACATACTGCGCCGGATCGGTGATCCGCACCTGCGCGCTGTCACCGGAGCCGGAAAGGCCGGTATAGCGAACCTGCGCCTCGCGCAGATCGGAGCGCACATCATCGACCAGCGTGTTCAGCCGATCGGTGACGATGTCATTCCGATCGACCTGCAGCATGATGTAGGAACCGCCCTGCAGGTCGAGGCCGAGCGTGATCTTGCTGTCGGGCATCCATCCCGGGAGCTTCGACAATTGCTGGTCGCTGAATACATTCGGCAAAGCGATGACGATGCCCACCGCAACGACTAGCCAGATGAAGAAGGTCTTCCAACGGGAAAAATACAGCATGAAGGTCTCGGTTCGTCGGTTTCACGAAGCAGGCGGCAGCCTGGAAGGCCCCGCCTCAATTTCGGCGCTCGGGCCGAAGGCATGCAATAGAATTACGGCCGA
Organism: Martelella mediterranea DSM 17316; assembly: GCF_002043005.1. Classification (NCBI taxonomy): domain Bacteria; kingdom Pseudomonadati; phylum Pseudomonadota; class Alphaproteobacteria; order Hyphomicrobiales; family Aurantimonadaceae; genus Martelella; species Martelella mediterranea. The sequence continues at coordinate 2,737,452 of NZ_CP020330.1, read as the reverse complement.
ACCGGGCTTTTTCACGGTTCGGCCGTAATGAAATCAGGACTTGGCGTCCTCGGATTTGACCGGCTCGCCCTTGACGCGCACGTCGGAGACGTAGCTGCGCATGATACGGATGCGGACGCCGTCGGCAATCTCGACTTCAAGCTCGTTGTCGTCGATGACCTTGACCACCTTGCCGACAATGCCGCCGCCGGTGACGACCTGATCGCCGCGGCGAATGGCGGAGAGCGTTTCCTGGCGCTTCTTGGCCTGACGGCGCTGCGGCCGGATCAGCAGGAAATACCAGATCGCCATCAGCGGCACGAACAGAAAGATCATTTCCATGCCGGATCCGAACGGACCTGCGGCGCCCGCTGCCTGGGCGTAAGCCGTGCTAAACATGTTGTCAAAAACTCCTCAAACCAGAACCAGGGCCACGCCCGGCGTCAAGACGGGGCCCACCCCCGCAAACGTGTCGCCGGTATATAGTCGGAGCCCCGTTCAATGCAACAATAGCCTATGAAACACCGATGCTTTTTGCGTTTTAGTGGCCTTTTTGCCCGGGAATCGACCTTGCATCCGCCTCCGAAACCGGAAATCTGAAGGCCAAAGACGATGCATCGGGAGAAAAACATGAACACCGAAACCACAGACAGGTTCCTTGCCGAGGTAACCCGGCTCGCCGACGCGCTGGAACGCATCGCCGGACCGCAATACCGTGAGAGCGATCTCGACGCCGCCGATTGCTTCGTCTGGAAGCCGGAGCAGCGCTACCTCGCGCCGGTCGCAAGCCCCAGCCGCGTCGATCTGTCGCTGATCCGCGGCGTCGATCATGTCCGCAACATCCTGTTTGAAAACACGCTGCGCTTCGCCGAGGGCTTTCCGGCCAACAACGCGCTGCTCTGGGGCGCGCGCGGGATGGGCAAGTCCTCGCTGGTGAAGTCGGTTCACGCCGCGATCATCGCCGAACACAAGCTGCCGCTGAAGCTGGTGGAGCTCTACCGCGAGGATATCGGCACGCTCGGCGACCTGCTCGAGATCATCAAGGCGTCCTCTCACCGCTTCCTCTTGTTTTCCGACGACCTCTCCTTCGATCACGATGACGCCGCCTATAAATCGCTGAAGGCGGCGCTCGATGGCGGGGTCGAGGGGCGGCCGGAAAACGTGCTGCTCTACGCCACCTCCAACCGCCGCCACCTGATGCCGCGCGACATGATCGAAAACGAGCGCTCCACCGCGATCAACCCGTCCGAGGCGGTCGAGGAAAAGGTATCGCTGTCGGATCGTTTCGGCCTCTGGCTCGGCTTCCACAAATGCTCGCAGGACGACTATCTGGCGATGATCGACGGCTACGCCGCCCATTTCGGCCTCGAAGGCACGCCCGAAACCCTCCACGCCGAAGCCCTCACCTGGGCCACCACCCGCGGCGGCCGCTCCGGCCGCGTGGCGTGGCAGTTCGTGCAGGACATCGCGGGGCGGCAGCGGAAGCGGCTGGATTTGTGAGAAACGGTTTGAGAAGTCCTCGGGCTAGCAAAAGCAGGCATGTTGCCCGAGGTGATGCAGCTTGCTCCCAATACTCTCTCCCGCTGGCGGGAGAGATGCCCCGAAAGGGGCAGTGAGGGTGGCTCGGTATTTCCAATCGTGAGGGCGTTTGCTGGGATAGGCTCCCCCCTCACTGTCGCTTTCGCGACATCTCTCCCCTCCGGGGCGAGAAGGTTTGTGGGCTTTGCGGCAGCGATTGCCAGTGCCGCAAAGCCGTCGACAATTACCGAGTCAGCCGCTTATACGACACCCGGCTGGGCTTGACGCTCTCAGGCCCGAGCCTTCTGATCTTGTCTTCCTCGTAGTCTTCGAAGTTGCCCTCGAACCATTCCACGTGGCTGTCGCCCTCGAAGGCGAGGATGTGGGTGGCGAGACGGTCGAGGAACATGCGGTCATGGCTGATGACCACGGCGCAGCCGGCGAAATTTTCGAGCGCGTCTTCCAGCGCGCCGAGCGTCTCTGTGTCGAGATCGTTGGTCGGTTCGTCGAGGAGAAGGACGTTGGAGCCCGACTTCAGCATCTTGGCGAGGTGGACGCGGTTGCGCTGGCCGCCGGAGAGATTGCCGACCTTCTGCTGCTGGTCGCCGCCCTTGAAGTTGAAGGCGCCGCAATAGGCGCGCGAGTTCATCTCGAACTTGCCGAGCTTGATGATGTCGTTGCCGCCGGAAATCTCCTCCCAGACATTCTTGTCGCCATCGAGCGAATCGCGGCTCTGGTCGACATAGCCGAGATCGACGGTCTCGCCGACGCGGATATCGCCGGAATCCGGCTTTTCCTGACCGGTGATCAGCTTGAACAGCGTCGATTTACCCGCGCCGTTCGGGCCGATGACGCCGACAATGCCGCCGGGCGGCAGCTTGAAGGACAGGTTCTCGAACAGCACCCGACCGTCATAGGCTTTCGACAGGTTCTCGGCCTCGATCACGACATTGCCGAGACGCTCGCCGACCGGAATGATGATCTGGGCATCGCCGGGACGACGGTTTTCGGCGGATGCCACCAGTTCGTCATAGGCGCGGATACGGGCCTTCGACTTGGCCTGTCGGGCCTTGGGGCTGGAGGCGATCCACTCCTGCTCGCGCGACAGCGCCTTCTGGCGGCTGCCTTCCTCGCGGGCTTCCTGGGCCAGGCGCTTGGCCTTGGCCTGCAGATAGGCCGAGTAATTGCCCTCATAGGGAATGCCGCGGCCGCGGTCGAGCTCGAGGATCCAGCCGGTGACATTGTCGAGGAAGTAACGGTCATGGGTGACCATCAGGATCGCGCCCGGATATTCGCGCAGGTGCTTTTCGAGCCAGGCGATGGTCTCGGCGTCGAGATGGTTGGTCGGTTCGTCGAGGAGCAGCAGGTCGGGCTGACGCAGCAGAAGCTGGCAGAGCGCGACGCGGCGCTTTTCGCCGCCGGAGAGATTTTCGACATTGGCGTCGCCCGGCGGGCAGCGCAGCGCGTCCATCGCCATCTCGACCTGGTTTTCGAGGTCCCAGAGGTTCTGTGCGTCGATCTCGTCCTGAAGGCGCGCGCCCTCGTCCGCCGTCTCATCGGAATAATTCATCATCAGTTCGTTGTAGCGGTCGACGATCGCCTTCTTGTGGGCGACGCCTTCCATCACGTTTTCGAACACCGTCTTTTCCGGATCGAGCTGCGGTTCCTGCGGCAGGTAGCCAAGGGTTGCGCCCTCGGCGAGCCAGGCCTCGCCGGTCCACTCCTTGTCGAGACCGGCCATGATCTTGAGCACGGTCGACTTACCGGCGCCGTTCGGGCCGAGAATGCCGATCTTGGCGTCCGGGTAGAACGACAGATGGATGTCTTCGAGAATCTTCTTGGCGCCGTAGGCCTTCTTGAGCCCGGCCATGTGGTAGATGAACTGTCGTGCCATATCTTTCCTGCTTCCCGTCAATTGGATGCTTGGGCCGCTATGTATGCGAAAGCGGCCTAGGAAACAATGCGCCTTCCGGAATTGCCTGCGCCGTCACAAAGACGTCATGAAATGAACAATCGCCCGCGTCAGACGTTTAAGGCTTTAGAATTGAAACGGCATTTGGAAGGAAGCGACAATGGTACTCAAAAAAGCGGCTTTCTATGGCGAACCGGTTGAAGACACCGAGGAATGGAATCCCGACGCCCGCCGCGAGGATGCGATCGCCAGCGAACTGGCTTCCTCCGGCCTGCTCGATGCCACGGAAGTCCACGTCACCGTCAAGGGCGAGGAGGCGCGGCTGACCGGCGAGGTCTATATGCGCGAGGAAATCGCGGTCGCCGGCAATATCGCGCTCTCCGTCGAGGGCATCAAGCGGGTGCGCAACGCCATCCGCCCGAAACAGCGCCATCTGCGCAGCTCCGGCAAGGAAGACGATGCCCGTGCCCAGAGCCGCACGCTCTGACGAATTATTGCAGACCGGCGGGGTCGACGATCCCGCCGTCGCAGCCGATCGCGGTTCGGCCGGCGCCCTGTATCAGGTCTTCCAGAGACGTGCCCGGCGCATATTTGTCCGAAAGGCCGATCGTAATCTCGTCGATCAACTGGCGATCTCCATCGGAGACACAGCTGATCTTGATGCGATTCCTGGCGTTGCGCCCGAATGCGCTATCAAACGCCCTGGCAATCTCGTCGGCCGAGAGTTCCATGCCGATATTCGACTGAAACAGCCTGGCGACCTCGGAACCGTTCAATTGCTCGAGCAGGTCCACGGACGTCTGGTAGTAGTTTTCCGGCGTGAACTTGGTGCAGGTGCCGTGCTTCACCCATTCGTGGCGCTGGAGATTGGATTGCGTCCCCGGCATTACCTTCGCCAGCGTTTCCCGCAGACCATCGCTCAACGACAGCGCCGGCAAGGCATTCCAGTTCCCGTTTTCATCTTCGGCGCGGACGTCCGCGGCAACGCCGCAATAGTTCTCGCCGAGCGGCCAGAGCCCGTGCAGCGCGAAATGGCCGGCATCATAGCGGCTTTCCGTCTGGCTCTTGCATTCGGGCTTATCCTGATGGCCTTCGCAGAAGGCCGGCTGCCAGCTGACGGCCAGGATCGCCGCGGTTTCGCGGGCCATCGCCGGCGTCGCCGCAGTCGCCACCATCGCAATTCCGATCAATGCTGCCTTGATTTTCATTTCTTCCCCCTCCCCAAGTTGAAACCGTCGCAGAATAGCTGCCGACCGCACAGTTTTAATACATATCGCAGAAAATGGCCTGGATGAGCGCCAAGCCATTCCGGCGGCAAACGGCGCCGCGGATCAGTCGAGCGCGGCGATCACGGTGAACTCGACGAGGATATGCGGCGCGGCAAGTTCGGCCTGGCTGGTGGCGCGCGCCGGCGTGTTCGCCGGATCGATCCAGTCTTTCCAAACCGCGTTCATCTCGGCGAAATTGCCCATGTCCTTCAGATAAACCAGCGTCTGCAGGATTTTCGACTTGTCGGTCCCGGCCTCGGCCAGAAGCGCGTCAACCTTGGCGAGGCATTCCTTCGCCTGCGTCGTGACGTCCGCGCCCTCACCGGTCTGGCCGGAGAGATAGACCGTGTTGCCGTGGACCACCGCGCCGGACATGAGGGGGCCGGGATTGATACGTTTTACCGTCATCGCATTCACTTTCTTTTGCATGCAGAAACAGAAGGCGGCCCACCGGGACCGCCTTGATTAAAGGAACTCAGCCGCGCAGGCGCTTGGCTTCCTCGTAGATCCGGGTCGAGCGCGCGCCCGAGCGGCAATAGGCCAGCACCGGCTTTTCCATGTCATCCAGCGCATCGACCATGCCGGTCACGGCCTCGGGCGTCAGACCCATGCCGCCGACGGGCACATGGGCGAAATAGAGGCCGGCATCCTCGGCCGCCTGCTTGATCTCGGCAAAGGTCGGCTGGCCCGGCTCCTCGCCGTCCGGCCGGTTGCAGACGATGGACTTGAACCCGGCCGCCTTGATCTCGGCGATCTGGTCCGGCGTGATCTGCGGGCTGACAGCATAAAACTCATCGATCGGGCGGATATTCATGACGGTATCCCTTTTGCGTTTGGTACGCCGAAACTAAGAAGATTTTGACGATTTGCAAGTCGGCGGACGGTCTGGCTATTCGAAACGAATTTTTAGCGAAAACCGCTTCGAGCCGCCCGGCGCCACCGGTTCCAGCTCGCCGGCTTCGGCGAGCTTGCGCCGCGAGGTCCAGCGATGGGAGACCGGCTCGATGCCGAGAATATGCGCCGGCGCTTCCTGATTGCGCCATATCTGCAGGTAAGGCAGCGTCGCCGTATCCACGGAAAGCACAAAGGAGCGCCCGCCAAGGGCCGCGATCGGGCCGAGCCGGGTCGTCGACCAGCCGCCCTCGCTGCCTGCCGCCGGAACGCAGAAGATGCCGTGATCGCCCTCGCCGAACCGCCAGGGCAATGCGCCCTCGGGCAGCGAGGCGCTTTCGAGCCGCACGCCGTCATCGAAATGCTTCGCGCCGAAATTGATATGATACATCATCATGATCGGCAGCGCCCGGTCGGACCGGTTGATCACGGTATCGGCGAGCGTCAATTCGCCGGTCGCGGCCTCCAGTGTCCAGCGGCGCTCGATCAGCATGTCGCCGCCATTGGCGGTCTTCACCGGGATCGCGGCAACGCATTCCGCGCCGGTCGCGCCGGTTTCCAGAGACTTGACCACCGCCGCATTGGCGGAGGCGGAGCCGTGCAGCGGATAGAACCGCCCGTCCTCACCCTCCACCGGCTCCGGATGGCGGATATGCTCCGGGCCGCATGTGAACAGAAAGCCTTCCAGCGAATGATCGATGCGCAGATCGCCATCATCCGGAATGGCCCGTTTGGGGGCAATGTCGACGCCCGCCACGACGCAGCCGCCGATATCGAGAACCGATGTCGGATCAAGTTGAAAGGAAGGGCCGTCCGGGATGCTGAAATCGATCATGAGGCGTCCGTCATAAAACCAAATTTAACCACGTTTGGATGATAATGAAACATGCCGGTTCAGCCGACGTTCATTCTCCAGGGCCTTGAATCCATCCAGTGCGAATCCGGGCCAATGCGAATCCGGCAAGGGTTTTGCCGATTATAACGGTCACACGGTCGAAGACATGCGAAAAGCGACATTGTACACCATTCCCTTCTACCTGGCGCTGGCGACGGCGCCCGCGGTCACGCCGGTCCATGCGCATGAGCCGCTCTACAGGGATGGCCGGCAGATCCTGCTGATCGCGCCCGATGGCGCAATGCTCGACTATGTGCCGGAAGCCGGCAGCGTGGTTTTGAGCCGCGACGCCGATGGCCGCCAGATCCTGCTCGACGCGTATGGAAACCTCGTGGCGACCGAGTTTTATGCTGACGAATATCGTCCCGCCAATGCCGGTTACGATACCGCGTCAGGCTTCGACCGGACATGGCAAGGCGGCGGCAACTGGGGCGAACGACCGTTCGGCACGAATGGTCGCGCCCGCTGGAGCCGCGATTTCGGCAATCAGAACGCCTACCCTCCGCCGCCGTCCAATGATTTTCCTTCAGCGCCGCAAACCGTGACGCCCGACCGCACGGAAACCAGCCCCCCTGTTGCCAGGACATCGGCGAAGCCGGATATGAACGTGGTCGCGACCCAGGTGTTTCTCGACCGCAAGGGCTTTTCCCCGGGCGTGATCGACGGGTTGATGGGCGACAATGTCAGGAAGGCACTGGACGCCTATGCCGAGGCCACCGGCGAGCGGCTCGATCCCGTTGCCGACAGCGAAAAGATCATGCAATCGCTGTCGCTGGAGGGCGGACTGCCGTTCACCACCTACACCATCACCGCGACGGATGCCGCAGGCCCCTATGTCGCCGCGATCCCGTCCGACTACGCCGAAAAGGCCGAATTACCGGAGATGTCCTATACATCGGTCTCCGAAATGCTGGCCGAGAAATTCCACATGGATGAGGGTTTCCTGAAAAGGATGAATCCGGATGCCGATTTCTCGCGGCCGGGAACCACGGTCAAGGTCATCAGCATCGGCAAGCCGAAAAAAGCCAAAGTCGAGCGAATCCTCGCGGACAAGGCCCTGAAGCAGTTGCGCGCCTATGACGCCGAGGGCACGCTGATCGCGGCCTATCCGGCCACGATCGGCTCGGCGGACACGCCCTCGCCTTCCGGCACCGTCTCGGTGGAGCGGATCGCGATCGACCCGAACTACACCTATAATCCGCACAAGAACTTCAAGCAGGGCGACAACAACCAGGTGTTGACGATCAATCCCGGTCCCAACGGTCCCGTCGGCAATGTCTGGATTGCGCTGTCGAAGCCGAGCTACGGCATTCACGGCACCCCCGATCCCGACAAGATCGGCAAGACCTCAAGTCATGGCTGCGTGCGGCTGACCAATTGGGATGCAAATGAACTCGCCGGGATGGTCTCGCCCGGCGTGACGGTCGAATTCATCGACTGAGCCCGTTTGCCACGCCGCATCGCCTTGCGGCCTTTGCCATCCGTTGTCAGCGCCCTACATCAAGCGCGGAACAAACGGATGACGAGGGACAATGGCCAAACCGGCAATCTACTGGATCCGCAACGATCTGCGCCTTTCCGACAACCGCGCGCTCGCCGCCGCCTTGGAAGATGGCCGGGCCGTGGTGCCGGTCTATATCCGCGAGGATAACGGCAACGGGCCGCTTGGCGCGGCGCAGGCGTGGTGGCTGGAGCGCTCGCTGGAAAAGCTGGCATCCCGCTATGACGAACTTGGCGCGCCGCTGGTGTTGCGGAGCGGCGACCCGCTGAACGTGTTGCGCGCGATGATCGAGGAATCCGAGGCCGAGGCCGTGTTCTGGAACCGGCGCTACAGCACTGAAGGCATCCGCGCCGACAAGGCGGTGAAGGCAGCGCTCGGCGAGGACGGGATCACGGTCAGGAGCTTTGCCGGCCAGATCCTGCACGAGCCTTCAAACTTCAAGACCAAGTCGGGCGGGCCCTACAAGGTCTACACCCCGTTCTGGAAGGCGTTTTCGGCGGATCAGCATGTGCCCGATCCGATTGACGCCCCGAAAAGCCTTGAAGGCGTGGCGAAAAAAATCAAATCCGAGAAACTGAAAGACTGGAAGCTCTACGAGGCCAGGCCCGACTGGGCGGCGGGCTTTTCCGATATCTGGCAGCCGGGCGAGGATGGCGCGATCGCTCGTCTCAATCATTTTGTCGCGGATGTCGTGCAGGATTATGCCGCAAAGCGCGACCGGCCGGACCGGCAGGCGACCTCCATGCTCTCCCCGCATCTGGCGCTCGGCGAGATTTCGCCGGCAACGATCTGGCACCGCATCAATGGGACGCAATCGATCTCCGCCGAAAACAGGAAGAAATTCCTGCAGGAACTCGTCTGGCGCGATTTCTGCCATCACCTGCTGTTTCATGCGCCGGACCTTGCCGAGAAGAACTGGAACGGGCGCTTCGACGATTTCGCCTGGAAGGACGACGAGGAGGCGTTTGCGGCCTGGACCCGGGGCGAGACCGGCTATCCGATTGTCGATGCCGGCATGCGCCAGCTCTGGCGCGAGGGCTATATGCATAACCGCGTCCGCATGATCGCGGCCTCCTTCCTGATCAAGGACCTGATGATCGACTGGCGACACGGCGAGAAATGGTTTCGCGACACGTTGGTCGACGCCGATCCCGCCTCCAACGCGGCGAACTGGCAGTGGGTCGCGGGCTCGGGCGCGGACGCGGCCCCGTTCTTCCGGATCTTCAACCCGGTCCTCCAGGGCGAAAAGTTCGATCCGGCCGGCGATTATGTCCGCGCCTACGTGCCGGAACTGAAGGATATGCCGAAGAAGCACATCCACGCCCCGTTCGATGCGCCCGACGATGTGCTCAGCCAAGCCGGCGTAACGCTTGGCGAGACCTACCCAAAGCCGCTCGTCGACCACAAGGCCGCGCGAAAGCGCGCACTTTCCGCCTTCGAGGCGATCAAGGAATGAAATGGCTTTGCGCCAAAGCCGAAAGCGGCGAAAACTAAATCCTTGGCAAAGCCCGACCCCGGCGGCACAAGTACGGAAAAATTGAAAGCGAGATCATGACCACGCATTCCTCCGTCATCGACCTGATCGGCAATACACCGCTGGTGAAGCTTCGCGCCGCCTCGGAAGCGACCGGCTGCACCATTCTCGGCAAGGCCGAATTCCTGAACCCCGGCCAGTCGGTCAAGGACCGCGCAGCACTCTACATCATCCGCGATGCGGAGAGGCGCGGTCTGCTGAAGCCCGGCGGCACGATCGTGGAAGGCACTGCCGGCAATACCGGCATCGGGCTGACCATGGTCGCCAACGCGCTCGGCTACAAGACCGTGATCGTGATCCCCGAAACCCAGGCGCAGGAGAAGAAGGACGCGCTCCGCCTGCTCGGCGCGGAACTGGTCGAGGTGCCGGCCAAGCCCTATCGCGATCCGAACAATTACGTAAAACTTTCGGGCCGGCTTGCCGAAAAGCTTGCGAAGGAAAACCCGAATGGCGCCATCTGGGCCAACCAGTTCGACAATGTCGCCAACCGCAACGCCCATATAGAGACCACGGCCGAGGAAATCTGGCGCGACACCGACGGCAAGGTCGACGGCTTCATCTGCGCGGTCGGTTCCGGCGGCACGCTTGCCGGCACCGCCATGGGACTGAAGGCGAAGAACAACGACATCAAGATCGGGATCGCCGATCCGGAAGGGGCCGCGCTTTACGAATTCTATGCCCATGGCGAATTGAAGAGCGAGGGCGGCTCGATCACCGAGGGCATCGGCCAGGGCCGGATCACCGCCAATCTGGAAGGCTTCACCCCCGATTTTGCCTACCGCATTCCCGACAGCGAGGCGCTGCCGCTGATATTCGATCTGGTAACGGATGAGGGCTTGTGCCTCGGCGGCTCATCGGGCATCAATATAGCGGGCGCCATGCGTCTGGCGCGCGAGTTCGGCCCCGGCCACACCATCGTCACCATATTGTGCGACTATGGCAACCGGTATCAGTCGAAGCTTTTCAACCCCGAATTCCTGAAGGATAAAGGGCTGCCGCTGCCGCAATGGCTGACCCGGAAAACGGAGATTGCCGCTCCGTTTGAATAGAAAGTGACCCATGCCTGTTGATGCCCTCTACCGCAACGATTTCACCCTGGCGAGTTGCGATGCGGTGGTCACTTCAGTGCATCAGGACGGCACGTTCGAGACCGACCGCACCTGTTTTTACGCCACCTCCGGTGGCCAGCCGGGGGATACCGGCATCGCCCGGCGCGCTGACGGCTCGGCGATCGCGCTTGCCGTTACCCGCCATGGCGAGACCAAGGACATCATCCTGCACGTGCCGGCCGAAGGCGAGACGCCGCCCGCCGTCGGCGACAGGCTCCGCCTCGAAATCGATTGGCCGCGGCGGCTGAAGCTGATGCGCATGCACACCGCCTGCCATTTGCTTTCCGTCGTCTGTCCCTATCCGATCACCGGCGCCTCCGTCGGCGAAGAGGAATCCCGCGTCGATTTCGACATGTCGGAAACGATCGACAAGGACGCGGTCACGGCTGCGATGATGAAGCTGGTTGCCGAAGACCATCCGGTCTATGTGCAGTGGATCACCGATGAGGAGCTGGCCGCCAATCCCGGCATTGTCAAATCGAAGAATGTCCGCCCGCCGATGGGCATGGGCCGGATCTCGCTGATCGCGATCGGCGAGAACGCCAGCGTGGACAGCCAGCCCTGCGGCGGCACCCATGTGCGCTCCACCGGCGAGGTCGGCGGCATCCATATCGGCAAGATCGAAAAGAAGGGCCGCGAGAACCGCCGTTTTCGGATACGGTTTGACGCCTAAAGCATTTCCAGGAAAAGTGTAATCACGGTTTTCCGTCCGGAAATGCGTAAAAACAATAAGCTGGAATATGTCCGGTGAACCCGTGTTCATCGGACATATTCCAGCCATCGCATGAGGAGTGTCGCCAGATGAGTTTTATCGTTTCGCCGGAATGGGTCGAGGAAAGGCTGGGCAAGCCGGGCTTTTCGGTCATCGATGCCTCCTGGTACCTGCCGGCCCATAACCGCGACCCGAAGGCCGAGTACCTGGCCGGCCACCTGCCGGGCGCGGTGTTCTTCGATCACGATGCGATTGCCGACACCTCCTCAGGCCTGCCGCACACCCTGCCGGCGCCGGAAGTGTTTGCAGCCGAAATGGAAGCGCTCGGCGTTGGCAGCGATCACACGATCGTGGTCTATGACGGCCCAGGCTACCTGGCAGCCCCCCGCCTGTGGTGGATGCTGCGGATGATGGGAGCGAGCGACGTCTACGTCCTCGATGGCGGCCTTGACGGCTGGCGCGGCGAAGGCCGCGCCCAGGAGACCGGCACTCCCGCGCCCGCGCCGGCGACGTTCAAGCTCGACGCCAAGCCGCACCGCGTTACCTCTTTTGAAGACATGCGCGAAATCGTCGCCTCCGGCAGTCGCCAGATCGCGGATGCACGCAGCGCCGCCCGGTTCGAGGCGGCCGAGCCGGAACCGCGCGCGGGCATGCGATCCGGCCACATGCCGGGCGCGAAAAGCCTGCCATCCTCCTCCTTCGCGAAGGACGGCCGGTTCAAATCGCCCGAGGAACTGCGCGCCCTGTTTGCGGACGCCGGCATCGACCTTTCGAAACCGGTGGTCACAACCTGCGGCTCCGGCGTCACTGCCGCCATCATCACGCTTGCGCTCGAAACGCTCGACCACGCCGACAATACGCTTTATGACGGCTCGTGGTCGGAATGGGGCAGCCGCGACGATACGCCCGTGGCGACCGGAGAGGCCTGAGCGCGATGACGAAAAAGACTACGGCACCGATCCCGGTTCACGTCACCCGGCTTGAAATGACCACGCCGCCGAAAGCCCATTTGCTGGCGCCGGCAAACCTTCATATCGCGCTGATGCGGGTGCCGGAAATTCCGCTTGCCTACTACCGTTTTCTCTATCGCCAGGTCGGCTCCCGCTGGGAGTGGGTCGACCGGGTGCGCATGAGCGACGAGGACCTTGCCGCCACCATCCACAATGACCGCACCACGGTGACCGTGTTCTATCTGGAAGGCGCGCCGGCCGGCTTTTACGAATACCACCGCGAGGATGACAGCGTCACCCGGCTGGTGCATTTCGGCCTGTTCGAACGCGCGCTCGGCTTCGGCGTCGGCAAGTGGTTCCTGCTCCAGGCCCTGAAGGCGATCTGGGCCGACCAGCCGGAAAAAGTGATCACCGAGACAAACAATCTCGATCACCCGCGCGCGCTCCAGCTCTACCAGCAGTTCGGCTTCTCGCCGGTCTCCACCCACGAAAGCGAAATCGCGCCGTTGTCGGACACCGAGCTTCTGGAACTGGCGCGGCGGTTCTAGAAACCGTCGAGCGCGGCAGTAACCCGGCGCAGGCACCGGTTTCGACCTGTTGACAAAAGCTGCCCCACCCTCTTCCGTCACCCTCGGGCTTGTCCCGAGGGTCTAAGCACTTACCCGCGCGAGAAGCGTACCGGATTAAGAAATGCATAAAAAACAGCACATTGATAACCGCAGACTCCGCTCGCATAGAGAGGTGATTAGATCCTCGGCACAGGGCCGAGGATGACGTCCGTCAGAAAGGATAACTTTGTGAGCAGCCAGGAACCCGGCGAAAACGCCGAGTTATATCTTTCGTTATATCGAAATTATCGGCAGCCTACTCATAACGCGCCGTGAACTCCAAGAGGGCGCGGACGATTTCGCTTGCGGCGGCGGGGTCGTCGTCGAGCTTGCGGGCGATCACCTCCCGCAGGTTCAGCATCGCGACATCGACGCTTCGCGGCAGTTCGGGGCCGGCTTCGGCCTTATGCCGCTCTTTCCGGCGCTTCATCTTGTCGCCGATCGTCGACAACGCCTTCAACGCCATGGATGCCTCGAACATGTTGTCGGCGAGATAGGCGCTGCCCTCGTCGGTGATCGAATAGCGCTTCTTGTTTCCGTCATCGGCGGCCACCACATATCCAGCTTCCTCGAGGTAGGACAGCGTGGGGTAGATGACGCCGGGGCTCGGCGCATAGAAGCCGCCGCTCATTTCCTCGATCGCCTTGATGATGTCGTAGCCGTGACGGGGCTCCTCGCCGATCAGATGGAGAACCAGCAGGCGGATCTGCCCCTGGCCGAGAAAGCGGCCCGGCCTGCCGGGACCATCGCCGTCGCCGAAACCGAACGGGCCGCCAAAGCCGCCCCGGCCGAAACCGCCGCCGCCGCGCGCCATCATCATATATTCGCGAAACCGCCCCTGGCCTTCCTCGGCCGGGCGCTCATGAAAATGTCTCACCACTATCGCTCCTGTTGTTTACGATATATCTAAAGATATAATCTCCATCGAAATTTGCAAGATACGATATATCGAAAATTGTGATTTCGGTGCCGGATGCGTTTTCGCTTCGCTGCGCGATCGACTACATTGCAGAAAAATCGGCGTTTACCGCGAGGGCGGATTTCTCTATGCCACTCACCTGCCGCATCGTCGCGGGGACCGGATGGCGGGTTCCGGTCGCGAAAGGCTCTGAAGGGAGATCGCGGGCATGAACCTGCAGACCATTGCTGACGATATCGTGCGCGAGCTCCAGCCCCGCCTGGGCGAAGGCAAGGTGGCCGATTACATTCCCGAACTCGCCAAGGTCGACCCCAATCAGTTTGGCATTGCCATCGCCACCGTCGATGGCAAGACCTACCATGCGGGCGATGCGGAGACGCATTTTTCGATCCAGAGCATTTCCAAGGTGTTCATGCTGACGCTGGCGCTCGGCAAGGTCGGCGAGGCGATATGGAAAAGGGTCGGGCGCGAGCCCTCGGGCTCCTCCTTCAATTCGATCGTCCAGCTCGAGCACGAGCACGGCATCCCACGCAACCCCTTCATCAATGCCGGAGCGATCGTGGTGACCGATATCGTGCTGGCCGGGCATGCGCCGCGCGAGGCGATCGGCGAATTCCTGCGCTTCATGCATTTCATCGCCAATGACGAGACGCTCTCGATCGACGAGAAGGTGGCGCAATCGGAACAGCGCACGGGCTTCCGCAATTTCGCGCTCGCCAATTTCATGCGCGGCTTCAGGAATATCCACCACCCGGTCGATCACGTGCTCGGCGTCTATTTCCATCAATGCGCGCTGATGATGAACTGCGTCCAGCTTGCCCATGCCGGGCTTTATCTGGCCAATCACGGCACCAATCCGCTGACCGGTTTTTCGGTGGTCTCGCCGCGAAGGGCGCGCCGCATCAACGCGATGATGCTGACCTGCGGCCATTATGATGGCTCCGGCGATTTCGCGTTCCGCGTCGGCCTTCCCGGCAAATCCGGGGTCGGCGGCGGCATTCTGGCGGTCGCGCCCGGCAAGGCATCGATGGCGGTGTGGTCGCCGGGGCTGGATGCGACCGGCAATCCCGCGCTTGGCTCGGTCGCGCTCGAAATGCTGGCGGCGCGCACCGGCTGGTCGGTCTTTGCGGGTTGAACCTTTCGGCGTAAACAGGCATTGCCTTTGAGCGCGTCCAGGAAAAGTGGATACCGGTTTTCCGTCCGGACGAGCGGAAAACAAAAGGTTAAAGCCGGTTCGCGATTCAACGAAAAGCGAACAGGCTCTAGCAAACCAAGCGCCCGGAGCGATGATGAACGAACTGGCCGAAGATACACTGCCCGATGCCTTCCAGGCTCTGTTTGCCGATGCGCCCTCCTCCGTCGGCTTTTCCAAGCTGCGCAAGCGGCTGCTCCGGCAGGTGCGCCAGGCGATTGCCGATTTCGACATGCTGAAGGATCAGAAGCGCTGGCTCGTGGCGCTGTCGGGCGGCAAGGACAGCTATGGCCTGCTGGCCGTTCTGCTGGAGCTGAAATGGCGCGGCCTGCTGCCGGTCGACATCCTTGCCTGCAATCTCGATCAGGGCCAGCCGAATTTCCCCAAGCATGTCCTGCCCGATTACCTGACGAAGCTCGGCGTCCCGCACCGGATCGAATATCGCGACACCTATTCGATCGTCACCGAGAAGCTCGCGCCGGGCTCGACCTATTGCGCGCTCTGCTCCAGGCTAAGGCGCGGCAATCTCTACCGGATCGCGCGCGAGGAGGGCTGCGATGCGCTGGTGCTTGGCCACCACCGCGAGGATATCCTCGAGACCTTCTTCATGAACCTGTTCCATGGCGGCAAGCTCGCCACCATGCCGGCAAAACTGCTGAATGATGAGGGCGACCTGATGGTGCTGCGCCCCCTCGCCTACGCCGCAGAGGACGATCTCGCGCGGTTTGCCGAGGCGATGCGGTTTCCGATCATCCCCTGCGATCTCTGCGGCTCGCAGGACGGGCTGGAGCGCAATACCATGAAAGAAATGCTGTCGGATATGGAGGCGCGCATGCCCGGCCGGAAGGACGTGATGCTGAGGGCGCTTTCGAGCGTCAATCCCTCGCATCTGCTCGATCCCTCGTTGTTCGACTTCTCCGCGCTTACTGCCGCCAAACGATAATTCATCACTTTCCGCCACAGGTTATCTCCCATTATGACAGAACGGCAAAACTTTTCGGCCACCCGGTGAAAAGCGCCGGTTTTGCGCCGCCACGTCTTGCCGTTTGCCCGTCGCGGTGCCACAAAAGGCCAACCCCGGCCCGCCGCCTGCCCTTCGGCGCGCCTGAAGGCGATCCGGGTTTTCGAAATTGCGCATCATTGCCGACGGCAACCCACATGATGCGCCAAAGACAAGAGGTGATGTCTTGGAAAAAGCAGAAATCGGACTGATCGGGCTTGGAGTCATGGGCTCCAATCTCGCCCTCAACATTGCCGAGAAGGGCAACAGGATCGCGGTCTACAACCGCACCGCCGACAAGACGCGCGCATTCTACGCCGGCGCCGGCGAGTTGCAGAAGAACATCGTCCCGACCGAAACGCTTTCGGATTTCGTCGCGGCCATCCGCCCGCCCCGCCCGATCATCATCATGATCAAGGCCGGCGACCCGGTCGACGAGGAAATGGAAAAGCTGCGCCCCTATCTCGGCAAGGGCGACATCATCATCGATGCCGGCAACGCCAATTTCCACGACACCCGCCGCCGCTTCAAGGAGCTCGACGGCACCGGCCTGACCTTTATCGGCATGGGCGTATCGGGTGGCGAGGAAGGCGCGCGCCACGGCCCCTCGATCATGGTCGGCGGCACAGAGGACAGCTACAAACGCGTTGAAAAGGTGCTGACTTCGATCTCCGCAAAATTCGACAACGATCCCTGCTGCGCCTGGCTCGGGACCGATGGCGCAGGCCATTTCGTCAAGACCATCCATAATGGCATCGAATATGCCGACATGCAGATGATCGCCGAAATCTACGGCATTCTGCGCGATGGCTGCGGCATGGAAGCGTCCGATATCGCCAATGTCTTCGGTGAGTGGAACAAGGGCCGCCTGAATTCCTTCCTGATCGAGATCACCGAGAAGGTACTGCGCGCCAGCGACCCCGAGACCGGAAAGCCGATGCCCGACGTGATCGTCGATGCCGCCGGCCAGAAGGGCACCGGCCGCTGGTCCGCGATCGAGGCCCAGCAGCTCGCGGTCCCCGCCACCGTGATCGAGGCGGCCGTTGCCGCACGCTGCATCTCCGCCATGCGCGGCGAACGCGCCGCGGCCGAGCCAATGTTCAACAAGGAGGAACTTTCCTTCGGCATCGAGGCCGGTCCCTGGCTCAACCGCGATCTCGAACTGGCGCTTTTTGCCGCCAAGATCGCGGCCTATGCCCAGGGCTTCGACGTGATGGATTCCGCGTCGCAGGAATATGGCTGGAAGCTGCCGATGCCGGAGATCGCCCGCATCTGGCGCGCCGGCTGCATCATCCGCTCGCAGTTCCTCGACGACATCACAAAGGCGTTCTCCGACACGCCGGACGTTGCCAACCTGATCGTGACGCCGGCATTCTCGGAAATGGTCAACGAGTGCCTCCCGTCGCTGCGCCGGATCGTCTCTGCGGCAACCGGCGCCGGCCTTCCTGTGCCCGGCCTTGCCTCGGCGCTCGGCTATTTCGATGCCTATCGCCAGTCGCGCGGCACCGCCAACCTGATCCAGGCCCAGCGTGATTTCTTCGGCGCCCATGGTTTCGACCGCCTCGACGGCCTCGATATCCATCACGGCCCCTGGGGCAGCGGCGCGATCTGAGCCGGTCGCAAGACATGCAAAATCAGAAAGCCCCGGAGACGGGGCTTTTTCCATTCCGGACGAACCTCAGGCCTGATGTAGCTTCTGCCTGCGATCGGTTTCCAGGCTATAGATGCACACGCGATTGCGGCCGTCGTTCTTGGCATCATAGAGCGCCTTGTCGGCATGCTCTATGACGTGGAACACGGAGAGGGTGGAGGCGTTCGCTTCGGCGACCCCGACGCTGACCGTCACCCCGATCTCCTCTGTCGCGGCCTGGAAACGCTCTTCCATGATCTGAAGCCTGATATCCTCCGCGATGCGCCTGGCATTGTGCAGCGTCGCCTCCTTGACCACCACGCAGAATTCCTCCCCGCCATAGCGCACCACCAGATCGAAGCCGCGCATGCGTCCGCGGACAACCTCGGCAAGCCGGCGCAGAACCATGTCGCCAAAGGCGTGGCCGTGAAGGTCGTTCAGCGATTTGAAGCCATCGATGTCGATCATCAGTACGGCGAAGGGGCGACGCTCCGCCTCGGTGGTGACCTGCCGGTCAAACGCCTCGAGCGCCCGCCTGTTCTTGAGTCCGGTGAGCGGATCGCGCTCCGCCTCGCGCTTGTAGGCGCGATATTCGGCCTCGCGCCGTTCCTCCACGGCAAGCAGATAGCCGAGGATCATGGTTCCGAGCAGATTGCGGATGATCAGCGCCGGCGTTGTCGACGACACTATCGGAACGGGCGCAAAAACGCCCGCGACCAGGGTGAGCGACAGCAACAGGCCCAGAATGGCAAGGCCGACAGGGTCGCGCCGTCCGCCGCTGAGGCGTGCATAGACAAGCCCGATCACCGCGGCCAGCGCAATGCTGACGCAGCCCGCAAGCGCACCGGCGCCGCCGATATAAATCCGCATCGCAATGGTCACGGCCGATGCGATCAAGGCGGCGAGCGGGCCGCCGAAAAGCGCCGCAAGGGCAACCATGACCGCCCGGATATCGACGATGATGCCCGGCAGCACCTCCAGCGGATCGACCATCGTGACCACCGCCCCGAAGCCGAACAACAGCCCGATCGCGAGCGATGAACGGACGATTGAGAAGCGCGCGTAGCGGATCAACCTATAGGCGAGCACGATGAGGGCCGCCATGCCGACCTTTTCCAGCATGGCGATGATGATTTCCAGATTCTCAAGCATTGCGTCCTGAACCGCCAGGCCTTTCTTCAACCTTCGAACCCGCGGAAGCACGGGCGTCGAATTTCAACGACAAGGCGCGCGGTTCGCTCCAGGGCGCCGTGAGAGCGAGGAATGTCCAATATATACCGATATGCCGACGAGTTGGTAGGGTTAACACTGGACCGACGCACTTACACTCCCTACTTAGTGGCCTGTTTGGCGTCATCCGGCCAAGATCTTCAATCCGGGCCGGCGTCAAAATGCACCTGCCGTGGCTCTCGCTTTCAGGACAAGCACCAATGTCGTCAACCGTCATTCCCTCCCCGCCCGCCGTGACCCTGCCCGTCAGAGGCAGTGAAAGCACCTTTCCCGTTCGCCGGGTCTATTGCGTCGGTCGAAATTACGCCGCACACGCGGTGGAGATGGGTCATGATCCCAGCCGCGAAGCGCCGTTCTTCTTCCAGAAGAACCCCGACAATCTCGTCCCTGGCGGCAGACCCTTTCCCTACCCCGTCCTGTCGCGAAACGTCCACCATGAGGTGGAATGTTTTGTTGCCCTGAAAAATGGCGGCGCCGATATCGGCGTTAATCAGGCCCTGGATTGTGTATACGGTTACGGCGTCGCGGTGGATTTCACCCGGCGCGATATTCAGGACGAAGCCAAGGCGAAATCGAGGCCGTGGGAAATGTCCAAGGCCTTCGAGGCGTCCGCGCCCGTCTCCGACATCGCGCCCGCCACCGAAATCGGCCATCCCGAGCACGGTGCGATCAGCCTTGTGCGCAACGGCACGGTGATCCAGCATGGCGATCTCTCGCAGATGATATGGAAGACCGCGGAAATCATCGCGGAACTGTCTCGATACGTTTGCCTTGCCGCCGGCGACATCATTCTGACGGGCACGCCGGCTGGCGTCGGCCCGGTCGAGCGTGGTGATCGCATCGCGTGTAGCATCGAAGGCGTTGGAGACCTTGCATTCGAGGTGATCTGATATAGTGTCTGTCTGCGTTTGAGAGGAGATGCAAGTGCCCCTTTACAACTTGGCCGATAAACAGCCGCGATTGCCGCCCGAAGGCCAATTCTGGATCGCTCCCGACGCCTCGGTGATCGGCGACATCATTATCGGCGAGGATGTCGGCATATGGTTTGCGGCCGTGCTGCGCGGCGACAACGAGCCGATCACCATCGGCAGGGGCAGCAATATCCAGGACGGGGTCATCATCCATACCGATATGGGCTTCCCGACCACGATCGGCGAAGGCTGCACCGTCGGCCATCGCGCAATCCTCCATGGCTGCACCATCGGCGAAAACAGCCTTGTCGGCATGGGCGCCACGATCCTGAACGGCGCGACGATCGGCCGCAACTCGTTGATCGGCGCGAACGCGCTGGTGACCGAGGGCAAATCCTTTCCCGACAACAGCCTGATCGTCGGCGCGCCGGCGCGCGCCGTGCGCGAACTCGATGGTGAAGCGATCGCCGGCCTTCGTCAGTCGGCCGAGAACTACATCGCCAACTGGAAGCGCTTCAGCCGCGATCTGGGACCTGCGGGGTCGCGCGCGCCATGATGTTGCGGCGCGTCAAAAGCCTGTCGAGCGAAGACCAGTTGCTCGACGAGCAGATTGAACTCAACCTGAAAAAAAGAGGGGTGTTGCTCCGATTCACGCGCCCGCTCGAACGCCGGTTCGTGGAGGAGATGCATCGCAACCGCCACCGCCAGCTCGTCTGGGCAGGCGCGATCGGCATCCTCGTGATCGCGGGTTTTGCCTTTATCGATCTGATTTATCGGGAAGAATTGCTGGCCCGCATGACCCTGATCAGATCTGGCGTTGTTCTGGCCTTGCTGTCAGCGCTAACAGTTTTGATCATGCGCGATCTCGACACCCGCCTTCCGGGCTGGATTTCGGTTTTCGGCGTCGCGGTATCGGCGGTCGGCACCGGGCTGATGCTGAAATCGCCCGGCAATCCGATCGTGGAATTCGAGCCGTACACTTTTATACTGCTTGCCATCGTCGGCAATATCGCGCTGCCGCTGCGCACGTCACAGGCCGTGGTTGCCGCATCGGTAAACTTCGCCATCGCCGCCTTCTTCATTCTTCCGCTGCCGACACTGCTGCCGATGGAAAAGGCCTCTCCGCTGATCTTTCTCGGCGTGACAAGTCTGCTCACTTTGCTGGCGAGCTATCGCATCGAGTCGGTCGAGCGCAAGGTGTTCCTCCTCTATCTGCGCGAAAAGGTCTATGCCGAGGCGCTCTATGCCAAATATCGCTCGCTCAACGATATCTCCAACACGGATGCCCTGACAGCGCTCGCCAACCGCCGCCTGTTTGACGATTTCCTGAAGCAGAGCTGGACGGCAGCCGCGGAGGCGGACCGGCCGCTCGCCATGCTGATGATCGATATCGACCATTTCAAGGGCTATAACGATACCTATGGCCATCCCGCCGGCGACGAGTGTTTGAAACGGGTTGCCGCCGCGCTCAAGGCATCCACCCGGTCCGACGAGGATCTTCCCGCGCGCTTCGGCGGCGAGGAGTTCGCACTGGTGCTGCCGAACAGCGACGAAGATGCGGCCCTTGCCCTCAGCGACCGCATTCATGACGCGATCGCAGAACTCGCCATCCCGCACGCATCGAGTCCGAGCAAACGACTGTCGGTCAGCATCGGGATCGCCGTCGAGCACCCGGCGACGACCCAGCACGATTCGCGCAACCTGCTGATCAGGGCCGACCGGGCGCTTTATGCCGCCAAGCGCGCCGGCCGCAACTGCACGCGGGTTGATATCTCCATGGATCCCGCCCCGGAATTCGGGGACAATGCCGCAACGGCCGCCCTGCGGAACTGAGGTCGCATAGCCGGCATCATGCTTCGCCAGAAGCGCATGCCGCGCATAGTCCCCGCATCTCCACGGTCATCGCGCCCGGCCGAAACCCTTTCGAGCGCGCCAGCCGGCCAAGCGCCTCCTCGATATCGTGGGCATGGAACTCGATCACCGCGCCGCACCCCTCGCAAATCGCAAAGGCCGTCATGCCGTGATGGCTGCAATCCTGATGCGGATGGGCGCAGGCGACATAGGCATTCAGGCTCTCCAGCCGGTGGACCAGCCCGGCCTCGGTGAGCTTCTCCAGCGCGCGGTAGACCTGCAACGGCGCCTTGAAGCCCTGATCGCGCAACCGGTCCAGAATGGTATAGGCGCTGATCGGCGCCTCGCTGCCGCTGAGGCAGTCGAACACAAGCGCCTGGTTGCGTGTCAGCTTTTCATCGGGCCTTTTCATATCGTCCCTCGTTTTCATCGCGGCCGCCTCGCCGCTTCGGGCACCAGCGTCACCAGAAAGATCAGCATGGCGGCCACCACGATCGACGGACCGGATGGCGTGTCATAATAGAGCGAGGAATATAGTCCTGCCACCACGCTCACAACCCCGATCAGCGATGCGAATACGGCCATCATCTCCGGGGTCCGCGCGAAACGGCGGGCGGTGGCGGCCGGCACGATCAGGAGCGAGGTGATCAGCATGATGCCGACGATCTTCATCGCGATCGCGATCACCAGCGCCATCAGCAGCATGAAGATGAAGCGCACCGTTTCCGGCCGCATGCCCTCGGCCTGGGCGATCTCGGGCGAGACCGTGGCTGCCAAAAGCGGTCGCCACAGGCCCGCGACGGCCGCGACCACCACCAGCCCGCCGAGCCAGATCGTGGCGATATCGACGCGGGTCACCGAGAGGATGTCGCCGAACAGGAAGCTGATCAGATCGACCCGGATCCAGGTCAGGAACGACACGATCACCAGGCCGATCGCCAGCGTGGAATGGGCGAGAATGCCGAGCAGGCTGTCGGTGGACAGAGCCCGCCGGCGCTCCAGCATGATCAGCATCACCGAAACGATGGTGGCGACCACGAACACGCTGAGCGTCAGGTTGACCGTGAACAGCAGGGAGAGCGCCACGCCGAGCAGGGCCGAATGCGCCATGGTGTCGCCGAAATAGGCCATCTTGCGCCAGATGATGAAGCAGCCGAGCGGACCCGCCATCAGCGCGACGCCGATGCCGGCGACCAGAGCGCGCACGAAGAAATCGTCAAGCATGTTCCTGCGCCTCGTGATGATGGCCGTCATCGGGATGGCAATGTTCGGTGACCGAGCCATCGGCATGGCGCACCTTGCCATCGGGCAGATGGGTATGATCGTGATCATGGCGATAGAGCGCGAGCGCGCCATCGCCGCGGGCGCCGAGCAGCGACTGATAGGCCTCGCTTCCGCTCACGGCCTCCGGCGTGCCGGTGCAGCAGACATGGCCGTTGAGGCAGACGACCGTATCGGTCCGCGCCATCACCACATGCAGGTCGTGCGAGATCATCAATATGCCGCAGCCCTGGCGTTCCCGGATGCGCGAGATCAGAGCGTAAAGCGCGATCTCGCCGGCATGGTCGACGCCCTGCACCGGCTCGTCCAGCACCAGCAGGTCGGGCTTGCGGGCAATCGCACGCGCCAGCATCGCGCGCTGGAACTCGCCGCCGGACAGCGTCTGGACTTCGGCCCTTGCGAGATGGGCGATGCCGACCTCCTCCAGCGCTTCGGCGATCGCGGCGGCTGGGAGCGGCCCGGTCAGGGTCATCAAGCGACGCACCGTCAGCGGCAGGGAATGATCGATGGCGAGCTTTTGCGGCACATAGCCGACGGTCAGCCCCGCGGCGCGCTCGACGCTGCCCTCATCGGGAGCGAGAACCCCGAGCGCCATCCGCGCGCTGGTGGATTTGCCGGCGCCGTTCGGTCCGATCAGGGTGACGATCTCGCCACGACGCACGCTGAAGCCCACGCCGCGCACGAGCCACCTTCCATTGCGGTGGAGCCCGGCATTGTCGAGCGAGACCAGCAGGTCATTCGAGTGCATTTTTTCAAAACTCCGTCTTGTCCGCGTCTATGGCATACGTTATAGCGTAACGCAATTGATGTAATAACATTACGTAGAACTGCAATCCCCAGGCTTCCCGCCTTCAAAAATAATGAGGATCTCATGAAAACGTCCCGCTTGCTTCTCCTCACGACGGCCGCGATGGCCCTCGCCCAGACCGCAGCGGCAGAAGATGCCCTCAAGGTCGTGACGTCGATCAAGCCGCTCTATTCGCTGACGACCGCGCTTACCGCGGGAACGGCGACCGAAACGACGCTTCTGGTAAAGGGCGCCGCCTCGCCCCACACCTACAGCATGACGCCATCCGAGGCGCGCGCGCTGCAGAATGCCGATGTCGTGTTCTGGATCGGTCCGGCGCTGGAGCATTTTCTCGACAAGCCCCTCGACGCGCTCGGTGGCAATGCCGAGATCGTGGAACTGGAAGACGCCCCCGGCGTGGAGACGCTCGCCCCGCGCGAAGGCGGCGCTTTCGATGCGCATGACCATGATCACGAAGGCCATGATCACGAAGACCATGATCACGGGGGTCATGATGAAGACGGGCATGACCACGACGACCATGCCGACCATGACCACGAAGCCGGTCATGACGACCACCACCACGGCGAGGTCGATCCGCATATGTGGCTCGACCCGATGAATGCGAAGGCCTTTGCCGCCGCGATGGCGGAAACGCTTTCGGAAAACGACCCCGCCAACGCCGAGATCTATGCCGACAATGCCGAAAAGCTCGAGGCACGGCTCGATGCGCTGACGACCGACATTCAGGCCCAGATTGACGCCGTGAACGCCAAGCCCTATGTCGTCTTCCACGATGCCTACCACTATTTCGGCCATCGCTTCGGCATCGAGGCCGCGGGTTCGATCACCGTCAACCCCGAAGCCCCGCCGAGCGCACAGCGCATCCGCGAAATCCACGACAAGCTGACCGAACTGGGTGCTGCCTGCGTGTTCTCCGAACCGCAGTTCCCGCCGAAGATCGTCGACACGGTGATCGAGGGCACGGATGCCCGCACCGGCGTTCTCGATCCGCTGGGCGCCGGCCTGGAGGATGGTCCGGATCTCTATTTCCTGCTTCTGGAAAACCTCGCCGGCAACCTCACCGACTGCTTTGTGGCCGAGTAATCCGCCATGAAGGCATCGCCCCGGGCGCGCATGGCCGGGGCGATGTGGCCTGCGGGCGAGTAGTGCCCCCGCAGGCCTTTTTTGTCCGCCGTTTCTGGGCGCGATTACTTCTGCCGCTCCGGACCCTTGCGTTCGGCCGATTTCGCCCAGAGATTGATGTCGGCCTCGCGAGCATATTTGTCGATTTCGGCAAGCTCGGCTTCAGTGAAATCGGGGTTGTCGAGCGCCTTCACGCAATCGAGCACCTGTTCGGGACGGCTTGCGCCAATCAGCGCGGTGGTAACCCGCCCGCCGCGCAGCACCCAGGCCAACGCCATCTGCGCCAGCGTCTGGCCGCGCCGCTCGGCGATCGCGTTCAACGCCCGGATATGCTCAAGCGTGTCCTCGCGCAGGAATTCATGGCGCAGCGATTTGCCCTGCGCCGCCCGGCTGTCATCGGGTATGCCCTTCAGATATTTGGACGTCAGCATGCCCTGCGCCAGCGGCGAGAACACGATCGAGCCGAGCCCGAGTTCCGCAAGCGTATCGAGCAGCCCGTCCTCTTCCACCCAGCGATTGATCATCGAATAGCTCGGCTGGTGGATGACGAAGGGCGTCTTCAACTCCTTCAGGATCTTATAGGCCGCGCGGGTGCGCTCAGAATTATAGGAAGAAATTCCCACATAAAGCGCCCTGCCCGACCGCACGATCTGGTCGAGCGCCATCATCGTCTCCTCCAGCGGCGTATCGGGATCGAAGCGGTGGGAATAGAAGATATCGACATAGTCGAGGCCGAGCCGTTTCAGGCTCTGGTCGCAGGATGCGAGAAGGTTCTTGCGGCTGCCCCACTCGCCATAGGGCCCCTCCCACATGCCATAGCCGGCCTTGGACGAGATGATCAACTCGTCGCGCAAGCCGGCAAATTCGTTGCGCAGGATATCGCCAAAGGCCTTTTCGGCGGAGCCGGGCGGCGGGCCGTAATTATTGGCGAGATCAAAATGGGTGATGCCGGCATCAAACGCGGTCTGGCAGATCGCCACCTTGCGGGCGCGCTCGGTATCGTCGCCGAAATTGTGCCACAGGCCGAGCGATATCGCCGGCAGCTTGAGGCCGGAGGCGCCGCAGCGGTTGTATTGCATCGTATCGTAGCGGGTCTTCGAGGGTGTCCAGCGCATCATATCCTCCTGCCTGAAGAGGGCCGGGACGGCCCGACCATGAAAAAGGCGGCAGAACGCCGCCGCCTCTGATTTTGGAATATCCCACCCCGCTCTCCGTGTCACCCTCGGGGTTGACCCGAGGGTCCAGGCGACGCTCTCCGTGTGGCCTGGATCCTCGGGTCAAGCCCGAGCATTGTTTGTCGGATCTGCGCTATTGTTGTGATGCAGCTGCGGGCCGTTGGCTTGCCCGCAGCTGCTGCAACAGCCGACCGTCCGAGCATTGGGTGGAACACCCGCTGTCATCAAGGTCACTGTTGCACCGAGCAACCGCTTGAAGAGTTGATTGGGCCGCTGATTGCCACGCCCGCAAACAATCCCAAGCATGCCTTGAAAGGATAGCATCGCCATGGTCGTTTTGCATCACCCTCCGCACATCTGTCTTGGTTGCGACGTTGCAAAGGACACGATCGCCGTTTCCTGCGGCGGTCCGGCCACCGTCATCGCCAATCGCAGCAGGGATATTCGTCGCTTCCTGCGAAACTGCGAGGCAGATCTGGTCATCTGCGAACCCACCGGCGGGTATGAAACCGTCCTGATCGAAGAGTGCCTGCGGCGCGGCCTTGCCGTCCACCGGGCCGATACGCGCAGGCTCAAGGCCTTCATTCGTTCGCGTGGACGGGTCGGCAAGAGCGATGCGATCGATGCCCGGGAAATGGTCGCCTATGGCATGGAACGCTGGGCAAGCCTGTCCCTGTGGCAGGCTGAAAACCCTGAAGAGGCAAGGCTCAAGGCCCTTGTGCGCCGCCGCGCCGATCTGGTCGCCATCAGGGTCGCCGAGCAAAACCGCGCCATGGCGCCGGGCGGACGTGAACTTGCCGTCACCTTCAAGGCCATGCTCGCTGCCATCAATCGCCAGATCGCGCTGCTCGACAAGGAAATCCGCATGCTCATGCGCAGCGAAGCCTTTGCAGCCAGGGCCAGCATCGCAATGGCGATGACCGGCATCGCGGAGACAACCGCCGCCGCCCTGATCGCCACAATGCCCGAACTCGGGACGCTGGATCGAAAAAAGGCGGCGGCGCTGGCCGGCCTGGCGCCGCACCCAAACGAGAGCGGCAACAAGATCGGTTACCGGAGAATGCGCGGCGGCAGACCCGTCATGCGCACCATCCTGTTCATGCCGGCCATGCAGGCCGCCCGCGGAAGGGGCGAGTTCGCCGCCTTCTACAAGCGCCTTGTCGAAGCCGGCAAAAAGCCAATCGTCGCGATCGCAGCAGTCATGCGAAAAATCGTCGTGACCCTCAATGCAAGGTTCACAGAGAAAGTCATCCAACAGAGTTGATGACGCATGACTAGGGGAACTACCGCAACAGCGCCCTGGCCGCCTCCGCATCCAGCGCCGCCGGCTGGGAGCAGGTCGTCGACAGCGGGACGAAGGCGCCGGTCTCCCCGGATTTCAGGATCGCGGCCATGACGTCGACGCCGTGCAGCGCACGAGCGAGCGAGCAGCGGGCATCGCGACCTTCGATCAGCGCCACCGCCATATCGGCAAGGCCCGCCGTGCGGTAATTGGCGCGCTCGCCCTGATTGGGCTTGCCGAAGGGGTGATCCTGGCTGTCGAGCTCGGATGTCTTGCCGTCGCGGCCCGCCGCCTCGACCTTGCCGCCGAAGAAATTGGGATCCGGCACGAACAGCGTTCCCTCGGTTCCGTAAAGCTCCATGTTGGAATGACGGTGCGCCCACACATCCCAGCTTGCGGAAAGAGAAATGGTCGCCCCGCTTTGAAACTCCAGCAGCGCATGGATATTGGTCGGGGTCTTCACCGGAATGATCTCGCCGCGGCGCGGTTCGGAGGTGATGGTGCGGGTCTCGTTCGCCATCGAGGTCAGCGCCGCCACCTGTTTCACCGGACCGATCAGGTTGATCAGGTTGGCGATGTAATAGGGGCCAAGATCGAGCACGGGGCCGCCGCCGGGCAAGAAGAAGAAATCCGGATTGGGATGCCACATCTCCATGCCCGGGCTCATCACGTGGCAGGTGCCGGAGGTGACCCGCCCGATCCCGCCCTCATCGATATATTTGCGGGCGCGCTGGTGGGCGCCGCCCAGAAACGTATCCGGCGCGCAGCCGACCGAAAGCCTCTTTTCGGCGGCGATGCGGCCGAGTTCCTTGCCCTCGTCGACGGAAAGCACCAGCGGCTTTTCCGAATAGACATGCTTGCCGGCCTCGAGAATCCGCTTCGACATTTCGTAATGCGCGCCCGGAATGGTGAGGTTGACGATCACGTCAAGCTCATCGTTCTGGAGCAGTTCGTCGACGCTCTGTGCCGTCACGCCGTATTGCTCCGCGCGCGCGGTGGCCGCCGCCGGATTGATGTCGGCGCAGGCGAGCACCTTGAGGCCGCGAAACAGCGGCGCGAGAGAAAAATAGGTCGCGGAAATATTGCCGCATCCGAGGATGCCGACACCAAGTTCCCTGGTCATGAAAGCCTCGTTCAGAAAGACTGGAAAGATGCGATGGACCGCTCGATCAGGCGATCGATATCGTTCGGATTGTCGTGCTCGACGATGTAGTGGCGGATCGGCAGCGGCTTCAGGACGCCCATCAGCCCCTTCCAGTCGACCGTGCCATGGCCGACATCGGCCCAGCCATCCTCATCCTCGTTTTCGCCCGGTTCCGCGATATCCTTGACATGGACGGCGCTGATACGATCGCTGTAGGTCTCGATCCAGTGGCGCGGATCTGCGCCGCCGCGGATGATCCAGGCGATATCGGCCTCCCAGGCCAGCGTAGGCCCGCCCTCCATCAAATGCGTCATCGGCACGCTGCCATCTTCAAGGGCTGCAAATTCGAAATCGTGGTTATGCCAGCCGAACACGAGGCCGGCATCGCGCATGAGCGCGCCGGCCTTCTCCAGCCGGGCCCCGAAATCGCGCCAGCCCTCGGCCGTCGTCGGGCGGTCATCCGGCATCAGGAAGGGGCAGAACACGCTGTCCATCTTCAGCGCCGATGTGATCTCGAGCACGCGTTCGGGCTCGTTTTCAAGCATGTTGAGGCTGAAGTGACCGGTCGGCATGGCAAGCCCGATCGTCGCCAGATCGGTAGAAAGCCGGTCGAGCGCCGCCTGGTCGAGATCGTCGTAAAGCGCGCCGTAGCCTTCCACTTCGCTGTAGCCCGCTGCCGCGAGTTTCTTGAAGATGGTAGAAAACGGCTGGTAGTTGCGCGCGCTGTAAAGCTGGAATCCTAGTTTTGTCATCTGTTTCCTCCGGCTGCCGCCATCGATCCGGCCGGCATGCCCTGTCTGTTATTCATGCCGCGCGGGAGCGCGGCCTTGCTTCAAAGCCGCAGTTCGGTCTTCGCATCGAAGACCGAGGCAAGCGGAATATCAAAGGCGAAGCGGATCTTCTGGCCGACCTTGTAGCGGACATTGCCGTTCACCCTGACGGTCATCAGATGACCGGCATATTTCAGCCATAGCAGGCTGTCGGCGCCCATCGGCTCCTCGAGGTCGACCGTCGCCTCATGCACTTCGAGGTTTTCTTCCGACAGCGCCTTGTCGATGACGATATGCTCCGGCCTGACGCCGAGCGTCACCTTGTCGGTTTCCGGCAGTTCGCCATTGGCATCATAGCCTTCGAGCGAGAAGTCGACATCATTGGTGCGGAACACCGGCTTGCCGTTCTCGTGGCGCAATTCGCCATCCATGAAGTTCATCGGCGGCGAGCCGATGAAGCCGGCGACATAGCGATTGACCGGGCGGTTATAGATCGTGGTCGGCTCGTCGAGCTGCTGGATCACGCCGCCG
Organism: Martelella mediterranea DSM 17316; assembly: GCF_002043005.1. Taxonomy (NCBI): domain Bacteria; kingdom Pseudomonadati; phylum Pseudomonadota; class Alphaproteobacteria; order Hyphomicrobiales; family Aurantimonadaceae; genus Martelella; species Martelella mediterranea. Next base: position 2,707,726 of record NZ_CP020330.1, on the reverse strand, counting down.
CGCATGATCGCGATCCGGTCGGCCAGCGTCATCGCCTCGATCTGGTCATGGGTCACGTAAACCATCGTGTTTTCAAGCGACTGGTGCAGCCGCTTGATCTCAACCCTCAACTCCGACCTGAGCTTGGCGTCGAGGTTCGACAAGGGCTCGTCGAACAGGAACACGTCGACATCGCGCACCAGCGCGCGACCGATCGCGACGCGCTGGCGCTGCCCGCCAGAAAGCTCGGCAGGCTTGCGTTTCAGGAGCGGCTCGATCTGCAGGATTTCGGAGGCGCGCTTGACGCGCTTGTCGATCTCCGCCTTCGGCACCTTGGCGACCTGAAGGCCGAAGGACAGGTTCTTCTCCACCGTCATCTGCGGATAGAGCGCATAGGACTGGAACACCATGCCGATGCCGCGATCCTTCGGCTCCAGCCAGGTGACGTTCTTGTCCTTGATGAATATCTGCCCGCCGGTCACGTCCAGCAGTCCCGCGATGCAGTTCAAAAGCGTGGACTTGCCGCAGCCGGACGAGCCGAGCAGCACGAGGAACTCGCCGTCATGGATATCGAGATCGAGGTTCTTGAGGACGTCGATCGCCCCGAAGGAGAGCGAGAGGTCCTTGATGGAAACACTGGTATTCATCATTTACCCTTTCACCGCGCCGGCGGCGATGCCGCGCACGAACAGCGGTCCGGAAACGAAATAGACGGCGAGCGGGACGAGGCCGGTCAGAAGGGTCGCCGCCATGTTGACATTGTACTCCTTCACGCCCTGCACCGCGTTGACGATGTTGTTGAGCTGGACCGTCATCGGATAGTTCTGCTGGCCTGCGAAGATCACCCCGAACAGGAAGTCGTTCCAGATGCCGGTGGTCTGGATGATCATGCCAACCACGAAGATCGGCAACGACATCGGCAGCATGATCTTGAAGAAGATCTGCCAGAACCCCGCGCCATCGACGCGCGCCGCCTTGAACAGCTCCTCCGGCAGCGAGGCGAAATAGTTGCGGAACAGAAGCGTCAGGATCGGCATGCCGAAAATCGTATGCACCAGCACGATGCCCGGCAGCGTCGAGAACATGTGCAGCTCGCGCAGGATGATCACCAGCGGATAGAGCATCACCTGATAGGGGATGAAGGCGCCGAACAGGAGCACGGTGAAGAAGAATTCCGAGCCCTTGAAGCGCCAGTTGGCGAGCGCATAGCCGTTGACCGAGGCAACCGCGATCGAGATGATGATGCCGGGAACGGTGATCTTGACCGAGTTCCAGAAACCGACGCTGATGCCTTCGCAGTAAAGCCCGGTACAGGCCCCGCTCCAGGCCTTGACCCAGGGTTCGAAGGTGATTTCCACCGGCGGGGCGAAGATGTTGCCCATGCGGATTTCCGGCATGCCCTTCAACGAGGTCACGATCATCACGTAAAGCGGGATCAGATAATAGACTGCGGCCACGAACAGGATGGAATAGAGAATGATCCTGGAGGGGGCGAGCCGGCGTTTCGGACGCGGACCCGCAGGTCCGTTCAAAGCGATGTCAGCCATGTTGCTACCTCTTCTTGCCTCTGAATTCCATCAATGCCCAAGGCACGAGGATGATGAACACAGTGACCAGCATGACGGTGGAGGCCGCCAGTCCCTGCCCGATATTGCCGCGCTGGAACATCAGGTCGTAGACATATTTCGCCGGCACTTCGGAGGCGAAGCCGGGTCCCCCTTGGGTCATGGCCACGACAAGGTCGTAGACCCGGACGATGCCGGAGGCGACGATCACCAGCGTGGTGACGAACACGCCGCGCATCATCGGAATGACGATGAAGATATAGGTGCGCCATGCCGGAATGCCGTCGATCTTCGAGGCCTTCCAGATTTCCGTGTCAATGCCGCGGAGCCCCGCCAGCATCAGCACCATGACGAGGCCCGTGCCCTGCCACAGCCCGGCGATCACGAGCGCGTAAATCACGGTGTGCTTGTTACCGAGCAGCGCGAGATTGCCGCCGGGAAGCCCGAGTTCATCGAGAAACTTCGGCAGGCCGAGGCCGGGATCGAGAATCCACTGCCAGACCAGACCGGTCACGATGAAGGAAAGCGCGAAGGGATAGAGGAAGATGGTGCGAAATGTGTTTTCGAAGCGGATCTTCTGGTCGAGCAGCGTTGCCAGAATGAAGCCCACGACGAAAGAGAAGATCAGGCTGAGGCAGCCGTAGATCAGCAGATTGCCGATCGCGACATTCCAGCGCGTGGTGCCGAACAGGCGATCATACTGGGCGAAACCGACGAAATTCTCGCTCGGCAGAAGCCTTGAATCGGTGAATGAATAGATAACCGTCCAGGCGGTGCAACCGATGAAGATGACCACCGCGGTGAGCATCATCGGTATGGCCGCGATCTTGGCGTTCAGGTTCTTGAACAGACCCATCGGACGGCGAGCGACATCAGCCATTGCTGCTCCCCTCACGAGATTGGTGCAGAAAGAAAGGCGGAGCGGATCAACCGCCCCGCCGCTCAACCGGGCAAATTACATTGCCTGTTCGATGATTTCCTTCTGCCGCTCCATGGCATCATCCACCGACATGTCGGAAGAGAAGAACTCGAGCGCGAGGTCGGTGATCTGCCCCTGCGTATCGGAATCGAGCAACTGCTCGGTCGAGGGCAGCACGTTTTCCGGGTTGGCGAGAATCTCGATACCCTTCTTCATGCAGGCATTGGCGGCTTCCAGATCGACATCGCCGCGCACCGGCAGCGAGCCCTTGACCAGATTGAACTCGACCTGGGTTTCGGGCGAGACCAGCATCGAGGCGAGCTCAAGCTGGGCGGCCGTGATTTCCGGATCATCCGTCTTCGGGAAGTAGAAGGCATCGCCGCCGGTATCAAGCACCGGGTTGTTGCCGAGGCCGGGCAGGCAATCATAGTCGACGCCGGCTTCCTGGCCGGCCTGGGCGAACTCGCCCTGCGCCCAGTCGCCCATGATCTGTGCCGCGGCATCGCCCTGGATCACCATATTGGTGGCGACGTTCCAGTCGCGGCCGGAATAGGCATCGTCGACCATGGTGCGGGCCTGTGCGAAGGCTTCCCAGATGGCGCGGTTTTCATCGCTCATCACCGCATCGGGATCCTTGTCGCCATTGACGGCGAGATAATTGTCGACGCCGCCGATCGCGACCTGCATCACGTTGCGAATACCGTCGACCTGCCAGGGCTGGCCGGTGGCAAGAGGAATGACGCCAGCTTCTTCCAGTTTCGGCGCGGCCTCCACCAGTTCGGCCCAGTTGGTCGGAACCGGAATGCCATTGTCCTCGAACACATGCCGGTTCAGCCACATCCACTGCCAGGAGTGGATGTTGATCGGAACGCAATAGATGCGGCCATCATATTCGCAGGCTTCGAGAAGCTTGGCGGGGCGGATCTTGCTGGCCCAGTCTTCCTTCTCGGCAAGCTCGGTCAGATCGAGCATCAGGCCAGCCTTGATGAGCTCCTCGGCATCGCGGCCGGTGTTCATCTGGGTCGCGCCCATGGGGTTGCCGCCGAGAATACGACTGACGATGATCGGGTTGGCGGTGGTGCCGGAACCGGCGATGGCGCTATCAACCCAGGTATTGCCCGTCTCATTGAAATTGTCGGCGAGCACCTTCACGGCGGCAGCCTCGCCGCCGGAGGTCCACCAATGGGTTACTTCGAGATCGGTCGCGCTGGCGGAAAGCGGCATCGCGACGCCGGCAGCGAGCGCTGCGGTGAGAATTGCATGTTTCATCTTGTCCTCCCAACTGAAACGTTGCCGGAAAACGGTATTCAAATTCCCGGAAGCTGGCAACCTTTTTGTCGAAGTTTTTGTTTCCGTGCGACTTTAGTTGGAGTTCAGGGCTCCCCCGCCGTCCTCATTTTTGCAATGCAAATACCCCATTAAAATGTTATTTTAATTGGTTTTTTTCTAAGAAATCGGCTTTCAAAGCGGCGCTTCTTCGCTAACGCAAACAATGTGGTGACCTATGCGTCATGACGCCGCGTAGGCCTTGAAAATCAGGGGATCGAACGGCCAGAAACACTTTTCTGTATCGTTTCAGTTCTTGCCGCGCTAGACTACCATCATCCCCTTTCCCTGACGGGAGGAGACTGCCTGACGCCCGGCGAACAGCGCTTTTTTTTGCGCATGGATTGCCGGGAGACGCTATAAGCGTCGGCGGCAGGCAGGGCTGTTCAGGGCGGGGCGGGAGAGGCGCAACCTCGAGCCGCAGACGAACCGGGGCGCGCGACCAGTTTCGCGCGGCAAGGCGCGTTTGCAATCAATCCGGTTGCCGGCGAATGAGGAGACGCAATGAAACCGACGACAAGCCGCACAGATGGCCGCACGGAAGGCCGCCGCGCAGAGACCCGGACAGGCGAAACCGCAAACGCCCGGCCGACGCTGAAGACGATCGCCTATATGACCGGGCTCGGCGTCACCACCGTCTCGCGCGCGCTGAAGGATGCGCCGGATATCGCCGAGCACACCAAGGAACGGGTGCGGCTGGTCGCCAAGCAGCTCGGCTACATGCCGAATCGCGCCGGCGTCAGGCTCAGGACCGGCAAGACCAATGTCATCGCCCTCATCCTCAATTTGGAAGAGGAAATCATGGGCATGGCCGGTCAGATGATCTTCGGCATCTCTGAAATCCTGGCCGACACGCCCTATCATCTCGTGCTGATGCCGCAGCCGATCCATCACGACCAGATGGCGCCGGTGCGCTATATCCTGGATACCGGCTCGGCCGATGGCGTGATCATCTCGCGCATCGAGCCCGACGATCCCCGCATCAAGCTGATGCGCGAGCGCGGCATGCCGTTTGCCGCCCATGGCCGCACGGAAGGCAGTATCGACTATCCGTTCCATGATTTCGACAATGACGCCTATGCCTTCGACGCCGTGGAAATGCTGGCGGGGCGCGGGCGGCGGCGGATCGTCAGCCTGCAGCCACCGAGCCACCTGACCTATTACAAGTATTTCCGCTCCGGCTTCGAACGCGGCCTCAGCCAGTTCTCCCTGGAGGAGACGCCGCTGACATCGATCTCGACCGATTCGCCCCTGACCGAGATCCGCAGCGGCATGCTCGCGACGCTGCGCTCCAGCCATCCGCCGGACGCCGTGATCGCCTGCAGCGGCAGCAGCGCGATCCCGATCATGGCGGCGCTGAGAGACTGCAACCTGACGCTCGGCCGCGAGGTCGACGTGGTGGCCAAGCAGCCGGCCGATTTCCTGAACTGGATCAACCCGGAACTCATCGCCATGAGCGAGGATTTCAGCCAGGCCGGGCGCGAACTCGCCCGCGCCGTTCTCGCCCGCATCGACAATGCCGGATCGAAGCCGCTGCAAAGCATCAGCAAGCCCGACTGGTCGAAGGCGCCAGCGGCAAAGGCGCGGGAAAACAGCTAAAACCTGACGAAATCAGCCGTCCGCGGCGATTGAGGAAGGCGAAGGGCGGGTGAGGACGTAGAGCGCGCAACAGGCGAGCACAAACGCGACGCCGGCCTGCAGCCACGGCCATGCGCCGGCAAACAGCAGAACCGAGACCATGCTGCAGCCCATGGCCGCCACGGCAAGCAGCTTGGCCGGCAGCGAGATCGCGCCCTCGCGCCGCCAGCGGCCGAGATGCGGGCCGAAATGCGGATGGTTCATCAGCCGCGCCTCAAGCTCCGGCGACGAACGGGCAAAGGCGGCGGCGGCAACGATCAGGAACGGCACGGTCGGCATGATAGGCAGAACCGCGCCGATAAGGGCAAGCGCCACCATCACCCAACCAAGCCCGATCAAAAGCCTGCGCTTCACCGTTTTCATTCAAGTCTGCCCTTCATCTCATTCATCACACTATGGCTCTATCACATTGTTTTACCGCTACAACTTTGCCGAATCCATAGTGCGTTTCTGCGGCAAAAAGATTATTGCGCCGTTCTTCAACTGGCTCCGACAGTGCCCGGCTTGCGCCTCACATGCTCCGCAATACCGGCGATATTTTGACGGAACCGTTCAGGGGCTGGGTGCGCCGTCCTGGCGCACTTCCTCCGCCCCGTCGATGATCGATTCAATCAGTCGGTCCCAATCGCTCTTTGCCGGCGCTTCGGGAACGACCTCCGCTGGCGCGGCGGAAATCGGCGCGGCTTCAGCCGGCCGATCGGGCGCTGTCTCGCCAGCGCCGCCCGGCGATGGCTGATCTGACGAAGGCTCACCGGAGGCACCCGCCTCGGCGCTTCGGGCGGCTTCCGCGGCGCGGCGCGCCTCTTCTTCCCGCCGCTGCCGTTCCGCCTCCTCCTGACGCTGGCGCTCGCGCGCCTCTTCCCGGCCCTGATAGAGGGCCGCCTCACGGCGCAGGCGCTGCTTTTCGAGAATGTCGGCCTGCAGGCGTTCCACGCGCTCGCGCTCGCGCTCGACCGCCCTCAGCGCCAGATAATTATCGATCTCGGTGAGATCAAGGGTGCGGTCCGGCGCAGCAAGCGGGCCGTTGAAGCCGATCGTAAAGCCGGCGCTCGCCCCCTCCTCGCCCTCGTCGCCAAGCTTGAGCGCGACATCGAGCGCGGCGTCCAGATCGCGCGTATCCAGATCGGCCTCCATCGCCGCGTAGACGCTGGCCTCGGGCAGATCGACCAGCACATTGCGCGCCTGCAGCGTTCCGTCGGTGATCGCAAACGGGATCGCGATATCGCCCGCCTGGAAGCTGCCGCCACCGAAGAGCAGCGCGCGAACCTTGTCCTCGATGGCCTCATTGGTGATTTCCGTGCCCTCGGCATCCGCCCAGGCGAGAAGCTCGTCCCTGAAGCCGAGATCGAGGCCGTTGAAGATCGGCGATTTGAGCGTGACGATGCCGGAACCGCTGGCCTGCGATTTCAGACCCCGCGCGGTATCGGCGGTGGTCTCCACCACAAGGCCGAGATCGAACGCGCCGGAGACGACGGGCGTCCCGTCCGCCTGCCAGAGATTTTCGGGCAGGGTCGCGTCGGCAAGATTGAGCTGGGCCTGGAAATAGCCATTGCCATCGGTGTTTCCGAGCCGCATGTCGCCGGAAAGCGTGCCGCCCATCAGCCGGCCAGAAAGCCCGTTGAGCGCCATGCCGCCGCCGCGGAAATCGAGCTTGCCGCCCATGCCGGTCACGGGCTCGGCAAGACCGAGATCGAAGGCGCCCGCCTGCAGGTCCACGCTCGCCTCAGCCGTTCCGAAATAGGCGCGGTCGAAGGGCACATCCGAGAGATTGCCCTCGGAATCGGTGAAATCGGGACCGAAAACGGCCTCCGTCAGCCAGGCCATGTCGAGCCGGTCGAGCGCGAGCGCCCCCTTGAGCGAGGCCACTGGCCCGCCCCTTGCGAGCGAAAGCCGACCGGCAAGACCGTTGCCGTCAAGCGTTCCGTCAATGGCCGAAAGCGTGTAGGCCTCATCGTCGATATCGAGCGCCGCCTTCAGCGACACCGGCACCCCGAAGGCCGTGCCGGGCACCGCAAAGGCGTTCATCGCCAGATAAGGTTCAAGATCAGGGCTTTCGAGCGAAACCGAATAGCGGCCGCTCAGGAAATCGCCCGCCGCAAGGCTCGCCTCGCCGCTGGCGGAGAACCGGGTCTCGCCGCTTGCCGCGCGAAAGCCGATGGCGGCCGGCCCTTCGGCATCGGCGCGATCAACGGAGAGCGACACCTGCGCGCCCGCCGGCGCCGGGATCGGCAGCGGCATCAGGCCCGCCTGCCCGAACAGCACCGCGGCATCCGGGTTCGAGGCCTGAAGCTGGCCGCTCATGCCGCCCTGCCCCGTGAGCGAGTCCATCCGCCACGAGCCGGAAATGCGGCTGCCATTGGCGCTCCCCTGGATCACGGCGGCGGCTGCGGTTCCATCCTGCCCGAAGGTCAGGTCCGCCTCGAGACTGGTATCGTTGTACCAGATCGCTCCATCGCCAAGCATCGTCAGCAGCGGGTGATCACCGGCCCGCTGGCGGAGCATCGCCACGAAATCGGTAATGTCTCCGGCGGACAGCGTCAGGCGGGCGGAGCCGGTCGGCATATCCCGCATCGTCTGCGCCTGCCCCGAAAGCGTGATCGCCGCGCCCGCGAGATCGTCGATCTTCAGGCTGTCGATCGTCACCGCGCCGGCCTGATAGGTGAAATCGGTATCGACCACATTGGCCGTCAGGTCGAAGGCGTTGACTGCGCCGGCCCTGAGCGTGGCGTGAATGCGGTGCTGGCTGAGGCCGGTATCGATATCCTCGCCCACCATCAGCCCGGCAAGCGCCCTGAGCGCGTTCAGATCGATGACATTTCCGGAGAGGTCGAAATCGAGCGTCGGCGTGGCGGCGCCATCGGCCTGTCGCGACAAGGTGCCGTCAAGCACGGCGTCGCCGGCGACGATCTGCAGATTTTCGAAGGCTTGGGTCTGCGGCGTCAGAATAACGTCGGCGGAAAAGCCGGCGCGGTCGAGTTCGCGGATTTCCGGGCTGACCTTGCCGGTCAGCCATTGCGAAAGTCCGCTTGGCTGGCGCGAGGCGACCAGGAGCGAGCCCGAAAAATCCGTGGTCTCGCCGACGGCCAGCCGCCCGGACGCCTCCACCTGGGTGCGGCCGGGCAGGATCGCCGAGCCGTTTTCGATCCGCCAGCCATCGCCGTCGGGCGAGGCGTCAAGCACGATCGAGCGGATCGTGGTGTCGCCGGAGACCAGCGCCGGCAGGCGGAACGTCACCTTGCCCGGCAATTGCGGGATCGGCACGTCCCTGATGAAGCCGATCAGCACGTCGAGGCGCTCGCGCGCGCTTGGCGGCGCGACCCGGCCCTTCTTCAGATTGGTGTCGTAATCGGAAAGCCGCTCGACATTGAATTGCTGGCCGTTGGCCGTCAGCAGGAAGGTGCCGCCCGGCCGTGTGTCGAAATTGCCCTCTCCCGAAATCACATAGGGATCGACTCGGGTGCCGACTTCCAGCCGGTATTCCGGCACCGCGAAGGAGTTGTTGGTGAGCTCGAACTTGCCGGCAACGCGCGGCGGCGGCACGTCCTGTTCCTCATCGGCGGTCACGGCGAGACGGAAGTCGCCGGCATAGACCGGCGCGCCGGTCGCAAGCGAGACATCGCCTTCCATCGACGCCAGAAGCGGCCATTGCAGCGGCGCGGCGGTCAATCGCACCCGCACGGAGCGGGTTTCGGGATCGGGTCTGCCGGTAAGGATGCTGAAGCTTCCGGCGCGGCCGTCGAGCACACCCGTCCCCTCCATCCGCCACGGGCCTTCGATCGCGTTGGCGAAAAGCATGGCGTCGATATCGGTCAGACTGCGCATCCGCCCGCTTGCCGCATCCGAGAGGTGGATTTCGCCATCGCGCACCTCGACATCCTCGAAGATCACGCGGCGGGAGGCGATGGCACTCTCGCCGGTATCGGTCCATGAGAGCGCGCCATTCTCATCAAGCGAGAGATTGAACACGGGGTGTTCGAGCTGCATCTTGAAGATGCGCATTTCGCCGCTGAGGAAGGGCGCCAGTTCCGCGTCCATCGAGAAGGATTCCGCCGTCGCAAGCGGCGGGCCGGCGGCATCCCGGCCGACGCTGACATCGTGCATGGTGATCGCCGGAAACGGCAGGATGCGGACATCGACGTCGCCGAGCACCTCGACCTTCTTGCCGATCACCCGGCTCGCCTGCACCTCGAATTCCCGCCGGAAGCTGCTCCAGTCGATGAAATAGGGGGCGACCAGCGCGACACAGAGGACGAAAACCAGAAAAGCGCCAATGATAACCAGTATTCGTGCCAGCAAACCTGCTATTCCTCTGTCACTTGCGTTTGCGGCTCCGGCCGCATTGGCCAGAACCTAGCACAGGGCAGAATGGCAAACCAGTTCAGGCGCCGGTTCCGTGCGGGGCGATATGCCCTTTTTCCGCGCGGCACCGCACCGGCTGCAATCAGAATATTTTGCCCGGGTTGAAGATGTTGTCCGGGTCGAGCGCCTGCTTGATCGCCCGCATCATCGCGACCGCGCTTCCGAGCTCCTTGCCGACAACGCGTTTCTTGCCCTGACCAACGCCGTGCTCGCCCGTCGAGGTGCCGCCCATGGCGATCGCGCGCTCGGCAAGGCGGACGGTGAACGCCTCGATCTTCTCGATCTCACCGGGCTTGTCCTTGTCGAACAGCACCAGGAGATGAAAATTGCCGTCGCCGGCATGGCCGACCACCGGGGCCAGAATGCCCTCGGCTGCGATATCGGCCTGGGTCTCGCGCACGCAATCGGCAAGGCGCGAGATCGGGACGCAGACATCGGTGGAAAAGCCCTCATAGTCCGGCTTCAGCGCCCTGCCCGCCCAATAGGCATTGTGGCGGGCTTTCCAGAGCCGATTGCGCTCCTCGGCATTGGCGGTCCACACGAACTCCGATCCGCCGCATTCCGCTGCGATCTCGGCGAACTGCTCCGACTGCATCGCCACCGCCTGCTCGCTGCCGTGGAATTCCAGCAGCAGCAGCGGCGTTTCGGGAAAGTCGAGGCCGGAATAGGCGTTGCAGGCTTTCACTTGCAGGGCATCGAGCAGTTCGATGCGGGCGACCGGAATGCCCATCTGGATGGTCATGATCACCGCATTGCAGGCATCCTCCAGCGTGGCGAAGGAGGACACGCCGCCGGCGATCTTTTCCGGGATGCCGGCAAGCTTCAGCGTTACGGACGTGATCACCCCGAGCGTGCCCTCCGCGCCGACGAACAGCCGCGTCAGGTCGTAGCCCGCCGAGGATTTGCGCGCGCGGCTGGCGGTGGTGATCTCCTCGCCATCCGCCGTCACCGCCGTTACCGCCAGGACCACGTCCTTCATCGTGCCGTAGCGCACGGCATTGGTGCCGGAGGCGCGGGTGGAGGCCATGCCGCCGATCGAGGCGTTGGCGCCGGGATCAATCGGGAAAAACAGGCCGGTATCGCGCAGATATGCGTTCAGTTCCTCACGGGTGATGCCGGGCTCGACCGTGCAGTCGAGATCCTCTGCATTCACCGCAAGCACGCGGTTCATGCGCGAGAAATCGATCGAGATGCCGCCCTCGGGCGCGTTCACCTGCCCCTCCAGCGAGGAGCCCGTGCCGAAGGGTATCACCGGCACCTTGTGGGCGGCGCAGGCCTTGACCACCGCCTTCACATCCTCGGCGCTTTCAGCGAAGAACACGGCGTCGGGAAGCTGCGCCGGCAGATAGGTGGTGGTGTGGGCATGCTGGGCGCGGAAGGCCTCGCCGGTCTGCACCTTGTCGGCGAAGCGCTGTTGCAGGATGGCGATGACGGTCTGCGCCGCCTCTGGATTTCTCAGCCGGGTTGTTACGTCCTCGATCGCCATTCTTGCACTCCGCGGGTAAATTGCCGTAGCCTTCAGGCGGCGGTGATTGCTTTTAAGACAGCACCGCCCCCGGCGTCCAGAGCGCGCTCAGCCACGGAACGACGATGAACCAGATTGCACGCCACACCGCCCGTCTGCTCGGCGTCGAAAGCGTCGAACTCACCCATTTTTCAAGCGGCGACCTCTCCGCATTGATGCGCGCCGTGACAAGTACGGAACAGAGCTACATCGTGAAGACCGGCCCGGCGCCGGCGCTGGAAGCCGCGATGCTGCGGCTGATCGCGGCGACCGGCGCGCCCGCGCCCAGGGTGATTGCGGCCGACGATACATTGCTCATCATGGAGGAGGTCGAGGGCCGCAGCGGATTTTCGGGCGCGGAGGACGATCTGGCGCGCGTTCTGACCGCCCTGCACCAGCCGGTCGACAGACCCTACGGCTTCGGCGCGGACTTTTCTTTCGGCAAGGTTACCATCCGCAATGACGAGACCCCGTCCTGGGTCGCCTTCTGGCGCGACAACCGTCTGCTCAACAACCTCGCGGACCTGCCTTCCCCGCTCGCCCGGCGGGTCGAAAGCCTCGCCGCGCGGCTTGGCGATATCATTCCGGACACCCCGCCGGCGGCCCTGCTGCACGGCGATCTCTGGTCGGGCAATGTGATGACGTCGGGCGGTCGCGTGACCGCGCTGATCGATCCGGCCTGCTATTATGGCGACCGTGAGGTCGATCTGGCGATGGCCGCGCTTTTCGGCCATCTCGACGACCGATTCTACGAACGTTATGGCACGCTCGATCCCGGCTTCGAGACGCGGCGCGCTGTCTACAGTCTCTGGCCGGCGCTGGTGCATTTCCGGCTTTTCGGATCGGGCTACAGGGCGATGGTCGAAGGTTTTCTGACTGAGAGCGGGCATTGAAAACTGATTTTAGTCAAAAACTTAGCCGCCTTCGCTCACTTTTAAAATCGATTCGCATCGGATCGAATCACGCAAGGGGCTTGCCATGAGCGCCCGAACATGGCGATAAAGTGACAAAGCTTCGCCAGCGCGAAATCGGATAATGCTGGCGGTTACCTGCTGGAAGCATGATTCTTGCTCAGAGTTTGTTTTGGCCCCCGAAACCCTTGCCAGCGCCGCGCGCCGCGCCCTGCCGGATCGTCAGGCTTTGACCGCGCCCGAAGGCACGGAACGGCATTGAAAGCAAACGTCCGAAATATGCATAACAGGACATTGGAATGACGAGAAAACTCAAAGTCGCCGTCGTCGGCCTGGGCGTCGGCCAAACGCATATCAGCCGCGGTTATCTTCCCAACCCGGAGCGCTTCGAAGTCGCCGCCATCTGCGACATCGACGCCAGCCACCTCAACGCGGTCGGCGACCGGTTCGGCATCGAGCGGCGCGAGACCGACTATCTCGAAATCCTGGGCATGGACGATATCGACGTGATCGACGTCTGCACGCCGCCCGGCACCCACAAGGCCCTGATGCTTGCGGCGCTGAAAGCCGGCAAACACGTGATCTGCGAAAAGCCGCTGGTCGGCTCGCTTGCCGATATCGACGAGCTGCTCGATGCCGAATCGCGCTCCAGCGGCCATGTCATGCCGATCATGCAGTATCGCTACAATGACGGCGCCCAGAAGGCCAAGCATCTGATCACCACCGGCATTGCCGGCAAGCCCTATGTCGCGACATGCGAGGTTCACTGGCTGCGCGATGCGCATTATTACGAGCACGACTGGCGGCGGCACTGGAATGATGCGCTCGGCGGGGTGCTGATGAACCACGCGATCCACGCCAACGACCTGATGTTCTATTTGCTCGGTCCTGTGCGCTCGCTGTCCGCGCGCATCGCCACCCGCGTCAACCGCGGCATCGAGGTCGAGGATTGCGCCAGCGTGACCGTAGAACTGCATTGCGGCGCGCTCGCCACCACATCGGCAACGCTCGGCTCCGTCGAGCCGCTGAGCCGCATGCGGCTGTGCTTCGAGAACATGGTGATCGAGACCGATAGCCGACCCGACTTCACGGCCGAGGACGCGCCGTGGCGCTTTATCCCGGCGAATGACGAAATCGCGCGCCGGATCGACGAGGCCCTGGCCGAGTTCGCCCCGCCGCCCACCGGCTTTGCGGGCCAGATGCAGGGTTTCCATAACGCCATCTGCACCAAGACGCCGCTGCCGCTGACCCTTGCCGACGCGCGCCACAGCCTCGATTTCGCCACGGCGGCATACTGGTCGGCAAAGACCTACAGCCCCGTACCCCTGCCGGTGATGGCCGATCACGCATTTTACCACGGCTGGCAGAACGCGATCTGACCTTCTTCCGGAAACCAAAAAGCCCGAGCGCTCGGCCCGGGCTTTTGCAATGAAATCAAAATCTTGGATTAATAGCTTGCAGCGCGGTCTACGGACTGGCCGGCGTTCTGCGTCGCATCGATGGCGTTCGCCGTATCCTGGCCCATGCCTTCGATGGTGTTGCCGCAAGAGGCAAGCAGGCTGCCCATGGCGAAAAGAATGGAAGCGAGGATGACCTTACCTTTGAACATTTCGAACTCCTGATTTTTCGTTCGGATGTCTCTTAAACGTTCAGAACCGCATCGTGTTCCGGGCCAATGCCTGCGAGAGCGAAACTAATCCCTACTCAGAACCGGGCTCGAAAAGATCTTCACAGTTTCTCCCCAGATCTTCCCTCCATTATCCACAATGAAAAGCAGAGATTTCCACAGGCTTCACCATGCCCCGCGAAGACGCCCGGTGGCACTTCCAAAAGCCGCATTGCGTTCCTACTTTCTTCCGTGCCCAAGCAGAGGAAACCGTCGTGAACGAACATACGGAAGACAGTGACAAGCTCTCCGCCATTCTCGCCCGCCTCCAGCCTGGACCGGATGGCCGCGTCAGCCTCGATCAGCTCGATGGCGCGCTGGCCGAACGGTCCTTCGGCGCCTTTCTGGTGCTGTTTGCGATCCCCAACCTGATACCGCTGCCGCCGGGCGCGACACTGGTGCTCGGCATACCGCTGATCCTCGTGAGCTGGCAGATGATGGCATCGCGCCGCAAGCGCGTCTGGTTGCCGGAGCGGATCGCACAATTCTCGATGGACGGCGCGCGCTTCATGGCGTTGCTGGAACGGATACTGCCCTGGTTGCGCTGGATCGAAAGCGCGGTGCGGCCCCGATACTGGTTCCTGAAAACCCGTCGGTCGGAGCGCCTGCTCGGCGCCTTCGCCTTTCTGCTGTCGCTGGTGGTGTTCATGCCGATCCCGTTCGGCAACTGGCTGCCGGCATTCGCGCTCGCCGTGATCGGGTTGTCGGACACCGAACGGGACGGCTATGGCCTTATCGTCGGCATCATCACCGGCGTCATTTCGATCCTGCTCGCGGGCCTCGTGGTGATTGCGGCAGGGGCACTGATTGCACTGCTTTTCTAAAGGCTTACGGGCTTTGTCTTACGCAGTTCATGCAACCCGGTTGGCAAGCTGGGTCGGCTGCAGGGCATGGCGGATCGCATCGGCCACCGCCTCGATCAGCTCGCCGCGCTGGTCGGAAAACTTCAGCCGGATGTCATAAAGGCCGAGTTCGGGAAGCCCCTTGTCGGGTCCCAGCACTTCCATGTCGTCGGTGACGTAATAAGCCGCCATCGGCGCGACGGCGAGATCGGAGAGAACCGCGGCGCGCTGAACCATGGTGGTCGCGCTCAGATAGGCGACGCGATAGGGCCGGCCGGCCTCGGCAAGCTTGCGCACCGCCTCGTGCCGCCAGCAGCAACTCTGCTCCCACATCGACACCGGCAAGGGCTCCTTGAGATAGGCCGTGCCGCATTTCGCGCCGACCCAGACCAGCCGTTCGCGCATGATCAGTTCGCCGTCTTCATCCCTGCCCGGCAGGTCGCCGGAGTTCAGAAGGGTGAGGTCGAGCCGCTGCTCGCGCAGCCGCTGGGCAAGGCCGTTGGAATTATCGATGGTGACGTCGACCATCACGCTCGGAAATGCCTCGGCAAAACGCTTGAGCACGGTCGGCAGGACGCGCTCGCCGATATCGTCGGTCGCACCGAGCCGCACCACGCCATGCATATCGGGATGGCGGAAACGCGACATCGCCTCATTGGACAGCGCCAGCATCCGTCTGGCATAGGACAACAACGTCTCGCCGCTGCGGGTGAGCCGCACGGATCGGGAGTCCCGCACGAACAGAGAGGCGCCGACAACTTCTTCCAGGCGCTTGATCTGCATCGACACCGCCGAGGGCGTTCTGAAAACCCGCTCGGCGGCGCCGGAAAAACTGCCGGTTTCCGCGATCGCCACGAAGGTGCGCAGAATGTCGTTGTCGAGAACCGGGAGCGGCGTTTGCAGGCTGAGGGTCATGGCTGCCTCTTGGATCAATATTTTTGACTGAACCTATGATTACATTTCGTTTGATTGAATGTCAAATCCGCCTACCTTTCTCTCATCACCCCCGCTTGAAGGAGAGAAGTCATGGGATTGTTCATCATATTACGCCATCTGGTGGCGCCGCTCGCAGGATATGCCAACCTGCAGGACCAGCTTGCGCGCAAGCAGCAGCTTGAGAAAAACATCAGGCGGGTCCCGCCGCATCTGCGCCAGGATGTCTTTTCCGATGACCGCTACTGGCGGCATGATTGAGGCGCGCCGGAAGCGCCGGTCGGCCACGTCCTTTGCGCCTGAAAGGGCATGGCCGACCGGAAAAATCGAACCATTCTAAGTGTCGTGCTCTTTCCCGCCGCATTTGTCTGTGTCAATGTCGTAAACAGACTATTGGCGACCCGGTTTCTTGCGGAAATTGTATTTTCTCAAGTGTCGAATCCGGCTCTCAGCGCGGCGGTGTCCATCATGGTAAGATCGTTTGTCTTTTATCTCGTTCCGCAATTCTCGCTGCTGCCCTTTACCAGCGCGATCGAGGCGTTGCGCATCGCCAACAGGATGCTCGGCTATGAGGCCTATCGCTGGCGGATCGCCTCCGATAGCGGGCTGAAAATCTGTTCCTCGAGCGGCATCGCCATCGAGCCGGACACCTCGCTCGCCGACGAGCGCCGCGCGCTGATGGGCGAGAAGCGTCCGGATCTGGTGCTGGTCTGTTCCGGCATCGACGTCGAGGACTACTACAACAAATCCTTCGAGGCCTGGCTGCGCGAGCTCAACAATCGCGGCTGCGGCATCGGCGCGATGTGCACGGGCACGCACCTGCTGGCGCGCGCCGGCCTGCTCAAGGGCCGCCGCTGCGCGATCCATTGGGAGAATATGCCGGGCTTCACCGAAACCTGGCCGGAAATCGACGCCCATGCCGACCTCTTCGTCATCGACCGCAACATCTATACCTCGGCCGGCGGCACCGCTTCGCTCGACATGATCCTGCACCTGATCGGCCGGGAATTCGGCGAGGGCCTCGTCAACGCAATCTGTGAACAGGCGCTGACCGACCGGGTGCGCCTGTCCTCCGAGCGCCAGCGCCTGCCGCTCAGCGCCCGCCTCGGAGTCCAGAACGGCAAGGTGCTGCAGATCATCGAGCTGATGGAGGCCAACCTCGCCGAGCCGCTTTCGCTAATCGAGATTGCCGATGCGGTCGGGCTGTCGCGCCGCCAGATCGAACGGCTGTACCGCCAGGAGATGGGCCGCTCGCCGGCGCGCTATTATCTCGAAATCCGCCTCGATCGCGCCCGCCGGCTGCTGGCACAATCGACCATGCCGATCGTCGATGTCGCGGTCGCCTGCGGTTTCGTCTCCGCCTCGCATTTTTCAAAATGCTACCGCGAAATCTACCAGTGTTCCCCCCAGCAGGAACGCGCCCAGCGCCGCCAGGCCCGCATGTCTGTGCGGGAAAGCGCGATCGGGGTTGCGGTGTAGAGCCTTCGGGTTACTTACAAACCAACCCTTTTTACGGACGTCATCCTCGGGCTTGTCCCGAGGATCTAACCACCGCTTCGCACGAGCGGAGTCGGCGGTCCGTAACATCTTGCTTTGAATTGACCTTTCGTCCGATACGCTTGTCGCATTGATACGTGCTTAGACCCTCGGGACAAGCCCGAGGGTGACGAAGGAAGGTGGGGAGAACTTTGTCAGCAGTCTGATGCCGTCCCGAAAGTGACGGCCTACCCTCTCAGCAGCAACGTCACCCAGCCATTGCGCCAATAGGTGCGCTCGTGGCGCATGCCTTGCGTACGGTAAGCTGAGAGCACCTTCCAGCGCTGCTCGGCGAGAATGCCGGACAGGATGACCGCGCCGCCCGGCGCCAGATTGCGCTTCAAGCCCGGCGCGAGCTTCATCAGCGGGCGGGCGAGAATATTGGCGATGATCAGGTCGAACGGCGCATATTCGGCAAAGGCCGCGTGGTGAAAGCCCGGCGCGGTGACGAAATCGATGCCGGAGGCGATGCCGTTCGCGCGCGCATTGTCGCGCGCCACCTTGACAGCGACCGGGTCGATGTCGGTGGCGAGAACCGGGATCGGCCTGAGCTTGCGCACCGCCATTGCCAGCACGCCCGTACCCGTGCCGAGATCGAGCGCGTTCAGCGGCTGCTCGGCCTTCAGCACGGTATCGATCATTTCCAGGCAGCCGCTGGTGGTGCCGTGATGGCCAGTTCCGAACGCCTGCCCCGCCTCGATCTCGATGGCGATATCGCCGGCGCGGCGGTGATCGCGGTCATGCGAACCGTGAACCAGAAAGCGCCCCGCACGCACCGGCTTCAGCCCTTCCAGCGATTTCGCGATCCAGTCGATTTCCTCGATCTCTTCCTTCTCGATTTCCGGACCGCTCTCGCCAAAGACGGATTTCACCACGTCCGCGAAGATCGCCCGCAGCGCGTCTTCCTCGTCCGCGTCGAGATAGACAGAGGCCTCCCAGCGATCAGCCTTCTCGTCGATCTCCATGGTCGCCAGCGCATAGGGCTCCTCGCCGAGCGCCATGGAAAGCGCATCGAGCATCTGGCCCGCGCCGGCTTCATTGGTGGTGACGTAAAGTCTGATCTGGCTCACGGAGCGGCCTTTCCTGAAATTCCTGCCATCCGCGATAAGCCCGCCCGCCGTCAATGGCAAGGCCACAGCCGTCAGTTGATCAGGTTTTCGAGCTTCTTCACCGCCACATCCGGGCTTTCGCCATAGGCGATCGTGCCCTTCAGCACCCCGCCATCATCGAGCAAAAACACCGAGGCATTGTGGTTCATCGTGTAATCGCCATCCGGCTGATCGGGGTCGAGCGGGACCTTCTCGTAGTAGATCCCGAACTTGTCGAGCGCGGCGCGCACCTTGTCGGGATCGCCCGAAATCGCCTCGATGCGATCGGAGACATTGGAAAGGTAGCGCTCCATGGTTTCCGGCCTATCGCGTTCTGGGTCGACGGACATCCAGTAGGCGTTGATCCTGTCGCCATCGGGATCAACCTCGTTGAGCCAGCCGTTCAACTCGTAGAGCGTTGTGGGGCAGACTTCCGGGCAATGGGTAAAGCCGAAGAACAGCGCGGTCGGCTTGTCGCGCAGCGCCTGTTCGGTGATCGGCTGGCCGTCGCCGGCGGTCAACTGGAAGGAGGGACCGAAGGGGACATTCATCATCTCCTCATTGGTCTCGCCGATTTCATAAACCAGCCAGATCAGCACCGCGCATATCACAGCGACGGAAGCCCAGAGCACGCGACGGAAGGTTTTCATGCTTATCCCTTGTTCGGCGCGCCGAGCGCCGCCCTATTCCTCCAGAAGACCGTGCTTGCGGTGCCAGTCCTCGATCGAAAGCTCCGGATAGCCGCCGAAATGGACATGGCCGGGGCCTTCCGGCACGTCCACCCAATTGGCCTTGGAGTCCAGCATGATATGCACGATCTCGGGCGGATGCGGCAAGGGCGTATCCACCGCTGCGGCAATTGGATGCACCAGTTCCGGCCAGCGCTCGTCATAGAGATAGAGCGCGCTGCCGCAATTGCCGCAAAAGTGTCGCTCGCCCTCGCTTTCGCCGTCATGCATGCGGGCGTGGTAGAACCGCTTGTGCTCGCCGCCCCTCACCTCCAGAGTATCCGAGTCTGCGCCAAGATTGATCGCATAACCGCCGCCGCCGGCGTGCTTGCGGCAGATGCTGCAATAGCAGCGCATATAGGGATAGGGCGTTCGGCTTTCGACCGAATAGGAAACCTTGCCGCACTGGCAGCTCGCTTCAAGCCTCATGATGCTCTCCTCGTGCCTGCTTTACTCGGGCGCTCCGTTTTCCCACACGACGTCCTGGCCGTAAAGCGGCACGGTCGACATCGACATCTTGGCGGAGCCCTCGGTGATCTCGCGGGTGTGGGCGAGATAGATCAGGGTTTCATTGGCCTTGTCGTATATGCGCTTGATCACGAGTTGCTTGAAGATCAGCGAGCGCCCCTCGCGGAACACCTCCTCGCCATTTGCGTCGAGGTCGATGTCACCGATCCTGATGGGTCCGGTCTGGCGGCAGGCGATCGAGGAATTCGACGGGTCCTCGAACCAGTTCCCCTTCGACAGCCGGTCGATGATCGAGCGGTCGAAATAGGCGATGTGGCAGGTTACGCCGTCCACTTCAGGATCATGCAGGGCTTCCACGACGATATCGTTGCCGACCCAGTCGACCCCGACCTCGCCCACCTGCTCCGCCTGCGCAAGCCCCGCCGTCAACAGACCCGCGCAAAGGGCAAAACCAAACCGCTTCATATCGAAACTCCCTGAAAATCCATGCTCTCAAGATAGGTTGTCGCCGACGCTATGCAAGCGAACCGCCTGCGAGAAAGCGAGCGAATGGCACATGGCTCTGACGCATAGCCCCCCAATCTTCTCGCCCCGGAGGGGAGAGATGTCGCGAAAGCGACAGTGAGGGGGGAGAGTGTCCCCGCGAACGCCCTCACAGCTGGATACGCTGCGCCACCCTCACTGCCCCTTTCGGGGCATCTCTCCCGCCAGCGGGAGAGAGTATTTGGAGCAAGCGGCAGACCACGTGTCTCCCAAACTGAGCCGGGTTACCCGCCGATCAGCGCCAGCCACTCATCCTCGTCCATGGTCTGAACCCCGAGCTCCTCCGCCTTCTTCAGCTTGGAACCTGCCCCCGGCCCAGCGATCACGATATCGGTCTTTTTCGACACCGAGCCGGAGACTTTGGCGCCCAAGCTTTCGGCCTTGGCCTTCGCCTCGTCGCGCGTCATTTTCTCAAGCGTGCCGGTGAACACCACCGTCTTGCCGGCGACCGGGCTTGAGGTGTCGATGCGCTGCTGGTCGTCCTCCGGGGTCACCTCCTTGAGCAGGCGGGCGATGACATCGGTATTGTTCTCCTCGGCGAAGAATTCGGCGATGGCGCGGGCGACGACAGCGCCGATGCCGTCGATATTGTTGAGATCGTCCCAGGCCTCGCCCTCGCCGCTGGCCGCCTCGCGCATCGCTTTCTCAAAGGCCTCATAGGAGCCGTAGGAGCGCGCCAGCAGCTTTGCCGTGGTCTCGCCGACATGGCGGATTCCGAGGGCGAAGATGAAGCGGTTGAGGGCGATCGTGCGACGCTCGTTGATCGACTCGTAGAGATTGGCGACCGAAGTCTTGCCCCAACCGTTGAAATTCTCGAGCTTGGTGAGCGCCGCCCCCTGCCGCCGCTCCAGCGTGAAGATGTCGGGCGCGGTGCGGATCGCCAGCGCCTCGTCCTCATGTTCGAAGAAGAAATCGACCTGCTTGGAGCCGAGCCCTTCTATATCGAAGGCATTGCGCGAGACGAAATGCTTCAGGTGCTCCACCGCCTGCGCCCGGCAGGAGAACCCCGCCGTGCAGCGCCGCACCGCATCGAGCTTGCCGGTCTTTTCGTTGATCTCGCGCACCGCATGCGCCCCGCAAACCGGGCAGTGATCGGGAAACTGATAGGGTTCGGCATCGTCGGGCCTCTTGTCCGGCACGATGTCGACGATCTGGGGAATGACGTCGCCGGCGCGCTGGACGATGACATAGTCGCCAATGCGGATATCGCGGCCCTCGCGGATCGGCTCGCCGCCGGAGCCCTTGCCGGCGATATAGTCCTCGTTGTGCAGCGTCGCATTGGTCACCACCACGCCGCCGACCGTGATCGGCTCCAGCCGCGCGACCGGCGTCAACGCTCCGGTGCGGCCGACCTGGATATCAATGTTGAGAAGCCGGGTGATCGCCTGTTCGGCCGGGAACTTGTGCGCCGTCGCCCAGCGCGGCGAACGCGAGCGGAAACCGAGCCGTGCCTGCAGGTCGAGCCGGTCGACCTTGTAGACGACGCCATCGATATCATAGTCGAGATCGCCGCGCTCTACGCCGATCTCTCGGTAATGATCGATCAGGTCATCGACGGAGGATAACCGCCGCATCAGCGGATTGACCGGAAAGCCCCATTTCCCGAAGGTCTCGACCATGCCCATCTGGGTATCGGCCGGCATCTCCGACATCTCGCCCCAGGCATAGGCGAAGAATCGCAGCTTGCGCTTCGCCGTCACCTGCGGGTCGAGCTGGCGCAGCGAGCCGGAGGCGGTGTTGCGCGGGTTCACATAGGTGGGCTTGCCTTCTTCCGCGAGCGCGGCGTTGAGCGCGGCAAAATCGCTCTTGGCCATGTAGATCTCGCCGCGCACCTCGACCACCGCCGGCGCGCCCTTCGGCAACCGGTTCGGGATCTCGCTAATGGTGCGGACATTGGCGGTGACATTTTCGCCGGTCGCGCCATCGCCGCGGGTGGCGCCGGAGACCAACACGCCGTCCTCATAGCGCAGCGACATCGACAGCCCGTCGATCTTGGGTTCGGCGGTAAAGGCGATCGAGCCATCCGGCATCTGCCCCAGAAAGCGATAGACCGAGGCGATGAAATCCTGCACGTCCTCATCGGAAAACACATTGCCGAGCGAGAGCATCGGCACGGCATGCACCACCGGCGCAAACGCCTCCGACGGCGTCGATCCGACCCGGCGCGACGGGCTGTCGGCGCGAATGAGGTCGGGAAACCGCGCTTCCAGCGCATCATTGCGCTGCTTCAGCGCGTCATATTCGGCGTCGGTGATCTCCGGCGCGTCCTTGCCGTGATAGGCAACGTCATGACGGGCGATTTCCGCGGCCAGATGCGCAAGCTCCGCCTCGGCTTCATCGCGGGACAGTTCCTCGACCGGTTTCTTCGCCATGTCACACTCCTTCGCGGCTCCCCCGCTGAATTAGAGCGGTTCGGCGCGAAATGGAAGCGGGTTGTGACTTCATTGGCCAGAGCAGCGCCGCGCGCGCCGCAGCGTTCCATTCTGTTTCATAACGCGTTTCGGCGCGTCGCCCTCGGGCTTGACCCGAGGGTCAAGGCAGCTTTCGCCGTGTGGCCTGGATCCTCGGGTCAAGCCCGAGGATGACTCCAGAAACAGGCTGCACGTTCATTCACCCCGAAGCCCGTGCCGTCTCAGTCGTCTCGCCGCTCAACGCCGCCGTATCAAGCAACGCCGTCAGCGGCAGATGGTCGGAGGCGACCCGGGCCAAGAGCGAATCATGGGCCGCCAGGTCGGCGACCAGATCGTCGCGATTGGCGATGATGCGGTCGAGCGCCAGCACCGGCCAGCGGGCGGGAAAGCTCGCCTTGGGCGGCGGCAGCGCGCCGAAACTGTCCTCGAACCGCCGCAGCGCCGAGCCATTGCCCAGCCGCCACTCGTTCATGTCGCCCATGATCAGCGTCGGGCTCTCCTCGCGGTTTCCGAGAAGGCCGATAATGTGATCGGCCTGCTGGCGGCGCGAGGCGCGGAACAGGCCGAGATGCACGGCAACAACACGCAAGTGTATGCCGCTCCTGAGTTCGATATCGGTTAACAACGCGCCGCGAGGTTCCAGCCCCGGCAGTTTCTCGCGGTGGATATCGCGCACCGCGCCGTCGCGGAACAGGAGAACGTTGCCGTGCCAGCCATGGGCGCGAACGCTTGCCTCCGCCGGCACGGCGACCAGGCCGGTTTCATCCTCGATGCGCTTGAGATCCAAAAGCCCGGTGCGCTCGCCGAAACGGGTGTCGGCCTCCTGAAGTGCAATCAGGTCGGCGCCGATCTCGCGGATCACCTCAAAGGTGCGGTCGGGATCGAAACGGCCGTCGGTGCCGACACATTTATGCACGTTATAGGTCGCGACCCTGAGCCCCTCGCCTGCCATCGGCACGACCGAATCCGGACGCTTTCCGTTCTCACGGAAGGAGCGCAACACGGCATTGGCGAGTGGAGATTTGATCGGGATCATGTTTCACACGCAATTCAATAAACATGAATATGGGGTGTTTTCAGAGATACGGCAATCCCAGCCACAAAATCCGGTCGCGGAGCCGGTAGGGGAATGGCCTCTCCTTCAGCTTGGCGATCGTCACCTCGGTGGAATTGGCGCGCGCGGCGCTGATGCGCGCGTGAAGCTCCGTTGCAAACCCCGTATCGAAGACTTCGAGATCGGTTTCGAAGTTCAGCCGCAGCGAGCGCGAATCGAGATTGGACGAGCCGAGATAGGACCAGCGACCGTCGATCGTCATCAGCTTGGAATGGTTGAACGGCCCGTTGTCGCGCCAGATCCGGCAGCCGCCTTCCAGTATCTCCTCGAACTGCGCCGTCATGGCCTTGTCGACAAGGCCGAGATTGTTCTGGCCCGGCACGATGATATCGACGGCGACGCCGCGCTTGGCAGCGGTGGAGAGCGCGGACAGGAGATCGCGGTCGGGCAGGAAATAGGGCGACATGATCATCACGCTCTCTTCCGCCACCGAAAGCGCGCCGATGATCATGCTGTTATTGTTGCCGAGATTGCGATCCGGACCCGACGGCACGACGCGGGCGATGACGCCCTCATGGGTGTCAGGCGCGGAGACCTTCCAGGCCGGCCCGTCGAGCTTTTCGCGGGTCTCGAAATACCAGTCGGCGGCCGCCACGGTGAAATAATCGCCCGCAGCCGCGCCCCGCAGCATGAAATGGGTATCGTGGGCGGCATTCGGCCCGGTAAAGGCCGCGCGGATGTTCATGCCGCCGGCGAAGACGGTTTCGCCGTCGATCACCATGATCTTGCGATGGGTGCGCAGATTGGCATAGGGCAGCCGCATCTTCAAAAGCACCGCGCCGTTGAAGGTCGCGACCCTGATTCCGCGTTCGCGCAGCAGCGATGTGATCCGCGGGCGGGAATAGCGCGCGCCGATGGAATCGACCAGGATCCGCACCTCGACGCCGCGCTTGACCGCCGCATCGAGACTGTCGACGAAGCGGCGGCCGATCTGGTCGGAATCGAAGATATAGGTTTCCATCAGGATCGAGCGTTCGGCCTTGTCGATCGCCTCCAGCATGGCGGCATAAGCCAGATCGCCGGTCTCCAACAGATGAATGACATTGCCATCGGTCGCCGGCATGCCCGTGACGCGGTTGCCGAGGTTCCACATCGCCCCCATGCGCGGGCCGAAGGCGGAAACGATCGCCTCGCGTCCGACATGATGTTCCCTCTCCTCGTTGGCAACCGCATCCGGAATGCTGCCGCGCCGGTCGAGGATCGACGCCCGGCGCATCCGGTTGATGCCGGCAACCGCATAGATCGCAGCGCCCAGAAGCGGCGACAGCATGATGACGCCAACCCAGCCGATCGCCGCGCGCACCTCATCCTTGGTCATCGCGGCATGGATCGCCGCCGTCGCGCCGAGGAGGAACGAAATCGCCGCCAGGATGTGCGGCCAGTAATGTTCCAGAAAAGTCTCCATCGGCGGCGGTCCCCTTGATTCCTGCGCCACCGGAAAATGGAGGCGGCTGTTCTGTCCGTCAACGCCCCGCCCTCCAATCGCCCTGTCAAAGGGAGATCGGCGGGAGCAATTGCGGGTTCGTCCTCAGCTTATATCAGCAATTGCCGATCAACCATCACCGGCCAGCAGTTTCGCCGCCGCCGCGCGCGCCTCGGCCGTAACCTTGGCACCGGCCAGCATGCGGGCGATTTCCTCCTGGCGGGCCTCGGGACCGATCACCTCGACATGGGTGCTGACGGTATCCTTGCCGCGATCGCCCTTCGAGATCAGGAAATGCCCCTCGGCGCGCGCCGCCACCTGCGGCGCGTGGGTGACCGAAAGCACCTGCACATTCTCGGCAAGCCGCTTCAGGCGCTGGCCGATGGCGTCGGCGACCGCGCCGCCGACCCCGGTATCGATCTCGTCGAAGACCAGCGTCGGAGCGGACCCCTTGTCGGCGAGCGCCACCTTCAGCGCCAGCAGGAAACGCGAGAGCTCGCCGCCGGAGGCGACCTTCATGATCGGCCCTGCCCTGGTGCCGGGATTGGTCTGCACCTCGAAGGAGACGGTGTCGATGCCCTCCGCGCCGGCCGCGTCGTCATCGGCTGTAACCACGGCGGTGAACCGCGCCCGCTCCAGCTTCAGCGCCGGCAGCTCCGCCATCACCGCGGCGCTCAGCTGTTCGCCGGCGACCTGGCGTCGCGATGAAAGCGCCCGAGCGGCCGCGAAATAGGCGGCTTCGGCGACCGTCACGGCCTCGGTCAGCGCCGCAAGCTTCGCCTCGCCGGCGTCGAGTTCGTCGAGAGCGGCGACCATGCGCTCGGCCAGCGCCGGCAATTCCGTTACGGGCACATTATATTTGCGCGCTGCACCGCGCAGCGCAAACAGCCGCTCCTCGGTGCGCTCCAGTTCCTTGGGGTCGAAGGCCGCGCGGTTCAGGGCCGTCTCAACCTCCATCTGCGCGCTTGAGAGCTTTTCAAGCGCTGCGTCCAGCAGTTCGACCGTCTCTTCCAGCAGGCCCGGCGCCTCGTGCGATTTGCGCTCCAGCCGGCGCACCAGCGAGGCGATCATCGGAACCGGCGAGGCATTGCCGTTCAGGAATTCCAGCGCCTCGGCGATATCGCCCGCGATCCGCTCGGATTTCATCATGGTCGCGCGCTTTTCGGCCAGTTCGTCCTCTTCACCGTCAACCGGCGAAAGCTCCTGAAGCTCGTCCACGGAGGCGCGCAGGTAATCCGCCTCGCGCATCGCCGCCTCGATATGGGCGCGGTGCTGTTTCAGCTTGCGCTCCGCATCGCGCCAGCCGCGATAAAGGCCCGCTACGGTCTCCGCTTCAGCCGTCAGCCCGCCGAAGGCATCGAGCAGAAGGCGATGGCCATCGGTGTCGATCAGCGCGCGCTCGTCATGCTGTCCGTGGATTTCGACGAGCAACCGCCCGGCCTGGCGCATCATCTGCACGCTCACCGACTGGTCGTTGATGAAGGCGCGGGTCCGGCCATCGGCGGATTGCATCCGCCGAAAGATCAGGTCGCCATCGTCATCGAGATCGTTTTCGCGCAGATGAAGCCGCGCCGGATGATCCATCGGCACGTCGAAAACGGCGATTACCTGTCCCGAATCCTGCCCGTGACGCACCAAGGCGCCATCGCCGCGCGCGCCGAGCGCGAGCGAAAGACTGTCGAGCAGAATGGATTTTCCCGCGCCGGTCTCACCGGTCAACACCGAAAGACCCGCGCCGAGGTCAAGCTCCAGCCGCTCGATCAAAACGATGTCCCGAATGGAAAGCTGGACAAGCATGTTTTTCGCGACCTGGCGGATGCGCCGTTTTAGCTCGGCGTGGCGTCCGAAACAGCGGAGCCCCGGCCGGCCGATTTCGGTTCGAGCCCCTTGGAACTCAGGAGCTTGTAGGCGCGCGCATACCACGGGCTGTCGGGATAGTTATGACCCAGCACCCAGGCCGCGTTCTGCGCCTCGGAAACCACGCCCATGGCGTAATAGGCCTCGACAAGGCGTTCCAGCGCTTCCTCGATCTGGTTGGTGTCCGAATACTCGTCAACCACCTGGTTGAAGCGGGAGATCGCGGCGACATAGTCCTTGCGCTCGAGATAGTAACGACCGACCTGCATGTCCTTGCCGGCGAGCTGGTCGCGGGCATAGCGGATCTTGGCGCGCGCGTCGCCAGCGTAATCGGAGTCGGGATAGTTGTCGATCACCTTCTGCATCGCGACGATCGTCTGCTCGGCCGCCGTCTGGTCCTGGGTGACGTCGACGATTTCCTTCGAATAGGCAAGGCCGATCAGATATTGCGCGTAGGCGGCATCCTGCGAGTTCGGATAAAGCTGGACATAGCGGGTGCCGGATTTGACCGCCGCCTCATATTTGCGCGAGCGATACTCCAGATAGGTCTGCATCAGCAGCGCCTGGCGGGCGTAATCGGAAAGCGGGTTCTGGTCCTGCACAGCCTTGAACTTGCGCAGCGCCTCGCTCACCTTGCCGGCGTTGATGTTGGCAAGCGCCTCATCGTAAACCTGCTGGGGCGGATCAGCCTCGTACTGCAGCGTCGTGATGTCGACGTCCTTGTCCCGGGAGCAGCCGCCAAGAACGATACCTGCTCCGACAATTATGACCGCCGGCAGCGCCGCTGCGCGAAACGCTCCCAGTCTTTTCCGGCTCAAAGTATCAGACATTGCTTGTGCCCCAGTTGCGCGTCATGCGGACGCATTTCTGTTTCAACCGACGTTTTACGCATATCCCGCTGCCAAGAGCAATCGCAGGCGCGCGAAAAACGCACAAATTAATGGCGCTTCAATAACGCATCCTTAAGCACTCCGAAAGGCTGGAAGCGACCCGAGCCGACAGAGCCAGCAAATGAAAAGGCGGACCGCCGCAAATGCGCGCGATCCGCCTGAATATTTTAGCTTTATCCGATAGAACTCAGGATGCAGGCCCCGCGGCAACCACGCCTTCCTGACGCAGCCGGAAGGGCAGCGCGCCCCGCGGCGAAACGATAACGGCGGCACCGGGCGTTTCGAACAGCTTGCGCACGGCGGCCGCATTCAACGCATGCCCGCCGCGATAGGAGCGGAATGCACCGGCGAAACGCATGCCCATCATCGCCAGATCGCCGACGGCGTCGAGCGTCTTGTGACGGACGAATTCGTTTTCGTAGCGTAGGCCCTCGGCATTGATCACCCGGTCGTCATCGGCGATCACCACCGAGTTTTCGAGCGACGAGCCGAGCGCGAAACCACGCGCCCACATCGGCTCGACGTCACGCATGAAGCCGAAAGTTCGCGCGCCGGAAAGCTCCTTGCGGAAAGTATCGGCGTTCATGTCGCCCGCCCATTTCTGGCGGCCGATGACCGGCGTCTCGAAGTCGATCTCGACGTCGAAACGGGTGCCGTCATAGGGCGAGAACTCGGCCCAGCCGGCGCCGCTTTCAACGCGCACCGTCTTGGCGACCTTGATATAGCTGCGCTGCTTGGACAGCTTGACGATGCCTACCTCATCCAGCGCATCGACGAAAACCCGGGAACTGCCGTCCATGATCGGCATTTCGGCGCCGTCCACCGAGATGACGAGATTGTCGATGCCAAGCGCGTAGATCGCGGCCATCAGGTGCTCGATCGTGGCGATCCACTCGCCCGGATGCGTGCCGAGCACGGTGCAGAGCGCGGTCGGGCCGACATTGTCCGCCACGGCCTTGAAGCTGCTGATGCGCTTGCCGTTTTCGTAGCGTTCGAACAGGATGCCCTGATCGGCCTCGCCCGGCTGCAGGACGATGGTCGCCGGCTTGCCCGAATGCACGCCAATCCCCGAAATCCTGACGGAGTTCGAGATGGTCGTCTGCAATCCGAAAATACCTGTCGACATGATCATGTCCCTACTCAACTAATTCCGACCCTGCCTCATCAATGCCCGATAGTCCGTTCAGGATTGCGTTGCAGTCTGGAAAGAACGGCACGCGCGGGGCGTCTGGCGAGTCGATGCCTTTGCATGTAGTTACGCATACGTCCGCATAATTCCAAATCACTGTTTCTTTCGTAATGTTACGAAACACGTAAAAACCCGGCCGCGCGGGCGACCGGGTTCGTTGTGCGAGAAGGTTTTCAAAAAGACGGTTACCGGTCCCCTAACGAATGGGGACCGATGGAGTTTCAGTTCGCCTGACGACGCAGGAAGGCGGGGATATCGAACTGATCGTCATCCTGGCGGGCCGGCTGTGCTTCGGCACGGCGCGGCGCGTAGGGGTTCTGCTGCGGCTGCTGCGTGGGTTCGCGGCGAGCCACCGGCTCCTCGTGATGGCCCTCGAAGCTTTCGTCGCCGCGGCCAAGCGTGTTGGAAAGACGCTTGAACAGGCCCTTCGGTCCGCGCTCTTCATGCTCCTGGCGGCGGCTTGCGCTCATCTCGCCCTGAACCACCGGCGGAAAGTCGGAGACTTCCGGCATGCGGCGCGGCTCGGCCATCTGCGGGCGCGGCTGCTGGGGGGCTGCCTGCGGCGCGGGCTGACGCGGAGCCTGAGCGGAGAAGATCTGGCTCTTCGGCTGCATCTGCGGGGCTTCGGCGCGCGGCTGCGGCTTTGCCTGCTGCGGCTGATGGCTCATCGCCATCTGCAGCTCGCGTTCCATTTCAGCTTCGGCGGAACGGATCGTTTCGGCGATTGGGTCCTGGCGCGGCTGGGGGGCCGCGGGCTGGGCCGGCTGGCTCGGCTGCGCGTTGCTGGAGCGGATTTCCGGCGCGCGGGTTTCGCGGCGCGGTTCCGGCATGTCGTCATCGGCATGATTGACCGAACGGTCGATGCCGGTGGCGACGACGGAGACGCGGATGATGCCTTCCAGTTCCTCGTCGAAGGTGGCGCCGAGGATGATGTTGGCGTCCGGATCGACTTCTTCACGAATACGCGTTGCGGCTTCGTCAACTTCGAACAGCGTCAGGTCGCGACCACCGGTGATCGAGATGAGTAAGCCCTGTGCGCCGCGCATCGAGGTTTCGTCGAGCAGCGGGTTGGCGATCGCAGCTTCGGCGGCCTGCATCGCGCGGCCTTCGCCGGATGCCTCGCCCGTGCCCATCATGGCGCGGCCCATCTCGCGCATCACCGAGCGAACGTCGGCGAAGTCGAGGTTGATCAGGCCTTCCTTGACCATCAGGTCGGTGATGCAGGCAACGCCCGAATAGAGCACCTGGTCGGCCATCGCGAAGGCATCGGCGAAGGTGGTCTTGTCATTGGCGATCCGGAACAGGTTCTGGTTCGGAATGACGATCAGCGTGTCGACCGACTTCTGCAGTTCCTCGATGCCCGCATCGGCAAGACGCATGCGGCGCTGGCCTTCGAACTGGAACGGCTTGGTGACGACGCCGACGGTCAGGATGCCCTTGTTGCGGGCGGCCTGGGCCACGATCGGAGCAGCGCCCGTGCCGGTTCCGCCGCCCATGCCGGCGGTGACGAAGCACATATGGGTGTTGTTGAGGTGATCGATGATCTCATCGATGCACTCCTCGGCGGCCGCGCGGCCGACTTCCGGCTGGGAGCCGGCACCGAGACCTTCGGTAACGCCGACGCCGAGCTGGATGACCCGTTCGGCCTTGGTCATGGTCAGCGCCTGGGCATCGGTGTTGGCGACGACGAAGTCGACGCCCTGGAGGCCCGCGGTGATCATGTTGTTGACGGCGTTGCCGCCGCCGCCGCCGACACCGAAAACGGTGATGCGCGGCTTCAGTTCAGTAATATCTGGCTTCTGCAGCGTGATAGTCATGAGTTTCGTTCCTTCTCGCTATGGCCGTACCGCCTAGCCGGCCAATCTCTGGTGTTCGTTAAAAACTTTCCCTGAACCACTGGCCGACGCGCGCTAGGCGTCCGCCGCCCGACGACAGAAAGCCCCGCTGCTCGCTGCCATAGGTTTCGCTTTCCGCAAGCTGCGGATAGATCAGAAGGCCGGCGGCCGTCGAAAACGACGGCCCCTTGGCCGGAAGCGGCAGACCGGAAACGCCCATCGGACGACCGATGCGGACATTCCTGCTCAGGATCCGCCGCGACAATTCGCTAAGTCCGATCAGCTGGCTTGCGCCGCCGGTCAGCACCACCCGCTTTCCGACAACCGCCGAAAAGCCCGAAAGCTGGATCCGGTCGCGGATCAGCTCCAGCGTTTCCTCGATTCGCGCCCTGACGATCTTCGAAAGCAGCGCCTTGGAGACCTGGCGGGGCTGATCGTGATCGTCCTCGCTGATGGAGGGGACCGCGATCATCTCGCGCTCGTCGGCAGTCGAGGCAATGGTCGAGCCGTGCACGCATTTCAGCCGCTCGGCGTCTTCCATCCGGGTCGAAAGACCGCGGGCGAGATCGGTCGTCACGTGATGGCCGCCGAGGCTGATCGCATCGGTATGAACAAGCCGGCCCTCGGAAAAGACCGAGATCGTGGTGGTGCCGGCGCCCATGTCGATCGCCGCGCAGCCAAGCTCGACTTCATCATCGACAAGTGCGGCAAGCCCGCTGGCATAAGGCGTCGCGACCATGCGCTCGACCGAAAGGTGGGCGCGGTTGACGCAGAGTTCGAGATTGCGCAGCGCCAGCCTTTCCGCCGTCACCACATGCAGGTCGACGCCGAGCGTCTCGCCATACATGCCGAGCGGATCGCGAATGCCGCGCTCGCCGTCGAGCGTGAAGCCGGCGGGCAGCGAATGCAGCACCTGCCGTTCCTCGTTGATCGAGCGGCGGGAGACGGCGGACAGGACGCGTCGGAGATCGGAGGAGTCCACGTCCTGCCCGCCAAGGTCGATCGCCGCCGTATAGGTATCGCTCTTCAGGCGACCGGCCGAAACATTGACAATCAGGCTGTCGATGGTGATGCCGGCCATGCTTTCGGCCGCGTCCACCGCCAGCCGGACCACATGTTCCGCCGCATCCAGATTGACGATCACGCCGCTCTTGATGCCCTGCGAACGCTGATGGCCGATGCCGATGATCTCGATATTGTGGGTGCGGCCCGGCAGGATCTGGCTTTCCTCACGCGGGGTGAGGCGCGCGATCATGCACACGACCTTCGACGAGCCGACGTCGAGCACGCTGACGATATGCGTCTTCTTGGCCGAAAGAGGCTTGGCGCGACTGAAGCCGGACGTGCGGAACAGGGTCAAAGACGCCTCCCCTTGTTCTTGAATGTCTTGTGCAGCGCTTCCGTGGCTTCCGCGCGGCGCTCCATGGCGGCGGGCGTAAGCTGGATCGCGACCCGGTCGTCGAGACGAAGGTCGACGGCGGCGATTTCGCGCTCGAGGATGGAACGTTCATCTTCCAGCTTGCGCAGGCGCACAAGCGCCGCATCGCTGTCCTTTTCCGGCAGTTTCACGATCATGCCGTTATCGAGATAGAGGTCCCAGCGGCGCTCGTCGACGCGCTTGAAGGCGCGGACGCGTTCGGAAAGCTCCGGCCATTCCTGCATCAGTTCCTCGACATCCTTCGCCGCGACATTGCCGCCCTGACCCAGCACCAGCGGCAGGCGGCGGAATTTCGGCGCGCTCAGCGGACCGATGATATTGCCGTCACGCTCGACCATCAGAAGACGGCCGTCTTCCTGCTGCCACAGCGCATAGGGAACGCGCTCCTTCAGCGAGATTTTCAGGGTCGAGGGATAGACCTTGCGGATATCGGCGTCGGCGACCCAGGGAAGGTTCAAAAGCTGGCCGCGCGCCATCTGGATATCGACGCCCTGCAGCGAATAGGCGCCCTCGAGGCCGAGGCTTTGCAGGACCACGATTTCCGAGGTCTCGCTGTTGCCGGAAATCTCGATATCCTCGACGGCGAAGCCGGAAAGCTGGAAGGCGGCGCGGCGCACGAGATCGCCCTTGCCGGCCACGACGACGGCGTTGGCGCCGACGGCTGCGAAAAACACAAGCGCGGCGGCGCTGCCGATATGTTTGGGCGCCCCGGTGCGGCCGGTAAAGATGCCGGTCGTGGCGCGCACCAGACGCCGGAAAGGGCGCGGCAATACGCCCGCGCGGCTGCCCTGAGCCATGCGGTCGCCCCTGTCGACATCATCCCTTCCAGTCTTCAACGCAAACACGAAGCGTCCTCCACCATCCAACGGAGAAAAGCACCAAAACTCATACCGGCTTCAGCCGCCATTTCAGGAACCAGGGAGGTGGGGGTCATGCCGGGCTGGGTATTGATTTCCAGCCAGATCAACCCTTCCTCGCCCCTCTCCTCATCGAACCGGAAATCCGAACGGCTGACGCCGCGGCATCCCATGATCTGATGCGCCTGAACGGCCAATGATTGAATCTTTTGGTAAATATTCGGTTTAACTTCTGCCGGCAGAATGTGTTTTGAGCCGCCAGGTTTGTATTTTGCGTCAAAATCGTAGAATTTCTGGCCGACAGGGACGATTTCGGTCACGCAAAGCGGCTTGCCGTCGACCACGCCGCAGGTGAATTCGCGTCCGCGCACGAAGCGCTCGACCATAACCGTCTCGCCATAGGGCCATTCGGATGATGTGATCGACTGCGGCGGCGCGCTCTGGCCTTCATCGACGATGACCACGCCGAAGGACGATCCTTCATTGACGGGCTTGACCACATAGGGTGGCGCCATCGGATGAGTCTGGCCGATTTCGGCGCGCTGCATCAGCCGGTCCTCGGCGATCGGAATGCCGCAGGCGCCCGCCACGCGCTTGGCCTGCACCTTGTTCATGGCAAGCGCCGAGGCCAGCACGCCGGAATGGGTGTAGGGGATCTGCAGATATTCGAGGATGCCCTGAATGGTGCCGTCCTCGCCGAACGGCCCATGCAGCGCGTTGAAGGCCACGTCCGGCTTCAGCTCGGCAAGCACGCTTGCCACATTGCGGGTGACATCGATGCGGGTGACCCTGAAGCCTTCCGCCTCGAGCGCATCGGCGCAGGGATTTCCCGAGGCAAGGCTCACCGGCCGCTCGGAGGAAAACCCGCCCATCAATACCGCTACATGCAAGGCAGTCATGCCCATCCCCATCTTTTCCGACCAAAGCCGGAAAGCACACTCACAATGCCGCTTTTTTTAAGGAAAGCGTGATGAAGCCATTAGTGACCGAGGATGGTTAATGAACCGTTTACTTTGGTTAACCAGGGCAAAAAAATCGATGCGGTGAAACGGGTTAAGGGGCGATGACAGCGCTGGTCAATTGGTCGACAATATACCATTTGCCCTGGCTTTTCGCGGCAAAAGGGGGCGGTATACCATTCATCAGTGTGATGGAGAAAGAACAACCAAGCGGATCACAAATCTCCCACAAGCCCAACTCGACGGCAAAGCCATCGCGCATCACCGGCCGAAAACCGCTTTGCTGACCTTCGGGCTCGTTCAAATTTCTCAGCACCAATCTCCCCCCTTGAGGGGGAGATGTCGCGAAAGCGACAGAGAGGGGTAAAGGGCGTAAGCCCTAAAAACCGCAAGCTCCGACCCTATCGAGAGGGTTCACCCCTCTCTGCCCCTGTCGGGGCATCTCCCCCTCAAGGGCAGGGGAATCGCGTATGGCTTTTAAGCTATTGAATATTTGACGCAAATCGATTCATCTTCAGCCTTTCTGTTGTGGAGGGTTGGATGGACGGATTTGCGTCTCTTTTCGGGTCGGTTCCGGACCCTCGGGCGGCCAATGTCCGCTATTCGCTGAACAGCGTTTTGTTCATTGCCTTGGCCGCGGTGCTGTGCGGGGCCGAAACCTGTCAGGACATGGCCGACTTTGGCGTCTCCAAGCACAAGCTTTTGAAGGAGATCGTGCCTCTGCCTTACGGCACTCCCAGTCACGACGTTTTCTCGAATGTTTTCAGACATATCGACCCTGAGGCTTTCGAAACGGTCTTTGCACGCTTCGCGCAGGCTTTCGCAAAATCCATCAGCGGCGTCATCGCCATCGACGGCAAGGCCGTGCGCGGGGCCTACAAACGCGGCGACAAGGCCTCGCCCCTGCATCTGGTCAACATCTGGGCCGCCGACCAGCGCATGGTCATCGGCCAGCAGCTCGCGCCGGGCCGCAGTGAAGTCAAAGGCGTTCTGCAAGCTCTTTCATGCTTGTCGCTGGATGGCTGCATCGTGACGGCTGACGCGCTGCATTGCAGGGCAGACACGGCCTCTGCCATTCTCAAGACCGGCGCCGACTATGCGCTTGCACTCAAGGGCAACCAACCGGGCCTTCTCAACCGGGCGATCGCCCTGCTTGAAAAGGAAAGCAACCCCGACAGAGCCGAAAAGGCCGATGGCAAGGCCCATGACAGAACCGAAACCCGACGCGCCGTCATCGTCAAGGCGGAAGGAATGGATTTTCCCGGCGTCAAGGCGATCGCACGGCTTGAAAGCATCCGGGTGGAGCCCGATGGCCGGCAAACGCGTCACATCCGACATTTCCTGCTGTCCAGGTCAGTCAGCGCTACCGCCTTTCTGGACATCGCCAGAGCGCACTGGACGATCGAGAACCAACTGCACTGGGTGCTCGACGTCGCCTTCTGCGAAGACGCCGCCAGAAACCGAAAGGATCACGGGCCCCGGAACCTCTCGATCCTTCGCAAGCTCGCTCTCAACATCATCCGACACCACCCGGACAAGGCGTCCATCCGGCGCAAAATGAAAAAAGCCGGATGGGACGATACCTTCCTAATCTCAATGATCGCTCATATGCGATAGCCCTGCCTCAAGGGGGGAGATTGTGAGCCGCAATCGCCCCGAATCACGCCTCCGCCGCCAGCTCTCCCGGCAGCTTTGCCGCCCAGTTGGTGATGCTGCCGGCGCCGAGCAGGACGACGAAGTCGCCGGGCCGGGCGATCTTCGCCACGACACCCGCAAGCGCCGATTCGTCGGCAAGGTAATGCGCGTCACGATGGCCGGCGGACTTCATGCCGGAGACCAGCGTTTCGGCATCGAAGCCCGGGCGCGGGTCCTCGCCGGCGGCGTAGACCGGGGCGATGAACACGGTATCGGCATCATTGAAGCAATTGGTGAAGTCCTCGAACAGGCTTTCGAGGCGGGAATAGCGGTGCGGCTGGTGGACGGCGATGATCCGGCCCTGACAGGCCTCGCGCGCCGCTCTCAACACCGAGCGGATTTCGACCGGGTGATGGCCATAGTCGTCAAAAATCTGCGCGCCGTTCCACTCGCCCACCAGCGTGAACCGGCGCTTGACGCCGCCGAATGCGGCCAGCCCCTTGCGGATATCCGCCTCGGAAATATGCAGCCGGTCGGCAACCGCGATCGCCGCCGTGGCGTTCGAGACATTGTGGCGGCCCGGCATCGGCAGGGAGAGATTTTCAAGCTTCACCGAGGGACGACGACGGCGGCGGATATCAACGTCGAAGATCGTGCGCGTGCCCTCATTGCGGATATTGGAAAAGCGCACATCGGCCTGACGGTTCTCGCCATAGGTCACGATCCGGCGATCCTCGATCTGGCCGACCAGCGTCTGCACTTCGGGATGATCGAGGCACATCACGCCGCAGCCGTAGAACGGCACGCTCTCGACGAACTGCCGGAAGGCCGCGCGCACGCCGTCAAACGTGCCGTAATGATCGAGATGTTCGGGATCGATATTGGTGACGACCGCAATCTCGGCCGGAAGCTTCAGGAATGTGCCGTCGGATTCGTCGGCTTCCACCACCATCCACTCGCCCTCGCCCATGCGCGCATTGGTGCCATAAGCGTTGATGATGCCGCCATTGATGACGGTCGGATCGAGCCCGCCTGCCTCCAGCAGCGTTGCCACCATCGAGGTGGTCGTGGTCTTGCCATGGGTGCCGCCGATCGCGATCGCGTCGCGGAAGCGCATCAGCTCGGCCAGCATCTCGGCGCGGCGCACCACCGGCAGGTGTTTTTCGCGCGCGGCGGTGAGTTCGGGATTGGCGCGTTTGATCGCGGAGGAGACGACCACGACCTCCGCGTCGCCCAGGTTTTCGGCCTTGTGGCCGATGAACACGGAAATGCCCTTCTCGCGCAGGCGCGCAACATTGGCGCTTTCGGCCTGATCCGAGCCCTGCACCTTGTAGCCGAGATTGTTCAGCACCTCGGCAATGCCGCTCATGCCGATGCCGCCGATCCCGACAAAATGGACCACGCCGATCGCTTCAGGCATTCTCATCAGTCAATTCCTTCAATTTTCTGTCCGCGCGCCAGCGCCTCGGCCATATCGGCGAGTCTTTGGGTGGCATCCGGGCGGCCGGCCGCACGCGCGGCGGCGGCGGCGGTTTCAAGTTTTTCGGGATGCGCGATCGCATCCTTCAGAATTTCCGCAAAGCGCTCGGTCGTCAGCTCCGACTGGCGCACGACTTCAGCGCCGCCATTGGCCTCGACGAGGGCGGCATTGGCCGCCTGATCCTGATCGAGCGCATGCGGCAGCGGCACGAAAACACCGGGTCTGCCAATAACCGACAGTTCGGTCACCGTCGAAGCGCCCGAGCGCGCCACAACCAGATCGGCATCGGCGATCAGTTCCGGCATATTGTCGAAGAAGGGCGCGACCTTGGCGTCGATGCCGAGCGTGGCGAAACGCTCGCGCACCGCGTCCAGATCCTCCGGCCGTGCCTGCTGGGTGATGACAAGACGTTTGCGGAGTTCATCGTCAAGGGCTGCCACCGCATCGGGCACGGCGTCCGCAAAGAAATGCGCGCCCTGCGAGCCGCCGAAAACCAGGAGATGAAACGGGTCCGCAGCGCCGCGCTTGCGATAGGGCGTCTGCGATGCTTCGATCACGCTCTGGCGCACCGGGTTTCCGGTCACCAAAATTCTCGAGCCATAGGTCGCGTCGTCGCTAGACAGAAAGCCGCCGGCAATCGCCTTGACCCGCGACGCCAGCATGCGGTTGGCGCGGCCCATCACGGCATTGGCCTCGTGCACCATGGACGGAATGCCAGCGCTGGTTGCCGCCATCAGCGGCGGAACCGTGGGGTAGCCGCCAAAGCCGATGACGGCGGCCGGCTTGTAGCGCGCAAACAGCGCGCGCGCCTTGCGGGTTCCGGAAAAGAGTTTCCAGCCCGCCCTGATGATGGCGACCGGGTTTTTCGAGCCGATGGTGGCGGACGGCACCACATGGATGTCGGCGGGAAAACTGCCGGCAAAACGCTCGGCGCGGTGATCGGTGATCAGATGCACCGTATGACCGCGCGCGATCAACTCATGCGCCAGCGATTCCGCCGGGAACAGATGTCCACCGGTTCCGCCGGCCGACAGGAAGAAGCAATAATTGTCCATCATCTACTCCGCCGGTACGCCGCGCGGTCGACCCGGCTCGAAGAAATGGTCCTGGCGCGCGCGCTTGTCGGGGCGGTGGCGGGTCAGCGCCAGCACGAAGCCCGCACCGATGCAGGTTGCGATCATGGACGAGCCGCCGGCCGAAATCAGCGGCAGCGTCATGCCCTTGGCCGGCATCAGCTGCAGCGCCACGCCGATATTGATCACCGACTGCATGCCGATCTGCAGCACGAGGCCGGCAACCGCGAAGCGGGCGAAATCGTCGCGTTCGCGATAGGCGTGGCTGAGGCCGCGCAGAACGATGAAGGCGAAGATCGCGACGATGAACATGCAGAACAGAATGCCGAATTCTTCGGCTGCGACCGAGAACACGAAGTCGGTATGGCTGTCCGGCAGCCGCCGCTTGACGATCCCCTCGCCCGGCCCGAGGCCGAAGAGGCCGCCATTCTGGATCGCCTTGGCGGCAAGCTCCACCTGAAGATTGTCGCCCTCCCCGGTCAGGAACCGGTCGATACGCGAGGTCACGTGCGGCAGCCAGGTATAGGCCGCCAGAATGCCCGCGACGCCGGCCCCGCCGAGGCCCGCGATCCAGATCCAGGACATGCCGGCCATGAAGAAGATGCCGCCCCAGACGATGCCGAGAAGCACGGTCTGGCCGAAGTCGGGCTGGGCAATCAGCAGCACCGCGGAAACGATGAACAGCATGCCGGCGAACAGATTGCCCGGTATTTCCGGATAGCGCTGATGCTCGGCGAAGAGCCATGCGCAGACCACCGCGAAGGCCGGTTTCAGGAACTCCGAGGGCTGTACCGAAAAGCCGGCCAGCACGATCCACCGGCGCGAGCCATTGTTGGAGGTGCCGATGAACAGCGCCGCGACCATCGCCAGCAGCGAGCCGATAAGGATGATCACCGCAAGCCGGCGGATCATGCGCGGCGAACAGAAGGACAACGAAATCATCACCGCGAGCGACGGCACCAGAAAGATCGCGTGGCGGGTGACGAAGTGGAAGCTGTCATAGCCGAGGCGTTCGGCAACGGCGGGCGAAGCGGCGAAGGAGAGCATGAAGCCGATGCCCATCAGCACGATGAAGGCCGCCAGCAACCATCGGTCGATGGTCCAGAACCAGTCTGCGATTGGGCCTCGCTGAACGCGACTGACCATGGATCAGGCCTCCTTGCCGGTTGCTGTAAACGGCTCGATGCCGTCAAGCGCCATCACGGCGCTGACGAAGGCATCGCCGCGCTTTTCGAAATTCCGGTACTGGTCGAAACTGGCGCAGGCCGGCGACAGCAGCACCACCGGCGTCTCCGCCTTGCTTTTCGCCGCATCGTCCGCCGCTTGTTTGACGGCGTTTTCCAGCGTGCCGCAAATCACGGTGTCGGCAGCACCCGCAAGCGTGGCCGAAAAGGCCTCCGCCGCCTCGCCGATGAGATAGGCGCGGGCGATCTTCGGGAAGAAAGGCGCGAGCGACGCGATGCCGCCTTCCTTGGGGCGTCCGCCCGCGATCCAGTGGATATCGCTGAAGGTCTTCAGCGCCGGGGCCGATGCCTCGGCATTGGTGGCCTTGGAATCGTTGACGAAAATCACAGAGCCCAATCGCGCCACCGGCTGCATGCGGTGGGCAAGGCCCGGAAAGCTGGAAAGTCCATCGCGGATTTCGGCGTCGGTCAGCCCGACGGCCCGGCAGGCGGCAATAGCAGCAGCCGCGTTCTGACCGTTATGCGCGCCGCGCAGAACGGGGTGATTGGAAAGGTCCGCGACCACTGCCCCGTTCTCTAAAGAGACAATCGCCCCGCCATCGAAGGCGAGACCCCGGCTGATATGGGCGCGATCGCAGGAAATCGAAACGACATCGTGTCCGGCCTTCTCAAGCAGCTCCGCTATCGCCCTGCAATAGTCATCGTCCGCGCCCACCACGGCAAGCTTCGCGCCGGCGACCAGCCGCTCCTTGATCGCGGCATAGCGCGTCATGTCGCCATGGCGGTCGAGATGGTCCGGCGTGAGGTTCAGGAGCAGACCGACATCGGCGTCGAGCGTGGGCGCAAGGTCGATCTGGTAGGACGAGCATTCGACGACATAGATGCGGCCTGGCGCGAGTGGCGCGAGATCGAGGACGGCGCGGCCGATATTGCCGCCGACCTCGACATCGCGCCCCGCCGCCTTCAGGATATGGCCGATCAGTGCCGTGGTGGTTGATTTGCCATTGGTGCCGGTGATCGCGATCAGCTTTGCCTCGGGGCAGGTTGCGCGGCGTTCGCGCGCCAGAAGCTCGACATCGCCAATGATCTCGGTGTCAGCAGTCCTTGCCAGCTCCACCACCCAATGCGGTTTCGGATGCGTCAGCGGCACGCCCGGGGCAAGGACGAGCGCGGCAAATCCGCTCCAGTCCATATGCCGCAGATCGGCGATCGGAATGCCTTTTTCCGCGGCAAGGCGGCAGCTCTCGGCGTTGTCGTCGAAGGCGGTCACCTGAGCGCCGCCGGCAATCAGCGCCAGCGCGGTCGCCATGCCCGAACCGCCAAGCCCGAACAGCGCGACCTTCTTGCCGGAGAATTGCGAGACCGCGATCATCGACCTACCTGAGCTTCAGCGTTGAAAGCCCGATCAGCGCGAGGCCGAAGGAGATGATCCAGAAGCGGATCACCACCTGGCTTTCGGTCCAGCCGAGCTTTTCGAAATGGTGATGGATCGGCGCCATCAGGAACACGCGCCGCTTGGTGCGCCGGAAGACGGCGACCTGGATGATCACGGAGAGCGCCTCCAGCACGAACAGGCCGCAGATGATCGCCATCACGATCTCGTGCTTGGTGGCGACCGCCACCGAGCCGATCAGGCCGCCAAGCGCCAGCGAGCCGGTGTCGCCCATGAAGATCGCTGCCGGCGGCGCATTGAACCACAGGAACCCCATACAGGCCCCGATCACTGCAGAGAGCAGCACCACGAGTTCGCCGGTGCCCGGCACGTAGTTGATCTGGAGATAGGTCGCGAACACGGTGTTGCCGACGACATAGGCGATCAGCGCGAAGGAGCCGGCGGCGATCATCACCGGAACCGTGGCGAGGCCATCGAGCCCGTCCGTCAGGTTGACGGAATTGCCGGCGGCAACGATCACGAAAGCGCCGAACGGGATGAAGAACCAGCCGAGATCGATCACGAAATCCTTGAAGAAGGGGAAGGTGAGCGCCGAGCCGAGCGTCGCGCCGTCAATGCTGGCGAGATTGGCGGCATACATCATGAAGGCAACCGCGACGCCGGCGATCACGAATTCGAAGAACAGGCGGCGGCGGCCGGAAAACCCCTTGTCGGACTGTTTGGTGACCTTGAGATAGTCGTCATAAAAGCCGATCGCGCCGAAGCCGAGCGTCACCAGCAGCGTGGCCACCACATAGGCGTTGGAAAGATCGGCCCACAACAGCGCGGAACCGAT
This sequence comes from Martelella mediterranea DSM 17316, assembly GCF_002043005.1. Taxonomy (NCBI): domain Bacteria; kingdom Pseudomonadati; phylum Pseudomonadota; class Alphaproteobacteria; order Hyphomicrobiales; family Aurantimonadaceae; genus Martelella; species Martelella mediterranea. Next base: position 2,666,148 of record NZ_CP020330.1, on the reverse strand, counting down.
GATGCCGGCCAGGATCATCAGCCCGCCCATGGTGGGCGTGCCGGCCTTCTTGAAATGGGTCTGCGGTCCATCCGCGCGGATCGGCTGGCCCTTGCCCTGGCGCAATCTCAGCGCGGCGATGATTCGCGGGCCGAACAGGAAGACGATCAGTGCCGAGGTGAATACGGCGGCGCCGGAGCGGAATGTGATGTAGCGGAACAGATTGAAAAACTGGAACCTGTCCGACAACTCCACGAGCCAAATCAGCATGAACGCCCCTTTCCAGAGAAGGCAGAGCGCGCGCCATCATTCCCTTTCGGGCCACGGCGGGCGCAGTCATTTATCGTTGTTCGCAGCATGTTGAACACCGGTATGCCACGAAATTGTTTACGCCCGGTTTACCCTTCCGCCGGATAGGTCTCGGTCAATTTCTGAACGATGATGCCGAATCCCATTCCGTTTGACGACTTTAGCATTATCGTGTCGCCGGCCGCGACAGCGCCGACGGCGAATTCAGCCAATTCGGCGGCGTTGTCGCGATATTCCACAACAATGCTTTCCGGCAGCGCCTCGCTGAGCGCCTGCATTTCCTCGCCGGCAAGCCAGACATCGGTCACGCCGGCCGCGACCAGCGGACCGGCGAGCGCCTCATGCGCCTCGCGGGCGTAATCGCCGAGTTCAAGCATGTCGCCGAGAACCGCGATCCGCCGGCCGGGCTCGTTGCCGGAGCCCAGAAGCTCGAGCGCCGCCCGCATCGAGGCCGGGTTGGCATTATAGCTTTCATCGATCAGCGTAAAGACGCCGTCCGGCGCGCGCAGACGCTGACGCCGCCCCCTGCCCTTCATCTGCTCGACGGTCTCGAACGCGCCGAGCGCGGCATGGACATCGCCGCCGGCCTCGGCGATCGCGGCAAGGGCGGCAAGCGCGTTTTCGGCCATATGCTGGCCCGGCAGGCCGAGGTTGAAGGCGGTCGGCTCCTCGGTCCCGAGCGCCGCCAGAACATGGCCCCGCTCGTTCTTCCTGTCGCTGACGGTGCGGTATTCGAGCAGCCGATAGTCGGCCTTGGCATGCTCGCCAAAGGAAACGACGCGGGCACCATAGCGCCGGGCGACCCGCGCCAGCGTATCGAAGGCATCAATGTCGCGGTTGAGGATCGCCGCGCCCTCAGGCTCCAGGCCTTCCAAAATTTCGGCCTTGGCGGCGACGATTTCCTTGATGCCGGAAAAATTGCCGATATGGACCGGCGCGACCGTGGTGATCACCGCCACATGCGGGCGCACCATTTTCGTCAGCGGCCGGATCTCGCCGGAATGGTTCATGCCGATCTCGAACACGCCGAACTCGGTATCGGCCGGCATGCGCGCAAGCGTCAGCGGCACGCCCCAGTGGTTGTTGAACGAGGCGACGGCCGCATGAACCTTACCGGAGGCCTTCAGCCCGGTGGCAAGCATTTCCTTCGTGCTGGTCTTGCCGACCGAACCGGTGACGGCGATGATGCGCGCGTCCGTGCGCGCCCTCGCGGCCATCGCCAGCCGGCCCATCGCCTCCAGCACATCGTCAACGACGATCATGCCGCAGGTCAGCCGGCCTAGCGCCGGCAGCTTGGCCTCGGAGACGACCAGGAGCGTCGCGCCGTTCTTGGCGGCAAGGCCTGCGAATTTGTGGCCATCCACCCGGTCGCCGGCGATGGCGAAAAATGCCTCGCCATGGGAGATCGTGCGGCTGTCAATGGAAATGCCCGTAACGCCTTCCGGCAGTTCGCCCACGGGACGCCCGTCCATGGCCTCGACCATTTCGGCTGATGTCCAAAGCAAACTCACGATGCGTGGCCCTCCAATGCCTTCTTGACTTCGGCAAGGTCGGAGAAGGGGCGGGTCACGCCGCCCGCCGTCTGCCCTTCCTCGTGGCCCTTGCCGGCTACGATCAGTGTATCACCCGTCTGCAAAAGGCCGACGGCATGGGCGATCGCCTCGGCGCGGTCGCCGATCTCTTTAGCGCCGGGGGCCGCAGCCAGGATTTCCGAGCGGATTTCCGCAGGAACCTCGGAGCGCGGATTGTCGTCGGTGACGATCACGATATCGGCAAGCCGGGTGGCAATCTCGCCCATGATCGGGCGCTTGCCTCGATCGCGATCGCCGCCGCAGCCGAAGACCACGATGACCCGGCCGGTGGTGAACGGCCGCACGGCGGTGAGCACCTTTTCCAGCGCATCGGGCTTGTGGGCGTAATCGATATAGGCGAGCGCGCCGTTTTCGGCCTTGCCGGCAAGCTGAAGCCGGCCGGCAGCACCCTCCACCTTTTCCAGCGCCAGAAACGCGGTTCGGGCATCAACGCCGGTCGCAATCGCAAGACCGGCGGCGACCAGTGCATTGGAGATCTGGAACTCGCCCGCTAGCGGCAGCCGGACCTCGTGGATCGTGCCGTCGTGCAGGATTTCGGCAAACTGGCTGTCGCGCTTCTGCTCGACGCGCTTCAGCGCCAGAAATTTGCCCTTGCGGCCGACGGTGAGAACGCGCTGGCCTGCACCTTCCGCCGCTGCGATCGCGCGATCCGACCATTCGTCATCGGCGTTGATCACCGCCGGCGAACCGGTCGGCAGCACCCGCTCGAAAAGCTGCATCTTGGCCGCGAAATAATGCTCTACGGTCGGATGATAATCCATGTGGTCGCGGCCGAGATTGGTGAACGCCCCGGCCGAAAGCCGAACGCCGTCGAGCCGGTACTGATCGAGCCCGTGGCTGGAGGCTTCCATCGCGCCATGGGTGACGCCGTCGCGGGCAAGCTCGGCAAGCAATGCGTGAAGCGCCACCGGATCGGGCGTGGTCAGCGAACCATATTCGGTGCGGCCGGGGGCGGTCACGCCGGTGGTGCCGATCATGGCGGCGGCAAGGCCGGCTTGGGCCCAGATCTGGCGGGTGAAGGAGGCGACGGAGGTCTTGCCGGCCGTGCCGGTGACGGCCACCATGGTTTCCGGCTGCGCGTCGTAGAAACGGGCAGCGGCGATCGCCAGAAAGGCGCGCGGATTGTCGACGGTCAGCACCGGTATGCGCGAACCCTCGTGCGGGGAAGCGCTGATGGCGGCGACCGCGCCGCGCTGGGCGGCATCATCGATGAAGGCCGCGCCATCCGCCTTGCTGCCGGCAATCGCCACGAACAGCGCGCCGGGCTCGGCCTTGCGGCTGTCGGCGGTCAGGGAGGTTATGTCGAGCGCACCGGAGCTGCCGGCAAGCGCCGCATTCAGTTCGGGAAAGGCCGTTCCGGCGAGAGCGCTCAGTTTCATCGTGTCAGTCTCTGTTCTGCACCCGGCGGGCCGGATGGCATGGCATCAGTAGGAAGCGAGGAGGGCTGCCCCTTCCGCGCCGAAATCGGGATCAACGCCGAGGATGGGCGCCGTCCGGCGAATGATCTCGCCATTCATCGGCCCGGCGTTCCAGGCGGCCGTACGACCGGGGACCCCCTCGACCTTCTTGGCATCGTCAATCGTCACGAGGACGACATATTGCGGGTTGTCCATGGGAAATGCGGCAAGAAAAGCGTTGAAGTTGCGATCTTTCGAATATTTCCCATCGATAATCTTCTCCGACGTGCCGGTCTTGCCGCCAACGCGATAGCCCGGCACCTGGCCGTTCCGCCCCGAGCCGTCCGTGCCGTTCAGCCGCAGGAGATAACGCATCTTGTCGCTGGTTTCCTTGGAAACCACGTGCTTGGCGATCCGGTCGGCCTCCTCCCGGCTGCGCGGCAGGAAGGTCGGCGTCAGAAGCTTGCCGCCATTGACGAGCGCCGCCGCGGCGGCCGCCGTCTGCAGTGAGGTCGTGGTCACGCCCTGGCCGAAGGAGACGGTCGCGGAGAAGACCCCGCCCCATTTCTGCGGCCGCTGGGGCGTTCCCGCGCCGCCGATCTCGGTGTCCATCTTGTCGAGCAGACCGAGATTTTCCAGGAAGGTGCGCTGGTAATCGGGACCGACGGCGGCGGCGATGCGCGATGCGGCGATATTGGAGGAATAGGTAAAGACCTCCGGATAGGTGAGTATCCGGTTCTGGGCATGGTCGTCGCGGATGCGCGAGCGGCCAAAGATCAGCGGCGTCTTTGCGTCCACGAGGCTGTTCATGTTGAACTTGCCGGATTCCAGCCCCATCGCCAGCGTGAAAGCCTTGAACGTCGAGCCCATTTCGTAGACGCCGGTGATCGCGTCGTTCAGCATGCGCGGATCGGTCGCCGGCGGCGGGTTGTTCGGATCGAAATCGGGCACCGATGCAAGCGCAATGATCTCGCCGGTGTTGACGTCGAGAACGGTTCCGGTCGCGCCGATGGCGTGGAACTTGTTGACGCCTTCCACCAGAACGTCGCGCAGGATGCTCTGGACGCGCAGGTCGATCGAGGTCTCGAACGGCTTCAGGTCCATCGCGCCGGAGAGGCCGAGGCCCATCAGACCGGAAATCCCGTCGGTCCTGTCCATATAGCGCTCGATGCCGGACAGGCCGCGATTGTCGATATCGACAAGGCCGAGAATATGTGCCGCCTGCGGACCGCCGGGATAGAAGCGATGCACTTCCGGGCGGAAGCCGACGCCGGGCACGCCGGCGGCCAGAACCTGGCTCTGCTGCTTGGGCGTGATCTGGCGCTTCAGCCAGACGAATTCGCCCTTGGAGTTTAGCAGCCGGTAGGCGCGCTTGGCATCGAGATCGGGGAAGATCGGCAGCAGCGCGTCGAGAACGTCGTCGGCGCTGGTGATCATCGAGGGGTCGGCATAAAGCGACATCATCCGGACATCGGTCGCAAGCACCGCGCCGTTGCGGTCGACGATATCCGGGCGGCGCGCCAGCGTCAGCGGCATCGCCGCGCGGGCAACCGCGCCATCATCCTTGGCCAGCGAATAGTGCACCAGCCGCCCGCCGATCACGGCATAGACGGCGACAAAGGCGAAGGTGACAAAGCCGACGCGGCTGCGCGCAAGATTGACCCGTTTCTTGGCCGTGCCCTGGAACACGTCGGGCCGCGCTGCATCTTCCGTGGCCTTCGCAGCACGACGCGTCTTGGGCTTCAGCATGGGCTTCAGCTTGGGCTTCAGTTTGAGGATGCCGGGGAGCTTGATCATGGTGTCACCGATCCGGTTATGACGATATCCGTGCCGTCGGGGGCGTCGCCAGCCATCAGCGGCGGCAGATCCTCTTCGACGGGCTCGGCTTTGATGGGGGGAAGCTGGTCGAGCGTTGCGATCTGCTCCGGTTCGGCCGGGTGCAGGTCGAGCTCGGCGGCGAAGAATTCGGCAAGCCGCGCCATGCGGGCGGGCTGCGTCAGCAGCGCCTCGTCGGCCTTCAGGAGATCGATATTGTTCTGCTCCAGCGCGATCTGGTCGTCGAGCGCGCGAACCTCGTCATAGGTCGCCTCGACGCTGTATTTGATCGTGTAGGTGACCGTCGCGGTCGCGACCATGACCAGAATAAGGATGAGATCGAGCGGACGAAGCATCAGGCGCCTCCAAGGCGGGAAATATCGGCAAGGGACGGAAGGCCGAAGGCATCGAGCCCGGTTTCAGGCGCAGGCGCGGATGTGCGGATCGCAGCGCGGAGCTTGGCCGAGCGCGCCCGCGGGTTTTCCGCGGCCTCTGCCTCGCTCGCCGCAATCATGGCCTTGCCCGGCTGATCGAAAAGAGCGGGCGCCGGCGCGACTTCCGGCAGGTGGCGCGAACCGCCAGCCTTGCCGAGGCGCGCCGAAATGAACTGCTTGACGATCCGGTCCTCGAGCGAATGAAAGGTAACCACCGCCAGCACGCTGCTCGGCTTCAAAGCCCGTTCGGCGGCCAGCAGCGCGCCGGCGAGTTCGCCGAGTTCATCATTCACGTAGACGCGGAGCGCCTGAAACACGCGGGTCGCCGGATGGATCTTGTCCTTGGCGCGGCGCGGGGTAACGATCTCGATCAGACCGGCAAGGTCGCGGGTGGTCGCAAACGGCTCTTCGGCGCGCTTCTTCTCGATTGCGCGGGCGATGCGGCCGGCGTTCTTTTCCTCGCCCAGAATACCGAAAATCCGCGTCAGGTCGCCGACCTTCGCCCGATTGACGACATCGGCGGCGGAAACGCCCTCGCCCGACATACGCATGTCGAGCGGGCCGTTTTTCTGGAAGGAGAAGCCGCGCTCGGCCTCGTCGATCTGCATGGAGGAAACGCCGATATCGAGAACCACGCCGTCAAGCCCGCCTTCCGGGGCATAGCGATCGAGCGTGGAGAAACGGGCGTGATGCAGAGACAGGCGCGGGTAGCGTGCGAGAAGATCGCTGGCTGCGGCAATCGCATTTGGATCGCGGTCGAGGCCGATGACCTCGGCGCCCTCCTCCAGCAGCGCGCTGGAATAGCCGCCCGCGCCGAACGTGCCGTCGAGAATGATCTTGCCGGGCGCCGGCTTCAATTGAGCCAGCACCTCGGCAAGCATAACCGGAATGTGACGAACCGGTCCGCCATCGGCATCGATTGTGCCAGGATTCCCCGCCATTCCGTTTCCCCGTTTCATCAGGCGCCCGCCCGCCCGCCGAGACGGGCCTTGCGCGCTTGCGCCTGCGCTTCCTGAAATGCCTGCGGCTCCCAAAGCTGGAAGTGATCCGCCCGCCCCACAAATGTGACCTCCGTATCGATGCCGGTGAAATCGCGGATGAAGTCCGTGACCATCAACCGCCCCTCGGCATCGAGTTTCGCGAACACGCCGCCGCCATGGATCAGCAGCGACATGCTGTTTGCTTCCGCCGAGAACGGGTCCTCCTGGTCGATCTGCCGCTCGAAACGGTCGAGCAAATCGGGGCCGCCGATGCTGATTGCCGGGAAGACGAAATCCTGGAAGCAATAAAGCTCCGTGATATTCCGCTCCGCCAGCACCGTGCGGAACACCGCAGGCACCGACACCCTTCCCTTGGCGTCGACCTTCTTGGTCGCGTTGGACAGAAACCGGTTCATTACGCGCTACTACCGACGTCTCAAGCAGCCATTCGCAGACCGCCAACCCAAAGGAATACCCTGGAAAACCAAACCGCCCGACGGGCGAACTCAGCATGAAATACAAACACTTGAAGCCATCGCTCTGCCCGGAAGCCGCATCTGCACCGGGAGGCGAATTTATGCTTAATGGGATAACATGGGCAGATTTGGGCGTCAATGGGATAAGCCGTTATTAACCGTGTCGACAGCGCTTCCGGAAAGGCTGATTCTATCAGCCGGCCCTTAACGAAAGCTTTCGTCGCGGCGTGCGAAACGGCGCGCCCAAACGCCCGTTTTTGAATGAAAAAAGGAAATAACCAGTTGGCCTGTAAGCCGGGTTCTGTATGGCTTTGCGGTTGCCCGCAAAACGTGGCGGCCATTCATCTGGGACAGCACTTGCGCGCTGCCTCTCGCAACCCACCCGGATGACCGGCCTGGAAACAGGCTGGCGTCAAGCGCCGCGTCATCCCTATTCGGTTTTGCTCCCGGTGAGGTTTACCGTGCCGCCATGCGTTGCCGCCGGCGCGGTGGGCTCTTGCCCCACCCTTTCACCCTTACCCGGCCAAGGCCGGGCGGTTTGCTTTCTGTGGCACTGTCTCTGGGGTCGCCCCCGCCGGACTTTCTCCGGCACCGTGTTTCCGTGGAGCCCGGACTTTCCTCACCCTGCCGCCTTTCGGCATTGGCAAAGCGCGGCCGCCCGGCCAACTGGTCGGGCCTCTCTAGTGCGTTTTGTGACGGAAAGGAAGGGATTATGAGAATGACGGCGCGAAATCGACCGGGTAGCCCTCACCCGCAAGCGAACCTTGCGCCATCAGCACCGCGCCCAGCCGGCCGATCTCGTCCGAGCTCTTGGCGGCCGCGCCGCAACCGGCGGTCAGCACCGCGATCCGGGGCGATGGCGAGAAGCCGATCATCGGATAGCCCGACGGCGAGTAGCTCGTCACGCAGGTGCCGGTTTCCGATTGCAACACCTTCAGCTTCGGCATCAGGTCGCAAATGATCCGGGTCAGATGCTCGCGCGTGGCGTTATGCCCCGTCGAGCGGAACCAGTCGCGGATATCCGCCTCGCTTGAAAGCGGCACATCATCGGGGTCGCCGCCGATCTTGATATACCAGCGGCCATCGGGATAACGGATCGGCGGCAGCAGGTAGATGCCGTCTTCGTCGAACTCCGCCTTGTAGATCAGGCTGGGCATGGCCGACAGCGACCGCGCCTCCTCCTCATCCACCTCGAAATAGGCGATGGTGCGGGCAAAGACGGTGAGGTCGACCTTCGCCGGCAGAAGCTTCTCATTGATGGTGAAGCCGCCGGCGGCCACCAGCACCTTGTCGGCGGTCAGCGTCTCGCCGGCATCGGTGGTGACGCTGACCCGCACGCCGCCATCGCTCACCTCGGTCACGGTCGCGGCGATCACCTCCGCCCCGGCCTTTCCGGCAAGAAGGGACTGCGCGGCCACGAGCCGGCGCGGCGAGATGTAACCCGCCCGGCGCGGTTCGAACACGCCCTCGGTTTTCGGCGCGAAGGAGAAGTAGGGGAATTTCTCCTGAAGCCCCGCGCCGTCCACGATTTCGGCGGTGGCCCCGCATTGTCCGGCGGCATCCATGATGGTTTCGACATAGCGCCCGCGCGAGCGCCCCGGCCCGACGATCAGCGCGCCAACCTCGCCGAAGAAATCGATGCCGCTGTCGCGCTCGATGTCGCGGTAACGGGCAATCGAACGGTTGGCGAGCCGCGCCCAGACCGGATTTCGGTCGATGGTGCGGGTAATGCGGCCCTCATCGTAATGGCTGGCGAAAACGCCCGTGTGCGAAGCCTTGTCCACCGGCTCATCCGGCCCGATGACGGCGACGCCCTCCTCCATGCCTGCCAGATGACGCGCGGCCGCAGCGCCCATCAGACCGCGACCGATGATGATTGTCCTGAAATGTCGTGTCATGACCCGCTCTCTGGAAATTTGCCGAAGCTTCACCGAGCCGGGCCGGCAATGCAAGGGAAAGATAACGAAGCCGAGTCAGGGCCCGGCGTCATAGAGCGTGTATTGGGTGTCGCTCAGCGCTTCGGGCGGGTCTTCGAGATTGGCCTCGTAGATCGGATCGATGACATAGTGCTTCAGCACGAAACTGCCCTTCTCCAGCGTCCAGCGTCCGGTGGAATAGGCATCTCCCAGCCCGCGCCATTTCTCGAAGGTGGAGATCGTGTTGGTCTCGGCATCGAATTCCGGATTGACCAGGATCGTGCCGGCCGTAAACCCGGTCACCGCCGGATCACGGACAAGTTTGGTATAGGTGTCGTCGCCGGGCTCGTAATCGACGGAGTACGCGGGCGTCGCGAAGGATACGATTTCGCCTTCCTCGGGAAAGCCGTCCTCGCGGGCAAAGACATAGGCGACAGCCACGTTATAGGCGCCGAGCCCGCAAGTGATCTGGTAAAGCCGCCCCTTCACGTCCTCCACCGTCCCGTCGTAGCGGGTCTCCGGCCAGGACACGTCGAACGTCTGATCCTCGAGCCCGTCGAAGCGTTCGGCAAGATCGCTCTCGCACTGGCCGGGATGGGCGGCGGTGACCATGGCCTTCGCGGTCGCAAGGCCGTCATCGGCGGCAAAGGCGGGAACTGCAGGGAGGAAGGTGGCAGCCAGCAGTAGGCGGATAGGCGCGGCACTCATATCACGCCGCCTTCAATTCGCGCTCGATCGCCTCATAGGCCGCGTTGATGCGAGCCATGCGATCATTGGCGGCGGCGTGGAATTCCTTCGGAACCCCGCGCGCGATCAGCCGGTCGGGATGGTTTTCGGCCACCAGCGCGCGGTAGCGGCTGCGGATGGTCTTGAAGTCATCATTGCGGGAGACGCCGAGCACGCCGTAAGGATCGCGGTCGCCCATATCCATATGGCGCGCGCAGATGGTCTGGAAGCGGGCCTCGCTGATGCCGAAGATTTCGGCGACATGGGCCAGGAAATCCAGCTCCTTCTCGTGGATGCTGCCGTCGGCCTTGGCGATGTGGAACAGGCCGTCAATCACCTCTTCCAGCAGCGGGCAGCCTTCCTCGCCATCCGAGCAGAGCCCCTTGAGCTTGCGCGCATAGGCATCGTAGCCGGCGATATCCTGCCGGGCGAGATTATAGAGCCGGGCGACGTTGACGCGCTCTTCCTCCGGGATTTCGAAAATCTCGTGGAAGGCGGCAACCTCTTCCATGGTCACGAATCCATCGGCCTTCGCCATCTTCGCCGAAAGCGCGATCAGCGAAACGGAAAACGCCACCTGGCGGCGGGTTTCGGGGTCGCCCTCGAACAGCGTGCGCACCGCCTCGACCACGCCCGAAAGGACGTTGCCGGCGGACTGGCTGACGAAATGGACCAGTTTTTCCCAGAATGACATTCAACAGGCTCCCGGCGGTGCGACCCGCCTTCTCAAGAATCGCCAGATTGGACAAAAACGGCGGCGCATGCAAGTCGAACCGACCGGTTCAATCAGAAATTTTCCGTGATCGCGCTGCGACATTTTCGCCCCGCCCCGCGCGCGCTCCGGAGCCGCGCCCGCCTTTTCCGATTGCCTGCCCGGCAAGCGGGTGGCTATAGACATGGGCAGGGACGCATGACCGGGAGATTTCGCGCCATGGAACGCAAGAATACATTCAACCTTGGCTATTTTCTGGTAGCCTTCCTGATCGTGATCGGGTTTCAGCTCTGGTTTACGTCGCGCGACGTCGCGCGGATCAGCTATTCCGACATGATCAACTATATCGAGAAGGGTCAGGTCCAGTCGGTCGCGATCGCCGAAAACACGATCGAGGGCAAGTTCAAGACGGCGGTGGACGGCAAGGAATATTTCGTCACCTACCGCGTGCCGCAGGAACTGGCGGTCGATTTCGACAAGTACAAGGTCGATGTGACTGGCGTTCCCGACCATTCGCTTCTGACACAGATCCTCTCCTGGGTGCTGCCGATCGTGATCTTCTTCGCGATCTGGGCATGGTTCTTCCGCAAGTTCGCGGAAAAGCAGGGCATGGGCCTCGGCGGCATGATGAATATCGGCAAGTCCAAGGCCAAGATCTATGTCGAGCGCGATACCGGCGTGACCTTCGATGACGTGGCTGGCGCCGATGAGGCCAAGGTGGAACTCAAGGAAGTCGTCTCCTTCCTCACCGAACGCGAGAAATACGGCCGGCTCGGCGCGCATATTCCGAAAGGCCTGCTCCTGGTCGGCCCGCCCGGCACCGGCAAAACGCTGATCGCCAAGGCGGTCGCGGGCGAGGCCGGCGTCACCTTCTTCTCGATCTCGGGCTCGGAATTCGTCGAAATGTTCGTCGGCGTCGGTGCTGCGCGCGTGCGCGACCTGTTCAAGCAGGCCCGCGAGATGGCGCCCTGCATCATCTTCATCGACGAACTGGATGCGCTGGGCCGCGCCCGCAATTCCTTCGGCATGGGCGGCAATGACGAGAAGGAGCAGACGCTGAACCAGCTTCTGGTCGAGCTCGACGGCTTCGACCCCGCCGCCGGCATCGTCATCCTGGCCGCCACCAACCGGCCGGAAGTGCTCGACCCGGCGCTGACGCGCGCGGGCCGCTTCGACCGGCAGGTGGTCATGGACCGCCCGGATCGCGGGGGACGCGAGGCAATCCTCGCCGTCCACATGAAGAAAATCCGGCTTGCCGAGGATGTCGATGCCGGCCAGGTTGCCGCGCTGACGCCGGGCTTTTCCGGCGCCGATCTCGCCAACCTCGTCAACGAGGCCGCGATCTTCGCGACAAGGCGCGGCGGCGAGAAGGTGACGATGGAGGATTTCACCCAGGCCGTGGAGCGCACCGTCGCCGGCTCCGAACGGCGCGGCAGACTGCTGAACCCGGACGAGCGCGAACGCGTCGCCTTCCACGAAATGGGCCATGCGCTGGCCGCCGCCGCGCTCCCCAAAACCGATCCGGTGCACAAGATCTCGATCATCCCGCGCTCGATCGGCGCGCTCGGCTACACCATGCAGCGCCCGACCGAGGACCGATTCCTGATCACCGCCGGCGAGTTGCGCGACCGCATGGTGGTGCTGCTCGCCGGACGCGCCGCGGAAGACATTGTCTATGGTGAAATCTCCACCGGCGCCTCCGACGACCTCGCCCGCGTCACCGACATCGCCCGGCAATATGTGATGAGCTTCGGCATGGACCCGGATATCGGCCAGGCGGCGCTGGAACAGAAGCGCGCGCAATATATGCCCGAGGCCCCCGGCATGGGCGGCGCCAAGGACTATTCCGACGTCACCGCCCGCGAGATTGACCTCGCCATCCGCAAGCTGATCGACGAGGCCTATGAGCGGGCGAAACAAGTCCTGAACCAGCGCCGCAAGGACCTGGACGACGGCGCCCGCATGCTGCTCGAAAAGGAAACCATCACCCCGGCCGATTTCCCGCCGCTGGTCCAGCAACCGCTGGCGCAGGCGCGGGTGCTGTCATAGTCCGCCAGATTTACAAGGCCAGCATTCGCGATTGGCCTTTGCAAAGGAAAATAACAATAATTTTGACCACAAAAAACCATCAGCCGACAAATAAAAATAATATAAAATATAACTATAACATGAATAACTAAATTAAAAGTACGCATGGTTGTGTATTTTTCTTATTTCCTACATTCTGACTCCGGTATTGGATCTGCGTAGGGAAGGAAAGACCATGGGTAAGACGAAAATCGGAAATGCCGGTCGTCATTGCAAACGACGACTTATTGCCTCGGTTTCAACGATCACGCTCACGGCATTGACTGTGGATGGGAGAATGGCACGTGACGCATTCGCTTCTGATGAATGCGGGCCAGCCCTTACCGAAAGGCTCTCGTGTACACAGCAAAGCTATCCCAACGGGATAACTTATGACGCGGTGCAAGACTCTTTGATCGTCCAACTGGACAAGCCCGATATGGTCGTCGACACAGGCATTGCGCTTTCCGCTGCGACCGGTGCCAAAGCGGCGCTAAGTCTGGATATGGATGCTTTCTCTACCATAAATGGCGACGTGTCGGTAAGCAGTGACTTGTGGGCAGCAGAGCTTTACCTTACGGCCCCAACGCTGACCACCGTCAGCGGAACGGTTTCCGTCTCGAGCAATCACGATTTGGCTTACGTATCATTGACAGGTCCGACCCGCATAAGCGGCCCGGTCAGCGCCGTATCGAAGGGCAATCAAGCCGAAGTTACCGTGAATGGGCTCCTAGAGATCGAAAACACCGTCACTGCGTATGTAAAGGAAGTCGCTCAAACCGCCGCCGTCAACTTTTGGGGCGGCTACATTCGCGGTCCGGACACTTCAGCCGGTGGACCAAACGCCTATATCTACGCCTCCAGCGACTACGGTGACGCGGTAGTCAGTATTTCACAATCCTCCATCCCCACCCAACTCGATGCAAATTCCTCATCCGCCAATGCTGTGTTGGCCGATGGCTACAACAACGCTATCGTAGACATGAACGGGGGCTCTATTTCAAATAAAGGAACAGGAATTTCAGCAGTTAGCAACAACAAAGGAAAGGCAAGTGTTCGATTTTTTGGTGGATATGTCACATCTTTTGAAGGAGAAGCAATAAATTCAACCAATGATGGAGATGGAGATTCAGAAATTTTACTATACAACACATGGGATCCAACAAACCCTTTCGCGCCGGCAGACATAGATGGACAGGTCTTCGCGTTCAGCGCTAACCGCGAGGCGCGCATAGAGGTAAACGGAGCCACTATATCCACCGCTCAACAAGGAAAAAACATCTCCCTGGTCGAGGCAATTTCTCCGCTACAAAGCGGCGTCGCCCATATCTCCGTATCAAATGGCGGAATCATTCTTCTAGAACAGGCAAATGGCGAAGGAAGCGCAGCGGCCGTAGTCAATACGATTTATGGTCATGGGGAAATCGACATACGGAGCGGCGGATCTGTTAGCGTTGCGGGACCTAAAAACATAGGTCTTCGCACCTATCAGGAGCAATCAGCGCTTGACGCGTCGCCGAGCTACAACATTGAAATATCCGGCGGCGAAGTCAGCGCCTCCAGTGGCGCAATTGCGGTTTCATTTGATGCGATTCTCAATGCAAGCCAGAATTTTACTATGACGGGAGGCCTATTGTCGGCGAAAGACGCTCTCGGTGTAAATTACATACCGCATCCAGGAGGTGCGGCCAATTTCAACATTACGGGCGGCACCATAGAGGTTGAAGGTACCGGAAACTTTGGCCTCGGCGTTACCAACTATTCAACGCCCACGGCTAGCGCCGATAACTATACCACGACCGTTCAGATCGGGGTTGCAGCAAGTCTTACCGCCGATGCGAGATCCTATGTTTTCGCCAATAACAACGACAGTGCCTCCAACATTCTGGAAATCACAACATCTGGAATCATCGAGGGCGATATAATGCTCGGCGGTGGCGGATCCACGTTCAACCTTACTGGCGGAAGTATTAACGGATACATCTACGGTGATTTTGATACGGTTTATGGAACACCGCTGGATACACAAAATCAGGGCACGGACACGCTCAACTGGACCGCAGGCACCTTGAGTGGCGGTTTTTTTGGCGGTGGCGGCAACGATTATGCAAATCTGAGCACTCTGCCGAGTGAGACGGGCAACTACGTCTTCCAACTTGATGGAGGAGAAAGTGATAACGATAGCGAGACCAATCAGGATTTCGATCTTCTGTCACTTTCCAACAATGAACCGCTCGATATCGAAGGCAGGTACCTCACACGCTGGGAAAGGATAATCATCGAGTATAGCACAGTCAATTTTACAGACACTTTGCTCACACTCGATCAGTCTCCACTCGGCGGAAATTTCAATGACCTTGGCGACTTGTTCGTCAACACTGGAGGCACTATCGAAACCAACAAGTCCGGCAGTTCGGGTACATCGTTCACGCTGGCCGGCAATCTGAAGCTTGGTGGTGGCGCCTGGCGCTCATACGGCCAGTCTCTTACCATAATCAGCGGCAACGTCGGGAACGGCGGATCTCTCAATCTCGCAGATGGTGTTGTGGGTGGCAGCTTCATAATCGGCGGCGACTACAAAGGCATCTCCGGCATAATCGTCATAGACACCGACTTCGGTCGTTTGACCTCAGATAGCGCCAGAATTAACGGTCAAATCACAGGAACAACCGAGATTAACGTCATACCATATGGCAACGCGGGCTCGCCCGGCGCTATTCCGATCATTCTGACCGGCGCAAATCCACCGCCAGAGGGGTCTTTTCAGCTGGAAGAGAACGGTCAGCCGGTTTCCGGTATATATCAGTACGACATTTATTATATACTGGATGATAAAAACTCCGGCGTCTATCTTGCCTCCTCTGATCCTTCATCCATGAATTCAGTTGCAGAATACAACTCTTTCCTGCAACGGCCGGGCATTCGCCTTGCTGAACTGATCGACGCCGGGGTTGCGCTTCAACCCTACGTCCCCCTCTACGAGGCCTATCAGTCCGTGCTTCTGGAAATGACCCGCCTGCCCTCGCTGAAGACCCGTTCCGGCGGACGCTATGACGGCGGCGCGGCGCTTTCCTCCGGACCGGCGCTCGATGCTGTCTGGGGGCGCGTCGGCGGCGGGTTCGATCATTTCGATCCGCAATCCTCCACCACCGGCTATGATTACGATATGTCAAGCTTCGAGATGCAGGCGGGGCTCGATGGCCTGTTCCTCGACAGTGCGGCCGGCGCGCTTGTCGGCGGCTTCACCGCCCATTACCAGACCGGCGAGGCCAAGGTGCATTCGCGCTATGGCGACAGCAAGATCCATCCCGATGGCTATGGCTTCGGCGGCACGCTGACATGGTTCGGTACAAACGGTTTTTATACCGATGCCCAGGCCGCCCTCACCTGGTATTCGAGCGAGTTGAAGGCCGATGACCTGCCGCTTTCTCCCGACGATAGCGAAGCCTTCGGCTACGCGCTGTCGCTGGAGGCCGGGCAGGCTTTCGGCATCGGCGACGGGGTTTCGCTGACCCCACAGGCCCAGCTTTCCTTCGCCTCGGTCTCCGTCGACAGCTTCACCGGTGCCTATTCCGACGATGTCGACTTCGACGACGGCCAGAGCCTGCTCGGGCGCGTCGGTCTGTCAATCGAGAAGGAAAGCGCCTGGACCGATATCAACGGCCAGGCGCGCGCGGCCAATATCTACGGCCTCGCCAACCTCTATTACGAGTTCCTCGGCGAAACCACGGCGACGGTCGCCGATGTGCTCGATTTCTCCTCGGAACCCGACGACTTCACCGGAGAAATCGGCTTTGGCGGCTCGATCGACTGGCAGGCGGGCAAGCTGCAATATTCCGCCTTCGCAGAACTCACCGCCTCCACCGGGTTTTCCACCGGCTCATACGGCTATGGCGGCAATGTCGGGCTGAAGGTCAGGTGGTGACGTTCGCCGCGTAGCACATGCCCGTACCGCTCACGCGAACGCGAGCAATCTCCGCTCGCGTCCGTCCCTTCATTTCCGGTCGCGTGGCCGCCCCATCAAACCGATTTTATTGCTGAACGGTCTTTACACCCCGGCGCGGCTGACGCATCCATGGCGCAAAGTCGCAGCCAGGAAAGAGGTCCGATGTCCCAGCACAAAGTCGCCATGCTCACCGCCGGGGGGCTTGCCCCCTGCCTTTCCTCCGCCGTTGCGGGCTGATCGAGCGCTATTCGGACATTGCGCCCGATACCCAGATCATCGCCGGCGAACTGCGTGATCGCATGGTGGTGCTCCTCGCCGGACGCGCCGCGGAAGACATCGTCTACGGCGAAATCTCCACCGGCCCTCCGATGACCTTGCCCGCGTCACCGACATCGCCGGCAATACGTCACGAGCTTCGGCATGGGCGGTGCCAAGGACTACTCCGACGTCATCGCCCGCGAGATCGACCTCGCCATCTGCAAGCTGATCGACGAAGCCTATGATCGCGCCAAGGAAGTCCTGAACCAACGCCGCAAGGACCTCGACGACGGCGCCCGCATGCTGCTCAAAAAGGAAGCCATCACCCCGACCGATTTCCCGCCGCTGGTGCAGCAACCGCTGGGGCAAGCGCGGGTACTTTCATAGCGGCGGGCAACAGCACTGACGCAGAGAAAGTAGGCGGCGCTCGTGGCTCCGCCTGCTTTTTTTCGCACGGAACCAGCACCGCGCGCCTGGCTTTCGAGCAACTGGAGCGCGTCCAGGAAAAATGGATACCGGCTTTCCGTCCGGACGCGCGTAAAAATAAATAGATAGAGCATTTCGGATGATCCGGCTTCACCGGAAATGCCCCCTAGTGGTGAGAATTTTGACGCTTTCCGGAGCCGCCCCCGAAGTGCCAGGCGACCTTGAAAGCTCGCGTCGTCGAAAGTCCCCAATGTCGCAATGGCTGCGGCTTCCGCCTGACGGGCTTCAAAAACCGCTCTGGGACAGCCTCGCCCCTCTTTCCTCCGAAAAACATCACCTTTTACAAGTAATAAAGAAATATAATAATAAACTAAAATAAAATTTGTTGCATTTCATCAACAATTAAAGGGAATATATAGAGCAAAATTCAATTTTAAATTACATTTTATATTTAAAAATGACCTATTATATACAATAAAAATTTACAAAATTCTATTATGGAGAGGTAAATGTCTTATTTTCGAGCTTGCTTACACATCACTGCAGATAATATCAGTAAATTCCGCCTTCTCGCGTCATCTTCCTTTCTGACGCTGCTTAGTTTCACGGCCAACTTCGGAGAGGCGCTGGCAGATGATGAGTGCGGGCCTTTACAGAACGGCAGCGTGATCTGCGACGGCTTGAACTACAACGGTATCACCTATTCGAATGGCGGCAACGTAACCCTCTCCAACCCAAACATGACAACCAGT
Source organism: Martelella mediterranea DSM 17316 (assembly GCF_002043005.1). Lineage (NCBI taxonomy): Bacteria > Pseudomonadati > Pseudomonadota > Alphaproteobacteria > Hyphomicrobiales > Aurantimonadaceae > Martelella > Martelella mediterranea. Next base: position 2,648,363 of record NZ_CP020330.1, on the reverse strand, counting down.
GGTGTCATCACGATAGGTTCGTTTGACGATGGCGTCGGGCCGGCCATTTTGACGGCGCAGGAATACCTGCAAATCAACAGTGAAATTCGCACATTCTCGACACAACTGTCCCACATTATCATTCAGACCCCAACTCCATCCAACACAGCTGCAATCCAGGGAAATCTGGCAGCAACGTCAAGCTCCACCGGAAATGCTCAGGTCGACATTTCTGGTGACGTCTGGATCAACAACCTGACCTCAAGTCCCGCCATTTCGGCAACGGCCCAAGGTTCGGGAGACGCGACCGTCATTGTAACGGGAAATGCCGTCATCGAACAGGCGGACAACACCACAGCCATTTCGCTCAATAATACCGGCTCGGGTGCGTCCAATTTTTCCATGACCGGTGGATCCGTCAGCGGAAATATCGAGGCAAGCGGCTTCGATGGTTCGATCAATATCTCGGGAGGGGAGTTTACCGGGCTCATTAGCGGTAATTCCAGCGGCGGAGATTTTTCAATATCATTAACGGGAGGAACGTTGAACTATCCGCACGATGCTGTCGACGAATTTCCGATCGTCGATCTCGCAGTTGTTCAGAACGGGAGCGTTCCCCATTCGTCGATCTACATCGACGGTGCTACCATATATGCACCTGCCACTACTCTCCTCAGCATCGGATCAGATGTCGCTCCCGTATTCGGCAGTACCAACAGGATCGTTGTAGACGACCAGTTGGGGCAGACTTTTCTGCAAACCGCCCTTCTCGTGGACGTGAGTCAGGCAGGTACCGCCAGCATCGAATTCAACGGGGGCACTTTGTCTTATGTTACGTCCGACGACCAGATAAACGCGGCACTGTCAGTCTCCAGTGCTAGCGAAGATACCTCGGTAACCATCAGAGACGGCACCATCTCCGCCGTGGGCTCCCCTTTGAGGACTCCCACCTTGATCGGCGCACAAGCGGTCAGCTATGGCAACATGGCAACGGTTTCCATGGGCGGCGGCGATATTACCGTCATAGGCGCCACAGCATATGGCCTTATGACTCAGGATTTCTTTGACGATGGTTTATTCACAGAAGATGAGCGCCAGTTTGGAAACTCGACAATTTCCATGACGGGCGGCACGCTCAGCGTGACGGCGGCTGGCGAGGAAGTGACCGGAAATCTGATCGTCGATTCGTCGGCAATCTATATACCTGCCAACTTTGCTGATGGGATCACCAATAAGATCACGGTAGACGGAGGTACGATCACCGCTACCAATGCCAACGGGATCCTTGCCTACGTGAACAATGAAATGACGACACAGATCAATCTGAAAAGCGGATATCTCGTCGTCAATTACAAAGGCCGGCATGAAGGCTACGGTGTTGCAGTCGGCGATCCCACTTTGGAGAACATGCCTTCGGAACCGGGTGTGACGACCTCAATCACTATCGGCTCGCAAATGACCCTGGACGCTTCCAATGCCTACTATGCCATCATCAACCTCAATGACGCCCCTGACAATCAGATGCTGGTAAGCACCGCAGGCACCGTAGTCGGCGACAGCATGCTTGGCGGCGGGCCTTCAACCTTCACGCTTTCCGGGGGCTCTTTGACCGGCGATGTTTACGGCGATGATGACATTGTCCGCAACAACCCGGACGGGACCAGGTATCCAGGCAATGACAATTTCATCTGGAGCGGCGGCAGCTTCAATGGCGGCTTCTACGGCCAGGGCGGCGACGACAGCGTCGAGGTCCGAATTTCCAACAGCAATGCTGTGGCTGCGGCCAAGTTCGACGGTGGCGATGGCATCGATACCTTCATTTTCAACGCTGGCTCTCTGCAAAGCTTTGACGGCACGAAGATAACCAACTTCGAAAAACTGACGCTTACAAATGGGCTTTTCCAGCTGACGTCCAATGGAGGGACTGCCCTCAGCCTCAACGGCTTCACCGATTCCACCGGCAGTCATCCCTTTGGCGAGATCACCCTCACGAACGGTGGCAACTGGAAAATCATTCCGTTAAACACGAATGTAGCGACGAGGATCGAGGCCAGCCTCACCGTCATGTCAGGCGGCAATACATTCTCTATCCTGCCAGGTGATGTGGTCTTCAGCGGGTCGATTGAAAACAACGGGCTTATCACATTCGATGCGGCAGATGCGCCCGGCACCGGAACTTTGACAACCGAAGGCAGCTACAGCGGCAATGGCGGAGTTCTTTCGGTCAATGCCAACTTCTCCCGGTCGGGCTTCAATGATGCTCTGATAACGACCGGAAGCGTTTCGGGCAGAACCGCTATGTTGGTTGCCCCTTTCAGTCCATCAAGCACGCCGCGCGTCTACAATATCGTCACGGTCAATCCTTCAGCGGGCGTTGATCCCAATGCCTTTCATCTTCTGAAAGGGCCTGTTGTGGTGTCGGCACTCGCCTACTCGCTGGCATACTATCCGAATGGACTCGCGGGTCCATCTGAACAGCTTCCGCCCGGTTTCATACTGACGCCTGCAGCACCCGCCAACGCAGCGGCCTTCCTCGATGACGAATTCATCCATCGGGCAACGATCAAGGAGCTGATCGACGCCGGTCTGACGCTTCAACCCTACGTCCCCCTCTATGAAGCCTATCAGTCCGTGCTTCTGGAAATGACCCGCCTGCCCTCGCTCAAGACGCGCTCCGGCGGGCGCTATAACAATGGCGAGGCGATTACCGCGGGGCCGGCGCTCGATGCCGTCTGGGGGCGCGTCGGCGGCGGGTTTGATCATTTCGATCCGCAATCCTCCACCACCGGCTATGACTACGACATGTCGAGCTTCGAGATGCAGGCGGGGCTCGACGGGCTGTTCCTCGACAGTGCGGCCGGCGCGCTTGTCGGCGGTTTCACCGCCCATTACCAGACCGGCGAGGCCAAGGTGCATTCGCGCTATGGCGACAGCAAGATCGATCCCGATGGCTACGGCTTCGGCGGCACGCTGACATGGTTCGGTACAAACGGTTTTTATACCGATGCCCAGGCCGCCCTCACCTGGTATTCGAGCGAGTTGAAGGCCGATGACCTGCCGCTTTCTCCCGACGACAGCGATGCCTTCGGCTACGCGCTGTCGCTGGAGGCCGGGCAGGCTTTCGGCATCGGCGACGGCGTTTCGCTGACGCCACAGGCCCAGCTTTCCTTCGCCTCGGTCTCCGTCGACAGCTTCACCGGCGCCTATTCCGACGATGTCAACTTCGAGGATGGCCAGAGCCTGCTCGGGCGCGTCGGTCTGTCAATCGAGAAGGAAAGCGCCTGGACTGACGTCAACGGCCAGGCGCGCGCGGCCAATATCTACGGCCTCGCCAATCTCTATTACGAGTTCCTCGGCAAGACCACGGCGACGGTCGCCGATGTGCTCGACTTCTCCTCGGAACCCGACGACTTCACCGGAGAAATCGGCTTCGGCGGCTCGATCGACTGGCAGGCGGGCAAGCTGCAATATTCCGCCTTCGCAGAACTCACCGCCTCCACCGGGTTCTCCACCGGCTCATACGGCTATGGCGGCAATGTCGGGCTGAAGGTCAGGTGGTAACGTTCGCCGCGTAGCACATGCCCGTTCCGGTCACATGGACGCGAGCAATCGCCGCTCGCGTCCGTCCCTTCATTTCCGGTCGCGTGGCCGCCCCATCAAACCGATTTTATTGCTGAACGGTCTTTACACCCCGGCGCGGCTGACGCATCCATGGCGCAAAGTCGCAGCCAGGAAAGAGGTCCGATGTCCCAGCACAAAGTCGCCATGCTCACCGCCGGGGGGCTTGCCCCCTGCCTTTCCTCCGCCGTTGGCGGGCTGATCGAGCGCTATTCGGACATCGCTCCCGATACCCAGATCATCGCCTATCGCTCCGGCTATGCCGGGCTTCTGACCGGCGACAGCATGCCGATTACGCCCAATATCCGCCAGCAGGCCCATCTCCTGCACAAGTTCGGCGGCTCGCCGATCGGCAATAGCCGGGTGAAGCTGACCAACCGCAAGGACTGCGAAAAGCGCGGCCTCGTGCCCGCCGGCGCCGATCCGCTGCAGGTTGCCGCCGAGCAGTTGACGAAGGACGGCATCACCATTCTCCACACGATCGGCGGCGACGATACCAACACGACCGCGGCCGATCTCGCCGCCTATCTCAAGACCAACGGCTACGACCTGACCGTGGTTGGCCTGCCGAAGACGGTGGACAATGACGTCAAGCCGATCCGCCAGACGCTCGGCGCGTGGACCGCGGCCGAATATGGCGCGGCCTTTTTCGACAACATCTCGAACGAACAGAGCGCCGCGCCCCGCACCCTGATCATCCACGAGGTGATGGGCCGGAGCTGCGGCTGGCTGACGGCAGCGACCGCGCGCGCCTATCTCGACCGGATCAAATCGGCCGAGTTCGTTGACGGCATGCTGATGAACCGGGCGATGAAGATGATCGACGGCGTCTATCTGCCGGAAACCGCCTTCGACCTGGAGAAGGAAGCGGCCCGCCTGAAGCAGGTGATGGACGAAAACGGCACCGTTTCGCTGTTCGTCTCCGAAGGTGCCTGCCTCGAGGCGATCGTCGCCGAGCGCGAGGTTTCCGGCGCCGAGGTCACCCGCGATGCCTTCGGCCATGTCAAGCTTGACACCATCAATGTCGGCGACTGGTTCGCCAAGCAGTTCGCCGCGCTGCTCGGCGCCGAGCGCGCCATGGTCCAAAAGTCCGGCTATTACGCCCGTTCCGCACCGGCAAACAATGACGATCTGCGGCTGATCCACTCCATGGTCGACCTTGCCGTGGAAAGCGCGCTGGACGGCATTTCGGGCGTGACCGGCCACGATGTCGAACGCAGCGGACAATTGCGCACGATCGAATTCGACCGGATCAAGGGCGGCGGCAGCTTCGATATCGAAACGCCGTGGTTCATCTCCGCAATGGAGGAAATCGGTCAGGAAATCGCTCCCGCCGATTGACCTTTTCCGCCGCGAGGTTTTTTATGATCATTGCGGATGGAGGAATGCCCTTGAGTACCGGTATCGCGGCGGCATACGCCGCGCTCGTTTTCCTGCTCTTCTCTCTGCCTTCGGGTCGAATGCTGGATTTCGCCGACAGGCGCTATCAGCGCGGACTGAAGGCCCTGCCCGCGGTCGGCCTCGGCATCCTGCTCGCCCGCGCCGTGTTTTTCGGCATCGGCCTTGCGGCGACCATGGCATTTGTGCGCGTGATGCCGAGCGGCATGGCGCTTGCGCGGATCGTCGCCTGCGTGGTGATCGTCATCGCGGTGCTGAAAGGCTTTTCCGGCCTCAAACGCCCCTTCCCCGGCGCGGATAACGACAATATCGCCAAGCCGCGGCCGTTGCGGAGCATCTGGCAGGGCATGCGCTGTCGCGACGGCGCGGCCCGGGAAACGGCGCTGGCCGCGGCGGTGTTGATGCTCTTTGTCGGCGCGTCAACCGCCAATCTCGAAACGGCGGAGATGCTCGCTGTCGCCCATCTGGCGGCGAGCGTTTCGGCGCTTCTGCTCTACGCCGCCTTCGCGCGACCGGTCCTTGCCCGGCTCAACCAGCGCCAGTATGCCGCCCGACGCGAGCGCGTCGCCCGGCTGCTGCGATCCGGCCTGCCGCGGGTCTCCGCCCGGTTCCGCAACAAGGACGCGGCCTGAAGCGCCTGGTTGTGGATCAGCCCCTCATCGTCATCAAAGCGTAGCACAACGGCGCTAGCCCTGCTCCAGGACGCGGCGCGTGAAAGCCCGCGCACGACAGAGGGCGAAAGCGATGAGTGCAGTCGAATACGGCAGAGGCAAAACCGGGCGGCTCAAATCGGCGCTGCTGCAACACAAGGCGTTCAGCCGGGAAGGCCTTTCGGAACGGCTCTTCGGCCTGCTGTTTTCCGGCCTCGTCTACCCGCAGATATGGGAAGACCCGGACGTCGACATCGCCGCGATGGCACTCGGTCCCGGCCATCGCGTCGTCACGATCGGCTCGGGCGGCTGCAATGTGCTCGCCTATCTCAGCCGGAGCCCCGAACATATCGACGTGGTCGATCTCAATACCCACCACATCGCGCTCAACCGGCTGAAGCTCGCCGCCTTCCGGCACCTGCCCGACCATGCCGGCGTGCTTCGGCTGTTCGGCAATGGCGAGAAGGGCAGCGCGCGCGACTACGAGACACACATCGCGCCGCACCTCGATGCCGAAACCCGGCGCTACTGGGAAGGCCGCGACAGCCTCGGCCGCAAGCGCATCTCGGTGTTCGAGCGCAATATCTACCGCACCGGCCTGCTCGGCCAGTTCATCGGCGCCGGTCATCTGGTCGCTCGCCTTCACGGTGTCGACATCACCGAACTGACGCAGGCGCGATCCATGCGCGAACAGCGCCGGTTCTTCGACGAGCGGATCGCGCCGCTGTTCGACAAGCCGCTGATCCGCTGGACCACGGCGCGAAAATCATCGCTGTTCGGCCTCGGCATTCCGCCGCGGCAATATGAGGAGCTGGCGAAATCGAGCGAGACAGGCACGCTCGCCCCGGTGCTGCGGCAAAGGCTGGAAAAGCTCGCCTGCCAGTTTCCGCTCCACGAGAACTACTTCGCCTGGCAGGCCTTTGCCCGGCGCTATCCGGAAGATGGCCCGATGCCGACCTATCTGCAGGCTGAGGCGTTCCCGGCCATCCGCGCCAATGCCGAGCGCGCAACGGTCCATCATGCTAACTTCACCGAACTGCTTGCCGGAAAGCCGGCCGAAAGCGTGGACCGCTATGTCCTGCTTGATGCGCAGGACTGGATGAACGACCAGCAGATCAACGCGCTGTGGAGCGAAATCACCCGGACTGCGCGAGACGGCGCGCGGGTGATCTTCCGCACCGCCGGCGAGAAAAGCATCATCGAAGGCCGGCTCGGCGCGGACACCGCCGGGCAATGGACCTATCTCGCGCAGACCTCCAGGGAGCTCGGCATGCTCGACCGGTCGGCGATCTATGGCGGCTTCCACATCTACGAGAAAATGCGGAATGGCTGACGTGCCGGCGCGCGACCACGCCGCGACCATGGACGCGATGTATCGCTACCAGCGGCATGTCTACGACCTCACCCGGAAATACTATCTTTTCGGCCGCGACCGGCTGATCGCCGATCTCAATTGCGCGCCGCGCGACAAGGTGCTGGAAATCGCCTGCGGAACCGGCCGCAATCTGGTCAGCATTGCCAAGCGCTACCCCGGCGCGAAGCTTTACGGCCTCGATATATCGGAGCAGATGCTGGTTTCCGCCCGCGCCAAATTCTCGAAATCCGAAAACCCGCCGGCTTTCGTCGCCGCCGATGCCTGCGACTTCGCGCCGGCCACCTTTGGCGAGGCCGGGTTCGACCGCATCGTCATCTCCTATGCCCTGTCGATGATTCCCGACTGGCAGCAGGCTGTGAAGATTGCAAGACGCGCCCTCAACCCGGGGGGCTCGCTCCACATCGTCGACTTCGGCCAGCAGGAAGGGCTGCCGGCCTGGTTTCGTGCAGGTCTCGAGGCCTGGCTCGCAAAATTTCACGTGACGCCGCGCGCCGAGATGGCGGCGGTGCTTGAGGCCGAGGCGATCGACGCCGAACTCCGGTTCGAAACCATCGGGCGAGGCTACGCCTGGCACGCCGTTCTTCGCGCATAAGCAACAATTTCATGTTTTTAATGAAAGCTTAGGTGGTCTAGGTTAGCGTGCGAACCGATTTGACGAGTCCTATGCGGGCCGAAAGTTTCTGAGGAGACGTCCATGCTTTCAAAATCGATCCGGGCGGTTGTCGTTGCCGCCGGTCTGACATCACTTTTCGCCGGCCCCGTGGCCGCCCAGCAATGCGGCGGTGATTTCGGCAGCTTCCTGAGCGGGGTCAAGGCCGAGGCCGTGCAGCGCGGACTGTCGCCGCAGGCAGCCGACGCCGTGCTGTCGGGCGCCTCGGTTAACAAGACCGTCTTGAGCCGCGACCGCGCGCAGGGCGTCTTCAAGCAGACCTTCCTCGAATTTTCGCAGCGCACCGCCAGCAATGCGCGTCTGCAGACCGGCAAGAAGAAGATGCAGCAATATGCCAGCACCTTTGACCGTGCCCGGCGCGAATTCGGCGTGCCCGCCGGCGTGCTGACCGCCTTCTGGGCGATGGAGACCGATTTCGGCGCGGTTCAGGGCGACTTCAACACCCGCGACGCGCTGGTAACGCTTTCCTATGACTGCCGCCGTCCGGAAATCTTCCGCCCGCAGTTGATCGCGCTGATCGAGATGACCCAGCACGGCGATTTCGATCCGGCGACCGAAACCGGCGCATGGGCCGGCGAACTCGGCCAGGTCCAGATGCTGCCGGAAGATATCATCCGTTTCGGCGTCGATGGCGATGGCGATGGCCATGTGCGCGTCAAGAAGAGCTCCCCCGACGCGCTTCTGACGGCCGCGAACTATATCCGCAGCCTCGGCTGGCGTCCCGGCGAACCCTGGATCCAGGAAGTGGTGCTGCCGCAGAGCCTGCCCTGGGACAAGACCGGCTTCGGCGGCGGTCTGACCGCCGGCCAATGGTTCCAGCTCGGCGTTCAGCCGCGCGACGGCAATACCCGCTTTGCAAACCTGCCCGCCGCCCTGCTGATGCCGCAGGGACGTTTCGGCCCCTCCTTCCTGGCCTACCCGAATTTCAATGTCTATCTGGAGTGGAACCAGTCGTTCATCTACACTACCTCGGTCGCCTTCTTCGCGACCCGGTTCGAGGGCGCGCAGGCCTACGACAAGGGCAATCCCGAGCAGGGGCTTTCCGATGGCCAGATGAAGCAGCTCCAGCAGATCCTGGCCTCCAAGGGCTATGATGTCGGCAAGATCGACGGCATTCTCGGCGCTGGCACCCGCGATGCGGTCCGCAGCGTTCAGCTTCAGCTCGGCCAACCCGCCGATGGCTGGCCAACCCCTTCGCTGTTGAACGCGATCCGGTAGGCCGCGCGGCCTTACTGAAACAAGCATATGAAAAAGCCGCTCCGGACCTCCGGGGCGGCTTCATTTTATTGACCAAGTGCACAGAGCACGCGCACATCTGGCTGGTCCGGGGACCCTCCCCGCTATCAATCTCTCCCTTGAGGGGGAAATTCGCGGCTGAGACTGAGCCCGCTCCCGGTCAGTCGATATCCTCGACGCCTTCGCTGTTGCCCTCGATGCGATTGGCGAGCGCTGCCTCCATGAACGGCGTCAGAGCGCCGTCGAGAACGTCGGACGGCGACGTGCTTTCAACGCCGGTGCGCAGGTCCTTGACGAGCTGATAGGGCTGCAGCACGTAAGAACGGATCTGGTGGCCCCAGCCGATATCGGTCTTGGAGGCCGCTTCCTGGTTGGCCGCGTCCTCACGCTTCTGCAGTTCCGCCTCGTAAAGGCGGGCGCGCAGCATGTCCCACGCCTTGGCGCGGTTCTTGTGCTGGGAGCGCTCCTGCTGGCACTGCACCACGATCCCGCTCGGAATATGGGTGATGCGCACCGCCGAATCGGTGGTGTTGACGTGCTGCCCGCCAGCGCCGGAGGAACGATAGGTATCGATCCGGCAATCGCTCTCGTTGATATCGATCTCGATCGAATCATCGACCACGGGATAGACCCAGACGGAAGAAAACGAGGTGTGTCGCCGGGCATTGCTGTCATAGGGTGAAATTCGCACCAGCCGATGCACGCCGGATTCCGTCTTCAGCCAGCCATAGGCATTGTGGCCCTTGACCTGGATGGTCGCGGACTTGATGCCGGCCTCTTCCCCGTCATGGACTTCCAGCACCTCGACCTTGTAGCCCTGCCGCTCGGCCCAGCGGGTATACATGCGCAAAAGCATGTTGGCCCAGTCCTGGCTTTCCGTGCCGCCCGCGCCCGAATGGACTTCGAGATAGGTGTCGTTGCCGTCGGCCTCGCCGGAAAGCATGGCCTCCACCTGGCGGCGCTCGACATCGGCGAGCATCTTGCGCAGGCCTTCCTCGGCGTCGCGAACGACGGCCTCGTCGCCCTCTTCCTCGCCAAGTTCGATCAGTTCGATATTGTCTGAAAGTTCGTCCTCGACCCGGCGGACGGCGGAAATGCCATCCTCCAGAAGCTGGCGCTCGCGCATCAGCTTCTGGGCCTCGGCAGCGTCATTCCAGATATTCGGGTCTTCAGCCTTGTTGTTCAGCCAGTCCAGCCGTTTGATTGCCTGATCCCAGTCAAAGATGCCTCCTCAGCAGGCCAACACCCTGCTTGATATCGTCGACAATGCCTTCGATTTCCGCGCGCATGATACTCTCTGTCGTTCCTGAAAATCCGTTTGGCCGGTGAATAAGCGGGCGGCGGGCGGATGTAAACCCCGCCGCCGCCTCAATAGAGGCCGCTGGAGCCGGTGGAGATCGCCTTTTGCGCCTGCGGGGATTCGCGCAGGATTTGCTCGGGCGACTTGTAGCTGCTCATGTCGATCACGTCGAAGGCTTCCGCCGGGCCTGAGCCGGGCTTGAACGCCTCCATGATGACATTGGGGCCGGAGCCGGATGCGCGCATGCCGGTGGAGCGATTGACCGCGATATTGGTCATGCCTTCCGGCTCGATGAAGTTTTCCTTCGGCAGCGTCTTCAGCGCATTGGTCATGAATTCGTTGAAGATCGGCGCCGCAAGCCCGCCGCCCGTGCCATGACGGCCAAGCGTGGCCGGCTGGTCGAAGCCGATATAGAGGCCGGCCACGAGGTTGGGCGTGAAGCCGACGAACCAGGCATCCTTCTCGTCATTGGTGGTGCCGGTCTTGCCGGCGACCGGGCGGTCGAGCTTGACCGCGCTTGCCGCCGTTCCGCGCTGGACCACGCCTTCCATCATCGAGGTGATCTGGTAGGAGGTCATCGGGTCCAGCACCTGCTGGCGGGCGTCGATCAGGATAGGCTCGCCCTGGCCGCTCCAGACCGGCGCGTTGCAGTTTTCGCACTCGCGCTCCTCATGCTTGAAGATGGTCTTGCCGTAGCGGTCCTGAATACGGTCGATCAGCGTCGGGTTGACCTGCTTGCCGCCATTGGCGATCACCGCATAGGCCGAAACCAGCCGCATCACCGTGGTCTCGCCGGAGCCGAGCGACATGGCGAGCACCGGGTCCATGTGGTCATAGATGCCGAACCGTTCGGCGTAATCGGCGACCGTATCCATGCCAAGGTCGTTGGCGAGACGCACCGTCATCAGGTTCTTGGATTTCTCGATGCCGGTGCGCAGCGTCTGCGGACCGGAGAAGTCGCCGGAATAGTTCTGCGGCTTCCAGATCTCGCCGCCCGATTCGAACTCCACCGGCGCATCCATGACCACGGAGGCCGGCGTATAGCCATTGTCGAGCGCGGCGGCGTAGACGAACGGCTTGAACGACGAACCCGGCTGGCGCATCGCCTGGGTGGCGCGGTTGAACTGGCTCTTGGAGAAGGAGAAGCCGCCGACCATGGCGAGCACGCGGCCCGTTTCCGGGTCCATGGCCACAAGGCCGCCCTGCACCTTCGGCACCTGGCGAAGGCGGTAATTATTGCCCTCGCCCGTCGGCTGAACGTAGACGACGTCTCCCGGCGACAGCACGCCTTCCGGGCTGGTGGCGTTCTTCTTGCCCTTTTCGAGGAAGCGATAGGCCCATTTCATGTCGGCGGCGGGGATGAAGCCGGTATCGCGCGCATCGGCAACCCGGCCGGCGGCATCGAGCGGCGGACGCAGGCCGATCTCGGCGCCGTCGGCGCTGACGCCGAGCACCACCGCGATCTGCCAGTCCCGCACGTCCCAGAGCGGCGTCATCTTCGCCAGCGCCGGGCCCCAGTCCTCGGCCGTCGAGATCTGATCGATCGGTCCGCGATAACCGGCGGCCTCGTCATAGCGGATCAGCCCGTCACGCAGCGCCTGCTGCGCATAAAGCTGCATCTGCGGATCAAGCGAGGTGCGCACCGACAGACCGCCCTCGTAAAGCATCTCCTCGCCATACTCATCCTTCAGCTCGCGGCGCACGGCCTCGGCGAAATACTCGTCGCCGACAACGGGCTGGTTCTGGTAGCCGGAAACGACGCCGAGCGGCTCGGCGCGGGCGAGATCGGCTTCCGCGGCAGTGATGTAGCCGTTTTCCTCCATCCGGCTGATCACCCAGTTGCGGCGCTCGATCGCGGCATCGGGATGGCGATAGGGATCGTAGTTGGCGGGTCCCTTGAGAACAGCCGCGAGATAGGCGCTTTCGGCAATCGTCAGGTCGGAGACCGGCTTGTCGAAATAGGTCAGCGCCGCGTCGGCGATGCCGAAGGCGTTGCGGCCGTAATAGACCTCGTTCAGATAGAGTTCGAGGATCGTGTCCTTCGAATAGGCCTGTTCGATGCGGAAGGAGAGGATCGCCTCCTTGACCTTGCGCTCATAGGTCTGGTCCGAGGACAGAAGGAAGTTCTTGGCAACCTGCTGCGTGATGGTCGAGGCGCCGACGGGGCGACGGCCGGTGCCCATATTCTTCACGTTGGTGAACACCGCGCGGGCAAGACCGACGACATCGATGCCGGGATGGGTGTAGAAATTCTTGTCTTCCGCCGAGAGGAAGGCGCCGCGCACGCGCATCGGAATGGCGTCGATCGGCAGGAACAGGCGACGCTCATGGGCATATTCGGCCATCAGCTCGCCATTGCCGGCATAGACGCGGGTCGTCACCGGCGGGGTGTACTGCGCAAGCACCTCGTAGTCCGGAAGGTCCTTCGCCACATTGCCGAGATAGATCCCGATGCCGACCGCAACGACCAGGAAAAGCGCGCATGCGATGCCGAAGAGATATCCGATGAACTTGATCACAGTCACGTGTTTTTCATACCTTGTCCTGAACGCGCCGCCGGCGTCGCGGCCTTCGCCGCGCCCCGGATTTCCGCGAGGCTGTGCCGATGCTTTACCGCATCGCCCTGCCTTCGCCGCCGTCGATTTATCGCAGATATCGCCCGCAGGCCCGAATTAAAATACCCGGCTATCCTTTTTACAATGAATGTGCGCTTTTTGCGACGACAGCTTTGATAAACCTTTCATTATCGCCCGAAGTCTAGGGCATGGCCGATACCATAGGGCTGCGATAGCGCGTCACCGCATCGACCAGCCTGTCGACAAGCTTGTCGCGCCAGACCGGGTCGAGCATGCGCTTCTCATCCTCGGGGTTGGACAGGAATCCGATCTCGAGCAGGATCGACGGGATATCCGGCGCTCTCAGAACCATGAAGCCCGCATAGCGGTGCGGATTGTTGATCAGGCTGATCTGGCCCTCGAACGCGGCCACGACCTGGTCCGCGAGCGAAATCGAAAAGCTCTGGGTCTCGCGCCGCGTCAGGTCCAGCAGGATGTCGGTCACCTCCTCAGGCTCGACCGAGGCCTCGATCCCCATGATCTCGTTGGAAAGGTTTTCGCGCTCGGCGAGCGCCGCAGCCAGCCGGTCGGAGGCGCGATCGGACAGGGTATAGACGGTCGCGCCCGAAATATCGGGCTGGTTGAGCGAATCGGCGTGCAGCGAAATGAACAGGTCCGCGCCGTGCTGACGGGCAAGCTCGACGCGCCTGGTAAGCGACAGATAGATATCCGCGTCACGGGTCAGATAGGAATCATAGCCGGGCACGGCCTGAAGCTTTTGAGCGAAGGCGCGGGCGAAATCGAGGGTGATGTCCTTTTCCAGCGTTTGGCTATCTTCGCCGATCGCGCCGGTATCGATGCCGCCATGGCCGGCATCGATCGCAACCACGAAACTGTCGTCCTCCTCCGGCGCGGCAACATCCTGCCGGGCGAACGCCGCGGCAGGCGTTTCCTGCCGGCCGGCGAGAAGCTTCTCGAAGAGAGCGCTGTCGGCAATCGCCAGATCGATCACCAGACGGAAGCCAGCATCGCCTTCCTCGCGCACCTCCGCGAGCGTCATCTGGATCGGCTCGCGCGCCGAGAGCACGATGCGCGACTGGCCGGGACCGGTGACGCCGTAGCGGATGTCGCTGATCAGCCCGCGCGCCTCGACCGCGTCATCGGAAAAGCCGAAGGCGGTGGCGGGCAGCGTGATCACCACGCGCGCCGGATCCTTGAGATAGTGATAGCTGAATTCGGGCTTGCGGTCGAAATCGACCACCAGCCGGGCCCGGGCGTCATCGCCGACAAGCAGGGCGTTGTAGGCGATCAGCGGCGCGGCCGCATCGTCGTCGGAAGCACGCGCCGAAACGGACGGCGAAAGCGCGCACACCAAGGCGAGAACGACAAACAAAGGTCGAAGGACCAGCATCGTCAATCGTGTAAAAACAAGGCCTTGCCGCCTTCCCCTCATGCCACCTCTCATAGGTCTTTCCGCGCGAACCCGCTTTCGCCTTCAAGGCCTCTCGTTTAAGGACAGAGGCATGGCAAAAACGTGACGCTTTCCGAAACATATCAGCCTTCGCCACAACCTTGCGTCGTAATAAAGCAGTTTCGGCAATTTCTCAAATATTACCGTGGATTGGATTTTTCTTGCTATTGCATCAACGAATACATACTAATGTGGCTCAGGTGGACATTTATGACGGGACAATTGCGCGCAAGGGCAGCCGGTCTTTCCACGATTGGCGCCACATGAAGCGATTGAGCGTCCGCCGTCGTTCCACTCACCGGACAGTATATCTTGGCCGGCATACGCTACTCACAAAAGCGTTGCGGCTTAAGGGTCAATGCTTCCCGGGCTTTCCCGGAAGCGATTTCATCGCCCCGAATTCGGGGTTAGGCAATGTTTGTTTCGACTGGCTATATATGAGAACGAAGCGTCAAATTCTTCCATCGGCCCGCGCCCCCTTCGAGGGCGCCGGACTGATTCGAGAAGCAGCCGCCCGCGTTTCGTTGCGACGGTCGGACATTATTTCATCCGGCGTTTCCGCTGGCGACCATTTCCGGACAAGGGCATCGACCCGTTCCGAAGCCGCCAGCCATGCGCGCCGAGGAGCTCATCTTAAATGGCAGATAAAATGCTTATCGACGCGTCTCATGAAGAAGAGACACGCGTCGTTGTCGTTCGCGGAAATCGTATAGAGGAGTTCGATTTCGAATCGCAGCACAAGAAACAGCTGCGCGGCAATATTTACCTTGCAAAGGTCACGCGGGTGGAGCCCTCTCTCCAGGCCGCCTTTGTGGATTATGGCGGCAACCGCCACGGCTTCCTCGCCTTTTCGGAAATTCACCCCGACTACTATCAGATTCCGCTCGCCGATCGTGAAGCGCTGCTGAGGGAAGTCTCCGACAGCGATGACGACGACGATACCGACAGCGCGCTGTCGCAGCCGTCGGAGGCCTCCGAGAAGGCCGCAGCCGAGGACGAAACCAAGCCGAAGCCGCGCACCCGCCGTGGCCGCGCCAAAACCTCCAAGGCCAAGACTGACGACGCCAAGGCCCAGGACGCAAAGTCAGAGGACGCAAAGGCCGAAGAGGCCAAGCCGCAGGACGCCAAACCGGACGAGAGCGCTGAACCCAAGGCCGAAGCGCCCGCGGACACCGACACCGCCGAAAAGGCCGACGCGGCGGAAGCCGACGCCAAGACGGCGGACGCCGATGCGGCAACCGCCGAGAGCGACGACGAAGCCGCCAAGAAGCCGAAGCCGCGCCGTCGCCGCAAGCCCGCCGCCAAGAAGGATGCCAAGGCCAGCGACGAGGCCGAAAAGCCCGCGGATGCCGCCAATGAAGGCGCCGCCTCTGAAGACGGCCCGTCCGATGACGGCTCTTCCAAGGATGGCAAGGGCCCGACGCATATGGCGGCCGAGGTCGATGCCGACACGGTTTCCGAAGACGTGGACGATGACGACGACAGCGTCGAATCCGTCGGCGCCGAGGACGCCATGGAGGAAGTGCCGGAATACAACCACCGCAAGGCGCGCAAGCAGTATCGCATCCAGGAAGTGATCAAGCGCCGCCAGATCCTGCTGGTGCAGGTTGCCAAGGAAGAACGCGGCAACAAGGGCGCGGCGCTGACCACCTATCTCTCGCTCGCCGGCCGCTATTCGGTGCTGATGCCGAACACCGCGCGCGGCGGCGGCATTTCCCGCAAGATCACCAATCCGGCCGACCGCAAGCGGCTTAAGGATGTCGCCAAGGATCTCGAAGTGCCGCAGGGCATGGGCGTGATCCTGCGCACCGCCGGCGCCAACCGCACCAAGGCCGAGGTCAAGCGCGACTTCGAATATCTGATGCGGCTTTGGGAAAATGTCCGCACCAAGACGCTGACATCGACCGCGCCCTGCCTTGTCTACGAGGAAGGCAGCCTGATCAAGCGCTCGATCCGCGATCTCTACAACAAGGATATCAGCGAGATCATCGTCTCCGGCGAAAACGGCTATCGTGAAGCGAAAGACTTCATGAAGATGCTGATGCCGAGCCACGCCAAGGTGGTGCAGCGCTATCGCGACGTGCATCCGATCTTCTCGCGCTCCGGCATCGAAGCCCAGCTCGACCGCATGCTGCAGCCGCAGGTGACGCTGAAATCCGGCGGCTACCTGATCATCAACCAGACCGAGGCGCTGGTCGCCGTCGACGTCAACTCCGGCCGCTCCACCCGCGAGCACTCGATCGAGGACACCGCGCTTCAGACGAACCTCGAGGCCGCGGAAGAAGTGGCGCGCCAGCTTCGCCTGCGCGACCTTGCAGGCCTCGTCGTCATCGACTTCATCGACATGGAAGAAAAGCGCAACAACCGCGCCGTCGAGAAGAAGCTGAAGGACTGCCTGAAACACGATCGCGCCCGCATCCAGGTCGGCCGCATCTCGCATTTCGGCCTTCTGGAAATGTCGCGCCAGCGCATCCGCGCCTCGGTGCTGGAATCCACGACCCAGGTCTGCAGCCATTGCGGCGGCACCGGCCACGTGCTTTCGCAGTCCTCCGTCGGGCTCCATGTGCTGCGCGGGGTCGAGGAATATCTGCTGAAGAACACCACGCACAACATCACCGTGCGGACCACGCCCGAAAACGCGCTCTATCTGCTCAACCAGAAGCGCAACACGATCGTGGACTACGAAGCCCGTTTCGGCGTCGAGATCATCATCAAGGCAGACGCGACGCTGACGACCAGCCATTTCGAGATCGATCGCGGCGAGCCCGTGGAGACGCCGGTCAAGATCGAGACGCTGCTCGATTTCCCTGATGAGCCGGAAGACGACATCGTCGAGGAGATCGACGAAACGGAAGATGACGACCAGCCCGAGGCAAGCAAGCCCGAGGCAAGCGCCGACGAGGACAATGGCCGCTCGCGCCGCAAGCGCCGCCGCCGCCGCGGCCGCAACGGTCAGCAGAACGACGAAGGCGACAACGAACAGACCGCCGAGGCGGGCGACGATGACAATCAGTCATCGGCCAGCGACGACGGCGACCAGGGTTCCGACAAGCCGCGCCGCAAGCGCCGCCGCGGCAAGCGTGGCGGACGTCGCAATCGCAGCGATGAGAACGCGCCGCAGACGGCCGAGGACAACAACGCCGATACGTCGGCCGAGAACCAGTCTGACGCCGAAGCGGTTGATGCGGACAATCGCCAGCCGGTTGAAGAGGTCGCTTCCGAAGCGGTAGCCTCCGAGACGGTCAGCGATGCACCGGCCGCAGAGGCCGATGCCCCCGCCGATCAGCCGTCCGAGGTCACCGAGGACGAGGCCATGACCGAGATCGAAGGCCGCAAGCCGCGCCGCCGCCGCAAGCCCAAGCGCGCCGAGAGCGAAGCGCCGGCTGAACAGGCAGACGCGGAAACGGCCAAGGAGGCCGTCGAGCAAACGCCCGCGGAACCGGCCGGCGAAACCGAAGTCGAGGAAGATGCGACCGTCGAAGCGGCCGCAGATCTCGACGACGAGGCGGCTGCGGCTCCTGCTGTGGAAGAAGTCGCAGCAGAAAACGCCCCCAAGCGCTCCAACCGCGCCTCCAACGTGACCCATTCCGCGCCGGTGGTCACCTCCGGCGGCGCAAAGGCCGAAAACGAAGACGAGGAAGCCAAGCCCAAACGTGGCTGGTGGAACCGCCGCGGCTTCTTCTGAGCCGGTTGATTTGAATGAACGAAAGGCCGCCGTTTGCGAAAACGGCGGCTTTTTTTTGTTTTGGACTTTTAACCCAGGGCCTTCCCGCACAGCCACCCAATCTTCTCGCCCCGGCGGGGAGAGATGTCGCGAAAGCGACAGTGAGGGGGGAGACCCACCCCGCGAACGCCCTCACGATTTGAAACGCTGATCCACCCTCACTGCCCCTTTCGGGGCATCTCTCCCGCCAGCGGGAGAGAGTATTGGGAGCAAGCCCACCTCCCGTGCCAAGAACCAAGCTCACAGGACGAACGCGGCATGACGTTGCAACTATCTCGCCGGCAGCCAGTTGCCGATCCGCTCCACGGCCTCGGTGATCTCGGCCTCGGTGCCCGCGTAGGACAGCCGTAGAAATCGCCCGCCGTTTTCCGGATCGAAATCGACGCCGGGCGTGACCGCGACATTGGCCTCGTGCAGGATCTGCCGGGCGAAGGCGAGGCTGTCATTGGTGTAGCGCGAGACGTCGACATAGGCGTAGAAAGCCCCGTCCATCGGCGAGGCGACAGGAAGGCCGATCGCCGGCAGCGCGCTGGTCAGGAAGTTGCGGTTGTTGCGGTAGATATTGCAGTAGCCGTCGAGCTGCTTTCGCTCGGAAAGAGCCGCCTCCGCGGCGATCTGGGAAAGGTCGGGCGCGCAGATATAGATGTTCTGCGTCAATTGCTCGAACACCCGCACCAGTTTTTCCGGCAGCACCATCCAGCCGATCCGCCACCCGGTCATGCAGTAATATTTCGAGAAGGAATTGATCACCACCGCCTCGTCGGTGAAGGAAAGCGCGCTTGCCTCCTCGCCCGAAAACACCAGGCCGTGGTAGATCTCGTCGGAGATGAAGGCGGTTCCGCGCGCATGGCACCAGTCGGCAAGCCGCTTCAGCGCGGCGCGACCGGTGACCGTGCCGGTCGGGTTCGCCGGGCTTGCGAGCAGCACGCCGGCAAGTGTAACGCCGTGGGCCTTCTCCGCCGCCTCCAGCGCCTCGGGCGTCAGCGTGAAGTCGTGCTCGGCATTGGCATCCACCTCGACCACCTTGAGGTCCAGCGCTTTCAGGATGTTGCGGTAGGCGGGATAGCCGGGTCTTGCGATCGCGACGGCATCGCCCGCGTCGAACAGCGCCAGAAACGCAAGATTGAAGCCGGCGGACGAACCGGTGGTGACGGCGATGCGGGCCGGGTCGATTGCGATGCCCATGCGCGCGCGGTAATCCTCGGCGATCGCCACGCGCAGGCTTTCGCGGCCGAAGGCGTCTGTATAGCCGAGATGGCCGTGCTCCAGCGCCGCGCGCGCCGCCGCGAGCGCCGCGTCGGGGGCCGGATGCGAGGGCTGGCCGACGGCCATGGAGATCACCGGCCGGCCAGCCTTTTTCAGCCGGTTCGCCTCTGCCAGAACGTCCATGGCCAGGAATGAATCGATGTCGCTGCGCTTCGACGGCATGCCGTGTCCTCTTTCAGATGGTCCGGTTCCGGGATGAACCAATAACCCCGCCCCCGCAATGCCGCAGCGCAAAAAAACGGGATTTTGATCGGATGGGCGGCAGAATTGATCCCGTCGCTATGGACAACGCCGCCATTTGCGCACAATTGGTTTTTAAGAGCGGTCCGGGCCCGAAGCGCGCGGGGCCGCGCACAACCAAGGACTGTTTCGCATGTCGGCCCGGCCGGGCGAGACGATGATGCCTAAAGGGGAGAACATGTCTTCAAAGGGACTGACACTGGCGGTGACCGCAATTTTTGCGACGGCAATCGCATCGGCGGCGGCCACGACGGCAGCGATCTATCATTTCGCCCCGCAGAACACGGAAACAGCGGCGGCCGCGCCGGCACAGGCAGATTTCGGCGAGCGGGTTCATGATTATCTCATGAGCAACCCGGAGGTGCTTCTGGACGTGCAGGTGGCGCTGCAGCGCAAGCAGGCGGATGAGCAGCAGGCCCAGGCTTCCCAGGTGATCGCCCAGAATCAGGACAAGCTCTATCTGCCGGCCTATGACAGCATCATGGGCAATCCGGACGGCGCGATCACCGTCGTCGAGTTCTTCGACTATAATTGCGGCTATTGCCGGCGCGCGCTTGACGACATGGACGCGATCATCGCCACCAATGACGATGTCCGCTTCGTGCTGAAGGAAATCCCGGTGCTCGGTCCGGAATCCGAAGCCACGCAACGCATCTCCTACGCCTTCTTCAAGGCTGCGCCTGAGAAATACGAGGAATTCCACCGCGCGCTGATGGGCTCCGGCTCGCGCGCGACCGAGGCGACAGCCCGCGCCGTGGCGGCCTCCCTCGGCGTCGACGATCAGGCGATCGACCAGGCCATGCAGGAATACCCGGCGGAAGAGGCTCTTCAGGAGCATTTCGGCCTCGCCGGCGCGCTCGGCGTCTCCGGCACCCCCTCCTATATTGTCGGCGATGTGATGCTGCCGGGCGCGGTCGGCGCCGACCGCCTGCAGGAGACCATCGACAATATCCGCGACTGCGGCAAGGGCGTGTGTTCTTGACTATTTTTGGCTGAACAAGCTTAACCACATCCCGGCAACGGTGTGTCTTGGGGCTTTTCCTGTAAGGCTTGAACGTCTATAGGAGAAGGCGAAACCGGAATTGATGCATGACACGCGCGATCTTCGTCCTCAACGGACCAAATCTCAATCTGCTGGGCCAGCGCGAGCCCGGCATTTACGGCGATATGTCGCTCGCCGCAATTGAGAATGAATGCCGCAAGCTCGGCGAGGAACTCGGTTTTTCGATAGACTTCCGGCAGTCCAATCATGAGGGCGTGCTTGTCGACTGGCTTCACGAGGCCAATGAGAAGGCGGCCGGCGTCGCCATCAATCCCGGTGCCTACGGGCATACATCCATTGCGCTTCACGACGCGATCCGCGCCATTGCAGTGCCGGTCGTGGAGCTCCATATCTCCAACATTCATGCCCGCGAGGCGTTTCGCCACAAGAGCATGATATCGCCTGCGGTGAAGGGGGTTATCTGTGGCTTCGGACAAGATAGCTACCTTCTGGCGATACGCGCTCTCAAAACCCTCGCGGAATAACAAGAACAAAGGAAAACATCCCATGGCAGAACAGAAGAAGGCTGTTGACGCGAAGCTCGTGCGTGAACTGGCGGTCATCCTCAACGATACCGAACTGACGGAAATCGAGGTTGAGCAGGAAGGCATGCGCATCCGCGTCGCGCGTGAAGTCATGGCGGCTCCGCAGCAGATGATGCACTACGCCCCTGCCCCGTCCGCCGCTCCGGCTGCGCCCGCTCCTTCCGCTGCCGCGGAGCCGGCCGCCGCTGTTGCCGCGCCCAAGCATGATGATGCCGTCAAGGCGCCCATGGTCGGCACGGTCTATCTCGCGCCCGCGCCCGGCGCCCGCCCCTTCATCGAAGTCGGCGCCAACGTCAAGGAAGGCCAGACGCTGCTGATCATCGAAGCCATGAAGACGATGAACCAGATCCCCGCGCCGAAGAGCGGCAAGATCGTGCAGATCCTCGTCGATGACGCCCAGCCGGTCGAATTCGACGAAGCGCTCGTCGTCATCGAATAACGGGTGGCAGAGCTCATGTTTTCCAAGATCCTGATCGCCAACCGAGGCGAAATCGCGCTTCGCGTCCTGCGCGCCTGCAAGGAGCTCGGCATCGCGACCGTTGCCGTGCACTCCACGGCCGACGCCGACGCCATGCATGTGCGCCTTGCCGACGAGAGCGTGTGCATCGGCCCGCCCTCCTCGCGCGAGAGCTATCTCAACATCCACCAGATCGTCGCCGCCTGCGAGATCACCGGCGCGGACGCCGTGCATCCGGGCTATGGCTTCCTCTCCGAGAACGCCAAGTTCGCCGAGATCCTCGAGGCCCACGGCATCACCTTCATCGGCCCCACCAGCGAACATATCCGCATGATGGGCGACAAGATCACCGCGAAAACCACCGCGGAAGATCTCGGTATTCCGGTCGTTCCCGGCTCCGCCGGTTCTGTCGACACCGATGACGACGCTTTCCGCACGGCGGAAGAGATCGGCTATCCGGTGCTGATCAAGGCGACGGCCGGCGGCGGCGGACGCGGCATGAAGCTCGCGCGCTCGAAGGACGACCTGATCGAGGCCTACCGCACCGCGCGCGGGGAAGCAGGCGCCGCTTTCGGCAATGATTCCGTCTACATGGAAAAATACCTCGACAAGCCGCGCCATATCGAAGTGCAGGTATTCGGCGACGGCGAGGGCGATGCCGTCCATCTGGGTGAACGCGACTGCTCGCTGCAGCGCCGCCACCAGAAGGTCTGGGAAGAGGCCAATTCGCCGGCGCTCAACGTCGAGCAGCGCATGAAGATCGGCGAAATCTGCGCCGACGCCATGCGCAAGATGAAATATCGCGGCGCCGGCACGGTCGAGTTCCTCTATGAAAACGGCGAGTTCTACTTCATCGAGATGAACACCCGCCTGCAGGTCGAGCACCCGATCACAGAAGCGATCACCGGCATCGACCTCGTGCACGAACAGATCCGGGTTGCCGCAGGCGCCGGGCTCTCCGTGACGCAGAAGGACATCACCTTCTCCGGCCACGCGATCGAATGCCGCATCAACGCGGAAAACGCCGCCACCTTCCGGCCCTCGCCGGGCACGATCACGCATTTTCATGCTCCGGGCGGGCTTGGCGTGCGCATCGATTCCGGCGTCTATCAGGGCTACAAGATCCCGCCCTATTACGACAGCCTGATCGGCAAGCTGATCGTTCACGGCCGCACCCGCGTGGAATGCATGATGCGGCTGAAGCGGGCGCTCGACGAATTCGTCGTCGACGGGATCGACACGACCTTGCCGCTTTTTCAGGATTTGATCGCAAACCAGGATATCGCCAACGGCGATTATGATATCCACTGGCTGGAACACTATCTGGAAAACAAGCCGAAGTAGCTCATGGAAAGAGGCAGCGCAAAAGGCAGCGGCATAACCCCGGAACTGCTTTTGAATGCTTACAGCATCGGCCTCTTCCCCATGTCCGAATCGGCCGAGGATACCGAGCTGTTCTGGGTCGAGCCGGAAGTCCGCGGGATTATCCCGCTGGATGGCCTGCACATCTCCCATAGCCTGCGCAAGCAATTGCGCAGGTCCCCTTACGAAATCCGCTTCAACCACGATTTCGACGCCGTGATGGCGGCCTGCGCGATGCCCGCGCCGGATCGCCCGCAAACCTGGATCAATGCGGAAATCCGCTCGCTCTACAACGCGCTGCACCGCATGGGCCACGCCCATTCCGTGGAGGCTTACGAGGATGGCGAACTGGTCGGCGGGCTTTACGGCGTATCGCTGAGGGCCGCGTTCTTCGGCGAGAGCATGTTCTCGCGCCGGCCGAACGCCTCGAAGATCTGCCTCGTGCATCTGGTCGAGCGGCTGAGGGCCAACCGGTTCCAGCTTCTCGACACGCAGTTCACCACCGATCATCTGAAGACGATGGGCGCGATCGATATTTCCAAGGATCGGTATATGACGCTTCTGAACGCGGCGCTGGTATGGCCGGATCAGCCATTCCCGTGAGGCGCATTCAGGGCGCGGGCACTTCGGCGCTCGCCACGCAATCCGTCAGCCAGACGTCATAGATCGGGTCTTCCACGGCGTTGAGCGCCGGCGAATCGGCGAACATCCAGCCAGAGAAGATGCGGCTGACATCGTTCTGCAGCGACACCTTGTCGACCTGCACGAAGGCATCGATGCGCTGCTCCTCGGTATCGTCACGCGAATAACAGACGCGCGGCGTCACCTGCAGGCGGCCAAACTGCACGGTCTCGCCGACATAGGCATCGAAGGTGTAGGTGCGGCCGGTAATCTTGTCGATGCCGCCGAACACGGCGACCGGGTTTTCAACGCGGGCGGCAAGTGCGGGCGTCGCCGCTGCGAGCGCTGCCGCGACGAGGCCGAATGTCGCGGCCGTCTTTCCAAAACCCGATTGACGCATCCTTCATCCTTCTCATGCAGAAAACGCGGCAGATGCCGCGCTTGTCTCATTCTCAATGTCGCACAGCACCCGATTCGATACCGCGCAAATGCGGCAGAAACGCAGTCAGCCGCCCGGCGTCCAGGCGTCGTAGTCGCCGGTGACGCGGTCGCGCTCGCCCTGAACAGCAAGCGAGCCCTTGGGGCGATAGGCGTAGGCCGTGCCGGTCTGGTTGGGGTTATGCGGCTTTTCCCATTCGCGCGGCTTGTAGCCCTGCTCGGTCGGCGGCGTATCGATGCGGTGGTGCATCCAGCCGTGCCAGCCGGGCGGAATGGAGGAGGCGTCGGCATAGCCCTTGTAGATCACCCAGCGACGTTTCAGGCCATAGGTGGACATGCCGCCTTCATAATAGATGTTGCCGAACTCGTCCTCGCCGACCTTCTTGCCGAAGCGGCGCGTGAACACATCCGTGCCGATGGTCGATCCGTTCCACCAGGTGAACATCTTGGTCAGAAAGCCAGCCATTTTCTTTCCTTCGTCCGGCCGTGCGGCCCGTTTGCATTGTCAGGCGCGTCGGGTTTTCGAAAAACCGGCAACCACTTTGTCGCCCGACGCTCTCACCCGTGTATGGCGCGTCAGGCCGCTCTTGTCCAGAGCGACGAGACGTCTCAGGCGCCGTGAAGCTTCATTTTGAAACCGAGATGCGACTGGCGAAAACCGAGCCGCTCGTAAAAGCGGTGGGCGTCTTCCCGCGCCGCGTTGGACATCAGCTGCACCAGCCGACAACCCTCGATCCGGGCCTCGTCGATCGCGGTTTCGATCATCCTGGCCCCGATGCCGCGCCCGCGCCAGTCGGGATGGGTCTGCACCGCCTCGATCGTCAGCGACGCGCCGCCCCTGCCCGTCAGCGTGCGGATATAGGTGGTCTGGAACGTGCCGACGATGATGTCGTCGAGCTCGGCCACATAAAGCGTGTTACTGGCCGAGGCCTTGATCGCCTCGAAGGCATCCCGGTAATCATCATAGGCCTCATCCGAAGTGGTGTCGCCATGGCCGCCGAGCGTGTCGGCAGCGAAGATCGAGATCAGCACCGGCAGGTCGTCGAGCCGCGCCTCGCGGGTGACGAGGTTTTCCAGATCGGGCGTCGGATCAGACATTGGCTAGTTCCTTTTCCATGCGGATGGCCGGAATGCCGGAATTGGGCGCGCCGCACTCATTGTGGCGTCCGACCTCGCGCATGCCGTGCGCCTCGTAGAAGCGGATCGCCGGCGCGTTCTGCGGAACGACCTCCAGCGCGAGCCGCTTTGCATTTGGAAAACAGGTTTCGATCTCGGCGAAAAGCTGTTCGCCGATGCCCTGGCGCTGAAACCCGGGAAGCACGTAAAGCTGGCTGAGATTGACGGTCTCGGCGTTATCCTTGTCGGGTGCAGCAAAGGCCATGCCGCCAATCATCGTGCCGCTGTCGGCCACCAGGAACTCGCCATGGGGCCGGCGCAGCCGACGCAGCATCGCTTCGGGAGACAGCCAGCTGTTGACGATCGTCTCGACCTTTTCGGGCCCGAGAATCTCGTCATAGGTGACATGCCAGGTCTCGGCCAGCAGGCTGCACACCGCCGGGATATCCGCCTCCATTGCCGTGCGGACAAAGAACATCGGCTTACTCCGTGACGCCCAGCTTTTCCTTGACGAGCGCCTGCACCGCCTGCGGATTGGCCTTGCCGCCCGAGGCCTTCATCACCTGACCGACGAACCAGCCGGCAAGCGAGGGCTTGGCCTTCACCTTTTCGGCCTGTTCCGGGTTGGCGGCGATGATCTCGTCGACGATCTTCTCGATCGCGCCGGTATCGGTCACCTGCTTCATGCCGCGGTCTTCAACGATCTGCTTCGGGTCGCCGCCCTCGTTCCAGACGATCTCGAACAGGTCCTTGGCGATCTTGCCGGAGATCACGCCTTCCTTCAGCAGGTCGAGGATGGCGCCGAGCTGTTCCGGCGAGACCGGAGTCTCGTCAATGCCCTTGCTCGCCTTGTTGAGCGCGCCGAGCAGATCGTTGATCACCCAGTTAGCCGCGGCCTTGGCGTCGCGCCCTTCGGCCAGCTTCTCGTAATAGTCCGACACCGCCTTGTCGGAGACCAGAACGGAAGCGTCATAGACCGAGAGGCCGAGCTTCTCGATGAAACGGGCCTTCTTGTCATCGGGCAGTTCCGGCAGGTCCTTCGCCAGTTCCGCGATGAAGGCATCGTCGAATTCGAGCGGCAGCAAGTCGGGGTCAGGGAAGTAGCGATAGTCGTGCGCATCTTCCTTCGAGCGCATCGAGCGGGTCTCGCCCTTGACCGGATCGAACAGGCGGGTCTCCTGATCGATCGCGCCGCCGTCCTCCAGAATGTCGATCTGGCGGCGGGCCTCGCTCTCGATCGCCTGGCCGACGAAGCGGATCGAGTTGACGTTCTTGATCTCGCAGCGGGTGCCGAATTCACCGCCCGGCTTGCGCACGGAGACATTCACATCGGCGCGCAGCGACCCTTCGTCCATATTGCCGTCGCAGGTGCCGAGATAGCGCACGATGGTGCGCAGCTTGGTGACATAGGCCTTGGCCTCGTCGGCCGAGCGCAGGTCCGGCTTGGAGACGATCTCCATCAGCGCCACGCCCGAACGGTTGAGGTCAACGAAGGAGAACGAGGGATGCTGGTCATGCATCAGCTTGCCGGCGTCCTGCTCCAGATGCAGGCGCTCGATGCCGATCTCGATATCCTCGAAATTGCCTTGTTTGTCCGGCCCGAGCGAGATCGTGATCGTGCCCTCGCCGACGATCGGGTCCTTGTACTGGGAAATCTGGTAGCCCTGCGGCAGGTCGGGATAGAAATAGTTCTTGCGGTCGAAGATCGAGCGCTTGTTGATCTTGGCCTTGAGGCCGAGACCGGTGCGCACGGCCTGTTTCACGCATTCCTCGTTGATGACGGGCAGCATGCCGGGCATGGCCGCATCCACCAGCGAGACATTGGCGTTGGGCGCCTTGCCGAATGTGGTGGACGAGCCGGAGAACAGCTTCGCATTGCTGGTGACCTGCGCATGCACCTCGAGACCGATGATGACTTCCCAATCGCCGGTGGCGCCGGGGATCAGGCGTTTGGGATCGGGCGTGCGGGTATCGACAATGGTCATGGTCAGCTCATCGTTCATTCACGGGATATCGTTGGTGAGGTAGAGCAAAGTGGGGCAAGACGCAAGCGATTGGGTGGGCCGCAGCCCTTCAAAACCTTGACCTTCGGCCGCGGCGAGATTATCTCGTGTCGGTCAACACGGAGTGTTTATGTCCAACCGTCAGGAATCCCGGTAAGGGCCCTGCCCGCTCTGCCCCTTCGGGCATGATGCGCGCAGCGGCCGAAAACGAAGAGCCCCGCATGGCAATGGCCTGCGGGAAACGTTTTCACGCGCCCCCAAGGCGCCCATCCGGAATTGACGACCATGGACATCTCGCGCGATGAACAGCGCATTCTACACCTGCTCGCCCAGGGCGGCAGGATCGAACTCATCAGAACCGAAAAACGCAAGATCGAGCGGATCGACTGCTACACCCGCGAGGGCTGGCGCTACCCCGGCCTCGATCTGACCTTGTTTCGCAAGCTGAAGGCCAAGCGGGCGATCCGCTCGCGCGGCGGCAGGCCCTACCAGATCACCGCAAGGGGACTGGAACTGGTGCGCAGCCAGCCGGACAACCGGTAAATAAGGGGCGCGGCGCTTCAATGCCGCCGCGCCTTTGCACCCGTAGAACGTGGTCTGCGTCAACCTGCCGCGCCCCCCGAGCTCTTACACGTCATAAAATCTCTTCAACTTATACGCTAACGCGCGTATCACAACTTTGAGGAGATACCCGATGAAGCTAAAACCAGTTGCCATTGCCGCGCTCAGCCTCGCGGTGACGTTTTCGCCGGTGGTCAACAGCCCCGTATTTGCCCAGACCCAGGTCGAGGCCAAAAGCCCGCTGACCGAGGAACAGGCCAAGGCCATCGTCTATTCGATCTATGTCATGGCCTATCCGATGGTGCTGATGGATCTCAGCACGGCGATCTCCACCAATGTCGCCGAGCCGGGGGGCGTGAGTGCGCCGATCAACCAGTTCGCCAATCTGTCGGCCTTTCCCGATGCCTCCTTCGATACCGTCGTCCGGCCCAATGCCAACACGCTCTACTCCTCGCTTACCTATGATGTTTCGAAGGAGCCGCTGATCGTTTCGGTCCCGGCCTCGAAGGGGCGTTACTACCTCTTCCAGATGATGGACGAGTGGACCGAGGTCTACGCCTCACCCGGAAGCCGGACCACCGGCGATGACGCCTTTACCTTCGCGATCGTCGGTCCCGGCTGGCAGGGTAAACTGCCGGACGGCGTAAGGGCGTATCAGAGCCCGACGGCCAATGGCTGGATGCTCGGACGCATCGAAACCAGGGGGAAGGACGATTACGACGCCGTCCATGCCTTCCAGAAAGACCTGAAGGCCGTGCCGCTCAGCGCCTGGGGCACCGACTATGTTGCGCCGAAGGGCACGGTCAACGCCGCGCAGGACATGACCTCGCCGGTCACCCAGATCGAAAAACTCGACGGTCCGGCGTTTTTCAAGCGCTTCGCCGAACTGATGAAGAAAAATCCACCCCACGCCAATGACGAATCCGCCGTCGACCTGATGCGCCAGATCGGGCTGGTGCCCGGCGAAAGCTACGACCCGTCGAAACAGCCGCAGGCGGTGCAGGACGCCGTTGCGTCAGCGCCCGCCAAGGTTCTGCCCTTCATCCAGAACACCTGGGTAAAGTCCGGCGAACTCGTCAACGGCTGGCGGATCAATCTGACCGGGATCGGCAGCTACGGCTCAGACTACATGCATCGCGCGGGCGTCGCCTTTGGCGGGCTTGGCGCCAACAAGCCGGTCGACGCCGTCTATCCCAGCGCCTTCGTGGACGCCGATGGCAATCCGTTCGACAGTTCCAACAATTATGTCCTGCATTTCGACGAGGGTGAGACCCCGCCGGCGCGCGCCTTCTGGTCGGTCACGCTCTACAATCAGGATCAGTTCTTCGCCAAGAACCCGATCGACCGCTACACGCTCGGCAGCAATGACCCGCTGAAGAAAAACCCCGACGGCTCGATCGATATCTACATCCAGCGGGAATCGCCCGGCAAGAACAAGGAAGCCAACTGGCTGCCGGCGCCTGCAAGCGGGCATTTCAGCCTGACGATGCGCCTCTACTGGCCGGAGCTCGCCGTGCTGAGCGGCGCGTGGAGCCCGCCGGCGGTCGAACTTGCAAATAATTGAGTGCGACGAGAAAGGCCGCGTCTTTTAAGAAGGCGCGGCCCTTTCTTCATACTGGAATGACTCGGGTGGGCGCCGCGGTCAGGCCCCGGAAATCTCCGCCCGCAGCGCCGCGCACTCCTCCGCAAGGCTCCCCGTCGCAACCGGCTTTCCCGCACGCCGGTACCAGTAGCCGGCATTGCCGTCATCGCCTTCGATCCGGTGACAGAGCGCGTGGGCGGCATCGAACAGGCTTTCGCCCTCATGCCCCTGGCAAAGCTCATGGGTCTCCTCCCATGCCGGGCCCATCGTGAAGCCGGCAGCCGAAAGCTGCTCTAACGCCCGATCGAGTGCGTTCAGCGCGGATGTCCGCATGATCCTCTCCTTGTCATGTAAAGGCGCGGTTCAGCCGCGTCCGTTTATTTCCTCCGGCGTCGCGAGCCGTTCGAACAGCGGCCGGCAGAGATGATAGCCCTGCACCAGACCGGCGCCCAGCCACGTAAGAGTATCCAGTTCCGCCGCGGTCTCAACCCCCTCGCAGATCACCTCGACAGACATCTCGCCCGCCAGGGCGAGCATATGACGAACAATCCTCTGGCGCGAGCGGCTGCTGTCGATGCCGCGCACCAGCGCCATATCCAGCTTCAGGATCGACGGCGTGACGTCGGCCAGCAGCGACAGTCCCGAATGACCGGCGCCGAAATCATCGATCGCGGTGCTGAAGCCGAGTTCCTCATAGACAGTGAGGATCGCGTTAAGCCGATCGGCATCGATCTGTTCGCCCTCGGTAAACTCGAAAATCAGCCGGTCGGCGGGCACGCCGCAGCGACGGCTGGCGGACAGGGTGAGCCGGATACAGGCCCGCGGCTCATAGATCGCGCGCGGCATGAAGTTGATCGAGAGCCGCGCCCCTGTCTCCACAAGCCCGAGCTTGCCGGCCAGTTCGATCGCCTTGACGCGGCAGCGCTGGTCGAAAGCGTAGAGATTGTTCTGGGTTACCTTGCTCAGGACGGAGGCGGCGCCTTCGCCGGCGGTCCCGCGCACCAGCGCCTCATAGGCGAAAATCGAGCCGTCGCGGAGATCGATGATCGGCTGAAATGCCATGGAAAAGTCAAATGCCAGGGCCTCGCCATCGCGGCAGCCGATACAGGTTTCAGGCATTCATACTCTCTTCGGTTGACGCATTCGCGGATAGTTTTTCGTCAATGTAGAGCACTTTCGACACAAAAAAAGCCCGGCCTCCAAAGGAAACCGGGCTGATTTTTCGGCAACTGCCGTTACTCGACCGCGAATTCCAGCGGCTTCGCCTGCTTGATCGCCGGGTTGGCCAGCAGCTTGTCGAGGACTTCCTGCTTGGGCTCCTCGTCAACATAAAGCAGCGCGATCGCGTCGCCGCCCTGGTTGTCTCGGCCAAGCTGGAAGTTGGCGATGTTGACGCCGGCATCGCCGAGCGTGGAGCCCATGAAGCCGATCATGCCGGGCACATCGGTGTTGGCGATGTAGATCATGTGGCGGCCGACATCGGCATCCATGTTGATGCCCTTGATCTGGATGAAGCGCGGCTTGCCATCGGAAAACACCGTGCCGGCGACCGAGCGGGTCTGCTTCTCGGTTGTGATCGTCAGCTTGATATAACCATCGTAAACGCCTGATTTATCGCGCTTTGCTTCCTGCAGGATAATGCCCTTGTCCTTCACCATGATCGGCGCCGAGACCATGTTGACGTCGGCCACGACCGGGCGCAGCAGACCGGCCAGCATCGCGCTGGTCAGCGCCGTGGTGTTCATGTCGGCAAAGATGCCGTCATAGAGCACCTCGACCTGCTTGATCGGGCTTTCGGTCACCTGGCCGGCAAAGCCGCCCAGCACTTCGGCAAGCTTGATCACCGGCTTCAGGCGCGGGGCCTCATCGGCCGAGATCGAGGGCATGTTGATGGCGTTGGTGACGGCACCCTTCAGCAGGTAGTCCGACATCTGGTCGGCAACCTGAAGCGCCACGTTTTCCTGCGCTTCCGTCGTCGATGCGCCGAGATGCGGGGTGCAGACCACGTTTTCGAGGCCGAAAAGCGGGCTCTCGGTCGCGGGCTCGGTCTCGAACACGTCGAAGCCTGCGCCGGCGACATGGCCGGATTTGATCGCCTCGGCGAGCGCTGCCTCATCGACCAGACCACCGCGGGCGCAATTGATGATGCGCACGCCCTTCTTGGTCTTGGCCAGCGCCTCGGCATTCAGGATGCCGCGGGTCTTGTCGGTCATCGGCACGTGCAGCGTGATGAAGTCGGCCTTGGCCAGCAGCTCGTCGAGCTCGACCTTGGTGACGCCCATCTTCTCGGCCTTGTCCTGCGACAGGAAGGGGTCGAAGGCGATGACGTTCATCTTCAGGCCGAGCGCGCGGTTGCAGACGATCGAGCCGATATTGCCGGCGCCGATGACGCCGAGCGTCTTGCCGGTGATCTCGACGCCCATGAATTTCGACTTCTCCCACTTGCCGGCCTGGGTCGAGGCGTCGGCGGCGGGGATCTGGCGGGCAACGGCCAGCATCAGCGAGATAGCATGTTCGGCGGTGGTGATCGAGTTGCCGAACGGCGTGTTCATGACGATGATGCCGCGGCGCGAGGCGGCCGGGATGTCGACATTGTCGACGCCGATGCCGGCGCGGCCGATGACCTTGAGGTTGGTCGCCGCCTCGATCAGCTTCTCGGTCGCCTTGGTGGCCGAGCGGATGGCAAGGCCATCATACTGGCCGATGATTTCGAGCAGCTTTTCCTTGTCCTTGCCGAGCTTCGGCTGGAAATCGACATCGATGCCGCGATCCTTGAAGATCTGGACGGCAGCTTCCGACAGCGCGTCGGATACGAGTACGCGAGGTGCCATGATGGCCTCCTGTAGGTTTGCGCCGGGCCGAGCCGCGACGAATGTTAATCCGTGAATGGTCCGGGCCGTCATGCGCCCCGGTTAAAACTCCTCAGCCGCCAAGCGACATGGGCTTCTGCCCCTTGCCTGCAAGGCCAAAGCGGCTGCGCACGAACTCGAGGAACATGCCGTAAGGTCTGCCAAGCACCAGCATCAGCACCGCGAAACCCGCCGCGCCCTTGAGAATCCCCATGCCGGAAGCCCCGCCGACCGCGATGATCGCGATGTAGATCGGCACCTGAAAGGCCAGCAGCGAAAAGCAATCGGTGGCGAATTCGCCGGTCCGGGTCTTTGGCTCGACCTTTCCGAAGAGAAAGTCCCGCCAAAGGCCATAAGGCCTCGCCGTCAGCACCATCAGCACCGCTCCGATCGACCGCGAGACCAGAAGCTCACTCCAGGCCATGCCGGCAATTAAACGCTCATTGAAACCGCTGACGATGGTGAAGAAGATCACCAGGGCCGTCGTGTCTGCGATGAAATTGAGCATGCGCGGCGACATTGCACGGCCTCCGTTGAGCGGTTCAGGCCGCCTTCTCGGAAAGCTTGGCCTTTTCCGTGCGGAAGGCCCAGTCGAGCCAGCCCACCAGCGCTTCCATGTCGGCGGTCTCGACCGTGGACCCCGCCCAGATGCGAAGGCCGGAAGGGGCATCGCGATAGGCGCCAATGTCGTAGGCGACATCTTCCTTGTCGAGCGCGGTCACAATCGCCTTGGCAAAGGCGGCCTGTCCGGCATCATCGAGCGCCAGAACCGCCGGATCGACGATCTTGAGGCATACGGAGGTATTGGAGCGCGTTTCGGCCACTTCGGCGAGGTTCTCGATCCAGTCGTTATTCTCGACGAAATCGAAGATCACCTTGGCATTGGCATCAGCGCGCGCCATCAGGCCTTCAAGACCACCGACCTGCTTCGCCCACTTCAGCGCATCGAGATAATCCTCGACGCAGAGCATGGATGGCGTGTTGATGGTTTCGCCGACGAAGATACCCTCGATCAGCTTGCCGCCCTTGGTCATGCGGAAGATCTTCGGCAGCGGCCATTCCGGGGTGTAGTTCTCCAGCCGCTCGACAGCGCGCGGCGAGAGGATCAGGACACCATGGCCGCCCTCGCCGCCCAGCACCTTCTGCCAGGAGAAGGTGACGACATCGAGCTTGTTGAAGTCAAGGTCCTGCGCGAACACGGCGGACGTCGCGTCGCAGATCGTCAGGCCCTTGCGGTCATAGGGAATGAAATCGGCGTTCGGAACGCGCACGCCCGAAGTGGTGCCGTTCCAGGTGAAGACCACGTCATTGTCGAAATTGACAGTGGAAAGGTCGGGAAGCTGGCCATAGGGCGCTTCGATTTTACGCGCGTCCTTCAGCTTGAGCTGCTTGATGACATCGGTCACCCAGCCCGAACCGAACGATTCCCAGGCGAGCATGTCGACGCCACGTTCGCCGAGCAGCGACCACAGCGCCATCTCGACCGCGCCGGTATCCGACGCCGGCACGATGCCGATGCGGTAATCGCCGGGAACGCCGAGGATCTCGCGGGTAAGATCGATCGCTTCCTTGAGCTTCGCCTTGCCGATTTTCGCACGGTGGGAACGGCCAAGCGGCGCATCATTGAGCGCTTCGGGCGTCCAGCCGGGACGCTTCGCACAGGGGCCGGAAGAAAAGCGGGGATTGGCCGGACGCACGTCCGGCTTGGTCATATCAGTCATAGTCTACCCTTTCAGATAGTGGCCTCTCGTTGGGGAGAGGTGTCCCGCCGTCGGATATATGGGAGACGTAGGGATTAGGCAAGGGAAAAGATGACCGGGTGATGACGGTCAGCAAGTTCGCGCGAGCGAGACACGACCATAGAGAGAGAGCAAACGGCCGGGACTGACACAACACATCACCGAATGTTCTTGTAAGGTTCACTTCATTGGCACTGGAGTAGGCAAACGCGGAAATTCACGGCATGGGACGAAATGAGAGCGATAACGACAATAATTCCCATCGGTCGCTTGAACCTGACCCAACCCTCAAAGCGATGCAGCAACACAGCCGGTCGAGAGAAAACCTCCTCTCCGCAGTTGAATTCAAATATATTGTCGATAGAGTGACGTTTACCTGGTATAACATCGGATAAACATTCATTCGAGCGGGGGATATTATGCGCCTATTGAAGCTCAACGTTACTTTATTGACTTTTTTTGCGGGATTGGTGGTTTCCGCACAAGCGTATGACACCAAGCAGACAAACCATTTTGGGTTCACAACCACGGACATCGACAACAACTTCAAAGTCGCGGCAATGTGCACTGTTTCAGGCGGGAGCAGTGAGGAATTGCTGGATTCGGCTGCTGACTGGCTGCCGGCAATCGGAAGCACCCTTATGGGCGGAATAAAATGGGCTGCGCTTGACAAGGGCGAGGTACTTTGCGGCCTTCGCCACTATGAGGGGCCCGGCGCATTCACCTTTCCAGCCGATACAAAGGGCTTCGAGCTGACAATCCGTGCCTATCAGGACGGAAATCAGATTGGCAAGGATTTGAGTCCCAGGAACGCGTGCAACAACTCATTGCCGTTTCGCGTGAATATGCTTGGCGCATGTTGGGAAAAAGGCGAGAAAAGAAGTCTGGACAGGAAGGAAGCGGACTATGTGGTCGCCTGTATCGAAACGGAAGTCCCGTCATCGAATGAGACCCTGTCCTTTCTGGTGTACGCAGGTTCTGCCCCACAGGAAATAGAGACGGAAGTCGCATCGCAAGCAACCAACGTTCTAAAAACAGGGTGCGCCCAGCGGACGTTCTGACTGTCAGAAGTGGTCTGAGACATCAAGGCCGGCTTCGAGTTGCTGGTGAGTTACTCTGCAAGATTGTTGGGCATGGTTCCGACAGGCTTACTCGTGTTATCGGCATACCGTTCTTCCACTCTTCCCTCATTGGGTAGAGCTGTTCCTCTGTCGAATACATTTGAGACGCTGGGATCAGACAAAGTCAAACATGGCATGACGTGTGGTTCGTCAATTCCGCGCAGACTCTTTCAGCGGTCAGCGGATTGTTTGTTCGGCGGCAGACCTCACGCAGCCGTGCGCACACTCGAGATCACGTCGATCAGGCCCGAGACGACGCTTTCGACCTGTGCCGGATCGTCGCCCTCGGCCATGACGCGAATCAGCGGCTCGGTGCCCGAGGGGCGGATCACCAGGCGGCCGCGGCCTTTGAGTTCGGCCTCGGCATCGGCGATCGCCTTTTTGACATTGCCGTCTTCTAGCGGCGCCGCGCCGGCGGTGATGCGGACATTGCGCAGAAGCTGCGGCACGGGGTCGAACTTGCGGCAGACCTCACTGACCGGCCTGCCCGCGCGCTTGACGGCGGCCAGCACCTGCAGCGCCGCCACCAGCCCGTCGCCGGTGGTGCCGAAATCGGACAGCACGATATGGCCGGACTGCTCGCCCCCGACATTGTAGCCGTTCTTGCGCATATGCTCGACGACGTAGCGGTCGCCGACTTTGGTGCGCACCAGGTCGAGGTTCATGCCGTTCAGATGACGCTCGAGGCCGAGATTGGACATGACGGTGGCGACAACGCCGCCGCCCTTCAATTCCTTGTCCTCGACCATGTTGCCGGCGATCACCGCCATCACCTGGTCGCCATCGATGATGCTGCCCTGCTCATCGACGATGATGACGCGGTCGGCATCGCCGTCGAGCGCGATACCGATATCGGCGCGCACCTCATGCACCTTTTCCTGCAGGGTCTTGGGATAGGTGGAGCCGCATTCCTTGTTGATGTTGAGGCCGTCCGGCTCCGTGCCGATCTCGACAACATCGGCGCCAAGCTCCCACAGCGCGGTGGGGGCCGCCTTGTAGGCCGCGCCATTGGCGCAATCGACGACGACCCTGAGGCCGTGCAGCGTGACGTCGCGCGGAAGGGTGCGCTTGACGAATTCGATATAGCGATAGATGTCGCCGTCGACGCGGCTCGCGCGGCCGATCTCGTGCGAGCGGGCAAGCTGGGCATGGAAATTGTCGCGGTCGATCAGCGCTTCGATCCGCGCCTCGATCTCGTCGGACATCTTGTAGCCGTCGGGCCCGAACAGCTTGATGCCGTTATCGGCAAAGGGGTTGTGCGAGGCCGAGATCATCACGCCGACATCGGCGCGCAGTGAGCGCGTCAGCATGGCGACGGCCGGCGTCGGGATCGGGCCGAGCAGATAGACATCGAGGCCGGCCGCGGTGAAGCCCGCCACCAGCGCATTTTCCAGCATATAGCCGGAAAGCCGCGTATCCTTGCCGATCACCACGCGGTGGGTGTGATCGCCGCGCCGGAAGATCGTGCCGACGGCGATGCCCACGCGCATCGCCAGATCCGGCGTCATTGGAAAAACATTGGACTGTCCGCGAATACCGTCGGTGCCGAAATATTTACGTGTCATGGCAATCCTCTTCAGCGCCGCGCGCGCCGCGTCGCTCCAAAGCTAAAATACAAACGAGAGTGTCTTCGCAGATTATCGCCCTCAGGGCACTTAAAATAACGTCAACACCGCTAACATGGCGTTACCGTGGCGCGATTGACCAGTAGCCCGCAAACGCCGTCCGGGACGCCCTTCCAAACGCCAACAAAAAAACCGCCGGCTTTGGGGCCGGCGGTTGAAT
This sequence comes from Martelella mediterranea DSM 17316, assembly GCF_002043005.1. NCBI lineage: Bacteria > Pseudomonadati > Pseudomonadota > Alphaproteobacteria > Hyphomicrobiales > Aurantimonadaceae > Martelella > Martelella mediterranea. The sequence goes on along the minus strand of NZ_CP020330.1, from coordinate 2,611,660 downwards.
GGTCAATTGGTCTGCGGTTCGAACCCGTCGCCCTTGCCGTCTGCCGGCGCGGGCGCGTCCTTCTTCGGCCCCATCGAGGGCACCGCGGAACCGCGTGAGGGCGGCGTGTCGTCGCCGAGATCGCGGGCGGGCTTCTCGCCCTTCAGGATCGCCTTGATCTCGTCGCCCGACAGCGTCTCATATTCGAGCAGGCCTTCGGCCAGCGCAACGAAGCCGTCGTGGTTTTCCTTCAATATGCGGGTGGCCTCGGTGTAAGCCTCGTCGATCAGGCGGCGGATTTCGCTGTCGATCTTCTGCGCCGTGGTCTCGGAGACGTTCTTCGACTGCGAGACCGAATGCCCCAGGAAGACCTCCTGCTGGTTCTCACCATAGGAGACATGTCCGAGCTCGTCGGAGAACCCCCACTGCGTCACCATAGCCCGTGCAAGCTTGGTCGCCTGCTCGATATCGGAGGATGCACCGGAGGTGATGTTGTCCTTGCCGAAGGTCAGTTCCTCGGCAACACGACCGCCCATCATGATGGCGAGGCGCGAGATCATCCACTTGTAGCTCATCGAGTAGCGGTCGCCCTCGGGAAGCTGCATCACCATGCCGAGCGCGCGGCCACGGGGAATGATGGTCGCCTTGTGTACGGGGTCGGCCACCGGCACCTTCATTGCCACGATCGCGTGGCCGGCCTCGTGATAGGCCGTCAGCTTCTTCTCGGCCTCGGTCATCGCGGTGGAACGCCGCTCGGCGCCCATCATGATCTTGTCCTTGGCGTCCTCGAATTCGGCCATGGTCACCAGACGCTTGTTGCGCCTTGCCGCCATCAGCGCCGCCTCGTTGACGAGGTTCATCAGGTCGGCACCGGAAAAGCCGGGCGTGCCGCGGGCAACGACCTTCAGGTCGACATTCGGGGCAAGCGGCGTATTGCGGGCATGAACCTTCAGGATGCGCTCGCGACCGACGATATCCGGGTTCGGTACCACGACCTGACGGTCGAAACGGCCGGGACGCAGAAGCGCGGGGTCGAGAACGTCGGGACGGTTGGTGGCGGCGATCAGGATAACACCCTCATTGGCCTCGAAGCCGTCCATCTCGACCAGCAACTGGTTCAGCGTCTGCTCGCGCTCGTCATTGCCGCCGCCGAGACCGGCGCCGCGATGACGGCCGACCGCATCGATTTCGTCGATGAAGATGATGCAGGGCGCGTTCTTCTTGGCCTGCTCGAACATGTCTCGCACACGGGATGCGCCGACACCGACGAACATTTCGACGAAGTCGGAACCGGAGATCGTGAAGAACGGCACATTGGCCTCACCGGCAACCGACCGGGCCAGCAGCGTCTTACCGGTACCGGGCGGGCCGACCAGCAGCACACCGCGCGGAATGCGTCCGCCAAGGCGCTGGAATTTCTGAGGATCGCGCAGGAATTCGACGATTTCCTCGAGATCCTGCTTGGCTTCGTCCACGCCGGCGACATCGTCAAAGGTGACTCGGCCATTGGCCTCGGTCAGAAGTTTGGCCTTGGACTTGCCGAAGCCCATCGCCCCGCGCGAGCCGCCCTGCATCTGGCGCATGAAGAACAACCAGACGCCGAGGATCAGAAGCATTGGCAGAAGCGTGCCGACATAACTCAGGATACCGCCGGAACCGTCGTTCACGGGCTTGGCATCGACCTGTACGTTGGCGCTTTCCAGCTTGGTGAGAAGGGAATCGTCGATGACCGGGGCATAGGTATGGAATGTCTTGCCGCCACCGCCGGAATAGGTGCCGGTAATGGTGTTGCCGGTAATGGTCACATCCTTGACCTTGCCGGAATCGACATCGCTGACGAATTGCGAATAAGCCACCTGCGTCGCGCCGTTATGCGACGGCGTCGACTGGAACATGCTGAACAGCGCGACCAGCAGCAACGCGATTATGGCCCACAGCGCAATATTGCGTAAGTTTGGGTTCATCAAAATCCCCGAAATCCTATAACCGGCACGGTGGTGCCGCTGAGTTAGGCCTAACATAGGGTCGCCGCCATGTCTTGCCAAGACAAGCGCATCCCAAGTTTAATATTAACCGCCGAAATAGCCGGGCGCGGGAAAACGCGAAAGGCCGAATGCCTCCGCCAGCCGGTTGGCCAGCGCCAGATCAAAACCGGGCAGATAGCGCTGGTATGGCGAGAGAATGCGGCTGATCCCGACCTCGCCCGGCAATGCGCCCTGCCCTGCGCAAGGCATGGTCAAGCGTGCCAGCTTCGACAGGCGGGAGGGAAGCGCGGCGAAGGCCTCGACAGGTTCGCCGTCAAGGCCAGCGGGGTCAATCTCAACGGTCGCTCCGGAGCGGTTTTCAATCCGCCACCGACCATCCCAAATCCGCGTCGTCCCCGGTAGAACCTCAATGCTCTCAAGGCCACGCCGTTCGCGCAGCATGAAAAGCCGCGTCCGATTGCGCTCGAACAGGCAACGCCCGGCCGTCATGCGCGCGCCATGCGGCGCTTCGGCCATCGCCAGAATATCGGCAAGCGCCGTTTTTCCGGGCCCGTGGGTTTCGCCGCCGATGACCGCCGTCAGCGCCTTCAGCAGATAGCGGGCCGCATCCGGGTTCGCTGCGATCGCTTCCAGGTCGATTTCGGCCACAGCCGCGCCATGAGTGCGCACGGAAGAAACGAGAAGCTCGGCCGCGGCTTCGGAGAGGCGGCGACGCATATGCCCGGCCATGACGGCCTCGGCGCCCGGTGTCGCGACCGCGCCGCCCAGGGCTTGACGCACACGCACGCGTTCATAGCAAAGGTTGTCATTGGAGGGATCGTCGATCCAGGCGATGTCGCGCGTGACCAGCAGGTCGCGGATCGCCTCACGGGAAACGGACAGGAACGGACGCGCCACCCAGGCGTGACCCATCAGAAGCGTTTCGGCCGCCATGCCGGAAACCGGCGGGTCGGGGTTGCGGGCCTTGCGCATCTCCAGCGTCTCGGCCTGGTCATCAAGCGTGTGGGCCACGGCGATCACATCCGCGCCGATCCGGGCGGCATGGTCGGCGAGCAGGCGATAGCGGGCGTCGCGCGCGACCGCCATCAGCCCCGTCGCCGGCTTTTCGCCGCGCCAGGAAAGCGTTTCATGTCCAATCGCACGGGTGGCGCAGAAACGGGCGACCGTTTCCGCCTCATCGGCGGATTGCGCGCGCAGGCCGTGATCGACCGTGGCGACCGAAATGCGGATGTCGGCGCGGGAAAGCCGGTCAGCGGCTTCGCAAAGTGCCGCCAGCAGCCCGAGCGAATCGCTGCCGCCGGACACCGCGACCAGAACATGACAGCCCGGCTTGAGCCGGCTCGCAAAATCGAAGGCGGCATTGAGGGCGGCTTCTCCACCCGAAATTGTCTGTGAACTGGCCGACACCGCAGTCAGCATCCATTGGCCCTGATTTCGGCCTCAGCCTTGGTCAGCACGGCCTGGGCGGCGTTCGGATAACGCGTCGGCACTTCGGCGAAGGTGGCGCAGGCGGCGTCCTTGTTGTCCATTCCGGCCAGCGACTGGCCGAGCTTCAGCAGCATTTCCGGCGCCTTGGCGGAATCGCCATAGGCCTTGTAGGCATTCAGGAATGTCTTGGCGGCTTCATTGTATTTCTGCTGCGCCAGCATCGATTCGCCGAGCCAGAAGCTGGCATCGGGAATGAGCGGGCTGTCGGGATAGCTCAGCACGAACTCGCCGAAAGCCTCCTCGGCCTGCTGGTAATCGCCGGAGAGAATGAGATCATAGGCGAGCTTGTAGAAATCGGCATCGGACCCGCCGCCTTCGGCCGCTTCGGGCAGATCGGCCGGCACATCGGCGGTCGCCGAGGGTTCCGGGTTCGGCGGCGGCGCATCCATCGTCGCCATCGCATCATTGTCGGCGCTGGCGGCATTGCCAGCACCGTTGGAGGGCGGCGTCGCCATGCCGCTTTCAAGATCCTGCAGACGGAACTCCATGTCCTCCTGCATCTTGCGGATCTTCTCTTCCATCTGCAGCATCTGGAAGCCGAGATCCTCGACCTGGCCCGTCAGGTTGCGCACCTGCTCCTCAAGCTGCTGAATCCTGAGGGACGGATCCGTAGCCTGGACCTGAACCACCTGCGTGTTCTGTCCGGCCGCCTTGCCGAATGCGGGAAAGACTGCCGCATTGGCGCTTCCTCCCAGCATCGCCGAACCGGCCAGAAGACAAATCATCGCTTTTTTCATCATCGCATGTCCCAAACCTTTTGCCTCGAACCTTCGCACACTGTGTTTCTGGCCATATTTAGATCAAAACGCGAATTGTTGCACGGCGGACATAAAAAAACCGGCGCGAGGCCGGTTTTTCAAGTCTGCTTTCGGACCGATCAGCTGCCAGCGCCCGTCAGCACGGTAACGGTGCGGCGGTTCTGCGACCAGCAGGAAATGTTGTCGCAGACCGCGACCGGGCGTTCCTTGCCGTAGGAGATCGTCGACAGGCGATTGGCCGGGATGCCGCGCGACACCAGGTAGTTCTTGGTGGCCGTGGCGCGGCGGGCGCCGAGCGCAAGGTTGTATTCGCGGGTGCCGCGTTCGTCGGCATGACCTTCGATGCGGATCGCGTAGTTCTGGTAGCGCTGCAGCCACTGGGCCTGCTTGTCGAGCGTCTGGGCGGCGATCGGCGTGATCGATGCCGAATCGGTTTCGAAATAGACCGTGTCGCCGACATTCAGATCGAAGTCCTGGACGCTGCCAGGAGATGCGATGCCCGAGGACGAGCCAGCGCCGCCCGCCATGCCGCTGCCCGGCAGGTTGTTCTTGTTGTCCTTGGCGCAGCCGGCCAGCGCAAGCACCGCGCAAAGCGCGACCATTGCGGGCTTCACCCTGAATTTGTTCGCATTGCCTTCAACCCCAAACGTGGCTCGGCTCATTACCGCTCTCCTTAAGAAGCGTTCAAAACATGGACCGGATGCCCGGTCGATAACGCGGAAATACAACTCAACTCAATGGACGGTACGCAGACCGCCGACCTTGCCGCAAAGTGCTAGCAAATCACTGTTAACGTCCCCTCAACGGAAATGGCTAAGAAAACGTTAAAGGCAAGCCCGCATCGCGGCGCGAACGAATTCTGTCCCTTGCGCTCTACTCCAGCAGCGGCGACCATGCCGGGTCGGATGCGAAATCCGGCGTCTGGATGCGCTGTTCATTGTAACCCGTCAGGTCGATCGAATAAAGGTGTGGACCGCCCTCGCCGGCATTCTGGCGGAAGAACATCAGCACTCTTCCGTTCGGCGACCATGTCGGTCCCTCATTGTGGAAACCGGTGGTCAGGATGCGCTCGCCGCTGCCGTCGGGCTTCATGACCCCGATCGAGAACTTGCCGCCGGACTGTTTGGTAAACGCGATCAGGTCTCCGCGCGGCGACCAGACCGGCGTCGAATAGCTGCCGTCGCCGAAGGAAATCCGCTGCTGGTTGGAGCCGTCGGCATTCATCACATAGAGCTGCTGACGCCCGCCGCGGTCGCTTTCGAACACGATCCGGTTACCGTCCGGCGAATAGGATGGCGAGGTGTCGATCGCGCCGGTATTCGTCAGCCGCGTGGTCGAGCGGGTGCGCAGGTCCATTGTATAAATGTTGGCGTTGCCATCCTGCTGCAGGCTCATGATGATGCGCTGGCCGTCGGGCGAGAACCGCGGCGCGAAGGTCATGCCCGGGAAATTGCCGACAACCTCGCGCTGTCCGGTCTCAAGCTGGAGCAGATAGACGCGCGGCTGGTCGTTCTCATAGGACATGTAGGTGACCTCCTGCCGGTTCGGCGAGAACCGGGGGGTCAGAACCATGTACTGTCCATCCGTCAGCATGCGCACGTTGAAGCCATCCTGATCCATGATCGCGAGGCGGCGCTTGCGGTCGGTCTTCGGTCCGCTTTCGGAGACGAACACGATGCGGCTGTCGAAATAGCCCTGCTCGCCGGTCAGCGCCTGATAGATCGAATCGGCGATGATATGGGCGACGCGCCGCCAGTTGTCGGGCTGGGTGAAGAACTGCTGGCCGATGATCTGCTGGCCGGCATAGGTATCCCACAGCCGGAATTCGGAGCGCAGCCTGCCATCGGGCTCGCGGGTGACGCGGCCGACCACCAGCGCCTCGGCGTTGATGACCTGCCAGTCCTCGAAACGCGGGGTCTGGTCGGGATTGCTGATCTGCTCGATGAAGGCGGAGCTGTCGACCGGCTTGAACAGGCCCGAGCGCTTCAGATCGGCGGCGATGACGCCGGAAATGTCCGCGCCGAGGCCATCATCGGACATGAAATTGGTAATCGCGATCGGCAGCGGCTGGACATTGCCGCTGGAGATGTCGATTTCCACCAGCGCGTTGGCGGGCGTCACGAACAGCACGGCGATGCCGGCCCACGCGACGGAAAGGAAGACGAGACAATTTTTAAGCATGACAGGACTGGCCTTTCAGCGTTGATTGCTCCGGTTCGCCGGGGATCGCGCCCTCAGGCGGCACCGAATGAAGAGTTAAAGCATCTGGCTCGGGTCGAAGTTCACGATGACCTCGCTCCAGGCGTCATATTTTTCCCGCGGCAACCCGCTGAAGGGCGAGGCCTTCAGCACCGCGCGCCGCGCGCCGCCGGCGAGAATTCGCCGCGCGCTCTCGCTGCCACCGGTGGCAGTCACCTCGGGCGCGCCCACGATCGCGCCGGAGGGATCGAGTTTCATCTGGATGCGTATGCGCACATCGTCCGCGCCGTCAAGGCCCGCGAGGATCGACCAGTTGCGCTGGATCTGCCCGCGCAGCGCGTCAAGCTCGCTCTGGCTCAGCGTCGAGCCGCCAGTCGTGCGGGTCGCGCCCGCAGCGGCCGGAGCCTCGGAACGCTGCGCGCCGCCGCCGGTGGCCTCGGTGCGGTTCAAAAGCGCCGCGATCTGGTCCACGTCGAAATCGTCTTCCTCGGCGGTGGTCGACGCCGTCGTCTGGCTGTCGGTTCTGGGCGCCTCGGCGGTGCGGGTTTCGCGCAGCACCGGCTCCGGCGGACGGCGCGTCGGCAGCGGCGCCTGCTCGGGGAAGGCGAGTTCCGGTTCCGGCGGCGTCTCCGCAGCCGGCTGGCTCGCCTCCGGCTCAGGCGTCGGCTCGGGGGCTGGCGCGGGTTCCGGCGCAGGCGTCGGCTCCGGGGCCGGCGCGGGCTCGGGGGTAGGTTCCGGCGCAGGAGCGGGCTCCGGCGTGGGTTCGGGCCGTTCGGCCGGTTGCGGCGTGGGCGGCGGCGGCTCGGAAGCGGGCTCTTCCACCGGCGCGGGTTCCGGCGTCGGCTCGGCGGCAGGCGTCGGCAGGGCTGCCTGTTCCTGCGCGATATCGTCCGGCGTCGCGTTGGTGTCGGTTTCGAGGTCGATATCGTTGTCGCCGACATTCTGCGCCTCGGCGACCTCCTGCGGCCGCCGGGTCGGCACGGGGGCTGCGATATCGGCAAGCTCCGCCGTCTCGTCGCCCTGCTGGACCTGGGTAATGTCTTCCACCGGTATAAGCGTCACCGGCAGCGCTTCGACATCGGCCACTTCAAGTGATGAAGGCGCGCCAAGCACAAACACTGCCCAGCCGAGGACCAGACAGTGCAACAGGAATGAAATGGCAAGGCTGCGCTTCATGGGCTAAGATCAGCTATCCTGTTCCTGCAGCGTGACAAGACCGATATTCTTGAAGCCTGCGGCGGAAATGCGGGCCATCACCTTCATCACCGTGCCGTAATCGGCATTGGCGTCACCACGCACATAGATGCGCTCATTGTAGCCGGTGGTGGCGATCGCCTCGAGCTTGGGCACGACCTCGTCGATCGGGATCTCGGTTTCCTGCAGGAAAATCTGCCCGTCCGGATTGACCGAGATGGTGATCGGCTGGGTATCCGAGTTCATCGCCTGCGCCTGGGTTTCCGGCAGGTCGATCGGCACGCCGACCGTCATCATCGGCGCCGCGACCATGAAGATGATCAGAAGCACCAGCATGACGTCGACCAGCGGCGTGACGTTGATTTCGCTGACGGGGACGCGTCTTGCGCGCCTGCGGCCACGACCGCCGGCCTTGCCGCCTGTTCCCATGGACATTGCCATTGGTTGGTTCTCCCCTCGCTATTCGGCAGCCGGACGCGACTGCAGCTTTTCGTCGATCTGACGCGACAGGATGGATGAGAACTCGTCGGCAAAGCCCTCCATGCGGCCTTCAAGCTTGCCGGAATCGGCGGAGAACTTGTTGTAGGCGACAACGGCGGGAATGGCCGCGACAAGGCCGATGGCCGTTGCAAGCAGCGCCTCGGCAATGCCGGGCGCGACGACGGCGAGGTTGGTCGATTTCGATCCGGCGATCGCCTGGAACGAGGTCATGATGCCGACCACCGTACCGAACAGACCGATGAACGGCGCTGCGGAACCGACGCTTGCCAGAAAGCCGAGACGGGCTTCGAGCTTTTCGGCCTCGCGCTGAATGGCGACGTCCATCGCCTTTTCAACGCGCATCTGCAGCCCCATCGGGGCGCGGGCGCCGCGTTCGAAGGATTTTTTCCATTCGCGCATCGCCGAGACGAACACGGCGGCCATGCCGCTGGTCTTGCGATCCGAGAGGTTGCTGTAGAGTTTTTCGAGCGAGGTGCCCGACCAGAACGCATCCTCGAACTGATTATAGGCGCGGCGTTCCTTGTTGTAGGCGATGATCTTCTCGATCACGATCGCCCAGGTCCAGACCGACGCGGCGATCAGTCCCAACATCACGATCTTGACGACGAATCCCGCCTGCCAGAAGAGCGCCAGAAGGCCGACATCGGCGTGCGTAGCTTCCAACCCAAGCTGTTCCATATGACGAAGTCCCTGAATAGATTGGCCCGGCAAGCCGGGCGATATGGTTAGAGCCGCCTGCGAGACGCTGGTGTGTTCAACTCGGAATTTAAGTGGATTCGCATCTTTGCTTCCTGTCCTTGAAAATCATGGTGAAAGCTAGGCAAACCGGCCTAAAACTCCGCTTTTCGCAGAATACCCGAACATGGTTAACGTCCGGTTACGATTTTATCGCCAGCCCCTGAAGGCAAGGCTTTGACCGCACCAGACGTCTCCCGCGGCGGCGCGAATTCCTTCACATAATACTCATGTTTTAGCAAGCCCGGATTCCAGGGGCTTTCGGCATAATGCGCCCGTTTACGTCGACTGACCTTCAAGCAGCGTGGCGGCCAGATCATCGGGCATGCGGCGCGCGCGCCCGGCCCTGTTGATAACCACCACGGTCACCCTCGCCGTTGTCAGCAACTGCCCATTGGCGTGGATCGCCTGTTCCAGCACCATGCGCGCGCCCGTCGCCTTCACGGTTTTCGTCGTGATGTCGAGGATATCATCCATCCGCGCCGGACGCACGAATTTCAGGTCCATGTGATGCACCGCGAAGGCCAGGCCTTCCTCGTCGATCGTGTGCAGCGTGCGCTGTTCCACGCCGAGGCAGCGCAGAAGATCGGTGCGGCCGCGTTCGAAGAAATGCAGGTAGCGCGCGTGGTAGACGATGCCGGAAAAATCCGTGTCCTCGTAATAAACGCGCTGGTGCAGGTGATGCGTCCCGCCTTCCATCCAGCCACTGAGACCATGATTCTCGGTTTCGGTCATGTCCGCCTCATCCATCAATTTTTGGCCATACCTAGTTTGAAACATAGCGCGTCGCAACACGGCGCAGAGGCAGATTGTTTCATTCCGCCTGGCAGATTGCGTAAAAAAACCATTGCATTTATGTCATATTGATTGCGTTTAACGCACAAGATGAATCGCTGAAATGGAACGGAGACGCGCAATGAAGATCGCAGTTATGGGCGGAGACGGGTTTGTCGGATGGCCGACCTCGCTGCATTTGTCGGATGCCGGACACGAAGTTCACATCGTCGACAACCTGTCACGCCGCTGGATCGACACCGAGCTTGGCGTCCAGTCGCTGACGCCGATGGACTCGATCCAGGAACGTACCCGTATCTGGCATGCCGAGACCGGCCGCCGCATCCATTTCCATCTCATCGACCTCGCCAAGGATTATGAAATCCTGAAGCAGTGGCTCGCCGAGGAGCGCCCTGACGCGATCATTCATTTCGCCGAGCAGCGCGCCGCGCCCTATTCGATGAAGACCGACCGCCACAAGAACTACACGGTCGACAACAACGTCAACGCCACCCACAACCTTTTGAATGCGCTGGTCGAGATCGACCTCGACGCCCATGTCGTCCATCTCGGCACGATGGGCGTCTACGGCTATTCGACGGTGGGTGCTGCGATCCCGGAAGGCTATCTGCCGGTCGATATCACCACCAATTCCGGTGACAAGGTTTCCCAGGAAATCCTGTATCCGTCGAACCCCGGCTCGATCTACCACATGACCAAGTGCCTGGATCAGCTTCTGTTCGCCTTTTACGCCAAGAATGACGGCCTCCGGATCACCGACCTGCATCAGGGCATCGTCTGGGGCACGCACACCGAGCAGACCAAACGCCACACACAGTTGATCAACCGCTTCGACTATGACGGCGACTACGGTACGGTGCTGAACCGCTTCCTGATCCAGGCGGCTATCGGCTATCCGCTGACCGTCCACGGCGTCGGCGGCCAGACCCGCGCCTTCATCCACATCCAGGATTCGGTGCGCTGCATCGAACTGGCGCTCAACAATCCGCCGGAGAAGAACGCCCGGGTCGAGATCTTCAACCAGATGACCGAGACCCACCGGGTGCGCGACCTGGCGAAGATGATCTCCGACATGTCCGGCGTCGAGATCGCCTGGCTGCCGAACCCGCGCAAGGAAGCGCCGGAAAACGACCTGATCGTGAAGAACGACAAGTTCCTGGCGCTCGGCCTCAACCCGACCACGCTCAAGGAAGGCCTGCTCGGCGAGATCGTCGACATTGCGAAGAAATACGCCTACCGCGTTGATCGCAAACGCGTTCCGGCCGTTTCCGCCTGGACCAAGGATATCGCGACCAAGATCAACCGCGATCCGGAAGGCAAGTCGCTGAAGTCGGTCTCGTAAGGCCATGAGCGACCCCGCAAATGAAGGCGTCCACCGCAGCGTGGACGCCAAATATCCGTTCGCCTTCGTCACGCTGGTCACCAACAACGACTACGCCATGGGCGCGCTGGCGCTGGCGCGCTCGATCTTTTTGACCGGAACCCCGGCCGATGTCGTGGTGCTGCATACCGGCGGCGCGCCCGAGGAAGGCCTCAAGCATCTCGCCGATCTCGGCTGCCGGCTGATCGGCGTCGATCACCTGCCGCTGTCGGAAGCGTTCAACGAGCGCCATGCGCGCAAGAACATCCATGGCGAGGCCCCGTTCACCAAGGGACGCAAGCCCGGCTTCCACACCCCGCTCGACAATTTCTGCAAGCTGCGCCTGTGGCAGCTCGTCGAGTATCACGCAGCGGTGTTCATCGATGCCGATGCTCTGGTGTTAAAAAACATCGACAAGCTGTTCTTCTATCCGGAGTTTTCGGCGGCGCCCAATGTCTACGAAAGCCTCACCGATTTTCACCGGATGAATTCCGGCGTGTTCGTGGCGCGGCCGGACGTCGAGACCTTCGCCGCCATGCTCGCGGCACTCGACCAGCCCGAGGCGTTCTGGAAGCGCACCGACCAGACTTTCCTGCAGGAATTCTTCCCCGATTGGCATGGCCTGCCGGTGTTCATGAACATGCTGCAATATGTCTGGTTCAACATGCCGGAACTGTGGAACTGGTCCGATATCGGCGTTCTGCACTACCAGTACGAAAAGCCGTGGGAAGACGACCACCCGCGCGCCGTTGAGTTGAAGCCGCTGATCGACCTCTGGTGGGCCTATTTCGACGGCGACGGCATCCCCGATATCGCCACGCTCGAAAATCCGACCAAGCCAGCATGAAACGCATTCTCGTCAGCGGCGGGACGGGGCTGGTCGGGCGCTACATCGTCGAGGAATGCCTTGCGGCCGGTCATGATCTAACCGTGGCCGGCAGGAACGCGCCCGCCGCCGACCTGTTCGCCGCGCCGGTAAGCTTTCTGCCTCTCGAACTCGGCGGGCCAGGCTCTACCGGCTTTTTCAAAGGCATCGACGTCTTCATCCACGCCGCCTTCTCCCACGCGCCCGGGCGCTATCGCGGCGGCGAGGGCGATGATCCAGCGGGGTTCCTGAAAGCCAATGTCGCGGGCAGCATCGCGCTTTTCGAGGCAGCATGTCGCGCCGGCGTCAAGCATGCCTTCTTCCTGTCGAGCCGCGCGGTGTTTGACGGCTATCCCGCCGGCATGCCGCTGCCGGAAACCACCCCGCCCCAACCGCAGAGCCTTTACGGCAAGGCGAAATGGGAGGTCGAGCAGGCGCTTTCCGCCCTCGCCCGCCCCGGCTTCATCCCGGTGAACCTGCGCGCGACCGGCGTTTACGGCGACCTTGTGCCCAACAAATGGGGAGAGCTGTTCGAGCGCTATGCTGGCGGCGAGGATATCGCAGCCCGGGCGGGCAGCGAGGTCCATGGCCGCGATCTCGCCGGCGCGATCCTGACGCTGCTCGACGCGCCGATCCCGAAAATTTCCGGCAAGGCGTTTCATGTGTCCGACATCGTCACCGACACCCACACCATCCTCGCGCCGCTGAAGGCGGCGCTGCAATCCCCCCGCCCGCTTCCGCCGCGCGCCGACCAGAGCGCGGTCAGCGCAATGACGACGACGCGGCTCAACGCGCTCGGCTGGCGCAGCGGCGGAATGCCGCTCTTATCCGCCACGCTTCAGATACTGGTGGAGCGTTTTATCGACACGCGCGACGCAACGGTGATTTGATCTCGCGCGCGAACAGGTTTATGTCCACCGCGCCCGCTCTTTTTAAGGACTACGAAATGGCCCGTTACGACCTCATCATCTTCGACTGCGACGGCGTTCTGGTCGATTCCGAAATTCTTGCCGCCGAAGTCGAAGCGCGGCTTCTGAGCGATGCCGGTTATCCGATCACCGCCGGCGAAATCGGCGAACGCTTTTCCGGCATGACCTGGCGCAACATTCTGCTGGCCGTCGAAAGCGAAGCCAATATTCCGCTGTCCGCCGCCCTTCTCGACCTGGCAATCGTCAAGCTCGATGAGCGGATCAAGCGGGAACTGCAGCCAATCCCCGGCGTGCGCGAGGCCGTCGCCCAGCTTTCCGAGCCGCGCTGCATCTGCTCCAACTCGACGCCGGAACGCGTCCGCATGATGCTGAAGAAGACCGGACAGCTCGATATCTTCGAGCCCAATATCTTTTCCGCCGAAACCCTCGGCCCCGACCGGGTGAAACCCAAGCCGGACATCTTCCTCCATGGCGCGGAGACAATGGGCGCGAACCCGAAGAACACGCTGGTGATCGAGGATTCGGTCCACGGCGTCACCGCCGCCAAGGCCGCCGGCATGCGCGTCGTCGGTTTCACCGGCGCCTCGCACACCACGCCCACCCACGCCGACAAGCTGACGGAAGCCGGCGCCGAAACGGTGATCCACCGCATGGAAGACCTCCCCGCCGTCGCCACCGCGCTGCTGGAATGGACCGACGCGATCTGAACGCGCTCTGGGCGAACGCGGCGCTGTGCGGTTCTGAAGAAGTCCAGCCATCCTAAGACCGTCGGCAATCCGCCGGAGTTCCCAGCCCACCATCTCCCCCCTTGAGGGGGAGATGTCGCGAAAGCGACAGAGAGGGGTAAAGGGCGTAAGCCCTAAAAACCGCGGGCTCCGTGCTCTCGGAAAGGGTTCACCCCTCTCTGCCCCTGTCGGGGCATCTCTCCCTCAAGGGGAGAGATTGATGGCTGCCAACACGTCACACAAAACCTAACGGCAGTGAGTTTAGCGAAAACAGACTTGCGCATCAGCCGCTCAGAGCGTGGCGGCAATCCAGCTCACGATTTCAGATTGTACCTTGGAAAAGGCGTCGTCGAGGGCGCCGACGAGGACGTTGCTTGAGGCGGCGGCGCTGACCGGAACGCTTGCCTTGAACAACCTCTGCGCCCGCACCACGCCGGTCCTGTCGTCCAGCAGCTTGACCGAGAGCTCGACATTGGCGGAGCCCGGTCCCGCGGCATCGATCGCGAATTCGCGCACCTCGACGACGACCTGATAATCAATGGCCAGCCCCTGCCCCGGCATGCCGACGCCGGAAAACAGGCCGGTGTTCTCAAGGCCCGCCACAAGCTGTGCCTGGATCACCACAGGAAGCTGGTCGCTCCACTGGGCTCCGGCGAGGTAGCGCAGTTCCGCACCGCCGAGACGCACCACGATGCCGCGATTGTTGAGCACCTGGATCGCCGACGGCGTCGGCACCAGAAGCTGGGAGCGCAGCGCCTTCTGGCTATCGAAGGTCACGACCGGCTGTGCGGACAGATCGAAGGTGTCGGGCGCCGGGCGCAGCGCGCAGCCGCTCAGCCCAGCCGCCAGCAGACCGAGCGCGAGAAGCGGTCTCACTCCGGTTTTATCGATCGCGGCAAAAAGCATCTATCCAAACTTCCCCGGACTGGCCGAATTGTTATCTGTCAGAATTAAGGCATACGCCAGCGATTGCAAAGACCTGACATGCTTGTTTTTTCAGTGGCTTGCCGCATTGCAACCATAGCCCGCATCCGCCGGCACTGCTCGCCAATGGCTCAATAACGGTTGCGCCCGTCATAGGTTTTCATGCTGTCGGACCCGAAAATGAACTGCTGCGGGTCGTTGCTGATCGATTCGATGGTGCGATTGAGGCTTTCGACCGTGCGGCGGGTATCGCTGACGAGACCGCGCACATCCCTGAGGCCGGATCCCGAGAAGCTCTCGATATTCGCCGCGATCGGCCCGATCCGGGCATTCAGCGTCTCGGCCGCCTGCTTCACCGCGACAAGCGTATCGCGCGCCTGGTCGGACAGCGATTCGACATTGTCGGAGCCGAGCAGCTCGTCAACCTTCACCAGAATTTCGTTCACCCGCGTGGACGCCTGATTGAGCTTGATCGACATGTTGGAGACGTTCTCGATCGCGGTGTCGATGCTCTGGGTCTTGGCACTGATCGAATCGGCGACATTCTTGACGGACGCAACGGCAACCTTCGCGTCCGACATGACAACCGAGAAATCATCGATCGAACTGCCGACCTTTTCAGGATCTATCGTTGTGACGATCGCATCGACCTGCTTGAACACATCCTGCGCCGTTTTTCCGAACGTAGCATAGCTTTCGATTGCATCGCCGAACTGCGTAATGACCTCTTCCAGGTTCTTCGAGGCGACGGCAACGTTGGTCGTAATCGTCTCTGCATTGGTGACGATCTTGCCGACCTCTTCCGGGTTGACCGCCTTGATCAGAACGTCAAGCGAGGCCACCGTCTTGTCGAGGCGTCCGGCGAGCCCGTCGACGGTATCGGACATTCTGCCGATGGATTCGAGGAACTCCCCGATCTGATCGGAATTGTCGGCAAGCGCGCCGGTGAAGGTGTCGACGTTCTTGACCGTCTGGGTCAGCGGCGTGCTGACGTCATCCACCAGCTTCTGCACCTGGCCGACGGTGTCATCGAGACGCTTCATGATCCGGTCTGCGGTGGTCAGAAGGTTGGAAAGGCCCGATTTGTCGGCCGTCAGTTCCGCCGGCTCGTCCGTGCGCAGCGATTCCTGCAGGATATTGTCGCCTTGCTCGCCATTGGCCGACAGTTCGATATAGCCGGTACCGGTCAGTCCCTGAAGCTCCAGCTTCGCATTGGTGCTCTTGTAGACCGGCGTGGTGGCCTTCACCTGGGTCCGGGCCATGGTGTAGCGGGAGTCGCTGGGATCGATTTCCAGAGACTTGATCGAGCCTACCTGGATGCCGTTGAAGCGTACCGCGGAACCGACGCTGAGGCCATTCGCGGAACCTGGAATGCGCACGATAAGGTCGGCGACGGGGCCCTGTCGGCCATATTCCTGCATCCAGAAAATGAACCCGGCCCCGGCGGCCAGCACCAGCAGGACGAAGAAGCCGACAACGGTATAATTTGCTTTGGTTTCCATAACTGTCCGTCCGCGCTATTGGCTATTCTGGCCGGCGCCGAAAATGGCGCGGGATCGTTTGCCCCTGAAATAGCTCTGAACCCAGGGGTCGTCAAAGGCGAGGAGCTTGTCCAGCGTTCCCTCGACAAGAACTCTCTTCTTGCCCAGTACCGCGATTCTGTCGCAAACGGCGTGCAGGCTGTCGAGGTCATGGGTCACCATATAGACCGTCAGGCCCAAAGTGTCACGCAACCGGGCGATCAGTTCGTCGAACTCCGCCGCGCCGATCGGATCGAGGCCCGATGTCGGCTCGTCGAGAAAGACGAGGTCCGGATCGAGGGACAGCGCGCGGGCAAGGGCGGCCCGCTTGATCATCCCGCCCGAAAGTTCCGACGGATAGCGCTCGGCCGCCTCCGGCCTCAGACCCACCATCTCGATCTTCAGCCGCGCCAGGTCGTCCATGAGCTTTTTCGGCAGGTCGAGATATTCGCGCATCGGCACCTGCACGTTCTCAAGCACGGTCAGGCCCGAAAACAGCGCGCCATGCTGGAACAGCACGCCGATACGCATATCAATCGCCAGCCGCTCCTCGTAACTCAGATGGTCGAAATCCTTGCCGAAAATATTGATCGTTCCCGCCTGCCGCTGGTTCAGCCGCAAGACTGTGCGCATCAGCACGGATTTGCCCGTGCCCGATCCGCCGACGAAACCGAGGATTTCGCCACGATAGACATCGAGGTCGAGGTTTTCGAGCACCGTCGGCCCGCCGAACCCCACCGTGAGGTCGCGCACACTGAGCACCGTGTCCCTGTCGCCCTGCGATTGCTGTTCGATATCCACCTCGGCTCCTCAGTAATCGATCGCGGCGTAGAAGATCGCGAAGATGCCGTCGGCCAGAATGACGACGAAGATCGACTTCACCACCGAGGCCGTGACCTTCTGACCAAGCGATTCGGCGCTGCCGCCGACCTTCATGCCTTCAAGCGCGGCGACGATCGAAATGATCACGGCCATCACCGGGGCCTTGGCCAGACCGGAAATCAGGTCGGCAAGATCGATCGCCTCCTGCAGCCGCTGCAAGAAGGTCTCATAGGTGATGCCGGCATAGAGATCAACCACGACCGCAGCGCCCAGGAGTGCTGCGAAATTGGCCAGGATCGTCAGCAGCGGCAAGGCGATGAGCAGCGCCAGCATGCGGGGAAAAACCAGCACCGCGACCGGATCGAACCCCATGACCCGCAATGCGTCGATTTCCTCGCGCATGCGCATCGCGCCGATTTCGGCGGTGATCGCGCTTCCCGAGCGGCCGGCGATCATGATGGCGGTCAAAAGCACGCCGATCTCGCGAAGCTGCAGGATCCCGACCAGATCGACCACGAACAGCTCGGCGCCGAAATAGCTGAGCTGGAATGCCCCCTGCTGGGCGATGATCGCGCCGACCAGAAACGACATCAGCGCAATGATCGGCACAGCGCGTACGCCCATATTGTCGATCTGAGCCGTGATCGCGGCCATGTTGACGCCGCCGCGTTTCGAAAACAGCTCGCCGAGCCCGACAAAAAGCGCGCCGAAGAAGCCGACGCCGGTATAGATATCGCGCCCGGCCGCCACCGCGGAAATGCCGACCGGCTCCAGCACATGCTGGACGATCGACCGCTGTCTGGCCGGAATCTTTTCCGGCTCCGGCAGCTCCTCGGGGATGGCCTCGAGCAGTTCGCCGAGACGGTCCGTCATGCCGCTCATCTCGACTTTAAGACCGGCATCGCCGCATTTGGCCTCGGCTTCGCGAATCAGCCAGGCGCCCGCGGTGTCGATCACCGCGATGGCTGAGAGATCAAATACCACAGAGCCGCCGCCGGCGCCTTTCAGCTTGCCGCCGAGACCGTCGAGTTCGCCGTAGAGCGCTGCGGCGTTGTGAACGGTCCAATCACCTTCAAATGACAGCGCAGCCGGCTGCTCGCCGGCGTTGAAGGTGAGAGAGGCTGTGGAATTATCCGCTTTCTGCAAAAGCCAGTATCCAGTTTCGTGCGCTCTTGGAACGGGTGGACGCCGCGATCCGGCCGACCGGACAGCGCACCGCGCGACCTTCGAAGCCGGCGCGCAGGCCAGGGCGCAACCCTGCAAATAACATTTGCTAGGCTTTTCACGGGCTGTCGGAGATTGCAAGTCTTTTCAATGGCGGGGAAGAGCGTTCGCCCGCGCTTATGCAGCGCGGTTCCCGTCGCGGGCGGCCAGAAGCAGCGGCAGCGGATCGGCCTCGACCGGCTCGGCCGCGGCAGGCGCCTCCGCCGATTCGATTTTCTGCCAGGAGATCAGTTCGAACGTGCCGTCGAAATGCTCGGCCACCGCCGTGCAGCTTTCCACCCAGTCGCCGGTATTGATGTAGCGAATCCCGTCCATATCCTCGATCACGGCATGATGGATATGGCCGCAGATCACGCCATCGACCTCGTTGCGGCGGGCCTCCTCAACGACCACGCGCTGGAACTCGCCGATGAAGTTCACCGCATGCTTGACCTGCAGCTTGGCCCAGGCCGAAAAAGACCAGTAGGGCAGCCCAAGTTTGCGGCGGAAGAAGGCGAGGACCTGATTGATGGCGATCGCGGCATCATAGGCCCAGTCGCCGAGATAGGCGACGACGCGGGCGTGACGCACGACCACATCGAATTCATCGCCATGGATGACCAGATATTTCTTACCGTCGCCGGCCTCGAAGATCATCCGCTCCGCGACCTCGACCCCGCCGAAATGGGTGCCGGGGAAGTTGCGCAGGAACTCGTCGTGATTGCCGGGAATATAGATGATGCGCGTGCCCTTGCGCGCCTTGCGCAGCATCTTCTGGATGACATCGTTGAAGACCTGCGGCCAGTACCAGTTCCGCTTCAGCCGCCAGCCGTCGATGATATCGCCGACGAGCACGATGGTGTCGGCTTCGTGATGACGCATGAAATCAAGCAGGAAATCCGCCTTGGCGGCCTTGGAGCCGAGATGAACATCAGAAATGAACAGTGTTCTGAATTGCCTGGGTTCCATGCCTTCGACCCGCCCCGCCTTGTTGTCGTCACAAGAGTTAAAAGCAGAGTCGTATTTCAACTTGATGACATGCGGTTCTTGGGCGGGGGTTGAGAGGACTTCAGACAGGCTGATAACGCACATAGGCGAAGGCATCGCCCTTTGGCGACCAATTCGGCGAATTCATCGTGCCCTGCCCGCCGAAAAGCTCGAACAGGGTTTCAAGATTGCCGCCATCCATGTCCATCATCCGCACCCGCACATACTTGTCGCGGGGGTGATCGAACACGTCCGGATCGTAGGAGATCAGGATGACGCGGTCATTGGTCGGGCATGGATGAGGGAACCAGTTTCCGTAATTATCGCCGGTGATCTGCTCAAGGCCCGTGCCGTCCGGATGCATGCGCCAGATCTGCATCAGCCCGGTGCGCGAGGAATTGAAATAGATCCATTCGCCATCGAAGGAATAGTCCGGCCCGTCATTGCGGCCCTCGCCATGGGTGAGCCGCAGCTCCTCCCCGCCCGTTGCCGCGATCGTGTAGATATCGAAGACATCCTCGCGGATGCCGCAATAGGCAAAGCGCGCGCCATCCGGCGACCAGCCATGCCAGTAGGAGGGCAGATTTTCCGTCACCAGTTTGGGCGTGCCGCCCGCGGCCGCCACCGTATAGATCGCCGATTTGCCGAATTCGCACTTGTCGGAAATCGCGATGGTCGCGCCGTCGGGCGAGATGCCGTGATCATTGTTGCACTGGACGGCAAAGCCGGTGTCGATGCGCTCAAGCGCGGGCGCGCCATCAAGCGGCAGCCGGTACATGATGCCGTCGCTGTTGACCATCAGGTGGCCGCCGTCCGGCGACCAGTTCGGCGCCTCGATCAGCGCATCGGACTGGAACACGACGCGCGCCTGCCGGCTTGCGATATCATAGATTTCGACTGAACTGCGCACCGGACATCTCCTCAAAACACCGCCCGGAGCATAGCATTGTGAGCGCCCATGTCACTGCATGGCAGTTCCTGCCAGGCGCGTCAGCGGTCACGGAAGCGGTTGGTGATCGGATAGCGCCGGTCGCGGCCGAAATTCTTCTTGGTGATCTTCACGCCCGGCGCGGACTGGCGACGCTTGTATTCCGCGATATAGAGCAGGTGCTCGATGCGGTGCACGGTCTCGACATCGTGGCCGCGCGCGACGATCGCCTCGACCGACATTTCCTTCTCCACCAGGCATTCCAGAATATCGTCCAGCGCCGGATAGGGCGGCAGCGAATCCTGGTCGGTCTGGTTGGGACGCAGCTCCGCGGAGGGCTTCTTGTCAATGATGTTCTGCGGGATCACGTCGCGTTCCGGCCCCAGCATGCCGTCCGGCCGCGCGCCGTTGCGCCAGGCAGAGACGCCATAGACCTGCATCTTGTAGAGGTCCTTGATCGGGTTGAAGCCGCCATTCATGTCGCCGTAGAGCGTCGCATAGCCGACCGACATTTCCGACTTGTTGCCGGTGGTCACCACCATCGCGCCGAACTTGTTGGAGATCGCCATCAAAATGGTGCCGCGAGTGCGGCTTTGCAGGTTCTCCTCGGTGATCCCCTCTTCGGTGCCCTCGAACATATCGGCAAGCGCGGACATGAAGCCGGTCACCGGCTCCTCGATCGGGACGATATCATAGCGGCAGCCGAGCGCTTTGGCGCAATCGGCGGCGTCCTTCAGCGAATCCTCGGAGGTGTAGCGGTAGGGCAGCATCACGCAATGCACCCGCTCCGCGCCCAGCGCATCGACGGCGATCGCCGCGCACAGCGCCGAATCGATGCCGCCGGACAGGCCGAGCACCACGCTCTTGAAGCCGTTCTTGTTGACGTAATCGGCAAAGCCCAGCACGCAGGCGTGGTAGTCCGAGGCCTCGCCTATGGGCAACGCCGCCATCTCGCCGGTTTCGATGATCCAGCCATCCGCGCCGCGCCGCCACTTGGAAAGCATGATCTCTTCGGCAAATTGCGGCATCTGAAATGCGAGCGAGCGGTCGGCGTTGAAGCCGAAACTGCCGCCGTCATAGACCAGCTCATCCTGACCGCCGAGCGTGTTGAGATAGACCAGCGGCAGGCCGGTCTCGATCACCTGGCGCAGCGCCACCTGATGGCGGACATCGACCTTGCCGCGATAATAGGGCGAGCCGTTGGGCGACAACAGCAGTTCCGCGCCCGATTCGGCCAGCGTCTCGCAGACGCCGAGCTCGCCCCAGATATCCTCGCAGATCGGAATGCCGATCCTGACGCCGCGAAAGTTCACCGGTCCCGGCATCTCGCCCGGCACGAACACGCGCTTCTCGTCGAATTCGCCGTAATTCGGCAGGTCGACCTTGTCGCGGATCGCGATGATCTCACCGCCGTCGAGCACCGCGACCGAATTATGCCGCCCGGCCTCGCCCTGACGCGGAAAGCCGACGATCACGCCGGGACCGCCATCGGTGGTGTCCTTCGCGAGCGCCTCCACCACCTTCTCACAGGCGGCGAGGAAGGCCGGCTTCATCACGAGGTCTTCGGGCTGGTAGCCGGAGATGAACAGCTCGGTCGACATGATGAGGTCCGCGCCCTTGTCGGCCGCCGTCTGCCGCGCCGCGCGCAACTTCTCCAGATTGCCGGCGATATCGCCGACCGTCGGGTTGAGCTGGGCGAGGGCTATTGTGATGCTGTCCATGGCAATTCCACCTTTCAGGTCCGACGAGGGATGGACACCATGTTTTCAGGGAAAAATCAAACCGGAAAAGGCTCGGAGGCTCAAAACAGAAAGCTAAAGTGTTACTCTCCTTCAATCTCCCCCCTTGAGGGGGAGATGCCCCGACAGGGGCAGAGAGGGGTGAACCCTCTCCGAGAGCACAGTGTTTGCGGCTTTAGGGCTTGCGCCCTTTACCCCTCTCTGTCGCTTTCGCGACATCTCCCCCTCAAGGGGGGAGATTATCGGGGGCTGTGCGGCGAGAGGCGATTAACAATCGGCGCGCCGTAAATCATGTGAAAATCCGGTGCCTGCCGGGCGTCCTCACTCGTTGATCGCGAGCTTCTTTTCCTCATACGCCGTCTTCATTCGCTCGGCGAGCAGGAAGGCGAGTTCCAGCGCCTGGTCGGCGTTGAGGCGCGGGTCGCAATGGGTGTGGTAACGGTCGTGCAGGTCGTCGCCGGTCAGCGCCCAGGCGCCACCGGTGCATTCCGTCACGTCCTTGCCGGTCATCTCGATATGGATGCCGCCCGGATAGCTGCCCTCGGCGCGGTGGATCTGGAAGAAGCTCTCGACCTCCGACAGGATCCGCTCGAACGGCCGCGTCTTGTAGGAGTTGAGCGTGATCGTGTTGCCGTGCATCGGGTCGCAGGACCAGACCACCTTCCTGCCCTCGCGCTCGACCGCGCGGATCAGGCGCGGCAGATGGTCGGCGACCTTGTCGTGGCCGAAGCGGCAGATCAGCGTCAGCCGGCCGGCCTCGTTTTCAGGGTTCACCGTATCGATCAGCCGCAGCAGGTCGTCCTCGGCGAGCGAGGGGCCGCATTTGAGGCCGAGCGGGTTCTTGATGCCGCGGGCATATTCGATATGGGCGTGATCGGCCTGGCGGGTGCGGTCGCCGATCCAGATCATGTGGCCGGAGGTCGCGTACCAGTCGCCGGAGGTCGAATCGACGCGGGTCAGCGCCTCTTCATAGCCGAGCAGCAGCGCCTCGTGGCTAGTGAAGAAATCGGTCTCCGACAGCGCGTGGTTGTTTTCCGCGCGGATGCCGATCGCGCGCATGAACGACATGGTTTCCGAAAGCCGGTCGGCGAGCTTCTGGTAGCGTTCGCCCTGCGGTGAGTCCTTAACGAAGCCGAGCATCCACTGGTGGACATTTTCCAGATTGGCGTAGCCGCCCATGGAAAAGGCGCGCAGCAGGTTCAGCGTCGCGGCCGACTGGCGGTAGGCCATCAACTGGCGCTGCGGGTCAGGAATGCGGGCTTCCTCGGTGAAATCGATGCCGTTGATGATGTCGCCGCGATAGCTCGGCAGCGTCACGCCGTTGATCGTCTCGTTCGAGCTGGAGCGCGGCTTGGCGAACTGGCCGGCGATGCGGCCGACCTTGACCACCGGCTGCTGGGCGCCGAAGGTCAGCACCACGGCCATCTGCAGGAAGGCGCGGAAGAAGTCGCGGATCGTGTCGGCGCCGTGTTCGGCGAAGCTTTCGGCGCAATCGCCGCCCTGGAGCAGGAAACCGCGGCCCTCGGCCACCTCGCCCAGCGCCTTCTTCAGACGGCGCGCCTCGCCGGCGAAGACCAGCGGCGGATAGGTCGCAAGCGCGGCCTCGGCCTCCGCAAGCTTTGCCTCATCAGGATATTCCGGCACCTGAAGGATCGGCTTGTGTCGCCAGCTTCCGGGTGTCCAGTTTTTCGCGCTGCTCATTTCAATCACCTGTCCTTGCCCGCCCGGCCTCTCGCCGGACATGCTCTCTCCCGATTTTTGGCGCGCTTATAGCCGCTTCCGGCTCTATTGTATACCCGCGCGATCGTCGCCGCTCCTGCCCGCCAGCCGGGCAGCGTTGTTTTTCAGAAGGGCGGCCAGCCGTTCTATGACCAGACGCACCTCGCGGCGATGCCGGTCATCATCATGGGCGACGATGAAGAGCGGGTGCGTCAGTGCCTCGATCACCTCCCCTTCCCTCTCCAGCTCTGAAAGGCCATCACCGACCCAGACCGGCAGGACCGCCTTGCCGGCCCCCGACATTGCGAGACGCGGCAACAGGTGGCGGTCCTCGGTCCAGGTCATGATCGCGCCTTCGAAATTCTCGAACACGTAGCGGTCGCGCGGTTCGCTTGCCGCTGCGGTCCCCAACGAAATCCATGGAAGGTCTTCCGATCCCGCAGCCTTTGGCCGATAGACCGCGTAGGCCATCGCCACCGAAGGCAGAACCGCAATATTGCCGCTTTCCGGCCGTTTCGCCAGAACGACGACATCGGCTGCCCGGAATGTGAGGTCGGCGGAGGCGCCTTCCGAACTGCAACAGATGCGGAAACGATCGCCCTTTTGACGCACCTCGCCAAGATTGTCGGCGATAAGCGGCGAGAGCCAGCAATCGGTCGCGATGGTGACGAAAGGCAGGGCAAAGGCCTCTGCATGCCAGTCGGCAATATCGCTCGCGACCTCACGCATCCTCTGCACCTGCTTCAGCAATTCCCGGCCATCATGGGCAAGCTCATACCCACGTTGCGAGCGCGTGAACAGCGAGCGCCCGAGGGTGCGTTCCAGCGCCAGCATGCGCCGGCCGATCGTCGGCGCGGAGATGCCGGTGCGCGCGGCAGCGCCGCTCAGCCCGCCGGCCTCCGCCACCACATGGAAAAGCTGCAGATCGTCCCAGCTCGCCTCGGCCATCGGCTGTCTCCGTTGTCAAACGGCCATCTTATACCGTCCCGCCCCGCAAGCGCGAACCGTTCACGGATGAAACGAGCCTTTCATACGCGGCTCTACAGCCGCCGTCCCGCCGTCTCTAGCTTTCGGTCAAGCAGAAATGGAGAAAGCCATGCTCGACTGGTTCACCGTCGTCAGACACCGGAGAAAGAAGCCCCGCCATCCGCTCTCCGACCCGCTGGAGGGCGATGAGTGGCGAGGGCACCAAGGGATGGCGCGTCTGATCAGCCGCATTCTCCGGGAAAAGCGGGTCTAGACCCGCTCGCCGTTCTTCACCCGGTAGCTCGGCTGGTACATCGTCACCAGTTCCTCCGATGCCGTGGGGTGAACGGCCATGGTGCGGTCGAAATCGTCCTTGGTGCAGCCGCCCTTCAGCGCGATGCCGATCAGCTGCGCCATCTCGCCGGCCTCATGGCCGAGAATATGGGCGCCGACCACCTTGCGGTCGGCGGCATTGACGATCAATTTCATCACGGTGCGCTCGTCGCGGCCCGACAGCGTTGCCTTCATCGGCCGGAACTTGGCGAGATAGACCTCGAGTTCCTCATAGCGTTCGGCCGCGACATGCTCCGGAAGACCGACCGTGCCGATTTCGGGCTGCGAGAACACCGCCGTCGCGATCAGGTCGTGATCCGGCTTGGTCGGGTTGTCCTTATATTCCGTCTCGATGAAGCACATCGCCTCATGGATCGCGACCGGGGTCAGCTGAACGCGGTCGGTGACATCGCCCAGCGCCCAGATATAGTCGACATTGGTGCGCGAATAATCGTCGACCCTGATCGCGCCCTTGGCATCCAGTTCGACGCCGACGGATTCGAGACCCAGCCCCTTGGTGTTCGGCTGCCGGCCGAGCGCCATCATCACCTTGTCGACGTTGAACACATGGCCGTTATGGGTCTGGGCCTTGAGCCTGCCATCGGCCGCCTGGGCGACCTCGACAATCGTGTCGCGGCAGATGACCTGGATGCCCTTCTTCTCCATCGCCTCGCGCAGATTGACGCGCATGTCCATATCGAAGCCGCGCAGGATTTCCTCGCCGCGATAAACAAGCGTGGTCTCGACGCCGAGGCCGGCGAAGATATTGGCGAATTCAACGGCGATGTAGCCGCCGCCGGTGATCGCGATCGACTTCGGCAGTTCCTCCAGATGAAAGGCCTCGTTGGAGGAGATGCAAAGCTCGGAGCCCGGCATTTCCGGGTGCGGGTTGGGATGACCGCCGACCGCGACCAGGATCTTTTCCGCCGTCACCTCCTGGCCGGATGACAGCAGTCGGACGCGGTGGTCGCCGGCAATCTCCGCCCGGGTCTCGAGAATTTCGGCGCCGTTGGTTTCCAGGCCCTTGCGGTAGAGCCCCTCCAGACGGTCGATTTCCCGGTCCTTGGCGGCAATCAGCGCCAGCCACGAGAAGCTGCGCTCGCCGACGGTCCAGCCATAGCCGGCCGCGTCCTCGAAATGCTCGGGAAACTGAGAGGCATAGACGAACAGCTTCTTCGGCACGCAGCCGCGAATGACGCAGGTGCCGCCGAACCGGTATTCCTCGGCGATCGCCACCCTCTTGCCCATCGCGGCGGCAAGGCGGGCGGCGCGCACACCGCCGGAGCCGCCGCCAATCACAAACAGGTCGAAGTCATAGCGCGTCATGGGAGGGCTCCTTGCGGTGGGGGTATTCGGGGACAATCGATTTTGGCTGAATATGGCGACTTTCCGCCAAAAATAAAGCCCGCCGGGGTCGGCGGGCTGTTATGCAAGGGGCGAATGGCCCTGTTACTGCGCGGGCACTGCCGGAATCTCGGTCGCCTCAACGGGCGTGCCGCCATCGGCTTCGATGCGCCGGTTCAGCTCTTGCTGAGCCTGCTGGGAAAGATCGCGGGCAATGCCGCGCGCCCAGATATCGCCGGCCTGGCCGAGTTCGCGCGCGGCGATCGGGCCATACTGGATGAACTTCTTGCCGACATCGGAGCTATAGAACTCGGCAAGCTGGTTCAGTTCTTCCGCAGTGAAGATGTTGGCGTAGATCTGCGCGCCTTCCTTTTCGAGATCGGCGCGGCGCGGCGCCAGCGCGATCGCCGTATCGGTGACGACCTCGTCGATCAGCGAGTGGTAGTTCGGATAGACCTGCGTCAACTGCGACTGGACGAGATCCGCCTGATTCGGCAGGATTTCATCGAACTGGTTGTTGATGCCCAAGGCCTGGAGCGCGGCTTTGGCGGCGGCCTCATGCTCAGGCGAAATATCCTGCGCAGAAGCAACCGAAAAGGCGCCAAGTCCCATAATCGTCGCGGCGATGGCCACGGAAAGGCCGAACCTGGATTTCGTTTTCATAAAGGACTCCTGTCTACTCAGTTGCTTTGAGTGTACGTACACCGCCGTCGGATGCAACGATGGCGAGTGTCGCGATGTCAATGAACAGCCCGTGCTCCACAACGCCCGCAATGGCGTTGAGCGCGTCTGACAATGCCTGTGCATCGTGAATGCGGCCAAATGATGCGTCGATAATATAGTGCCCGCCATCGGTCATATAGGGCCCGTCGCCCGATTGGCGAAGGTCGAGCGAGCCTGAAAGATTGAGCCATGATGCGGCGCGTTCGATGGCAAGGCGGGTGGCGCCGAGCCCGAACGGCATGACTTCGATGGGCAGCGGAAAGGCGCCGAGGCAATCCACGACCTTGGTCTCGTCGGCAATCACGATCATGGCTTTCGAGGCGGATGCCACGATCTTTTCCCGCAGCAGCGCCCCGCCGCCCCCCTTGATGAGATTGAGCGCGGGATCGATCTCGTCCGCGCCGTCGATCGTGAGATCGAGTTCCGGCGTTTCGTCGAGCGAATTCAGCGTGATGCCCAGTTCCAGGCACTGGCGCGCCGTCGCCTCGGAGGTCGGAACCCCGATGACGTTGAACCCACTGGCAACCTTTTCGCCGAGGAGCGCGATGAATTCCCGCGCCGTGCTGCCGGTTCCGATGCCGAGCCGCATTCCGTCTTCGACATATTCAAGCGCGGTTTCCGCAGCCTTTATCTTCAATTGACGCGCATCCATGCGTCACATGCTCCTTCTGGCTAACGGTAAGGTGTTTACACGCCACGCGCGTCAAACAAAAGACCTTTTGCGCCAAGCCCGCGCCAAATGCTTGGCAGGCCCGCGACTGGCGGGTATGAACCGGGCCGTGAAGCGGACGGCGAGCGTCGTCTGCCGGAAAATGAAGGACCCGCGCCAATGCCCGCACCGCTCGCCATATTCGACCTCGACGGAACGCTGATCGACACAGCGCCGGATCTGATCGCAAGCCTGAACCACGCCATCGCCCCTGTGGGGCTTGCCCCCTACGGCGTCGAGGACACGAAGACACTGGTCGGCCGCGGCGTAAGGGTGATGATCGAAAGGGCTTTCGAGCATCGCGACCGATCGCTCGACGAAGATACGTTCGATGCCTGCTTCGAACGCTTCAGCGAACACTATCGCGCGGGCATTCCCGGCGAAAGCCGCCCCTATCCCGGCATCGTCGCGGCCCTCGACCGGCTGAAATCCGCGGGCTTTGACCTTGCGGTATGCACCAACAAGCGCGAATCGTTCACCATGCCGCTGCTCGACGCGCTCGATCTCACCGGCTATTTCACCACGATCACCGGCGGCGACACCTTCGTCTTCCGCAAGCCCGATCCCCGCCATGTATTGGAGACCATCGCGCGCGCCAGTGGCGATGTCGCGAACGCGGTCATGGTCGGCGACAGTTCCAATGATATCGATGCGGGAAAAGGCGCGGGAGCGGCAACCATCGCCGTCACCTTCGGCTACGCCGACCGCCCGGTCACCGATATGGCCGCCGACCGGATGATCAGCCATTTCGACGAGCTGACGCCCGATCTGGCGCGCGCGGTGATTGCGCGGCAATAACGGCAGCAATGACCCGTAAAACGCAAAAGGCGCGCCCGCGGACCGGACGCGCCTTTGTTGTTTAGGGCATTCTCCAGCTATCAGCTGCCGACGCGCGCCTCGCTCTCGGCGTCCATGGCCCGCTTCAGATACATGTCGCGGTCATAGACATCGTCGTAATACTGGACCTCGCCATTGGCATCCGGCCATGCGGTGAAATAGGCGACATAGACCGGGAATTTCTCCGGAACGTCGACCGGGGTGTTCTTGCCGGTCGCGATATAGTCGTCAATATCCGTTTCCGGCACGCCGAGAACGGCGGCGGCCATCTTGTTGGGGTCGGAAAGACGCACGCAGCCATGGCTCAACGCCCGCATGTCGCGCTCGAAATAGCTCTTCTGCGGCGTGTCATGCATGTAGATCGCGTGATCGTTGGGGAACAGGATCTTCAGCTGACCAAGCGCATTGCGCTCGCCCGGCGGCTGGCGCACATCGACCATCGGAGCGGAAGCCCAGTTGACGGAGGAGGACGAGACCCGGCGGCCATTATAGCTGACCTCGTAACCGATCTGGTCGAAATAGCTTGGATTGGCGCGCAGCTTGGGCAGATACTCGTTGACGACGATCGAGCGCGGAATGCCCCAATAGGGGTTGAATTCGACGGTTTCGATCTCATCCTTGAAGAAATAGGTCTGGTTGGTGGGGTTACCCACCACGACGCCCATGTCGAAGCTTTCGCCGTTGTCGTCATGATAATAGACGCGGTAGGCCGGCTGATTGATGAAGACATAGCGCGGGCCGAAATCATCCGGCAGCCAGCGCAGCCGCTCCATGGCGTCGAGCACCTTCTGGGTGCGGTCGTCATTGGTTTCGACGTCGAAGGCCCTTACCGTGTTGGGGCCGACAACGCCGTCGACATAAAGGCCCGCCGACTTCTGGAAGTCCTTCACAAGGGTCACCAGTTCGGGCGTGTATTCCTCGCTGACGCCGTCATAGGCAGCGAAGATTTCCGCGTGGTCCACCTTGAATTCCGGCGAGGCCTTGCGCTCGATCGCCTTGACCACGCTCGGGACATTCTGGTTTGTCTGGCCGGGACGAATGAACACGCTGCCGGTGAAAACGATCGGCTCAACCACGGTTTCGGTGCTGCGCAGTTCGGCGAGTTCCGCCTTCAGGTCCTGGAAAAACTGGTTCTGCGGATTGTAGCTTTCGATGAACGCGGCGACCTCAACCGTTCCGGCGAGGCTGTCGATCGCTTCGCCGAGATCGACCGGGTTGCGCTTCAGATCGTGGAACTCGGAAATCCGGTTCGGATCGACGCGGCCGCGCTTGGCGTCCTGCATGTAGGCAAGCACCTTGGCGGAAAGGGCGAGTTCGAACTGCATCAGGGCAGCCTTTTCCTCATCCTCGTTCTCGGCCGCGAGCAGGTCCGGCAGCTGAACCCGGTAGTTGTCGGGCTCCAGGCCGAAGACGTCGGCATTTCCGAGCGTCCGCATGGCAGCGCGGGCCTTCTGCGAAACCTTGCCATCCTGCACCCAGATCAGCTCGCCGCCATTGGAATAATAGTCCTCGATCGCCGAAGCGACATCATCAATGGCCTTCACCTGGGCATCGGCGAGATACTGGCGCGGGTCGTCCTGGGCGATCGCGACGGTGGTCTCCGTTTCCACGGCGTCGGTCATCGAGCCCTGATCGAGCGCGGCGACTTCCGTCGTCGTCTCTTCGACCTCCGCTTCATCGGGAGTGATCGAGCCGGTAACGACCGGATCGCGAATTTCGCCGATATCGATCATGCGAACGGGATCGGCGCGATAGGCGTAATATTTCGGCGGCGCGACCTTGGGGGCGGAGTAGGTGCGCTGGACCTGTTTCTGCTGCTGCACCTGAGGCTGCTGCTCGACCACCGGCGCGCGCTGCGATTCCTTCTGCCGGCCGCGCAGGATGTCCATCAGCGTCAGGGCGTTGGCCGCACTCGGCACGAAGGCGGCAGAAACCGCCACGGCCAGAGCCACAGATGAAACGCGAACTGAGAGTTTGTTGCGCAATGTTCTACCCCGTTTTGCAAGTCAACGATTTCATTGACATCCTATCCGCAAGCCCGTTGGCGAGCCAATAACATTTGCGCTATCTGTGCGCAAACCTTCTGGTTGTGTCGTGGAAAAACAACACTTTGGTCCGCTTGCCGATCGATTGCCGTTCCGGATCAGCCTATCAAGCGCCTATTAACAGGGGCTTAAACACGAGCGAATTCTGTGTGCAACGCAACATGCGACGATTGATCCGGGCTACAGGATTTCAACGGTTCGACAAGGCGCTGGTTCCCCCGCAAAAATGTTTCCTCGCCGTCCTTCAGGCCACGGGACCAGGCTTTGCCGCTTCGACCACCCATTTTCGTCAGTTTCGGTTGGCAAATCGCCGATACTAATCGAATAAGTTTTCGCCAATTATTGACAGAGCGGCACGGCGCGCGCGATTGCATATCCCGATTTTCGCAAGGACGATCGCCCATCGGGGCAATGGCAGGAGTAGAAACACCATGACCGCAACCCGTACAGAAACCGACACATTCGGCCCGATCGAGGTCGCCGCCGACCGCTACTGGGGCGCGCAGGCCCAGCGTTCGCTCGGCAATTTCAAGATCGGCTGGGAAAAACAGCCGCTTTCCGTGGTCCGCGCGCTCGGCATCGTCAAGCAGGCGGCCGCCAGGGCCAATATGG
This sequence comes from Martelella mediterranea DSM 17316, assembly GCF_002043005.1. NCBI lineage: Bacteria > Pseudomonadati > Pseudomonadota > Alphaproteobacteria > Hyphomicrobiales > Aurantimonadaceae > Martelella > Martelella mediterranea. The sequence goes on along the minus strand of NZ_CP020330.1, from coordinate 2,580,736 downwards.
CGCTCGACCGGCTGCCCGCCGAAATCGGCAACGCCATCGTCGAAGCCGCGCAGGAAGTCATCGACGGCAAGCTTGATGATCACTTCCCGCTGGTGGTGTGGCAGACGGGTTCCGGCACGCAGTCGAATATGAACGCCAATGAGGTGATCTCCAACCGCGCCATCGAACTTCTCGGCGGCGAGATGGGCTCCAAGAAGCCGGTGCATCCCAACGACCACTGCAATATGAGCCAGTCGTCGAACGACACCTATCCGACGGCGATGCACATCGCCTGCGCCGAGCAGATCGTTCATCACCTGCTGCCGAACCTGAAGCACCTTCACGATGCGCTCGCCGCCAAGGAAAAGGAATTCGCCGATATCATCAAGATCGGCCGCACCCATACCCAGGATGCCACGCCGCTGACGCTTGGTCAGGAGTTCTCGGGCTACACCGCGCAGATCGCCTCCGCCATCGCACGCATCGAACTGACGTTGCCGGGCCTCTACCAGCTCGCCCAGGGCGGCACGGCGGTCGGCACCGGCCTCAACGCGCCGGTCGGCTTTGCCGAGAAGGTGGCCGAGGAAGTCGCCGGCATCACCGGCCTGCCCTTCGTGACCGCGCCGAACAAGTTCGAGGTGCTGGCCGCCCACGACGCCATGGTGTTCTCGCATGGCGCCATCAATGCGGCGGCGATGGCCTGCTTCAAGATCGCCAACGATATCCGCTACCTCGCCTCCGGCCCGCGTTCGGGTCTCGGCGAATTGTCGCTGCCGGAAAACGAGCCCGGCTCCTCGATCATGCCCGGCAAGGTCAACCCGACGCAGAACGAGGCGATGACCCAGGTCTGCGCCCATATCGCCGGCAACCAGGCCGCGATCGGCTTTGCCGGCAGCCAGGGCCAGTTCGAGCTCAACGTCTACAATCCGATGATGGCCTACAATTTCCTGCAGTCGGTCCAGCTTCTGGGCGATGCCGCCCGCTCCTTCACCGATCATTGCGTGGTCGGTATCCAGGCGCGCGAGGAAAACATCAAGGCCGGCGTCGAGCGCTCGCTGATGCTGGTGACGGCGCTGGCCCCGAAGATCGGCTACGACAACGCCGCCAAGATCGCCAAGACCGCGCACAAGAACAACACCACGCTGCGCGAGGAAGCGCTGGCGACCGGGCTTGTGACCGGCGAAGAATATGACGAGATCGTCCGCCCCGAACTGATGATCTCGCCCAAGTAACAGCGAGAATCCCGTACTCTAAAAGAGCGGCCGGGACGACGGCCGCTCCGTTTTTTTGACAAACCTGTCCTCGAACTCGGCGTCATCCTCGTGCTTGACACGAGGATCCAGGCAACGCGGCAAGGGTTCGCAATAAGTCCATTGAAGTTCAATCGCTTAAGTCGCCTGGATGCTCGGATCAAGTCCGAGCATGACCCCTGTGGGGGAACACCAGTGAGGACGTAAACCTACGTATGTAAGGGTTTGTCAGCAGTCTGATATTTTTCCGCCTCAGGGAGCGGCCGCCCCAACCGGGCTCGGCCGCTTTCCTTTAGGTGGTCGCCGCTCCGGCGCGCAGCAGATGGCGGAAGCGCAGCGCGAGCATCACCGCCGCAGTCCCCAGCCCCAGCATGAAGCCGACCCAGATGCCGACGCCTTCGAGGCCGAAGGGAAATGCCAGCAGCCATGCGAGCGGCAGGCCGACGACCCAGTAGGCGATCAGCACCAGAAACATCGGCACCCGCGTATCCTTGAGGCCGCGCAGCAGGCCGTTCATCGTCGCCTGCCCGCCATCGAGCAATTGAAACAGCGCCGCGACAAACACCAGCGGCACGGCATAGGCCAGCACCTCCGGCGCATTCGGCAAGCCGGTATCCATGAACAGCGATACGAGCGGCACGGGGGCGAACGCGAAGGTCAGGCCGCTGGCGACGGCAAAGCAGATCGCGATTGCCATCACCGTCACCGATGCCCGGATGACATTCTCCCTGTCGCCGGCCCCGTGGAACATGCCGACCCGGACCGTCCCCGCCTGGGACAGGCCGAGCGGGACCATGAAGGCGATCGAGGCCAGTTGAAGCACGATGCCGTGGGCGGCAAGCGGGATCGCCCCGATCTGCCCCATCAGCACCGACGAGACGGTGAACATCGAAACCTCCGCCAGAACGGAAATCCCGATCGGCAGGCCGAGCAGGACCACCTCTCGGAGAGCCTGCCAGTCCGGCTTCCAGAAGCGGACGAAAAGCTCGTAGCGGGCAAGCATCGCATCGCGGCCGATATAGGCGACCAGATACAGGAAGCCGAAGGCCTGACCGACAAAGGTGGCGATCGCCGCGCCGCGAATGCCGATCTGGGGCATCCCGAACCCGCCGAGCACCAGCCCGTAGGCGACCACTGCGTTGACAACCAGCGTCAACAGCGAAACCCACAGAACCACCCGCGCCCGCCCCGTGGCGCTGACCAGCGAACGCAGGACCTGGAACAGCAGCGCCGGGAACAGCGCGATGCCGACAATATGGAGATACTGCGCCGCCTTGGCCGCGACATCCGGCTCCTGACCGAGTGCCAGAAGGATCGGCTCGGACCAGAAGAACAACGGCAAAGCCAGCGCCCCATAGATGATCGAGGCCCACATGCCCATGCGCATGGAGCGGCGCACGGCAACCTCGTCACCGCGGCCATAGGCCTGCGCCACCATGGGCATCACCGCAATGGCAAGCCCCATGCCGAAGATGAAGATCGTGAAATAATACTGCGTGGCAAGGACCGCGGCTGCGAGATCCAGCGCGCTCAACTGCCCGAGGATGAAGATATCGGTGGCGTTGATGCCCTGCTGGGCCAATTGCGCGCCGATGAGGGGGATGCCGAGGGTAAGGGTTTCCTTGAGGTGGGAGAACCACGAATGGCCGGCTGCTTGCGCAGTAGGCATTGTGACAGACATGAAATTCACCAGAAGCTGACGCGCCGGGGCCATGCAATATCGGGGCCCCGGCGGCGCCAATTCCTTAGCTTCTTTTTTCGGCAATTGCCACCCTTATAGGCAGGCCGGGGTGGCGGAGTCTGATCAGGAGATCGGATTGCCGCCATAGCGATAGGCGCCGCCGCGCTGCAAGGCATGGCGATAGGCGGGGCGGGCGTGGATTTTCACGAGATAATCGAGCACGGCCTGGGGGCGCTCGCCGAACGGGATCCTGTCCATGCCGACCTCGACCGGGAAGCTCATCATGATATCGGCGGCCGTGAAATTCGCGCCGGCAAACCAGCCGTCGCGCTGCAATTCCTCTTCCCAGAAGGCGCCATGGGTCTTCAGTTGCGGGTCGGTGAGTTTCGACGTCACGGCCCTGAATATCCTGCTCATCAGCGGCTTCAGCAGACGCGGGCCCTGTTCCGGGATTTTCTGGAATACCAGCTTCATCACCAGAAGCGGCATGGCGGAGCCTTCCGAATAATGCAGCCAATAGCGATAGCGCAGCGCCTCATCCGTGCCCGGCTCCGGCCTGAGGCCCTTGCCATCGCCGTAGCGGTCGATCAGATATTCGACGATCGCGCCGCTTTCGGCGATGATCCGGCCCTCATCCTCGATGATCGGCGACTTGCCGAGCGGGTGGATCTGTTTCAGCTCCGCCGGCGCGCTCATATTCTCGCCGCGCTTGTAGCGCTTGATTTCGTAGTCGACCCCGAGTTCCTCCAGAAGCCAGAGGATACGATGGGCGCGAGAATCTTCGAGATAGTGAACGAGCATGAAGCCACCTTCCGATATGATCGAACCGAACGGTTCGATTTAGATATGCACTGCTTTATACGCGTTGACAAGCCTGGTCAGATTGCCGTGATCGCGATTGCCCCGAAATAAAGAACGAGGATGCCCGCGCTTTCGAACCCGATGCGCCCGGGACCGGCCTTCTGGCGCACGATCAGGCCAAGCAGCAGGATCGCGGTTGCCGACAGACCCACCGCAAGCCAGATCAGATCGTCCTTGCCGATCGCGTGATAGAGCGAGCCGTCGCGATAGGCTATATCCGAAAGCGTCAGGAACAACGTATCGAACGTGTTGCCGCCGATAATGCCGCCGACGGCAAGCTGGAGCGCACCGCGCCTGACGGCCGCAAGCGTCGTCACCAGTTCCGGCAGCGAGGTCACCACCGCCGTCATCAGCGCGCCGACGAGCGAGGCGGACAGGCCGTAACGGTCGGTGATCACGCCGGCGATCTCGGAAATCACATAGCCGGAAATGCCCATCAGCAGCATCAGACCGATGAACACCGCGAAGATGCCGATATTGCCGCGGGCATCGCTCTCCTCTTCCTCGGGCTGGTCCGTGCGCGTTTCATGCGTGCCAACGGGCGTCCACATAGGCTCGTCGCGCACCCGTTTGGAGGCAACAACTCCGGCGATGTAAACGCCGAACAGGGCGAACGAGACCGGGCTGACCGCAAACAGCGTGATTTCCGGCGAGGCATAGGCCAGAAGCGGCATGCTCAGCAGCAGAACCAGCAGCGCGCCCTGAAACAGGTTGGAAAGATCGGCCGCCGCGTGTTCGAGATTGACCCGGCGGTAGATCATGTCCGCTAACGCCAGAAAGGCCGTCTGCGCGGCGATACCGCCGACGGCGTTGGAGAAACTCAGCGACGCCCGGCCATCGAGCGCCGAGGTCACCGACACGACCGTGCCGGACAGCGACGTCGCCGCGCCCAGCAGCAACCCGCCGATCAGCGCCTCGCCGAGCCCCGTGCGGTCGGCAATCCTGTCCGCCACGTCGGTGATCCTGACGCCGCAACCGAGAATGACCGCGCCGGCCATCAGGAAAAGAACCGTCAGCCAGACCAAAGTCAGATTTTCAAAATTCATAAATGTCTCCGGTTTGAAGAGCTAACGCGCCACGTCAAGGTTTGTTCGGGCCGAGCGGCAGGGCGCAACCACAAAACAAACCTTTACAACCCTGAATGTTCACTATACGTTCCAGAAAACGACAGGAGGGTCATCGTGGTCACGCAGGAGGAAAAATATCGGCGGTTCATGGCGCTGCACGCGCGCGAACGCGCTTTCGTCATGCCCAATCCATGGGATGCCGGATCGGCGCGCCTGCTGGCCCATCTCGGCTTCGAGGCGCTAGCGACCACCAGCGCGGGGCTTGCCTTTTCGCTCGGCCGCCGCGATTCGGCTGCGGACCTGTCGCGCGACGACATTCTTGCCAACGCCAAGGCCATCGTGGAGGCCACCGACCTGCCGGTTTCCGCCGACCTTGAAAACGGCTTCGGGGATTTGCCCGAGGACTGCGCGCTGACGATCCGGCTTGCCATCGAGGCGGGTCTCGTCGGCGGCTCGATCGAGGATGCCACGGGGCGACCCGACGACCCGATCTATGGTTTCGACGCCGCTGTCGAGCGCGTGCGCGCGGCGGCGGAAGCCCGGGCCGGAAAGCCGTTCATTCTCACCGCGCGCTCGGAAAATTTCCTGTGGGGCCGCCCCGACCTCGCCGACACGATCCGGCGCCTCCAGGCCTTTTCCGAGGCTGGCGCGGACGTGCTTTACGCACCCGGATTACCGGATATCGAGGCGATCGCCACGGTCTGCAGGGCCGTCGACAAGCCGGTCAACGTGGTGATGGGGCTTCAGGGCGAGAACTATTCCGTTACAGCGCTGGAACGCGCCGGCGTCAGGCGCATCAGCGTCGGCGGCTCGTTTGCCCGGGCCGCGCTATCCGGCCTGAAACAGGCAGCGGAAGAGGTGCTTACGGAGGGGACATTCAATTACGAGAGGGTCGATGGCAGCGAGGCGGAAAGGCTGACCGTGCCGCCGAAGCGGTGACGCCGACGGGCGTCACCGGGTGAGACGTGCGCGCTCAGGCATGCGACGTCTTGCTGGCCCTGCGAAAGATTTCGCCATGGCTCTTGCGCTGGGCGTCGTCCGCGCCAAAAATCCTGCCGCCGACGATCCGGTAAAGAATAGCAAGTCCTGCAGCCGCGAACACGATCTGGAATGCGATAAGAGGCAGATATTCAAACATGGTTTTGTCTCCGGTTTGGAGTAATAACGCGGCATGTAAACGAAAAGTTCACGTTTAAGTGCATGAAAGCCGAAAAAACATCGTTGATGGCGGTTCGCGCGGTGCATTTTCGGGGTTCCGTTGCCACGGCAACTTCCCTATAAGGCCCACCTAGCCTACATGATTTCACGTCCCTTACCCGGCCCGGTCAACCGTGCCGGTTTTTGATGCAGGGACGATAAGAAGAAACGACGGATACCGCCCATGCCCAAGCGCCAAGACCTCAAATCCATCCTCATCATCGGCGCGGGGCCGATCGTCATCGGTCAGGCTTGCGAGTTCGACTATTCCGGCGCGCAGGCCTGCAAGGCGCTCAGGGAAGAGGGTTACCGGGTCATTCTGGTCAACTCCAACCCGGCCACGATCATGACCGACCCGGAACTGGCCGACGCCACCTATGTCGAGCCGATCACCCCGGAAGTCGTCGCCAAGATCATCGCCAAGGAACGCCCGGACGCGCTGCTGCCGACCATGGGCGGCCAGACCGCGCTCAACACCGCATTGTCGCTGCGCCGCATGGGCGTGCTGGAGCGCTACAATGTCGAGATGATTGGCGCCAAACCGGACGCCATCGACAAGGCCGAGGACCGCGCGCTGTTTCGCGAGGCCATGGCCAAGATCGGGCTCGAAACGCCGAAGTCCATGCTGGCCAACGCCACAGAGATCAAGGACCAGCACCGCCAGGAACACGAGGCCAAGCGCGCCGAACTGAAGAAGACGCTTTCGGGCGATGCGCTGGACAACGCGCTCGACGAGCTCGAGAACCAGTGGAACCTCGGCAATACCGACCGCAAGCAGCGTTACATGTCGCATGCGATGGCAATCGCGGCGCAGGCGCTCGACGTCATCGGCCTGCCGACCATCATCCGCCCGTCCTTCACGCTCGGCGGCACCGGCGGCGGCATTGCCTATAACCGTTCGGAATTCTTCGAGATCGTCGAGCGCGGCCTCGACGCCTCGCCGACCACCGAAGTGCTGATCGAGGAATCCGTGCTCGGCTGGAAGGAATACGAGATGGAGGTCGTCCGCGACAAGGCGGACAACTGCATCATCATTTGCTCGATCGAGAACGTCGATCCGATGGGCGTGCATACCGGCGATTCGATCACCGTCGCGCCGGCGCTCACGTTGACCGACAAGGAATACCAGATCATGCGCAACGCCTCGCTGGCGGTGCTGCGCGAGATCGGTGTGGAGACCGGCGGCTCGAACGTGCAGTTCGCCGTCAACCCGGCCGATGGCCGGCTCGTCGTCATCGAGATGAACCCGCGCGTGTCGCGGTCCTCGGCGCTCGCGTCGAAGGCAACCGGCTTTCCGATCGCCAAGGTCGCCGCCAAGCTCGCCATCGGCTACACGCTGGACGAACTCGAAAACGACATCACCGGCGGCGCGACGCCCGCCTCGTTCGAGCCGTCGATCGATTATGTGGTCACCAAGATCCCGCGCTTTGCCTTTGAAAAATTCCCGGGCGCGGAAAACACGCTGACCACGGCGATGAAATCCGTGGGCGAAGTCATGGCCATCGGCCGCACCTTCCCGGAATCGCTGCAGAAGGCGCTGCGCGGTCTGGAACGCGGCCTGACCGGCCTCGACGAGATCGAGATCCCAGGCATCGAGAACGGCGAGCCGAGCAACGCCATCCGCGCCGCGATCGGCACCGGCACGCCGGACCGCCTGCGCATGGTCGCGCAGGCAATGCGTCTCGGCGTCAGCCAGAGCGAAATCCACGAGCATTCGAAGATCGACCCGTGGTTCCTCGATCAACTGCGCGCAATCGTTGATATGGAAGAGCGCGTGCGCGAGCACGGCCTGCCGCAGGATGCCGAAAACCTGCGCATGCTGAAGGCGATGGGCTTTTCCGACCAGCGGCTGGCAAGCCTCACCCATGGCCGCCCGAAGGAAGTCGCCCAGCTTCGCAACAAGCTCGGCGTGCGCCCGGTCTACAAGCGCATCGATACCTGCGCCGCCGAATTCGCCTCGCCGACCGCCTACATGTATTCGACCTACGAGACGCCCTTCGATGGCCAGACCCGCTCCGAGGCCGGTATTTCGGATGCGAAGAAGGTCGTCATTCTCGGCGGCGGGCCGAACCGGATCGGCCAGGGGATCGAGTTCGACTATTGCTGCTGCCATGCCGCCTTCGCGCTGAAGGATGCGGGCTATGAATCGATCATGGTCAACTGCAACCCGGAAACGGTTTCGACCGACTACGACACCTCCGACCGGCTCTATTTCGAGCCGCTGACGGCCGAAGACGTCATCGAGATCATGCGCGCCGAGCAGGAAAAAGGCACGCTCGTCGGCGTCATCGTGCAGTTCGGCGGCCAAACGCCGCTGAAGCTCGCCGAAGCGCTGGAAAAGAACGGCATCCCGATCCTCGGCACCGCACCGGACATGATCGACCTTGCCGAGGATCGCGACCGGTTCCAGAAACTGCTGATCAAGCTGGACCTCAACCAGCCCAATAACGGCATCGCCTATTCGGTCGAGCAGGCCCGCCTGGTGGCGGCCGAAATCGGCTATCCGCTGGTGGTTCGCCCGTCCTACGTTCTCGGCGGCCGCGCCATGGAGATCGTCCACAACGATGCCGGTTTGTCGCACTACCTGCTGGAAGTGGTGCCGGAACTCGTCACCGAGGACATCAAGCAGCGCTATCCGAACGACAAGACCGGGCAGATCAACACCCTGCTCGGCAAGAACCCGCTTCTGTTCGACAGCTACCTGACCAACGCCATCGAAGTCGATGTCGACTGCCTCTGCGACGGGACCGACGTGTTCGTCGCGGGCATCATGGAGCATATCGAGGAAGCTGGCATCCATTCGGGCGACAGCGCCTGCTCGCTGCCGCCCCATTCCCTGTCGGACGAAATCCTCGATGAGCTTGAGGTACAGTCCCGTGCGCTGGCGCTCGCGCTTAACGTCAAGGGCCTGATGAACGTGCAGTTCGCCATCAAGGACGGCACGGTCTATATCCTCGAAGTGAACCCGCGCGCCTCGCGCACCGTGCCGTTCGTGGCCAAGACCATCGGTTCGCCGATCGCCAAGATCGCCGCCCGCGTGATGGCCGGCGAGAAGCTGAACGATGTGATCGCGTCTTACGGCGAGCGCCCCAACCCGCGCAAGCTGAACCACATCGCGGTCAAGGAAGCGGTCTTCCCCTTCGCCAAGTTCCCCGGCGTCGATACGCTGCTCGGCCCGGAAATGCGCTCGACCGGCGAGGTCATCGGCCTCGACAAGGATTTCGCAATTGCCTTCGCCAAGTCGCAGCTCGGCGCCAGCGTCGATCTGCCGCGCGATGGCTGCGTCTTCGTCTCGGTCAAGTCGGAAGACAAGGAGCGCGTGCTGCCCGCCGTCAGGCTTCTGGTGGAGCAGGGTTTCACCGTGATGGCGACCGGCGGCACCCGCGACTTCCTGGAGGAAAACGGCATTTCCGCCACCAAGATCAACAAGGTGCGCGAGGGCCGTCCGCATATCGAGGATGCGATCCGCAATCGTCAGGTCCAGTTGGTGTTCAACACGACCAGCAACGACAAGACGATCTCGGATTCGAAGTCGCTCCGCCGTGCAGCACTCACCCAGAAGGTGCCATACTACACCACCATGGCCGGCGCCATGGCCGCCGCCCAGGCGATCAAGGCGCTGAAACAGGGCCAGCTCGAAGTGCGCCCGCTGCAAAGCTACGCCTGAGCCGTATCGGACTGAGACGCCTCATGAAGGGCAGGCCCAGCGCCTGCCCTTTTCTTCGGACTTGACGCAGAGATTTGCCTCCTTTATTTATCCAATAGGTTAATTAACCGATGGGATAAACACAAAATGTCCGATCCGCTGACCCGGACGCTCTCCGCCCTCGCCGATCCGACCCGCCGCGCGATCCTTGCGCGGCTGTCCAAGGGCGAAGCGACGGTGAATGAACTGGCTGAACCGTTCGCGATGTCGCTGCCGGCGGTCTCCAAGCATCTGAAGGTGCTGGAGCGCGCCGGGCTGATCTCCCGCGGCCGGGAGGCGCAGACCCGGCCCTGCCGGATAGAGCCGGAGACGCTGAAGGCGGTCGATGGCTGGCTTTCGGACTACCGGGCGCTTTGGGAACAGCGGCTCGACCGGCTGGAAGCCCATCTCGCGCAAATCCAGAAGGAGGAAACGCCATGAGCGAGGAAAAGCCCAACGCAAACCTCGAAATCCACAACGAAAGACGCTTTCCGCAGGACCGCGATACGCTGTTTGCCGCGGTGGCCGATCCGGCAAAGCTCGCACGCTGGTGGGGGCCGCACGGGTTCGAAAACCGGATCACGGCGTTCGATTTTCGCCCCGGCGGAAGCTGGCGGATCGTCATGACCGCCTCGAACGGCGATGAATTCGACAACCACTGGAGTTTTCTGGCGATCGAGAATGGCCGCATGGTCCGCGCCCGCCATCATCTGCCGGTGCATGATTTCGTGCTGGAAATGCGGTTCGAGGATCACGCCGGCGGAAGCCGCCTTGTCTGGAGAATGGATTTCGAGCCGACCGAGGAAAACCAGGCTATGGCGCACTTCCTCAAGGCCGCCAACGACCAGAATCTCGACCGCCTCGCACAGTTTCTGGAGGGAGAAAACCAATGACCGCTGACCTTGATCCCGCAAGAATCATCCGGCTGGAGCGCGTCATGGACGCCCCGCGCGAACTGGTGTTCAAGGCGCTTTCCGATGAAAAGCACCTGGATCAATGGTGGGGGCCGGAAGGGTTCGTCAACGAGACCCACGCCATGGATTTTTCCGTCGGCGGGCTGTGGCACTACACGATGCACGGCCCCGACGGCAAGGACTGGCCCAACTGGATCCGCTACACGGAGATCACCCCTCCGGCCCGCATTGCCTACGACCATGGTGGCGAACGCGGCGAGCCCGCCCATTTCCGGGGCCTGATCCTGCTCGAGGACGAAGGCGGAAAGACCCGCGTTTCGCTGATCCTGATCTTCGAAACGGTCGAGGCTCGTGACGCGACCCTCGAGTTCGGCGCCGTCGAAGGCGGCCGGCAGACGCTGGCAAAGCTCGATGCCTATGCCAGCCGCCTGTCCGGCTAAATCGGCGCGCCTGCTCTAGCCAGTAATGATGTTGTGCGCCGGGCCATAGGGAAAGCCGGTGATATCTTCGGCGCCGTCCTTACCCACGACCAGAATGTCGTGCTCGCGGTAGCCACCCGCGCCAGGCGTGCCCTCCGGCACGAACAGCATCGGCTCCATCGAGATCACCATGCCGGGCTCGAGTACCGTCTCGATATCCTCGCGCAGTTCCAGCCCCGCCTCGCGGCCGTAATAATGGCTGAGCAGGCCGAAGGAATGGCCATAGCCGAAGGAGCGGTATTGCAGCACCCCGGCCTCGGCAAGGAACCGGTTGACCTCGGCGCAGATCGCGGCGCACGAGATGCCCGGACGGATGAGCGACATGCCGAGTTCATGGGCGGCGACATTTGTCTCCCAGAGCTTCAACGATGCTGCATCCGGCGCACCAAGAAACAGCGTGCGCTCCAGCGCGGTGTAATAGCCGGAGATCATCGGGAAGGCGTTGAGGCTGAGGATATCGCCCTTCCGAAGACGCCGCGCGGTGACCGGATTGTGCGCGCCGTCAGTGTTCAGCCCCGACTGGAACCAGACCCAGCTGTCGCGATATTCCGCATCCGGAAAGGCTTCGGCGATGGCAAGCTCCATCGCATCGCGCCCCGCCATGGCGATATCGATCTCGCGCGCGTCCTCACCGATCGCATCCCGGATCGCCGCGCCGCCGATATCGGCGATCCGCGCGCCCTCGCGGATCAGCGCGATTTCCTCGGCGGACTTGATCATGCGCAGCGCCATGACATCGGCCGCGATATCGACGATTTCCGCAGTGCCGATCACTGTTTCAAGCGCCGAACGGGCGGCGAGCGTCATATGGTCGCCCTCGATGCCGATCCGGGCATGCCCCTTCAGAAGACCGGCCGCCGTTCGCCAGAAATTGTCGCGCTTCCAGTCTGTATAGATGATGTTGTCGCCATGGCTGCGCCGCCAGGGCTGGCCGGCATCGATATTGGCGGAGATCGTGGTGCAGCGCTCGGCGGTCACCACGCAGCCGAAGGGCCGGCCGAAGGCGCAGTAGAGAAAGCCGGAATAATAGGCGATGTTGTGCATGGAGGTGAACAGCACGGCGGTGACGCCGCGTGCCTCCATCCTCGCGCGCAAAAGCGCAAGACGGCGGTCATATTCCGCCTGGCTGAAGGGCAGCGGCGCCTTCTCGCCATTCTCGCAAACGAAATTCTCGGGGCGCGTGGCCAGTCCGTTCATGGGTCAATCCTCATCCGCTGAACCGGACGGACTACCCCTGCCCGGTTCGAAGCGTTCGTCAAAACGCTCAAACGTCCGGGCGTGCAGGACCATCATCATGGTGATCGCGGCCTTCCCCTGCGCACGACGCCATCGGCGCGAAGGTCCGCTGGCGAAAAGTCTAGCGCGGGCCTCAAGAGTTGGCAATGCCGGTTGAGGCCGTTCGCCTCCAGTCCTGCTATTGTCATGATCGGCCGCTACGATCGCGATGCCGCTACAGGCTTGACCGAGAGATTATAGGTTGATATCAACTTAAAAATAGACCACAAAGCACCGGTATCCGGCAACAGGGAGAGCAATGCATGGCGAGCGAATTTATCTGGTACGATCTGATGACGACGGATGCAGAGGCGGCGAAGGCGTTCTATCAGGATGTCGTCGGCTGGAAGGCTCAGGATGCCGGCCATCCCGATGTGGCCTACACGCTGCTCGGCATCGAAGGCTATGAGAGCCATGTCTGCGGCCTGATGGAACTGACTAAGGACATGTGCGCGCAGGACATTCCGCCGCACTGGATGGGCTATGTCCATGTCGCCGATGTCGACGCCAAGGCTGCGGAATTCAAGGCTGCGGGGGGCGATGTGCTGATGGAGCCGCATGACATTCAGGGCGTCGGCCGGTTTGCGGTGGTGAGCGATCCGCAGGGCGCGGCGATCAGCGTCTTCACGCCGATCCCGCCCGAAGGCGGCATGCCGGAGTTTCCGCCGCGCGGCACGACCGGTACCGTGGCGTGGAGCGAGCTCTACACAAGCGATCCTGAAGCCGCCGTCACCTTCTATGGAAAGATGTTCGGCTGGAAGCCGACGCACGAGGTCGATATGGGGTCGATGGGCAAGTACCACCTCTTCGCCGGCGATGGCGACGATCTCGGCGGCATGATGCGGATGCCCGACGGCATGCCCACGCCGGCCTGGAGCTACTATTTCCAGGTCGATGGCCTCAATGCCGCGATCGAGCGGGTGAAGGCCGGCGGCGGGCAGTTGCTCAACGGTCCGATGGACGTTCCGGATGGCGCGGTCGTCGCCCAGTTTCTCGATCCGCAGGGCGCGTTCTTCTGCCTCGTGTCGATGAGACGCTGAGGACCAACGCCATTCCGACCTCAAATGCGCCGGACGACCGGCGCATTTTTCGTTGCAGCCGATCTCGTGGAATCGGCTCCTAATTGGGTGCGCGAATCGCAAAATGCTGGGATACGTCCGCGTTTTGGGGTAACGCGTGCAGCACTTTGCAAACGTGGTGCCGAAGCCGGAGCATACCTCATGACCGAAACCGTCAAGGCGACCCGCCGCGAATGGGTGGGCCTCGTGGTCCTCTCTGTCGCCTGTCTGGTCTATTCCATGGACCTTTCGGTGCTGTTCCTCGCCATCCCCTCGATCGTGCGCGAACTGGAGCCGTCCGCGCCGCAGCTACTGTGGATGAACGATATCTACGGCTTCATGGTGGCGGGCTTCCTGGTGACCATGGGCGCGCTCGGCGACCGCATCGGCCGGCGCAAGCTGCTCCTGATCGGCGCGGCCGCCTTCGCCATAACCTCGATCCTCGCAGCCATGGCCCAGACGGCGGGCATGCTGATCTTCGCCCGCGCGCTGCTCGGCATCGCCGGCGCCACGGTCGCGCCCTCGACGCTGTCGTTGATCATGAACATGTTTCGCGACGAGAGCGAACGCAACCGCGCGATCGGCGTGTGGGGCACGGCCTTTGCACTCGGCGGCCTCGTCGGCCCGCTGATCGGCGGGGTGCTGCTCCATTTCTTTCACTGGGGCTCGGTGTTTCTGGTCAATGTGCCGATCATGCTGGCACTTCTGGCAAGCGGTCCCTTTCTGCTGCCGGAATACCGTTCCGGCGAAAGCCCGCGGCTTGATCTGACGAGCGTCCTGCTTTCACTGGCCACCGTGCTGCCGGTTATCTACGGCTTCAAGCAGATCGCGGCCCATGGCTTTCACGCGACCGACCTGCTGCCAGTCTTCGCCGGCATCGGCTTCGGCGTCCTGTTTGTCCGCCGGCAGAATCGGATTACCGAACCGCTGATCGACCTCAGGCTGTTCCGGCTTCCGGCCTTCACGGTTTCGATGCTGGTCAATATGGCGGTCGTGTTCTTCATGTTCTCGATCTTCCTGCTGCAGGCTCAGTTCTTCCAGCTCGTGCTGGGGCTGAGCCCGCTCGAGGCGGCGCTCTGGAGCGCCCTGCCCGGCGTGTTCTTCACCGTCATGTCGCTGCAGGCGTGGCGGGTGACCAACCGCCTCGGCCCGATCCCGACGGTCATCACAGGTCTGGTGATCAACGCGATCGGCGCCGCGGCCATCGGTCTTGCCGCCTGGTACCAGAGCCTTGCCGGCATGCTGATCGCCAATGTCGTTCTGGGCCTCGGCTTTATTCCCGCGATCCTGACCACGACCGGGCTGATCATCGGTTCGGCGCCGCCGGAGCGCGGCGGGGTCGCCTCGGCGATGTCGGAAACCTGCGCCGAGTTCGGCGGCGCGCTCGGCGTCGGCCTCTTGGGAAGCCTTGCGACGGTGATCTACCGCTTCGCCATGCAGCCGGTCGATCTTTCCGCCCTGCCGCCATCCGCCGCCTTCGACACCGGCCAGACGCTCGCCGGCGCGGTGGACGCCGCCCGCGAGCTTGGCGTCAGCGATGCCCCCTGGCTCACTGCTGCGCGCGACGCCTATTGCGCAAGCTTCGCCGCCTGCGCGCTCGTTGCCGTGCTCGCCCTGCTCGCCCTGTCATTTTCCGCCAACAGGGTCTATCGCAGAGAGCCACCGCGTCCGGTGGAAGGGCACTGAAGCGCCTCTTTCACGGCGCGGCTGCACCTCTCCCGATCGCCGGGGCCGAAGAGATGAGACGATTTGTCTGGAAATCGCGCCGTCGCATCTGTTATAAGTTTCGTCAGCTATGAAACTGGTTCCGGGGTCACGCTTCGGAACCTGTTTCTTTTTGTGTTGCAAATCGGCCGGGCGCTTCCCAAGTCAACGGCTGTTCGCCCCACGAAAACGAAGAACATGCACGGACGCGACGGAGCCCGCCTCCGCCGCGTCCAACGACAGACCAAAGGATAAAGATATGGTCGAAAAAGTACCGATGACCAAGATCGGGGCTGCCAAGCTCAGCGAGGAGCTGCGCTGGCGCCAGCAGGAGGAACGTCCCCGGATCATCCAGGCAATCGCGGAAGCGCGCGCCCATGGCGACCTTTCCGAAAACGCCGAATACCACGCCGCCAAGGAAGCCCAGAGCTACAATGAGGGCCGGATCGGCGAGCTTGAGGATGTGACCACCCGCGCGGAGATCTTCGATCCCGCCAAGATGTCGGGCGACAAGGTCCGCTTCGGCGCGACCGTCAGGCTCGTCGACGAGGACACCGAAGAGGAAAAGGTCTACCAGATCGTCGGCGACCTCGAAGCCGATGTGAAGGAAGGCCGTATCTCGATCTCCTCCCCGATCTCGCGCGCGCTGATCGGCAAGGAAGTCGGTGATTCGATCGAGGTGAATGCGCCGGGCGGAGCCCGCGCCTATGAAATTCTGGAAGTCGTCTGGAAATAAGCCGGCTTCCCGCACGCAATGGTCTGATATGGCGATCAGGGTCAAGATTCTAAGCCGTTCTCCGCCGGTGAACCCGGAAAACCCCAGGTTCTCCCGGCAATTGCCAACAGGCTGGGCCGAGGCCAACGGCCTCGAATTCATCTTCGACCCCGACGCCCGGAATTACGACTGGCTGGTCGTCTATGACGACCTGCCGCGCTTTATCGGCATGACCGAGGAACCGCTCGCCTGCCCGCCCGAAAACACCCTGCTGATCACCTCGGAGCCAAGCGGCGTCAAGGTTTACGGCCGCTCTTTCGTCCGCCAGTTCGGCCATGTCCTGACCAGCCAGGAGCCGATCGCGCTGCGCCACCCCGGCCGGATTTGGAGCCAGGCCGGGCTGACATGGTATTATGGCATGGACGAGAACCGCCACGACTATCTGCCCGTCGACGAGATCGCCCGACGCTTCCCCGAAAAGTCCGAAACGATCGCGACCGTCTGCTCCAGCAAGCGGCAGAGCCATACGCTCCATCGCCTGCGCTATGATTTCACGGAATATGCCGCCAAACACCTGCCCGAGCTTCAGGTTTTCGGGCATGGCCGCCGGCATATGGATGACAAGGCCGAGGCCATCGACAGGTTCCGCTATCATCTGGCGATCGAGAACCACGTCGCTCCCCACCACATCACCGAAAAGCTCTCGGACCCGTTCCTCGGCCTTTCGCTGCCCTTCTATTTCGGCGCACCCAATGTGCTCGATTATTTTCCCGCGCAAAGCCTGATCCCGGTCGACATCCGCAAACCGGCCGAAGCTGTCGAGATCATGAGAGCGGCCATCGCCTCGAATGAATACGAAAAGCGTCTGCCGGCCATCATCGAGGCCAGGCGGCGGGTGATCGAGGACTATAATATGTTTGCGCTGATCGCCAGGATCGTGCGCAGCGACACGCCGGCGCGTTACGTCCCCGCTGTCACCGCGATCCGCGGCCAGCATGCCGCGCGCAAGGCCGCGCCCGTCTCAGGCATCGCCGATTTCGCCTTCCGCACCGGCCTGCAGTTCAAGAACCGCATCGCCAACCTGCGCTCGCCCGACTGGAGCAGTCCAAAGGCGGGTTAGAGCCGCAGCCAGGCCGACATGCCGAGTACGATACCGAACAGCGCCGAGCATACCATCGCCAGAAGCGCCACATTGCGGTAGCTGGTCTCTGAGCCGCGCCGGAAGAAATAGGCGCCGAGCGCGGAGCCGCCGGCGCAGAGCGGCGCGGAAAAAAGCCCGAGCAGGACGACGTGGAGGTGAAGCGCGCCTTTGAAAGCCGCCGTCGCCAGTGCGAAAACCGCAAGGATCGCGAACAGGATGATCATCGAGGCGCGCTTGGTGCGCGCCGGCACCTCACGCGCCAGAAAATAGGCCACGACCGGCGGACCGGGCGCCGCGGCAAGACCGCTGAACAGGCCGGCGAAAAACCCGACCGCCGTGGTGGAGACCGCGCCCGGCCGGGGTCCGAGGGAAAACCTGAAGAACAGCGCAGCCGCGGCCCCGGCGGTGATCGTGCCAATCACGATCTGCGCCAGCCAGAGCGGCACGACGGAAATGAACAGCAGCCCCACCGGCGTTCCGAAAAAAGCCGCGAGCGTCAGCAGCCCGACGGCGCGGCGATCGGCATGGCCGATGCATTCCGGCAGGTCGATCAGGGTCAGCGTGATCTGCACCACCAGCACGGCAAGCACGGCATCCGCCGGCGGCACCAAGAGCACCAGAAACGGCATTGCCACCAGCGCCATGCCGAAACCGGCAAGGCCGCGCAGAAAAGCGCCCATCGCCAGACAGGCCGCAAAGCCGGCGAACACCGGAAAGGAAATGGCAAGGTCGGGCATGCGCCCTCACCTCATGCCGGGCTGAGGGGCGACCGCTTGCCCGCGTGATCGGTTCATTTCTGCGCGCCCGCCTGGCAGGCGGTCACTGCGATCATGTCGAGCACGTCCTGCGCGGAACAACCGCGCGACAGGTCATTGGCCGGCTTGTCGAGCCCCTGCAGCACCGGGCCGATGGCCGATGCGCCGCCGATGCGCTGCGCGATCTTGTAGCCGATATTGCCGGCCTGCAGATCGGGAAAGATGAAGATATTGGCCTCGCCCCCGAGCGGCTCGGCCGCCCCCTTGGATTTGGCGATTTCGGGAACGAAGGCGGCATCGAACTGCAGCGCGCCGTCAACCAGAAGGTCGGGCCGGTTGAGCCGCACCAGCTTCACGGCCTGTTCGACCTTGTCGACCATGGGGTGGGACGCGCTGCCGCGAGTGGCGAAGGACAACATTGCCACGCGCGGCGTGTCGCCGGTGAGCATGGTATAGGAGCCCGCCGCCGCGATTGCGATCTTGCTGAGCTCCGCCGCATCCGGATCGATCACCAACCCGCAATCGGAAAACAGGAAGGCGCCCTTCTTGGCGTGGTGGTCGGCCTCCAGCATCATCAGGAAGAAGCTGGAAACGAGGCGGGTGCCGGGGGCCGCGCCGATCACCTGGATCGCCGTGCGAACGACATCGGCCGTCGAGCATGCCGCGCCCGAGACCGTGCCGTCCGCATGCCCGGCCTTCACCATCAGGGCCGCGAACACATAAGGGTTGCGCGCGGCCTTGTCGGCGTCCTCCTCGGTGACACCCTTGTGCTTGCGCAGCGTGTAATAGAGCTTCGAGAGCTCGGGCAGGAGTGCCGAGCTTTCCGGAGCGATGACCTCGATCGCGTCCGGGCGGGTAATGCCGATCTCGGCGCAGAGCGCATCGACATCGCTTTTCACCCCGACCAGAATGATGCGGGCAACGCCCAAATCGGCCGCCTTGCAGGCCGCTTCCAGCACGCGCTTGTCGCCCGATTCCGGCAGTATGATCGTCTTCTTCAGCCGCTTTGCGTTGGCGAAAATCTTCTCTAGCTGGTTCATGTTCTCACCCTGCGGGTCTGATTGCGCTGATCGGGACGACGGGCCCATAAAAAGCGTTTCGACGACGATTGGCAAGGTCGCCCGCCGCCTGATTTTCAATAGGCAATGGCGGGAAGGCTTGCCCCCGCCATTGCCTCGCTTGTTGGATCAAACCGCCTGTTTGCGCATATCCGCCCGGTTGATGCCGGCGACCGAGACCGGCTTCTTCATCGCATCGCGGCGGAAGGGCTCGCCCAGCTCCTGGTTCAGCACCACCTCGATGAAGGTGGTCTTCTTCTCCTTCATCTGCCGCTCGACGGCCTTGTCGAGCTCCGTAGAAAGCTGCTCCATCGAGGTCACCTGCACGCCCTCGACGCCGCAGGCCTTCGCAATATCGGCATAGCGGACGTCGAGCGAGAGTTCGGTGCCCACGAAGTTATCGTCGAACCACAGCGTGGTGTTGCGCTTTTCCGCGCCCCACTGGTAGTTGCGAAAGATCACCATGGTGATCGCCGGCCAGTTGTCGCGCTTCAGCGACACCATCTCGTTCATCGAAATGCCGAAGGCGCCGTCACCCGCAAAGCCGACGACCGGGGTATCCGGCTGGCCGATCTTGGCGCCGACGATCGCCGGGAAGCCGTAGCCACAAGGGCCGAACAGGCCGGGCGCCAGATATTTGCGGCCCTCCTCGAAGGTCGGATAGGCGTTGCCGATCGCGCAGTTATTGCCGATATCCGAGGTGATGATCGCATCCTTCGGCAGCGTCTTCTGGATTGCGCGCCACGCCATGCGTGGGCTCATCCGCTCCGGCTCGCGATCGCGGGCGCGTTCGTTCCACGTCGTGCCCTCATCGTCTTCCTCGTGGTCGAGCGAAGTCAGTTCCTGCGCCCAGGCCGATTTGGTCTTCGCGATCAGCGCCTTGCGGTCGTCGCGGTCGATATCGCCCGCATTGCCGGCAAGCCTGTCGAGAATGCCGGTCGCGACCTTCTTCGAATCGCCGACAATGCCGACGGTGACCGGCTTGGTGAGGCCGATGCGGTCGGGATTGATGTCGACCTGAATGATCGCCGCGTCCTTCGGCCAATAGTCGATGCCGTAGCCCGGCAGCGTCGAGAACGGGTTGAGGCGGGTGCCGAGCGCCAGCACGACATCGGCCTTGGCGATCAGCTCCATCGCCGCCTTCGAGCCGTTATAGCCGAGCGGACCGGCAAACAGCGGATGGTTGCCGGGAAAGGCGTCATTATGCTGATAGCCAACGCAGACCGGCGCATCCAGCCGTTCGGCAAGCGCCTTCGAGGCCTCGATCGCGCCGCCGAGAACAACGCCCGCGCCGTTGAGGATGACGGGGAACTTGGCTTCGCTGAGGAGTTTCGCGGCGCGCTCGATCGCCTGCTCGCCGCCCGTGGGCCGCTCGAATTCCACGATGGCCGGCAGTTCGATATCGATGACCTGGGTCCAGAAATCGCGCGGAATGTTGATCTGGGCCGGGCCGCAAGCGCGCTTGGCCTTCAGGATCACGCGGTTCAGCACTTCGGCGATGCGCGAGGCGTCGCGCACTTCTTCCTGATAGGCGACCATGTCCTTGAACAGCGCCATCTGCTCGACTTCCTGAAAGCCGCCCTGCCCGATGGTCTTGTTGGCGGCCTGCGGGGTGACGACCAGAAGCGGGGTGTGGTTCCAGTAAGCGGTCTTGACGGGCGTGACCAGCGAGGTGATGCCCGGCCCGTTCTGGGCAACGACCATCGACATCTTGCCGGTGGCGCGGCTGTAACCGTCGGCCATCATTCCGGCATTGCATTCATGGGCGCAGTCCCAGAATGCGATTCCGGCCTGCGGAAACAGGTCGGAAATCGGCATCATGGCCGAGCCGATAATCCCGAAGGCATGCTCGATGCCGTGCATCTGAAGAACTTTGACGAAAGCCTCTTCGGTGGTCATTTTCATGGGTGGTCTCCTCTAGGAATTTGGTGTTCGGTGTCAGGCGATCTGTCGGTTGTCCTCTCGCACGAGATCGCTGCATTTCTCGCCGATCATGATCGCCGGCGCATTGGTATTGCCGGAAACGATCTCCGGCATGATGGAGCAATCGGCGACGCGAAGCCCGGCGACGCCGCGCACCCTCAGACGCTCGTCCACAACCGCGCGCTCATCCTGGCCCATGCGGCACGTGCCGGTCGGGTGATAGATCGAGGCGGTGTAATTGCGTGCCCAGTCGAGCGTACCCTCGTAGTCATCCATGGCAAGATCGGCCGTGGGTCTGAACTCCTCGGCGATCTTCGATTTCAGCGGCGCATGACGCGCGATCCTGCGGGCGATCTTCACGCCCTCGACAATGGTGCGCCGATCGGTCTCGGTCGACAGATAATGCGGAAAAATCTTCGGATAGGTGCGCGGATCCGGGCCGTTCAGCACGATCTCGCCCCGGCTTTCGGGCCTGAGCTGGCAGACCGACATGGTGAAGGCGGAAAACGGATGGACGCCCTCGCCGGGATTGTCGGCCGACCATGGCTGAACGTGGAACTGGATGTCCGGCGTTGCCACATGGTCGCCGGTGCGCATGAAGCCGGTGGCGAGGCTTGCCGCCATCGCCATCGGCCCGGCGCGGAACATCGCGTATTTCAGCGCGATCCGCGCCTGGTTGAACAGCGAGCGGACCTCGTCGTTCAACGTCGGCTCGTTGCATTTGAACACGAGGCGGGCCTGAAGATGGTCCTGCAGATTGCGCCCGACATCCGGCGCGTGATGGACGACCTCGATGCCGTTGTCCTTGAGCTGCGCGCCGTCGCCGATACCCGACAGCATCAGTAGTTGCGGCGAATTGATCGTGCCCGACGACAGGATCACCTCACGCCGGCAGGTCACCAGCGCATCGCTTCTGCCATGCGCCAGGTAGCTGACGCCGGTGGCGCGGCCGTTCTCGATCTCGACCTTCTTCACCAGCGCGCCGGTGACGATCTTCAGATTGGGCCGGCTCTTGACCGGATTGAGGAAGGCGACGGCGGCGCTGCAGCGCCGGCCCTTGCGGGCGGTGAGCTGGAAATAGCCAACGCCCTCCTGGGTCTCGCCGTTATAATCCGGGTTGAACGGGTAGCCCGCAGCAGTGGCGGCCGCCACCCAGGCATCGCAGATCGGGCGCTGCAGCCGCATGTTGGAGACCGACAGCTCGCCATCGGCGCCGTGAAAGGCGTCCGCTCCGCGCTCCTGGTTTTCCGAGCGCTTGAACAGCGGCAGCACATCCTCCCAGCTCCAGCCGCGATTGCCCATCTGGGCCCAGCGGTCGTAGTCGCTCGACTGGCCGCGCACGTAAAGCAGCCCGTTGAGGGAGGAGGAACCGCCGAGCACCTTGCCGCGCGGCCAGTCGAGCGAACGGCCGTTGAGGCCGGGGTCCGGTTCGGTCTTGTAGCACCAGTCCACCGTCGGATTGTGCATCGTCTTGAAATAGCCGACCGGAATGTGAATCCAAGGATTGCGGTCCGCAGGCCCCGCTTCCAAGAGCACGACGCTGACATTCGGGTCGGCGCTCAGCCGGTTGGCGATGACGCAGCCGGCGGAGCCCGCGCCGACGATCACATAGTCTGCTTCCAGCCGCTCCATGAGCCCCCCTCAAGCCCTGAATTTGCCGCCGAAGCGACGAAAGTATCTTGCAAGGGCATTCGATATATGATTGATTTCGATACCGCAAGTCTCATTTTTCGACAGGGAGGGAAGAAAATGACAGGACTGGACGAAAAGCTGCGCAACATATCGCGCCGCGATCTTTTCAAATTATCGGGACGGTTCGGGTTGAGCTCCACGCTTCTGGCGGCAAGCTCGATGGCGGGGGTCGTCACACTACCGAGCCTGGCAAAAGCCGTTGAATCCACATATGAAAAGCGCTTCGGCAACGAACCGAAATACACGCTGAAATATGGCGCAGCAGGCTTCAACGCCCAGAACACGCTGATCGAGCGTGTCGGCTGCCTGGAATTCGCCCGCGATCTGGAGGAGCGCACCAACGGGCTGGTCCGCGTCGAGTTCATCGGCGACAACCAGATCTGCGGTCAGCTCAACTGCGTCGAAAAGACCCAGCTCGGCATTGTCGATATCTACACCGCCTCGACCCAGAACTCGGCGGGCGGCGCGCCTTATCTGAACGTGCTCGACTACGCCTATATGTTCCCGGGCCGCGCCTCGCAGTATCATTTCTTCTACAGCCCGGAATCGCAGCGCATCCTGCGCGACCCGCTGGAAAAGCGGCACGGCCTGAAGTTCCTGTTCACCCATTGCGAACTGCGCGGCATCCAGCTCGGGCTCAAATATTCCGACAAGCCGACCATCACAAAGCTCGAGGAACTGTTCGGCACCAAGAACCGGGTGACCGGCACCCAGCTCGGCCGCATCGCCATGCAGCTGTTGAACCTCAACCCGGTTCCGATCGCCTGGGAGGAAACGCTGGACGGGCTGAAGCAGGGCCTGATCGACGGCGCGGAAACTTGGGCGTCTGCCGTGGCCTATGCCAACATGGCGCCGGTGGTTTCGCAGTCGGTCGATCTCAAATTCTTCTGCGGCACCGAGCACACCTCGATGAATGCCAAGGTGTTCGACAGTTTCGAGCCGGAAGTGCAGGACGCCGTGATGGAATCCTCTTACTTCACGCAGGCCGCGATCCAGGGCGCGAACGAGGCCGCACTCGTGAAGACAGTCGGCTTCTCCGATCCGCAGCTTCCAAACACCGTGTTCGCCGATAATAATGTCCGGCCGGCCTTCCTGGCCGACGACCAGATCAAGATGGCGGAGGAAATGTGTTCGCCGGAATACAATCCGGAACCGTGGGAACAGTGGCGCGAGCGCCTCAACAACTGGGCCGGCGGCATCGACACCTACACCGAGATCAGCGCCATCGCGCGGCAGGTGCCCGCCGACATGAAGCCGGAAAACGTCGAGCCGCGCCGCTGGTGGAAGAGCTGATCCGCTTCATCCGATAAGTTATGCAGCCGGCATTTCGAGGAGGAATGCCGGCTGTCGGCAATAAAGCCCATGTTTTGGGAGGAGAATGACGATGGATTCGTTGTTTGGCGGCGCCTGGTCGATCGTTGCGGCGATCGGAAGCTGGGATTCTTGGACGATCAGCGAGGCGATGCGCTCCGGTGGCGCATGGCTCGTCGGTCTGGTTGTGACGATTGTGGGTGGCCTGCTGGTGGCGTTCATCTACGCCCGCCTGCCCTTCCTCGAACGACACCTCGAAAAGACGGTGATGATCTGGTCCTACCTCCTGATCGCCACCATTCTCTCGGTGGAAGTCTTCCGCCGCTTCGTCTTTTCCGTTCAGGAACCGTGGTCGACCACCCTGCCCCCGTTCCTGTTCCTGTTCATGACCTGGGCGGGCTGCGCCTACAACATGAAGTTCCGCAACCATCTGAGTTTCGCCGAGTTCCGGGCCATGATGCCGCGCGCCGGGCAGTTCGCCTGCCTCGTGCTGGACGCGGCACTCTGGCTGTTGTTTTCCTGGGTGGTCATCGTCACCTCGACGCGGGTGGTGTTCAACTCCGCCGCCAATTTCCAGATCCTGCTCGGCACCGACAATGTGCTGCAATGGTGGCTTCTCACCTCCGTTCCGGTCAGCTTCCTGCTGATGGCCGGACGCGCCTTCGAGAACCTGGCAATCGACTACCAGAATTACCGGGACGGCGCGCCGCTGATTTCCGCCACGACCCAATTCGGCGACTGAGGAGCCTTTGATGTCCGATTCTCTCTGGATCACCCTTATCTCGCTCGGCGCGACCGGCGTCTTCCTGCTCGGCGTGCCGGTGCTGCTGGTCATCGGCATCTGGGTCATCGGCATGAGCCTGCTGCTCGGCCTGCCGCTCGACAATCTCGGCTCCGCGCTTTCCGATGTCTTCACGGATGGCTTCGCGCTGCTTGCCATGCCGCTGTTCATCCTCACCGGCGACCTGATCAACCAGTCGGGCATCGCGCGGCGCATGTCGGATTTCGCCTACTCCTGCCTCGGCTGGTTGCGCGGCGGGCTCGCCATGGCCGCGATCGGCGCCTGCGGGCTGTTTGCCGCGATCTCCGGCTCCAACTCGGCGACCACCGCCACGATCGGCTCCATGCTCCATCCCGAAATGAAGAAGGGCGGCTATGACGAGCGCTTCTCGGCGGCGACGGCGGCCGCCGGCGGCACGCTCGGCATCATCATTCCGCCGTCGATCATCTTCATCGTCTACGGCTTCCTGATGAACCTGCCGATCTCCGAGCTGTTCGTCGCCGGCATCATTCCCGGCCTGTTGATGGGCCTTGCGATGATGGCCTTCTGCTGGGTCATCTGCTCGATCAATGGCTGGGGCCATTTGATCCGGCTGCAGCCGTCCCGGGTCTTCAAGACCGCGATCGGCTCATGGCTGGGCTTCTTCGCCATCGGCATCGTGCTGTGGGGCATTTACACCGGCAAGTTCTCGCCAACGGAAGCCGCCGCCGTCACGGTCGCGTTCTGCGTCGTCGTCGGCTTCGTCAGCCTGCCGCTGCACAAGATGATGGGTTCGCCCAGCGAGGATCGCCCGCCGAGCGAACGCAGCTATGGCGAAATGCTGGTGGTGCGCGGCTTCAGCCCGATCGATATTCCAAAGATCACGCTGCGCTCGGCCCAGATCACCGGCATTCTGGCGCCGCTGATCGCGATTTCGGTCGTGATGCAGCAGATCCTGTCGGTCATGGGCGCGGAAGACGCGATCGGCGGTTTCGTGCGCTCCATGGGCGGGTATTATCCGGTGCTGTTCACCGCGATGGCGATCGTATTCGTCACCGGCATGGTGCTTGAAAGCCTGCCGACCACGATCATCATGGCCCCGATCCTCGCGCCGATCGCAGCCTCGATCGGCGTCGATCCGATCCAGTTCGCGGTGATCTTCCTGGTCGGCGCCTCGATCGGCTTCATCACTCCGCCCTACGGGCTGAACCTTTACGTTGCCGCGGGCGTGACCGGCGTGAGCTACTTCAGGATACTGCGCTATATCTACCCCTATATCCTGGCGCTTGTCGCGGTGTGGATACTGGTTGCCCTTGTGCCTTCGCTTTCCACAATGCTACTGCCGAACAGGTAAGCCCCCGGGACGGCGGAGCATCCGCCGCCCCGATCAGTTCATAATGAAAAATGGTGGCAACCCGTGGATGATCAGACCGGCCAGATACCGACCAACCTTCGCCTGCTGATGGTGCTGGAGGCGCTCGCGGAAGCGGGCGCGCCCGTCACGCCGACGGAAGTCAACCAGGCGCTGGGCCTGCCGAAGCCGACGATCCACCGGCTGTTTTCGACGCTCGAGGCCGAAGGCTTCATCCAGCGCGAGATCGATGGTCGTGGCTATTCACCCGGAAGCCGGCTCCGGATCATGTCGGCGGGCATCATGTCGTCGCTGAGGATCCGCACCGCGCGCCAGGCGATCCTCACGGCGCTGGCCGAACAGATCAACGAGACCTGCAACATCTCGCTGCCGGACCGCGACGCGATGATCTATCTGGAGCGCGTGGAGACCAAGTGGCCGCTGAGGATCCAGCTCCCCGTGGGCTCGCGGGTGCCGTTCTATTGCACCTCCGCCGGCAAGATCTATCTGAGCTCGCTCGATGACAAGCACCTAAAAGGCTATCTGAACGCGGCGGAACTGACCCCGCACGCGACCAATACCATGACAACGCCCGAGGCGGTGATGGCCGAGGTCAAGCGCATACGCGAAAACGGCTATTCCACCGACAACGAGGAATTCATGGACGGCATGATCGCCGTCGCCGTGCCGATCCGCGACGCCTTCGGCCGCCTCGTCTCCTCGCTCTCCTTCCACGCTCCGTTGCAGCGGTTGTCGCTGGAAGAGGCGATCGGCCATGTCGGCCTGTTGAACGAGGCCTCGGCCAAACTCTCGGCGCTGATCACCAGCCCGGCGGAGTGAGGCCGAGGCAGATCGCTCACGCGTGCAAGCTTCCGCCGACACCCCCGTGGGTCGTCAGGCGTCTTCGTCTCCGTTCACATAGTCCTTGAACTTCGCGAGCGCCGTGCCCTCAAGCCTGCCCTCGCGGATGAAGTGCACCTTTCGCGGATCGACCTTGCGGCCATTGATCGAGACTTCGTAGTGCAGATGCGCGCCGGTGACGAGGCCGGTCTTGCCGACATAGCCGATCAACTGGCCCTGCTCTACATGGCTGCCCACCTTGACGCCGGCGGCGAACTTGCTCTGGTGGCTGTAGCTGGTCTCGTAGCCGTGACCGTGATCGATCTCGATCCTCTTGCCGTCGCCGCCATGGGAACCGGCAAAAGTCACCGTCCCGTCGGCGGCGGCGTAGATCGGGGTGCCTACGGGGGCTGCCCAGTCCGCGCCCGAATGCATGCGCGAATAGCCAAGCACCGGATGATACCGCGGGCCGAAGCCGGATGTCGCCCGGCCATCGGGCACCGGATTGCGCAACAGATACTGGCCGAGCCTGTTGCCGTCGCCGTCGAAATAGACGGCCTTTCCGCTTTCCGGATCACGGTAGCGATAGACGCTGATCTTGTTGCTGCCGAGCTGCAGCACCATGTCCAGCGCCTTCGAGGCCGCCGTCAATGTCTGGGCGGGCTTGTCCGCGGCGTAGGACAGACGCAGCCGGTCATCGGGACCGGCAGCCCCATCGGCCTCCGACTTGCCTTCCAGCGGGCTTACGAAATGATCGATCGCGGCTGTCTCGTTCTGCGGCGAGAGCGCGGGCGTACAGGCCGACAGCGCAACGAGGCCTGCCAGCATCACCAGAGAAAACGTTTTCAAACCTTGCCTTCCAAATCAGTTCTGGCCGGCAAGAGCCTTTTGAATATGGCGGAAATGACACCCGGAGGCGGCGGGAAAAAGAGGTCTTGAGAATGCCGCAGAATGACCCAAATTCAGGGCTTGAGGAACGTCAGGTCGGTGAGAAAACCGGAGCCCGGCAGCGCTCGCCGCCGGGTTTGGCGAACCGGCGGAAAACTACCACCACTTCTCCGGCGTGAACCTGCCCGCAGCCTGCTCCATCACGGCGGCGGTGCGGAAGAGCGTCTCTTCCTCGAACGGCTTGCCGATGAGCTGGAGGCCGAGGGGGAGGCCCTTGGGGTTGAGGCCGGCGGGCACGGAGATGCCGGGAAGGCCGGCCATGTTGACCGTCACCGTGAAGATGTCGTTCAGATACATCTTGACCGGATCATTCGCCATGTCCTGATCGGCAATGCCGAAGGCGGCCGATGGCGTGGCGGGCGTCAGGATGGTGTCGACGCCTTCCGCGAACACGTTTTCGAAGTCGCGCTTGATCAGCGTGCGCACCTTCTGGGCCTTCAGGTAATAGGCATCGTAATAGCCGGCTGACAGCACATAGGTGCCGATCATGATGCGGCGCTGCACTTCCTTTCCGAAGCCTTCGGCCCGCGTCTTTTCATACATGTCGGCAATGTCCCTGCCCTCCACGCGCAACCCGTAGCGGACGCCGTCATAGCGGGCAAGGTTGGAGGAGGCTTCGGCGGGCGCCACGATGTAATAGGCGGGCAGCGCGTATTTGGTGTGCGGCAGCGAGATATCCACGATCTCGGCGCCGGCATCCTTCAGGATGGCGATGCCCTGCTGCCAGAGCTTCTCGATTTCCTCCGGCATGCCGTCGACGCGGTATTCCCTCGGAATCCCGATCTTCATGCCCTTGACCGACTGGCCGATGGCGGCCTCGTAATCCGGCACGGGCAGATCGACCGAGGTCGTGTCCTTGTCATCGACGCTCGCCATGGATTTCAGCAGGATCGCCGCATCGCGCACATCGCGGGCGATCGGGCCGGCCTGATCGAGCGAGGAGGCGAACGCCACCACGCCCCAGCGCGAGCAGCGGCCATAGGTGGGCTTGATGCCGACCGTGCCGGTGAACGCCGCCGGCTGGCGGATCGAGCCGCCGGTGTCGGTCGCGGTAGCCCCCGCGCACAGATGCGCCGCGACAGCCGCCGCCGAGCCGCCGGACGAGCCGCCCGGCACCAGATCCATATTCGATCCCTTGGCCTTCCACGGGTTGATCACCGGCCCGTAATAGGAGGTCTCGTTGGAGGAGCCCATGGCGAACTCGTCCATGTTGAGCTTGCCGAGCATCACCGCGCCATCATCCCAGAGGTTCTGGGTGACGGTCGATTCATATTTCGGCTTGAACCCGTCGAGAATGTTAGATGCCGCCTGGGTGTGCACGTCACGGGTACCGAACAGGTCCTTGACGCCGAGCGGAATGCCCTCCAGCGCGCCGGCCGTGCCCTGCGACAGCTTCAGGTCGGAGGCCTTGGCCATCGCCGTCGCCTGGTCGTGGGTGACGGCGACATAGGCGTTGAACGCGGCATTGTGCGCATCGATCGCCTTGAGATAAGCGGCGGTGAGCTCGGTCGCGGTGATTTCCTTGCCCTTGAGCTTGTCGCGGGCCTCGGCGATGGTCAGGCTGGTCAGTTCGGTCATATGCGTCACTTTGTTGCGGGTCGCTGGGGAAGGCGGCGGGGTCTATTCGACGACCTTCGGCACCAGGAAGAAATTGCGTTCCGTCTCGGGCGCGTTGGCGACGATATCGTCGGCCTTGTCACCATCGGTAACGATGTCCTCGCGCTTCTTCATCGCCATCGGCATCACCGAGGTCATCGGCTCGACGCCGTCGACATTGACCTCGCCAAGCTGTTCGACGAAACCGAGGATCGCATTCAGCTCGCCGGTCATGCGCTCGGCCGCTTCGTCATCGACGGCGATGCGGGCCAGCTTGGCAACACGTTTTACGGTCGCGGTGTCTACGGACATGAAAGCTCTCCGGTTCTAATCTGTCCCTGACGCTATAAAGGGCGGGACCGCCCTTCGCAACGGGGCAATTGATCAGAGTTCGACCGTTTCGCCCGGTTTCGGCGTCAGCACTTCCGTCGGCCCCGAGGCCATGCCGGTCACGAAAGACTCCGGCGTCTGGTCGATGATCGGGAATGTGCCGTAGTGGATCGGCAGCACCGTCTCGAAATTGAAATAGCGCTGGCAGGCAAGCGCCGCCACCGCGCCGCCCATGGTGAACCGGTCCCCGACCGGCACCAGACCCACCTGCGGGGCGTGCAACTCGTTGATCAGCGCCATGTCGGCGAAGATGTCGGTATCGCCCATGTGGTAGGTCGTCGGCTCGTCATCGATATGCAGCATCAGCCCGTTCGGATTGCCGAGCGCATGGGAAACGCCATCCTCGGTGATGAAGGCGGAGGAATGCAGCGCGTTGGTGAAGGTGACGGTGAAGTTTCCGAAATCGATCGTGCCGCCGGTATTGCCGGCCTCAAGCTTCTCCACGCCCTTTTTGCCAAGCCAGGCGGCAAGGTCGGCATTGGCGAGCACGGTGGCGCCGGTCTCCTTGGCGATCGGCACCGTATCGCCGAGATGGTCGCCATGGCCGTGGGTGAGCAGTACATGGGTGACGCCCTTGACCGCGGCATCGCGGTCAAGCCCCTTGAACGACGGGTTGCCGGTCAGGAACGGATCGATGAGAATGGTTGCCTTCGCGGTTTCCAGACGAAACGCGGAATGCCCGAGCCAGGTAAGCTTCATTTTGCTTTTCCTCCTTGCTGGCGTTAAGTGTTCCTCCAACACCTAATGCGATCGCGCGCCATTTTCCATCACAGCGCGGCAAAAGGCGCCAGGAAAATAATGACAGTCCATACAATCGATGAGCTGGCCGCAGCGCTTGCCCCTTCCAAAGCCATTGCCGGGCTCGATCTCGGCACCAAGACCATCGGCCTTGCCGTTTCCGACCTCTCGCGCCGATTTGCCACGCCGCGGCCGGTGCTGAAGCGGACCAAGTTCACCCGGGATGCCGAAACGCTGCTGGCATTCGCGGAGAAGGAGCGCATCGCCGGTTTCGTCATCGGCCTGCCGATGAACATGGATGGCAGCGCCGGGCCGCGCGTGCAGGCGACCCGGGCCTTCGTGCGCAGCATGGAAGAAAAGACCGACCTGCCGTTCTGCTTCTGGGACGAAAGGCTGTCGACGGTGGCCGCAGAACGCGCGCTGCTGGAAATGGATGTCTCGCGCCAGAAACGCGCCGGGCGGATCGATTCGGCGGCCGCCTCGTTCATTCTGCAGGGTGCGCTAGACCGCATGGCGGCCATCGCCCGGCAGCAATGACGGGCTATTCCTGCATCGGCTCCAGATCGCCGCGCAGCATGCGGTTGGGGTCGAACATGTAATCGATGAAGGCGATCGCCAGCAGGATTGCGCCGCTGACGGCGAGTTCCACTGGCAGGCATGCGAGACACACGCCCAATATCGCCACCTGATAACGCCGCACGCGGACTTCCTGCATTTGTTTTACCCTTCCGACCTTATCTCTGGCAGAAACCGCAGCCATCTGGCAAGCAGTGATCGGCGGCAAAGTTAACCGCGGCACAATTGATAACCGGGAATCCGCATGCTCATCATCTTCGAAAGCGTCCTGCCGATCTTTCTCGTCATCGCCTTCGGCGCGGTGTTGAAGCGCGTACCGCTGTTCAGCGAGGCGTTCTGGTCCGGCCTCAACCAGCTCGGCTACTACGTGCTGTTTCCCGCGCTGCTGGTCACCACGCTGGCGCGCGCGGACTTCTCGTCGCTCGATGCCGGACGGATCGGCTGGGTCGCGCTTCTGGCCGTCGCCGCGATAACCGCGCTTTCCATCGCGCTCTGGCCGATCCTGAAACGCACCGGCCTCAGCCGCCCGGCCTTTACCTCCGTGTTCCAGACGACAACGCGCTGGAATGCCTTTGTGGCGCTCGCGATCGCCGACAAGTTTGCTGGCCTCGAGGGCATGGCGGTGATCTCGCTGATGATGACGGCGACGATCGTTCCGCTCAACATCATCAATGTTCTCGTGCTGGTGCTGTTTTCGGAGGGAAAGACCAACATCATGGTGATGGTGCGCAATGTCGTCACCAATCCGCTGATTATCGCGGCACTCGTGTCGATCATCATCAATGTGCTGGGCATACCGATCTACGATCCGCTCTATGCCGGCCTCGACCTGATGGCCCGCGCGGCGCTCGGCATGGGCTTGCTTCTGGTCGGCGCGGGACTGGTGATTTCCGACGCGTTGAAGCCGAAGCCGATGGTGCTGCTGCCGACGGCGCTGAAGCTGATCCTGTTTCCGCTGGTCACCTACGCGCTTGCCACGGCCTTCGGCATCACCGGCATGGCGCTTACCGTCATGGTGCTCGGCGCCAGCGTGCCGACCGCCATGAACGGCTATGTGCTCGCCCGCCAGCTCGGCGGCGACGCGAGGCTTTATTCCGCGGTCGTGACGGTACAGACGGTGGTTTCGATCATAACGCTGCCGATTGCCCTGCTGCTCGTGGGCGGCGGCTGATGCCATGGCAAGGCCGGTCTTCATCAATACGCTCGTCTTCGTTTCCGACATGAAACGGTCGCTCGCCTTCTATTGCGACCTGCTCGGCCAGACGATCGCGCAAGACCACGGCGATTTCGTCCAACTGGAAAACGGCCTCGCGCTCCACAACGGCGCTGCCCTCGAGGCGACCATGTTCGGCTCGCCGGTCGGCGAGCGAAGCCGCTACGGCCGCGGCAATCTCATGCTCTATTTCGAAACCGACGAACTTGAGGCGATGTTAGCGCGGATGCCACAAGAGACAGAGCTGATCCATCCCATCGAAACCCAGGCCTGGGGCCAGAAGGTGTTTCGCTGCTATGATCCGGACGGACACATTGTCGAGGTCGGGGAGCCGATGTGACGCTCTGACTTCCCCGGGCCGGGAATTCCTACGGCAGGAATATGTCCTCGATTGCGAGCTCGAACAGGCGCGCAATCGCGAAGGCGAGCGGCAGGCTCGGATCGTAACGTCCGCGCTCAAGCGCGTTGACGGTCTGACGGGATACCTCAAGCCGCGTGGCCAGATCCGCCTGCGACCAGCCGCGGGCGCGCCGCAACTCCTGGATACGATTGTTCATCGATACCGAATCCGCCCGATCACCAAACCGGCCACCCACAAAACCGCCATTAGCGGCCAGACGACGAACATGGAAAGCCGCGGCATGCCAATGCCTTCCAGAAACCCGTAACCGAAGGTGATCAGCGCCGTGCCCGCGAACGCGAGCGACAGCGCTTCCAGCTGCAATTTGCGCTGCATTTCATCGAGCCTGGAGATCGACCGAAACACGATCCAGCATATCGCCGCCACAGGCAGCATGGGCGCGATCGAGAGAGAGATGCGCAACCAGTCCGGCTCAAGACCGCCGGCCAGAAGCCGTTGGGCGAGGAAGAGCGTCAGCATGTATGCGGCGAGACCCGCAAACATCAGACCCAGGTATTTTTTCATAGCGCACCTCCTGTAAAGCTTGCTTTACATTGAAGCTGAGCATTCGCGATGTCAAGCTTGCTTTCCATGGATTTCAATCGCGCCAATAAAAAAAAGCCCCGCCGGATCGCTCCGACGGGGCTTCTCAATTTCGTTCGATCAAGTCTTACTTGATGATCGAAGCAACAATCCCTGCACCAACCGTGCGGCCGCCTTCGCGGATCGCGAAGCGCAGCTTTTCTTCCATCGCGATCGGAACGATCAGCTCGACGTCAACCGTGACGTTGTCGCCCGGCATAACCATTTCCGTGCCTTCCGGCAGCGTGACAACACCGGTCACGTCCGTGGTGCGGAAGTAGAACTGCGGACGATAGTTGGTGAAGAACGGCGTATGACGGCCGCCTTCGTCCTTCGTCAGAATGTAGGCTTCTGCCTTGAACACGGTGTGCGGGGTAACCGAACCGGGCTTGCAGAGGATCTGGCCGCGCTCGACCTGATCGCGCTGAACGCCGCGGATAAGCGCGCCGATATTGTCGCCGGCCTGGCCCTGGTCGAGCAGCTTGCGGAACATCTCAACGCCGGTAACCGTCGTCTTCTGGGTGTCCTTGATGCCGACGATCTCGACTTCCTCGCCAACCTTGACGATGCCGCGCTCGACGCGACCGGTAACAACCGTACCGCGACCCGAGATCGAGAACACGTCTTCGATCGGCATCAGGAAGGGCTGGTCGATCGGACGCTCGGGCGTCGGGATGTAGTCGTCGACGGCGGCCATCAGTTCGCGAACGGCGTCTTCGCCGATCTTCTTGTCCGAATCTTCGAGAGCGGCGAGAGCCGAACCCTTGATGATCGGGATTTCGTCGCCGGGGAACTCGTAAGAGTCGAGCAGTTCGCGGACTTCCATTTCGACGAGCTCGAGCAGCTCTTCGTCATCGACCTGGTCGACCTTGTTCAGGAACACGACGATCGCCGGAACGCCAACCTGACGGGCAAGCAGGATGTGCTCGCGGGTCTGCGGCATCGGGCCGTCGGCGGCGGACACGACCAGGATCGCGCCGTCCATCTGGGCAGCACCGGTGATCATGTTCTTCACATAGTCGGCGTGGCCGGGGCAGTCGACGTGGGCGTAGTGACGCTTGTCGGTCTCATACTCGACGTGCGCGGTCGAGATGGTGATGCCGCGAGCCTTTTCTTCCGGAGCCGCGTCGATCTGGTCATACGCGCGGAAATCGCCGAAATACTTCGTGATCGCTGCCGTCAGCGACGTCTTGCCATGGTCAACGTGGCCGATCGTGCCGATGTTTACGTGCGGCTTGCTCCGCTCAAACTTTGCTTTTGCCATGTGAATGCTTCCTGTAACTGGTAACACGGATGCCCCGGCGAACCGGTTTAGTGCCGCCGTTTAAGGCTTTCGGAAGCAATAAGCAAGACAAAATCTGGGAAGCGCCCGAAAGCCCGTCAGATGTCCGTGCGCCGCCGCTCGGATACGAACGGCACCACGCGTCCGGCGCCCTGCTCCGTGTCGCGGCCGCTGTCGGCCGCACCGCTCACCACACGGTTGCGGCCCAGCCTTTTGGCCTCGTAAAGCGCTGCATCCGCGGCGGCATAGAGCGTCTCGTAGCCACGTTCGATGTTGATGGTCGCAGCGCCGACGCTGCAGCGGGCGGAGAGTTGCCGGCCCTGACCGGCTGAGGCATCTTCGTCGAGCCGCCGCCGAATGCGCTCGCCGAGCGCGCCGGCCCCCTCCGCCCCGAGGTCGATGGCAAGGATCGCGAACTCGTCGCCGCCAATGCGCCCGACGATGTCGCCGGCGCGCGACTGATCGATCAGCACCGCGCCGACGCGCCGGAGCACCGCATCGCCCACCGGATGGCCGAGCGCGTCATTGATCGCCTTGAACTCGTCGATGTCGATCAACACCAGGCTCACCATCACCCGCGTCCGCCCGGCATAGATCGCGCCCACCGCGCGCTCGAAGCCGGCCCGGTTCAGGACACCGGTAAGGTGATCGCGATCCCTCAGCGTGTTTGCCGTCTCAAGTCGTTCCACGAAATGCGACGCCAGCAGCTCGAGCGTCAGGATCATCGCCAGAAGCAGGATATAGAGCTGCAGGAAGCCCCAGAAGACCGACTGCGGGTTGGCGATATCCTGATTGAAGAACACGCCGGCCGTGCGGATGGTGTGCATCAGCCCAAGGGTTATGAAGGTCCAGAAGATCAGCTTGTCGTGAATGGTGTCGTCGCGACGGATCCAGATATGCTTGAGGGTGACGACGAAGATGACGATCAGGCCGATATTGATGCCGGCGGTGCGAATCTCGATCGTCGAGGTAAGGTAGAGCACGACATAGACCGCGCTGAGGAGGACGAACATGCCGATTATGAAAGTCCGCCCGAAGGACTTGCCGCGCCGCTGAAGCAGAGATTCCCCGAAGGTGAGCTGGGCGGCGATGAAGGCCATATTGCTGAACGGCAAGGCGATATTATCCGGCACGTAAGGACGGAGAAACATGCCTATGAAGGCCGCGTCCACCGTTAGCAGCGCAATTGCGAAAAGCATCAGATAGCGCTGCCGGCCGCCGGTAAACCAGGCCAGGACAAAGCTGCCCGCCAGAATCGCCAGCCCACCCGTCACGATCAATGACTGCATGATATCCACCGGCCGGAGAACCCCATCAAACTCATCACGCTGCTGCAACCGCGACGACCGAAACCTTTATGCGTCAGGGACTGTAGGAGCGGCGACGGCAAAGTCAGGCCACTCCAATCGGTCGGCATAAACCTGAAACAGGTTGAACTCCGGCCTATTCAAAAGAAACAGTGGTCCAAGTCAATCCCCGCAGGCGCTTTCGCCCCACGCCCGCCCGGAACACGCCCCATCCCGCAACCCCGAAACGCATCACAACGAAATACAACCTATACGAGACTTCCATAACGAACGCAATGGCGTGACGCAACATAATCGTCCACGTAACCAGGGCGATGAAAGATTATTCTTGTGATATTGGCGTGAGATGGATTGGAGCGGGTAGCGGGAATCGAACCCGCGTATTCAGCTTGGAAGGCTGCTGCTCTACCATTGAGCTATACCCGCGGAACTTAAGAAGAGCGTTCGGTTCGATACACTCGGATCGGCGTTCCAACCAGCAACTTGTCTGCGTGATCCGCCGGTCCTCGCTCCGCTCGGATCAGGTCCCAGGTCCGGTGGTGGAGGAGGTTGGATTCGAACCAACGTAGACTAAGTCAACGGATTTACAGTCCGTCCGTTTTAACCACTCACGCACTCCTCCAGTACCAGCCTGGATGGCGGCCATGCCGCCGATCGATACCGCGCCGGCACGCCGGCTCGCTTCGATCTGCGCCGCGTATATGACCGGCTGATGACGCTCTGTCAACACGGCGCTTCACAAATTCCGCTGAAAAATCATCTGGCCCGCAATGCGGGCGCGCCGCAGTGCAAAACCGGCGCCAACCGTCTAGCCGGAAGCGGCCCGCCGCTCTATAAAAAGACCATGAACAAGAAACACGACCGCGACGGCTCCGCCAAAGACAGCCACTACGCCAAGCTCCGACGCACCCACCGCGACAGCAAGCGCGCGCGCGGCGACCTGCCCCCTGCCCCGCCCCGTCAGGGCAAGCGCGGCCCGGCCGGTCCGTTGCCGGTGGCGGACGACGAGGTGCTGCTTTACGGGCTGCACACCGTGCGCGCGGCAATCGAGAATCCGGCGCGCACGCTGATTGCGCTCAAGATCACTCAGAACGCGCTTGCCCGCCTGACGGACGGGCTGGAACTGCCGGCAGACCTTCCGGTGGAGATCGTCCGGCCGAAGGAGATCGACGACATTCTCGGCGAGGACGCGATCCATCAGGGCGTGATGCTGAAGGCGCGCACGCTGCCGGTCCGCAAGCTGGATGCGCTGCAGGACAGCCCGCTGCTCCTGGTGCTCGATCAGGTAACGGACCCGCACAATGTCGGCGCGATCCTGCGTTCCGCCGTCGCGTTTGCCGCCGGCGCGGTGATCACCACCATGCGCCACAGCCCGGCCGAATCCGGGGTGCTCGCCAAATCCGCTTCCGGCGCGCTGGAATATATTCCCTATATCCAGATCACCAATCTGGCCAAGGCGGTGGATGAACTCCACGCCATGGGCTTCACGACGGTCGGGCTCGATTCGGAGGGGCCCGCCGTGCTGGAAGAGAGCCTTCGCGGCGACAAGATCGCGCTGGTGCTCGGCGCGGAAGGCAAGGGGCTGCGCCAGAAGACCCGCGAGACAGTGACCACGCTGGCAAGGCTCGACATGCCCGGCGAGATCAAATCGCTCAATGTTTCCAATGCCTCGGCGATCGCGCTTTATGCGGCGCGGCAGTTTCTTGCCAGAAACTGAGACGCATAAAGGTCATCCGATGCACATCGTCTTCACCGATCTCGACGGCACGCTCCTCGACCACGAGACCTATTCCTTCGAGCCAGCCCGACCGGCGCTGGAGCTCTTGAAGGCGCGGGGCATCCCGCTCGTTCTCGCAAGCTCCAAGACCGAGGCCGAGATGCGACCGATCGCCGCCGCGATCGGCATCGAGCACCCGATGATCGTGGAAAACGGCGCGGGCATCGTCAACATGCCCGATGGCGAAGCGGAGGAAGACGGTGTCTATGACAGGCTACGCGCGGTGCTGTCATCCATGGACCCGGATTTGCGCCGCCACTACCAGGGTTTCGGTGACTGGAGCGATGCCGAGGTCGCCGAGAGGACCGGCATGTCGCTCGAAAGCGCCCGCCTTGCCCGCACACGCCGTTTTTCCGAGCCCGGCCTCTGGTCCGGCGGCGAGGACGCGCGCGCGACCTTTGCCGCAATTCTCGACGCGCATGGGTTTCAGGCGGTCCAGGGCGGCCGGTTCTTCACGCTGATGCCGAAAACCTCGAAGGCCGAGGCCATGAAAAAGATCGCCCGCCACTTTGCGGAAACCTCGGATGAGCCGGTTTTCGCCGTGGCGCTTGGCGATGCGCCCAATGACGCGGCCATGCTGGAGGCCGCCGACAGGGGTTTCATCATCGCCAATCCCGCCCATGCCGAATTGCCGGTCTCGGATCGCGAGCGCGAAGGCTTCATCGCCCGGTCCGAGCGGACGGGCCCTTACGGCTGGAATGACATGATATTGCAATTATTGGCATAATATAGTTGGTAAATGCATGAGCAGTTCGCACTTGGACGGACCCACCCGCCCTTCGCGGAGTTGCCGCATAACAATGACGATCGAGCGGCCTTGCAGCGTTGAAAGCCGCCCGCTCTGATCCATATTCCAATCGGCAGCCCGTCGCTGCCGCAAGCACAAAAATCAGGAGCGTCGCCATGGCTGACTTTCATCAAAACGGCGTCGTCGCGACGCTTCACAACCTGCGCGAACGCTCGCTCCATCGCGTAGAGCGCGAGCTTTCGAGCTTTTCGGCGACCCGCCCGATCACGCTGATCCTGCCCTCCCTGTTCTCCGAGCTCGAGGCAGAGGCACTCGACAACATCGTCAAACACCTGACTGAGGTGCCCTATATTTCCAACATCGTCATCGGCCTCGACCGCGCCGATGAGGAACAGTATCGCTACGCGCTGAAATATTTCAGCCGCCTGCCCCAGCACCACGCGGTGCTGTGGAACGATGGCCCGCGCATGCAGGCCGTCCACAACCGGCTGGGCGAAGCGTCGCTGGCGCCGGCAGAACCCGGCAAGGGCCGCAATGTGTGGTACTGCATCGGCTATGTTCTCGGCGCGCGCAACTCGTCCGTCGTGGCTCTGCATGATTGCGACATCGTGACCTATTCCCGCGAGATGCTGGCCCGCCTGGTCTATCCGGTCACCAACCCCGCCTTTCCCTATGTGTTCGCCAAGGGCTATTATCCGCGCATCGCCGACGGTTCGCTCAACGGGCGCGTGACCCGGCTTCTGGTGACGCCGCTTCTACTGGCGCTGGAAAAGACCATCGGCCACCAGCCCTATCTCGATTACCTGAAGGGGTTCCGCTATCCGCTCGCCGGCGAATTCGCGATGCGTACGCACATCCTGCCCGATATCCGCATTCCGTGGGATTGGGGCCTCGAGATCGGCGTGCTGTCGGAACTGTGGCGCAACTATTCCAACAATGCCATCTGCCAGGTCGATATTTCCGACGCCTACGACCACAAGCACCAGCCGCTTTCGCAGGAGGATGCCCAGCAGGGTCTGTCGCGCATGTCCACGGACATCTGCAAGACCGTTTTCCGCAAGCTTGCGACCGACGGCGTGACCTTCTCGCAGGAGACGCTCAGAACGGTGAAGGCGGCCTATTTCCGCACCGCGCTGGATCTGGTCGAGACCTACCACAACGACGCCCGCATGAACGGGCTTTCCACCGACCGGCACAAGGAGGAACAGGCGGTCGAACTGTTTGCGACCAACCTGACGGAAGCCGGCAACGCCTTCCTCGAAACCCCGGACGCAACGCCGCTGATGCCGCGCTGGAACCGGGTCCTTAGCGCGCTTCCCGACGTGCTGGACGAGATGCAGGCCGCAGTGGCGGCCGATATGGCGGAATACGGCTGACCTGTTCTTTAGAACCTTTCCGCATTTCACGGAAAGGCTCTATCTCTTTGTTTTTACGCAATTCCGGACGGTGCACCGGTGTCCACTTCACCTGGAATTGCTATAAAACGGTCGCTCGCAAAACGACCCGTCGCGGATAGTCGCGGCGGGTCGTTTTGTTGAGACCTGCCTCTACACGGCGTTACTTCCCTCTACATGAGCCGGTACCGCGCCCGTAACCGATTGTGGCGGCTGAATCACGGGCATTCCGCGATCCTGAAATCATGAAAGTCAACGGCTGCAAGCCAAACCGGCTGCCGCGTTTTCGAAATCCCCGAGCATAGCAACGACCACGTCGGGTGACCCTACCCGCATGTAAAGGTAGGGCTAGACATACATAACTGCTTCCATTTCAGTCAGAATTGCTCTAATTGGCGTTGATATTTCTTGCCGCCTACGCTCAAAACGTGCCGACAATGAAATATTTTGAAACTAAAAGCTTACTTTTTCTCCGGAAACAATCTATACGTGCAGTCGCCTGCAGTCCGGAGAGATTGATCGCAGCCTTCTCCGATGTTGATTTCCACCAGCTGTTTATTTCAGAAGCCTGATGTCCGATGGAAACTGTGGTAGCGCGAACAATCCTTTCCTTGACGGGTCCGGGCATCGTTCTGACATTCAGTCTCGCCTTTGCAGTGTTCTGGCTGATCGAAAGGCGGCTGCTTTATTTGCCGGTGCTAGCGCTATCGTGCCTATTGTTCACACTGGGCTCGCTCTCGCAAATTCTCGGCTGGCCTCCGGGCGTTGGAGCGAATGCCCTTGTTTCCGGCGCACTCTATACGCTTGCGGTATTACTGACCGTGCAGGGGATACTCCTGCGCGCCGAAAAACCATTCAACTGGTGGCTCTGCCTGGCCGTATTCGCGGTCATCATGGCGCTGCTCTGGTATTTTTTCTATGTTGATCGGAATCTGACCGCCCGTATCTACGTACAGCATTTCGGCTATGGCCTGATCATGGTTTCGGCAACGGTTCCCCTTGCGAAGCGTCCGGCGCCCCGCCCCGTCGATCGCGTTCTCTTCTGGGTCCTGCTGCTTTTCGCCCTTCACTTCTTTCCGAGAACCCTGCTGACCGTCGGCAGTTGGATCGCTCCCGGCGTGGCCGCTTTTGCAAATTCGGTGTTCTGGCAGGCCATGCTCTTCTCCATCGGTCTCCTCGCGGCGGTGCTGGCGCTTACGCTGCTGTTTGCTGCCTTTTCCGATGTCCTGCACGATTTGCGGCGCGAGCGTGACTACGATGCGCTGACCGGGGTGTTGAACAGGCGCGGTTTCGGCGACCGGATCGACACGGAATTGCCGGTCATCGACAATCCGGTTTCCCTCGTTCTTTGCGACATCGATCACTTCAAGAGCATAAACGATCTTTATGGTCACGATCAGGGCGATGTGGTCCTCAGGGAAGTGGGCAAGGTCCTGCGCCAGAATGCCCGCAAGCACGACATCATCGGGCGGCTGGGCGGCGAGGAATTCGCTATCCTGATGCCGGATACCGACGTCGAGGCGGCGCTGCAGTTCGCCGAACGCCTCAGGGCCGCCGTCGAGGCACATCACTACGGCCTGCCGGATGGCGCAACTGACGTCACCGCGAGCTTCGGCGTCGCGACGCGCGAACCGTCCGAAAGCTGGAACGCCCTGTTCAAGAACGCCGACACGCGCCTCTATGTCGCCAAGAGGGGCGGCCGCAATCGTGTCGTCAACCACGACAACACGCTCCCGTGACCGTCGCGCGGGTCTCTCGCCGTTCCCGCTCCCGCAAAACGTCGAAGCAAACTTTTTCACACTTCGAAATGTCGGCACTTGAAACGAGCGGTCGCATGCGCCATCTCCGCTTGCGTGAGGACGACCTCCCCGAATTGGACAACAGCCGGGACGACCCGGCATCTCATTTGAGGTTGCCCATGCGCTCCCCTCTCGATCGCCTTCGCCATGCACTCAGCTTCGAGATTATCGGCCTGCTTCTGATCGTTCCGCTCGGCGCATTCGCCTTCGGCATGCCCATGCACGACATCGGCGTGGTGGGCGTTGCAAGCGCCACGCTCGCCGCCCTCTGGAACATGGTCTACAACTATATCTTCGACCACATCATGCAGCGCCTG
This sequence comes from Martelella mediterranea DSM 17316, assembly GCF_002043005.1. NCBI lineage: Bacteria > Pseudomonadati > Pseudomonadota > Alphaproteobacteria > Hyphomicrobiales > Aurantimonadaceae > Martelella > Martelella mediterranea. The sequence goes on along the minus strand of NZ_CP020330.1, from coordinate 2,538,973 downwards.
TTCGCCACCACCGAGAAGGCGATGCCGTCGCGCGTGGTCCATGCGGTTCTGTTCGAACTCGGCCTGCTCATCGTGCTGATGCCGTTCATCGCGTGGTATCTCGGCATTTCGCTCGTTCAGGCGCTGGCCATGGATATATCCTTCGCGCTGTTCTACATGGTCTACGCGCTCGGCTTCAACTGGGCTTATGACTTGGTGTTTCCGCTGCCGGAATGGGCGGACAAGCAACCCGAATGAGGCCACCATCCCCAGATCCTTTGCCGCGTCGGGCGAAAAACCAGTGACCACTTTTTCGCCCGACGCTCCAGCTTTTCGAAGGAGGTCGCGCCGGCAGAGGCGTCGAACGCGCTGAAAGCGCACCGCGGCGGCTACACGCCAAAACGCCTCGCCCGGCACGCGGATATTCAAGTTTTTCGTGCGTGAAGAAGTGGCGCGCTCGAAGAGATTCGAACTCCTGACCCCCAGATTCGTAGTCTGGTGCTCTATCCAGCTGAGCTACGAGCGCTTGCCATTTGCGGTCGCCGCGTCTGTCTGCGGCGTGCGAAACGGCTTCTAAGACCTTGCGATTTGGAATGCAAGCGGATTTCGGAAAATTGTTGTCATTTTCCTGAAACATGAAAATGACGATACCCACGCGCAGCCCTTAGCTGCCGGCTTCGTTCTCCTCGCGCCAGCTTTCCAGCATCACCGGGCGGTCGGGAATTTCGATGCGGAACAGCGTACCCTGGCCTGCCTTTTCCACAAGCCCGATCGTGCCGCCATGGGCGAGCACCAGTTCGCGGGCGATGGCGAGCCCAAGCCCCGTACCGCCGCTGCGGGCCGAGCCACGAAAGGCGGCGAACAGGTTCTCGCGCGCCTTCTGCGGCATGCCGGGCCCGGTATCGTCGATCGTCAGCGACACCACGCTGCCATGGCGCTGGGCGGAGATCGTCAGACAGTTGACCGATTCGGCCTTGGCCTGCTGACCGAGCGCCTCGACGCTGTTGCGACAGAGGTTGAAGATCACCCGGAACAACTGCTCGGGGTCGGCGTCGATCTTCAGCCCTTCCGGCACCCGGTTGATCCATTCGATCGAGGGATCGGCGGAGAGTTCGAGATAGTCGTGAACGTCGTTGACCAGCGACTGGACGTCTATCATCCGGCGCTTCGGCTCCGCCTCGGAGACCTGGCCATAGCTCAACACGGAACGCGAATAGAGCGCCGCCCGGTCGATCGCGCGCAGCAGCTTCGGCGCGACCCGCTTGACCACCGGGTCGTCGATGCCGGCGATGCGGTCCGACATCAGTTGGGCGGCGGACAGGATATTGCGCATGTCGTGGTTGATCTTGGAAACGGCCAGACCGAGTTCGGCAAGCCGCTTCTGCTGGCGCAGGGTCTTCTGCAATTCGCTCTGCATAGTGGCCAGATGACGACCGGCAATGCCCAGTTCATCGGGTTCCGCGCTCGGGCGGAACACGCTCTCCGGCAGTTCGGGATGTTCGGAAAACGCCTGCATATTGGCGATCTGGCGCCTGAGCGGGCGCACCAGCATCGAATTCAGCCGGAAAAAGATCAGCATCGCGGTGACGGAGGACAGCAGAATGCTGAGCGCGAAGATATTGCGCGCATAGATCAGCAGCGCGTGGCGCAATTCGTCGTCGGAGATCACCAGCTCGATGATCGCGTCGCTGTCGCCGATATTGCCGAGAATACGGATCGCCCGATCACCGCCGAACAGAAGCTCATCAAAGGCATCGACCACCGCCTCCACCGGGCCGACATCGGTCAGATCGTAGCTGCGGCTGATTTCAGGCGGCATGTCGGTCACCGCCAGCAGTTGCGACATGCCGTCCTTCCTGAGCACGATCGCCTTTGTGCCCGTCGCCATCAGCGTCTCGTCCTGAAGCGCGCGCGGCAGGGAGAGCGGTTGAAGCCCGTCGATGACGGTGACCGCGGCGGCGGCGGTGTTCAGCCGGTCGTCAAGCCAGCGCAGGCGCATGGTGGCGACCGCCGGCACGAAGAACACGATTTCGGCAAACATGATGATGGCGACCGTCAGCATCAGGATACGCCCGGAAAGGCCGGAGAGAAAACGCGGCATCGCGATGCCGTCGGCACTGACGCGGGGAGATGCACTTTCCGTGCCCCGAGGGCGGTTTTCAGACCGCATCCGCTTTCTCCGATTCAACCTGAAGCCATACTATGCCCGAACGCCGCAAATGCAAAACCGGGCCGGGCTAGCTGCGACTTCTCAGCCGCGCGATTGACAATTCGCGGCGCTTTCCCTTATAAGCCGCGCAGTTTCGGCTCTGCACCCATATATTTTTGCGGAGCGAACGACATCAACCACACGCTTAACCGGTTTCGGCCGGTTTTCAAGAAGGGCCGCACACCGCGGTATTAAAACAAATGTCTACCAAGCGTACCTACCAGCCTTCCAAACTCGTTCGCAAACGCCGCCACGGCTTTCGCTCGCGCATGGCAACCAAGGGCGGCCGCAAGGTCCTCAACGCCCGCCGCGCCCGCGGCCGCAAGCGTCTTTCGGCGTAAGGGCGTTTCGCCCTTATGTCCGGGCCCGATCAAAAGGCCAAAGTCGGACGGCTGAAGACCCGTCCACAGTTTCTCGCCGTACAAAAGGGCGAGCGGCGCAAGGGCCCCCTTTTTCTGCTTGAAGTTCTCGACCGACGCGAGCCCCAATCGGAGCCTCGCGTCGGTTTTACTGTGACAAAACGGCAGGGCAATGCCGTCGCGCGCAACCGCATTCGCCGCCGCCTGAAAGAGGCGGTCCGCCTGAAGGCAGCGTTTGCAATGCAGCCCGGTTGCGATTATGTCATCGTGGGCCGCAGCGAGGTGCTCGATGCACCGTTTGCGCGGCTTGTCGACACGCTGGAATCGCGGATCTCGAACCCGCCTCAAATCCGACGGAGCCGGAAGGCCTCCGCACCAGGAATTAAAGATGGAAAATAACCGCAATTCTATGATCGCGATCGGCCTGACGGTCCTGATCGTCCTCGCCTGGCAGTTCTTTTTCATGGGTCCGCGCATGGAGGCCCAGCGCCAGGCCCAGGAACAGGCCGCCCTGCAGCAGCAGACGCAGGAACAGACCGTTACGCCAGAGGGTGCTTCGCCAGCAGTCTCGGGCCAGACCGGCGGCAGCGATGCGGTATTTTCCCAGTCAGGCGCGCAGCAGGCCTCCGCGCCGCGCGTCAAGATCGAGACGCCCTCACTCGAAGGCTCGATCAATCTCGCCGGCGCCCGGATCGACGATATCAAGCTCAAGGATTACCATGTTTCGGTTGATCCCACGAGCCCGATCGTGACGCTGTTCTCGCCGGCCGACACAGAGAACGGCTATTTCGCCGAACTCGGTTTCGTACAGGGCGACAATTCCGGAACGGTTCCGGGTCCGCAGACGGTCTGGACGCTGGAGAAGGGCTCCGAGCTGACGCCGTCGACCCCGGTGATGATTTCCTACACCAATGATTCCGGCATCAAGTTCACCCGGACCTTCTCGATCGACGACAAATACATGATCACCGTCGACGACAAGGTCACCAATAATTCCGACAAGCAGGCCGCGGTGACGCCTTATGGCCGCATCACCCGCTTCAACTTGCCCGACGAGCCGTCCGCTTGGGTTCTGCATGAAGGCTTCCTCGGCGTGTTCGGCGCCGATGCCGGCGTGACCCTGGAAACCTACAAGTCGGTCGACAAGGAAAACCAGAGCTTCGATGGCGCGACCGGCGGATGGTTCGGCGTGACCGACAAATACTGGGGCACCGCCGTCATCCCGCAGGCCAATGTCAATTACGATGCACGGTTCTCGCATTTCACCGATGGCCGCCCGCGTTATCAGGCGGATTATTCCGACAATGCCGCGCTGACGATCGCGCCCGGCCAGTCGGCCGACCTGAAGACCATGGTGTTTGCCGGCGCGAAGGAAACCAACACGCTGACGGCCTATGAGAACCAGTACAACATCCGGCTCTTCGACCGCATGATCGACTGGGGCTGGCTGTGGTTCATCACCAAGCCGCTGTTCCAGCTCATGGACTTCATCTACCATCAGGTCGGCAATTTCGGTGTCGCGATCCTGATCACCACCGTCATCATCAAGCTGATCTTCTTCCCGCTCGCCTCCAAGCAGTATGCCTCCATGGCCAACATGAAGCGCATGCAGCCGAAGATGACCGAGCTGAAAGAGCAGTATGGCGACGACCGTATGGGCCTTCAGAAGGCGATGATGGAGCTCTACAAGAAGGAGAAGATCAACCCGGTCGCCGGCTGCTGGCCGATGCTGATCCAGATCCCGATCTTCTTCGCGCTCTACAAGGTGCTCTACGTCACCATTGAAATGCGCCACGCGCCGTTCTTCGGCTGGATCCAGGACCTTTCCGCGCCTGATCCGACCAGCCTGTTCAACCTGTTCGGTCTTCTGCCGTGGTCCGTGCCGTCCATTCTGATGATCGGCGCATGGCCGATCATCATGGGCATCACCATGTGGATCCAGATGCGCATGAACCCGACGCCGCCGGACAAGACCCAGGCGATGATCTTCAACTGGATGCCGGTCGTGTTCACCTACATGCTGGCGCAGTTCCCGGCGGGACTGGTGATCTACTATGCATGGAACAACACGCTTTCGATCCTGCAGCAGTCGATCATCATGAAGCGCCACGGCGTCAAGATCGAGCTGTTCGACAATCTGAAGGGCGTGTTCCGCAAGAAGAAGCCGGCTTCGGAATAGGCCTGACCAGCTCTCCCTACTCGGAGAGGCTCAAATGGCGGCAAACGCCTCAAGGAAAACACGCCCGGCACCCTTGCCGGGCGTTTTCTTCATGGTAAGGATCGGGATATGACCCAGCAGATCGCCCAGGATGCAGCGCTTTTCGCCCGACAATGGATTTTCATCCGGGGCGTGCCCTCGATGAAGTTCCTGCCGCCGGAAGGCCCGGCCGAGGTCGCCTTCGCCGGCCGCTCCAATGTTGGCAAGTCCTCGCTGATCAATGCGCTGCTCACCCAGAAGGGGCTGGCGCGCACCTCCAACACGCCGGGCCGTACCCAGGAACTCAACTATTTCGTTCCCGACGGCTATTCCGGCGAGGGCGAGGACCTGCCGCCAATGGCGCTGGTGGACATGCCCGGCTACGGCTACGCCCAGGCCCCCAAGGCGCAGGTGGAGCAGTGGACCAAGCTGGTGTTCGACTATCTGCGCGGCCGCGCCACGCTGAAGCGGGTCTATGTGCTGATCGATGCCCGCCACGGCATCAAGAAGAATGACGAGGATGTGCTGGATCTGCTCGACAAGGCCGCCGTCTCCTACCAGATCGTGCTGACCAAGAGCGACAAGATCAAGCCGCCGGCGGTCGCCAAGCTTCTGACCGCCACCGCAGAAAAAATCCGCAAGCGCCCCGCCGCCTACCCCGTCATTCTCGCGACGTCTTCGGAAAAACATGACGGGCTCGATGCGTTGCGCCAGGCGATCATCGACACGATCAACATGTGACCGCACAAAAAGACCGCCCCGAAGGGCGGTCAGTTGACACCGGGGTTGGTGTTTTCCGCCGGGTCTTCTCGTCATGTATCCGGTCGGTATCGAGCAGTTCAGAGCGAAGCCCGCTCCTGACGCTGTCAGATCGAACCTCCTCATCTCTGAGTTGCTTCGGATCACTATTCCCCTTTTGCGTGTCGTATTCGCGGCGGAAAACAGGTATTCCGAAGGAAACTGCGTCGTCCGAGACCAGGATGATGAAACCACCCGGGGGAGGAAGAGGGACGGCGCGAGCCATCCCTCCCCGGGGCTGCCGCCCCTATTCAGCCAGTCATTGAGGTTCCGTGACCGGCCGGAAGCTGGAGCTGGCTTCCGGCCGCGAGGCCTCAGCTGGCAGGCAGCAGAACCTTGTCGATGACATGGATGACGCCGTTCGACTGCTCGACATCCGCGATCGTGACCGTGGCTACGCCGCCGTTTTCATCGGTCAGCGTAATGGTGCCGTTCATTTCCTTTGCCTTCAGCACGCAACCGCCCACGGTTGGCACGTCATGCTCGCCGCCATCATCGGCGATCATCTTCTCGATCGCGGACGACATCGCATCCGCGGCGACGACGTGGCAGGTCAGAATCTTGGCCAGCGCATCCTTGTTTTCCGGCATCAGAAGCGTGTCGACCGTGCCGTCCGGCAACGCCGCGAAAGCTTCATTGGTCGGCGCGAAGACGGTGAAGGGGCCATCGCCCTGAAGCGTCTCGACAAGACCGGCGGCCTTCACGGCGGCGACCAGCGTGGTGTGGTCGGCGGAATTCATGGCGTTTTCGACGATATTCTTGTCCGGATACATCTCGGCGCCGCCGACCATCGGGTTGGCGGCGAAGGCCGCGATCGCGGTGCCCGAAACAAGCGCGGCGGCGATGGCGGTTTTCTTCAGAAGTGCAAACATGAAATTCTCCTCAAACTTTTCGTGTTCCGCCAGTCCTCGTGGCTGGCTATGAAACAAAGGACGAAAGGCCGGACAGAGAAGTTTCAGTTTTCTTCGATTTTCTTTTACGTATATGTTTTATAATGATATTTTCTTGAAACTCAGAGCGATCTCAGCTCGCCGGCGGCAATCACCGGTCCGGTCGGCGCGCCTGAGGGCGAGCCGCCAAACGGCTCGATCGTGACCGCGAAGGAAGCGCCGGCATCGATGCGGCTGGCGACAGTGCGCGGCACCGCGATTTCGCCCTCGCCGGTCTGCGGCAATACGCCGAGCGACAGCGGTGCATCCTCGCCCGCGATCAGCCAAAGCTCCAGCGAACGCTCATCCGCCGCGCCGGCGGCAACCGGCGTGAACGTCACGATGCCGTTGCGCGCATTGTAGCGCGCCACGAGGTTGACGGCATTGTCCGGCCCGCTGAGTTCGGCAAGCAGGGTCGGCTGGGCCTCTGAGAGGAAGCGCTCGCTCGCAAGAAAGGCGACAGCAAAGATGATGGCCACCGCCGCAACGCCGCGCCAAAGGGCGACGGAATCCCAGGCGCGGCCAACGAACCCCTGTTTCTCCTTGCCCGTGCCGAACAGCCGGGTTTCGATGGCGCCGCGCATATAGGCCGGCGGGGTCACCTCGCCATATTCCTCGTCGAGCGGCTCGAGCCTTGCCTGCCAGGCGTGAACCAGCGCGGCGAAGGCCGGATCGGAACGCATTCGCGCCTCGGCGGTCTGCCGCGCATCCCGCGACAGCGTGCCCAGCACATATTCGCCGGCAACGACGCTGTCGTAGGGCTTGTCGCCTGATGTGTCTTCCGGCGTCGTCATGCTTCCAGGCACTCTTTCAGTTTGATCAGGCTGCGGCGCAGCCGGGTTCGCATGGTGTTGAGCGGAACCCTGTACTGCTCCGCCAGTTCATTATAGCTCAGTCCCTGCACATAGGCGTCCTTCACGGCCGAGGCCCAATCGGGCTCGAGGCGCTGCATGCAGTGGTCAATCCTGCGGCCCTCGCTTTTCAGGTGGGCGTCTTCTTCCGGCGTTCTGGCGCCGTCGGCGAGATCGTAGACATCATCGATATCGCGCGTCGCGGGCTTTTTCTGCCGGAGCCGGTCAATTGAGTGGTTTCGGGCGATGGTGGCGAGCCAACCCATCGGCGAGCGTCCATCGGTCGAGAACGTGCCGGCGCGCTGCCATATCCGCACAAAGATATCCTGCAAGGCGTCTTCCGCCTCGCCGCGTTCGCCCAGTATACGAAGACAGATCGCAAAAAGTTTCGGACTCGCCTGCTCATAAAGCAGTTCGAACGCGCTTCGATCGCGCATCGAAATCCGGGAGATCAGAACGCCGAGGTCTTCACCCGCCATGAAAGCCCTGCCCTGCCATTGCGTTCCGTTCCTCCCTCATGCGCGCTCCCAGATGATAAACATCAAGTTTGCCGGCGCAAGCTCATCTTTCGGTTAACGCCGGACAGGAGTTTCCCAGATCGCGAGTTTGCGCTAAAAGGCCGCTGAGCAAATTGCAGCGGGAAACTTCATGTCACTGTCGGAAAGCGAACAGCAGGCGCGGCTCCTGGTCCAGGCCCTGCCCTATATGCAGAAATACGAGAACAAGACGATCGTCGTGAAATATGGCGGCCACGCCATGGGCGACAGCGAGCTTGGCCAAGCCTTCGCCAGCGATATCGCGCTGCTGAAGCAGTCGGGCGTGAACCCGATTGTGGTTCACGGCGGGGGGCCGCAGATCGGCGGCATGCTGAAGCGGATGGGCATTGAATCGAAGTTCGAAGGCGGGCTGCGGGTCACCGACCAGGCGACCGTCGAGATCGTCGAGATGGTGCTGGCGGGCTCGATCAACAAGGAGATCGTCGCCCTGATCAACCAGACCGGCGAATGGGCAATCGGGCTCTGCGGCAAGGACGGCAACATGGTGTTTGCCGAAAAGGCCAAGAAGACGGTGATCGACCCCGATTCCAACATCGAGCGCGTGCTCGATCTCGGCTTTGTCGGCGAGGTCGTGACCGTGGATACCACCCTGCTCGACCTTCTGGCGAAATCCGAGATGATCCCGGTGATCGCGCCGGTGGCCCCGGGCCGCGCCGGCGAGACCTACAACATCAACGCGGATACCTTTGCCGGCGCGATTGCCGGCGCGCTGCGCGCCACGCGCCTGCTGTTCCTCACCGATGTCCCGGGCGTGCTCGACAAAAATGGCGAGCTGATCAAGGAATTGTCGGTTGCCGAAGCGCGCAACCTGATCCTGGACGGCACGGTTTCGGGCGGCATGATACCCAAGGTCGAAACCTGCATCGAGGCGATCGAGGCCGGCGTCGAAGGCGTGGTCATCCTGAACGGCAAGGTCAAGCACTCGGTCCTGCTCGAAATCCTCACCAAGGGCGGCGCGGGCACACTGCTGGTGCCCTGAACAAGCCGGGCGAACCGGTAGGCTTCGCCCTACGACAGGGCAACATCAGGCGATATGCGGCTCTGCCTTGCCCGGCCCGCTTGCGGCCTTGTGGGCCGGCAGCATCGTCGCCAGCACGGCCACGATCACATAGGCGACCAGATTGAAGACAACCGCGCCGGCAAAGGCCTGGACATAGGCCGGGTGCTGGTCGCCGCCGGCCGGAAGCAGGCTCGCCAGTCTGGAAAAGAAAATCCCGCTGATGATCGCGATCCCGAACGCGCCGCCGAGCTGCTGAACGGCCTGCAGCGCGCCGGAGGCCGAGCCCGCCTCGCGGGCGGGCACGCCGGCCAGCACGAGCTGGAAGATCGAGGCGATCGACATGCCGAGCCCCAGCCCCGCCGTCAGCAACGGACCCAGCACATCCCAGTGTGAAATCGTATCGGTGATAGTCAGCACATAGGAGCGCAGCCAGAAAATGCCGACGAAAAGCAGCGCCAGCCCGCAGATCATCCTGAATTTCAACGCCACGCTGCCAAAGCGGCCATTGGCAACGGATGCCAGGAACACGCCGACTGAAAACGGCACCGTGGTGAGCCCCGACTTCAACGGGTCGAAATCGAATCCGACCTGCAGGAAAATCGCAAGGCAAAGGAAGAAACCCGGCATGGTTGAGAAGAACACCAGCGCCATCACGCTGCCGACCATGAAATTGCGGTTCGCGATCAGCGCGAAGGCCAGAAGCTGCGGCCGGTTGCGACGGTTCTGGCGACGCTCCCACAACACGAACGCCGCCAGCATCGGAATGGCGGCCGCCATCATCGCGAAGCACCAGGCCGGCCAGCCGAAATTGCGGCCCTCGACCAGCGGAAAGATCAGCATGAACATCGCCGCCGCAATCAGCGCGATGCCGGCATAGTCGTTGCGCCCGCCGGGATGGCTTTCCGTATGGGGGACGAGCTTCCACCCGGCCAGAACGGCAAACACGCCGATCGGCAGGTTGATCAGGAAAATCGCGCGCCAGCCGAGGCTGAAAACATCGTGGTCGATCAGCAACCCGCCGATGATCGGGCCGCTGACAGTTGCAATCCCCGCCATCATGCCGAAGAACGAGAAGGCCCGCGCGCGTTCGTGCGGGGGAAACATCACCTGCGCCAGCGCCAGCACCTGCGGCGTCATCATCGCGGCCGAGAAGCCCTGGAACAGGCGCGACGCAACCAAAAGCTCGATATTATGCGACAACCCGCAAAGCGCCGAGCCTATGGTGAAGCTGAACACCCCGATCATGAACATCCGCTTCTTGCCGACGATATCGCCGAGCCTGCCGAACGGCAGCAGCGCCAAGGCAAACACCAGCACATAGCCCGCGACCACCCATTCGATATCGGAATTGGAGGCCTTAAGCCCCTTCTGGATCGAGGGCAGCGCAACATTGACGATGGTGACGTCGAGCATGTTCATGAACACGGCGCACAGCAAGACGGCCAGCGCCACCCACCGGCCCGGATGCGGCTCGGCATGGGCATCAGTCAGACTGGAATTCACGAAAAACCTCCTTCAGGGCGAAGCGAGCACGGATCGAACGGTTTCGGGGAAGCCGCCATTGCGCCGGATATCAACATTGGCCTCTTGGTTACCACAAGCGTCAAGCGTGGCAATGATGATAGCGGCAAAAGTTTCCGCGTCGCAGCCCGTTCCGCCTGAAAGAAGCGCCTTACGCCTGCCCGGATAAGCCGCGATCGGATTATTTCCGCCGTACGCCGACTTTAAACGGCGACATTAGAGGCAACGCTTTAAAAAATGCCGCAAACAGCCTATTTTGTTGAAAAAAGCAGGTTTCGCCAAACCTCGTTTCCATGCCCTCGCGCCGCTCTGCCGGAAGGACACAATTTGACGACGTTTTATCTGGCGGTGCTGGTATTTTCCGGCCTCGTCCTTCTTGCCGCGCTTTCCAGCGCACTCGCTTTCCGTTTCGGCGCGCCGCTGCTGCTGCTGTTTCTCGGCGTCGGCCTACTGGCGGGCACCGACGGTTTCGGGATCGAGTTCGACAATGACGCGCTGACCTTCTATGTCGGCTCGCTGGCGCTCGCCGTGATCCTGTTCGATTCCGGCTTCGGCACGTCGTTCAAGACCTTCAAGACGAGCGCGGCGCCCGCCTTGTTGCTGGCAACGGCGGGCGTGGTGGCGACAGCGGGACTTGTGGCGGTGGCGGCCGCGCTGATCCTCGGCTTCTCGCTGCTCGAGGGCTTTCTGCTTGGTGCGATCGTCGCCTCGACGGACGCGGCGGCGGTGTTCTTCCTGATGCGCATCGGCGGCATAAGGGTGATGGACCGGGTCAGCGCCACGCTGGAGGTCGAATCCGGTATCAACGACCCGATGGCGATCTTCCTGACCATGACGCTGGTTTCCATTCTCTCGATGAATGAAACCGGCGTTCAGGAAATCCTGCCAATGCTGCTCCATTTCGTGCAGGAGATCGGCTTCGGCTTGCTGTTCGGCGTGGTCGGCGGCGGCCTGACGGTGCTGATCGCCAACAGGTTCAGCCTCAATCGCGGGCTGGCGCCGATCCTGGTGCTGACGGCGGCGCTCCTGATCTTCTCGGCCACGGGCGCCGCCGGCGGCAGCGGCTTCATGGCGGTCTATGTCGCGGGCCTGATCGCCGGCAACCGCCATGTTCGCTATGTCGGCTCCATCAGGCGGTTTCAGGAGGGCATGACGTGGCTGGCGCAGATCATCATGTTCCTGCTCCTTGGCCTGCTGGCCACGCCCCGGAACTTTCCCGAGATCTTTCTCCCGGCCTTCGCGCTGGCGCTGTTTCTGGTCTTCGTCGCCCGCCCCGCCGCCGTCTGGCTCTGTCTGTGGAAATTCAACTACAGGCCGCGCGAGACCAATTTCATCGCCTGGATCGGCCTGCGCGGAGCGGCCTCGATCCTGCTTGCCATCCTGCCGAGCCTTTACGGCCTGGAGAATGCCGGACTCATCTTCAACATCGTCTTCGTCATGGTGCTGGTATCGCTGATACTGCAGGGCTGGACGCTGGCGCCGCTCGCCCGGCTCCTGAAGCTGGTCCAGCCAAGGGCAAGCGGCGCGCTGGAGATCGTCGACATCGACCTCCACGAAAACGCCAAGCACGAATTGCTGGTCTACCGCCTTGCCGAGGGAGCGCCGGTACTCGACGGCGCGTCGATACCGCGCTGGGCCATCCCCTCGCTGGTGGTGCGCGACGGGCTTTCGATGCGCTATTTCTATGCCGGAAACCTGAAGGCCGGCGATTATCTCTATTTGTTCGTCATCCCGGGCATGTCCTACCTGCTCGACCAGCTTTTCGCCGATCCCGCACTTGCGGCAAACGCGGGAGAGGAGCCGTTGCTCGGCACCCAGGTGCTGTTGCCCGACCGCCCCCTGAAGGAGCTGCGTGCGATCGACCCGACGGTCGCGATACCGGCGGGGATCGAGGATATGCGGCTTGCCGACTACATGAAACAGGAACTCGGCGGCAAGCCGATCATCGCCGACCGGCTGCATCTCGGCCCGCTGGCGCTGATCGTGCGCGATGCCGATGCCGAGCACAACATTACCTCGATCGGGGTCTGGCGCGATGCCGCGAGCGAACGCCCTGAAGGGCCTCTCCGCTCCCTGAGCCGGTTCTTCGGCCGCCTGCGCCGCAGGGTGCGGCGATAGGCTTTTCATCGCTGCGACATTGCCGAGCGGGCGGTTTTTGAATAGGACTCCATTCGTTGATTTCAGTGGCCGCTCTTCAGTAGATGTCGAGACGCGCCGCAGCCAAACCCGCGCCCTTCCCCGGGGCGCCGCAACACGCAAGAGGACGACCCATGCCCGCTTTCAAGACCCTCGACGATCTGCCTGACATCAACGGCAAGCGCGTCCTTGTGCGCGTCGATCTGAACGTGCCTTTCAGCGACGGCCGGGTGACCGACGCGACCCGGATCGAGCGCGTCGCCCCGACGATCACCGAGCTCTCCGGCAAGGGCGCAAAGGTGATCCTGATGGCCCATTTCGGCCGCCCCAAGGGCCAGGTCGTGCCCGACATGTCGCTGAAGCCGATTGTCCACGCCGTTGAGGAAGTGCTCGATCACGCCGTTGCCTTCGCCGATGACTGCGTCGGCGAACCCGCCGAAAAGGCGATCGCGGCGATGACCGCCGGCGATATCCTGCTGCTCGAAAACACCCGCTTCCACAAGGGCGAGGAGAAGAACGACCCCGATTTCGTGGCAGCCCTTGCCGCAAACGGCGATGTCTACGTCAACGACGCCTTTTCCGCCGCCCACCGCGCCCACGCCTCGACCGAGGGGCTCGGCCACCACATGCCGGCCTATGCCGGCCGCACCATGCAGGCCGAACTCGAGGCGCTGGAAAGCGGTCTCGGCAATCCGAAGCACCCGGTCGTGGCGATCGTCGGCGGCGCCAAGGTCTCCACCAAGATCGACCTTCTGGAAAACCTGATCGACAAGGTCGACGCGCTGGTGATCGGCGGCGGCATGGCCAATACCTTCATCGCGGCCAAGGGCATCGATGTCGGCAAATCACTGTGCGAGCACGACCTTGCCGATACCGCCCGGACCATCATAGCAAAAGCCGAAAAGACCGGTTGCGCGATCGTGCTGCCCGTCGATGGCGTCGTCGCCGGCGAGTTCAAGGCCAATGCCGAAAACGAAACCGTCGCAATCGACGCGATCCCCGCCGACAAGATGATGCTCGATGTCGGCCCGCAATCGGTCATGACCATCAATGAATGGATCGAGAAGGCCGAAACCCTGGTCTGGAACGGCCCGCTCGGCGCCTTCGAGATCGAACCCTTCGATGCGGCGACCGTCGCCGCGGCAAAGTTCGCGGCCGAACGCACGAAGGCCGGCAAGCTGACATCGGTCGCCGGCGGCGGCGACACCGTCTCCGCCCTCAACCATGCCGGCGTCAAGGATGATTTCAGCTATGTCTCGACCGCCGGCGGCGCGTTCCTGGAATGGATGGAAGGCAAGGTTCTGCCGGGCGTCGAGATATTGAAGAAGTAGTGTCTGCCGCCCGCCTTTTCGGGGCGGGAAGAACTCCAGAAAGCAATAAGCCGGCCTCCTCGGAGGCCGGCTTCTTCATGCGCGTCTGACGCCGCCTAGAACGTCTGCGTCACGGATACCTTGAATGTCCGGCCGGGCTCGGAATAGAATCGCTCCGGCTGGGTCATGTCGGTGTCCTGCAGGTCCAGCGCGTTGTAGTAGGTCTGGTCGAACAGGTTGTAGACGCCGGCCTGGACCAGCAGGCCTTCGAACTGCTCCGGCGACCACCATGCGGTGACGTCGACGATGCCATAGCCCGGCGCTTTGAATTCGGCGGTGGAACCATCCGGCACCTTGGCCGACAGGATCCAGTTAGCGTTCGCGCCCCAGGTCTCGACATTATAGCCGCCGCCGATCACCGCCTTCAGCGGCGCGACCGAACCGAGAATGTCGTTGGTATCCATGTTCCAGCCGCGGGCGAAGGCGAGCGAGGCGTGCATGTCCCAGTCATTGAGGAACGTCTTCTGGTAGCTGGCCTCGATACCGGCGATCTCGACATTGTCGATGTTGACGGTCTGGGTGATGCCGAGCGGATAGAGGCCGGCGGCAAAGCCGAGGTCGAGCGGATCGACCGACTGCGTGTCGATGAAATCCTTGTAGCGGCTATAGAAGGCCGAAACCCGGCCGCCATCGTCATCATCGCCGAAATTCGCGCCAAGCTCGACGCCCCAGCTCGTTTCCGGCTCTAGATCGGGATTGCCGATCCTGAGATAGCTGCCTGGCGCGCCGTAGTCGACATAGAGCTCGCCCGGGGTCGGTGCGCGGAAGGCGGTCGAAATCTGGCCGTAGAGCTGGGTGAAATCGTTGAGCTCGTAGGTGGCAAGGAGCTTCGGCGAAATCCGCCAGTCGCTCTGGCCTTCCGGCAGGCCGTTATAGTTCGGGTTGTCGCGGTAGGCGGCGGTTTCCTTAGGATCATACTGGTACCAGTCGAAGCGAACGCCGGGGGTCAGCGCGAAACCGCTGTCGCCGAACACGATCTCGTCATGGGCGTAGAGGCCCAGAACATAGCCGTTCACATCAGGCGTGTCGGCCTGGTTGGTGTGCAGGAAGCTGCAGGTGCTGAACGGCGGGAACGGTCCGGGGCCGCAATTGTCAACGCCGCTCGAATACTGGCTGGTCTGCGAATAGTAGAAGTCGCCGCCAAGCGTGAAGGTATGCAACAGAGAGCCGGTGTCGATGCTTTTCTCGGCCCAGCCCGACCAGCCGTAGCGTTCCTCGTCGGTCTTGGATGTACGCGAATATTCGCCAAACGGCGGTGCACCGCGCGATGGCAGGCGGATGCCGGACGTGCCGCTTTCGCGCTCGCTCTTCAGCCAGTAGAAGGTGCTGAAGGCCTGGTCGATCAGACCGTCATCGGCGATGGCGTTGTAATTGTAGTCGATCGAGATGCGGTCGCGGTGTTTGTCTTCGCTGCCGTCCCAGTTGTCCGGCGCATAGGTGGCGCCCTGATCGGTCAGAAGCTCGATATCCTTGTCGCGGTCGTAGCGCTCCACCGTCAGGCCGATGGTGTGCGCTTCCATGATGTTCTGGCGGATCTTGAACAGCAGGTTGTTTTCGTCGAAGGTCGCCGGGTTCGGTTCGCTGCGGGTCGCACCGTAGCCGCCGACATCGCCCTGGTTGTCCATTTCATGACCGGTGGCGATGTCGCCCTGGAACAGAAGCGCGGTACCGCCCGACTGGATGGCGAACGCGCCCTCGCCGTCCATGCTGTTATCGGCGCTGTCATAGGTGAAGCCGATGCGGCCGCCATAGCCCTTGCCGGGATCGATCAGGTCTTCGGGCTCAAGGGTTCTGAGCACGACCGTGCCGCCGAGCGAGCCGCTGCCGGACCGCGAGCTGTCGGCGCCGCGCACGATGTCGATCGTCGCGATCGAATCGAACGAGAAGGCATCTCCGCCGCCGCTGGCGTCCGAACGCGCGGTGTCGTCGAGATAGGGAATCTGGATGCCGTCGATGACGGTCGAGACGCGCGGGCCCTGCATGCCGCGAATGTTGACCGAACCGGCATCATCGCCGACGAAGGTCACGCCCGGTTCCAGAATGCGGGTGTAATCGTCGAAATCGGTGACGATGTTCTGGTCAAGATCCTCGCGCGTCGTCTCTGTGGCAAGCGGGGTATCGGCGATCCCCTCCTTGCCGCCTGTTGTCGTCACGCTGACGGGGGAAAGCACGGTCGTCTGGGTGCTGTCCTGAGCCAAAGTGGCCGTGGCGCTTAAAAGGGTGGCCAGAGCCGTGCACGATGCCAAAATCCGCGAAATACGCATCACCGAATCCTTCTTTTTCATTGAAGAACCTGGCTGGCTTGCGAACGGCATGGCGTACTGGCTGGCTGGGTATTTTCCGGCGGTCGCCGGTGTTGGACTATCCGCTATAAAACATGACTATAACTGTCAAGATAAATTGCCCGGCTTTTGACACATTTGCGACGCCTGTGCCGGATATGCGCCATCACGGCTGTCGCGTGGCCGAAAACCCGGTTATGATGGTCAGGGCGAGTGAGGACTACCGGATGAACAGAAAGCGTCACGTGCGCCGGGTTGTAGCTGCTGTGGGCATGCTGGTCCTAACCAGCGGCATCTATCTCGGCGGGCTGCAGGCAAGCGGCAATTTTCACGAGGTCAAGGCCGGCGAGTTCTATCGCTCGGCGCAGCCCAGCCCGGACGCGCTTTCGCGCTATATCGACCAACACGGCATCAGGACCGTGATCAACCTGCGCGGCGCGAGCCCCGGCCGGGCGTGGTATGACGACGAGATCAAGGTGAGCGCGGCCAAGGGCGTCGAGCATATCGATTTCCCGATGTCGGACCGCGCCATATTGTCGCCGGAGCGCAGCATGGAATTGCTGGCGCTGATGCGCGACGCGCCGAAACCGATCCTGATCCACTGCAAGGCGGGCGCCGACCGCACCGGGCTTGCCTCCGTGATCTATCTCCAGCAGCTCGGCGGCGTCGATGAGGAAACCGCCGAATGGCAGCTTTCGCCGCTCTATGGCCACGTCGCCCTGCCCGGCATCGGGCCTTACGCCATGGACACAAGCTGGGAAGATCTCGAGAAAGTTCTCGGCCTCGATAGCTGAGGGCGTTCGCTACGGCGCGAACCGCATCCGCTCCTCCCTGAACCGGTGCGCCAGAAACGCGCGAATCAGCGCGATTCGCGCAAGGCTGCCGGTATCGGGGTGGGAGAGAAGGTGATAGGCGCGGCGGAAATTGACCTCAGGCAGGATTCGCTCCAGCCCCTCGGTATCGCGCGCCACGAAATCATGCAGGATGCCGATGCCGACACCCGCCCTCACCGCCTCCATCTGCCCGGCGACGCCGGCGCAGCGGAATTGCCGGCCGGCAAAGCGCGCCAGATGCCCGGCATAATTCAGCGACGAAGCATAGGCATAATCCTCCACGCCGGTGACGACGACATGGTCGGCAAGCGCCTCCTCGCTTTCAGGCACGCCGTGCTGGCGGAGATAGGATGATGCGGCATAGACGCCGAGCGTGTAGTCCGTGAGCCTGGACACCACCAGCCGCCCCTCCGCCGGCGGATCGAGCGTGATCGCCAGATCCGCCTCGCGCTTCGACAGCGAGAATGTACGCGGCAGCGGCACGAGTTCGACGATCAGGCCCGGATGCTCCTCCTGCAGGCGTCCGAGCTCGGCGGCGAGAAAATAGGTGCCGAGCCCGTCCGGCGCGCCGACCCGCACCGTGCCGGAGAGGCTTGCGCCGCGCGCCCTGGTATCTTCCGCAATGCCCAGGATTTCGGTCTCCACCCGTTCGGCCACCGCCAGCAGCCGCTCGCCCGCTTCCGTCAGCGTCGAACCGGACGGACGGCGCTCGAACAGCGGTTCGCCGAGCGCCTCCTCCAGCGCGTTCAGCCGGCGGGCGACCGTCGCGTGGTTGAGCCCGAGCGCCTGCGCCGCGGCAAGGATCTGCCCCCGTCGCGCCACCGCCAGAAAGACCCGCAGATGATCCCAGTCCATGCACCCATCCTATAATTTCCGCACAATGGATTTTAGAATTATCGTGTTTCTTTGCAGAAATGAATAGGCGATAGTGTCGGGACAAACAGCATTGATCTTTCCCATTGAAGGCAGGGAAATTGCATTTGGCCATGCGGCTTGCTCCCAATACTCTCTCCCGCTTGCGGGAGAGATGCCCCGAAAGGGGCAGTGAGGGTGAAGCAGCGTTTCAAACCGTGAGGGCCTCCGTGGGGAAAAACTCCCCCCTCACTGTCGCTGTCGCGACATCTCTCCCCTCCGGGGCGAGAAGATTGGGGGGCTATACGGAAAGGCCATGGACAACAGCCTTGCCCTCAAGCGGGGAGATCGATGGCTTCAGAATCCAAAAAGCCTCACAGGCAGTATCACCGGAGGAATACTCATGAAATCCATTCAGCATTTTGTCGGCGGCAAGCCCTTTGCGGGAACCAGCACCCGCACCGTGCCGACCTACAACCCCGCCACCGGCGAGCAGAGCGGCGAGCTGTCGCTGGCAAGCACCGCCGATGTCCGCGCCGCCGTCGAAGCCGCCAAGGCGGCGTTCCCGGACTGGGCGGCGACCACGCCGCTGCGCCGCGCCCGTATCCTCAACAAGTTCCTGTCGATCATGGAAGCCCGGATCGATGAGATGGCGGCCGTCATCACCGCCGAGCACGGCAAGGTCCATTCCGACGCGCTCGGCGAAATCCAGCGCGGCATGGAAGTGGTCGAATTCGCCACCGCCGCCCCGCAGCTTCTGAAGAGCGAATACACCGAAAATGTCGGCACCGGCGTCGACAGCTACGCGATACGCCAGCCGCTCGGCGTCGTCGCCGGCATCACGCCGTTCAACTTCCCGGCCATGGTGCCGATGTGGATGTTCCCGATCGCGCTGGCCGCCGGCAACTGCTTCGTGCTGAAGCCGTCCGAACGCGACCCCTCCGCCTCGCTGCTGATTGCCGCATGGCTGAAGGAAGCGGGCCTGCCGGATGGCGTGTTCAACGTCGTCCAGGGCGACAAGGAAGCCGTCGACGCGCTTTTGAACGACCCGGATATCGAGGCCGTCTCCTTCGTCGGCTCGACCCCCATCGCGCGCTACATCTACACCACCGCGACCGCCAACGGCAAACGTTGCCAGGCGCTCGGCGGCGCGAAGAACCACATGATCGTGATGCCCGATGCCGACATGGACCAGGCCGCCGACGCGCTGATGGGCGCGGCCTTCGGCTCCGCCGGCGAGCGCTGCATGGCGATTTCGGTGGCGGTGCCCGTGGGCGACGAGACCGCCGACCGGTTGATCGACAAGCTGAAGCCGCGCATTGCCGCCCTCAAGGTCGGCCCCGGCACCGATCCGGAAGCCGATATGGGCCCGCTGGTGACGGCCGCTGCGTTTGAACGCGTCACCGGCTACATCGATTCGGGCGTGGAAGAAGGCGCCGAACTGGTGGTCGACGGTCGCGGCCTGAAGCTGCAGGGTTACGAGAACGGCTATTTCGTCGGCGCGACCCTGTTCGACAAGGTGACGACCGACATGAAGATCTACAAGGAAGAGATTTTCGGCCCGGTTCTCTCGGTTGCCCGCGCCAAGAGCTATGACGAGGCCGCCCAGTGGATCAACGACCACGAGTTCGGCAACGGCACCGCGATCTTCACCCGCGACGGCGATGCCGCCCGCGAATTCGCCCACAAGATCAAGGTCGGCATGGTCGGCGTCAATGTGCCGATCCCGGTTCCGATGGCGTTCCACTCCTTCGGCGGCTGGAAAGCCTCGCTGTTCGGCGACCACCACATGCATGGCCCGGAAGGCGTGCGCTTCTACACCCGCCTGAAGACCATCACCCAGCGCTGGCCCAAGGGCATCCGCGCCGGCGCCGAATTCTCGATGCCGACGATGAAGTAAATACCGCGCCGCCCCTTACCGGGCGGCGTTTTTCTGCTATATAGCGGCCACAAGAGCGACAGGGGCGTCCGCGACAGCGGGCTGAGATGAACCCTTGGAACCTGATCCGGATCATACCGGCGGAGGGAGTCACTCGGGTTCGCGAGCTTCGTCCCTCCGGCCCGTCTGGTTTCTCCGCCCAGCAAGGAGGACGCCGATGGCCGACATCGCCCCCATTCTTCAGAAAATGCGCGCAGACGCGCCGCTTGTGCAATGCATCACCAATTATGTGGCGATGAATATCGCGGCCAATGTGCTGCTCGCCGCCGGCGCTTCTCCGGCGATGGTTCATGCGAAAGAGGAAGCCGGCGAATTTGCCGGCATTGCCTCGGCGGTCACCATCAATATCGGCACGCTTTCACCCGACTGGCTTGCCGGCATGAAGGCAGCGGCCGAGACGGCCAACCGCAACCGGACGCCCTGGGTGCTGGACCCCGTCGCCCATTTCGCCACCGGCTTCCGAGCCAGGGCAGCCCTTGAGCTGCTTGATCTCGGGCCCACGATCCTGCGCGGCAATGCTTCCGAAATCCTCGCCTTCTCCGGCGCCACCAGCGCCGGCAAGGGCGTCGATGCCGGCGACAGCGTGGCGGCCGCCGAAGAGACCGCGAAGACGCTTGCCCGAGAGCGCAACATGGTGGTGGCGGTCACCGGCGAACGCGACTTCGTGACCGATGGCACGCGCAGCGCCCGCATCGGCGGCGGATCGCCGCTGATGCCGCGGGTGACGGCGCTCGGTTGCGCGTTGACGGCGCTGGTCGGCGGTTATGCCGGCGCATGGCGTGCGGATGCCTTCGAGGCAACCGTCGCGGCGCTTGCCCATTACGGCGTGGCCGGCAGCCGCGCGCATGTGCGGGCCGATGGTCCCGGCTCGTTCCAGGCCCATTTCCTCGATGCGCTCGCTGCCGTCACGCCCCAAGCCCTTGCCAGCGAAGCGGAGATCGAATGGCCATGAAGTTCGACCTTTCCCTTTATCTCGTTCTCGATCCCGAGCTTTGCGGCGATTACGGCATGGTCGCCACCACAAGGGATGCGATCGCCGGCGGGGCAGCCATCGTGCAGCTTCGCATGAAGCACGCCTCGACGCGCGAACGCATCGACATGGGGCTTGCGCTCAAACAGGTGACAGCCGGCACGCCGGTCCGGCTGATCGTCAATGACGACGTCGAAGCCGCCATCGCGATCGATGCCGATGGCGTTCATGTCGGTCAGGAGGATGCCCGCCCGAAAGATGTCCGGGATCTGATCGGCGATGACAAGATTCTCGGCGTTTCCGTCAACGGCCTCGATGTCGCGCGCGCCTTCGATCCCGCCGGCATCGACTACATCGGCGCCGGCCCGATCTTCGCGACCGGCACCAAGCCCGACCACGCGCTTCCCGTCGGTTTTCACGGGCTTCGCGAGATGATCAACCTCTGCCGCTTGCCGACCGTCGCCATTGGCGGGTTGAAAGGGGAGCATGTGGCGGCCACATTCGAAAGCGGGGCCGACGGGATCGCCGTCGTTTCGGCCATCTGCGGCCAGCCCGATCCATATCAGGCGACGGCGGACCTTGCCGAAGCCATCCGGAAGGCGAAGCAATGATCGCAAACATTCTCTCGATCGCCGGTTCCGACCCCTCGGGCGGCGCCGGCATTCAGGCCGACCTCAAGACCTTTTCCGCGCTTGGAACTTACGGCATGGCGGCGCTGACCGGGTTGACGGCGCAAAACACCCGCGGCGTCACCGGCGTGCACGAGGTGCCATCTGCCTTCGTCGCCGAGCAGATCGCAGCGATCTTCGATGACGTAAAGGTCAACGCGATCAAGATCGGCATGGTGGTCAATGCCAATGTCGCCGTCACCATCGCCGACAGCCTGCGCCACCATGTGGAGGTGCCGGTCGTGCTCGATCCTGTGATGGTCGCCAAGGGCGGCCACCGGCTGCTGCCGGAGGATGCGATCGAGGCGCTGAAGGACCACCTTATACCGCTCGCCGCCGTGCTGACACCGAACCTGCCGGAGGCCGCCGCCCTGCTCGACGCCGAGACCGCCACCACCCGCGATCAGATGATCGAACAGGCAACCGCGTTGAGAGGCCTCGGCGCGCAGGCGGTGCTGTTGAAGGGCGGCCATCTGGAGGGGGCGGAAAGCCCGGACCTGCTGGTCACCGCCAATGGCCATGAATGGCTGGAGGGCGCGCGCATCGACACCGCCAGCACCCACGGCACCGGCTGCACGCTTTCAAGCGCGATCGCGGCCGAAATCGGCAAGGGCGCGCCCCTTTCCGAGGCGGTGGCGAACGCCAAGCGCTATGTCGCCGGCGCGATCGCGGCAGCCGACAGCCTGCATGTCGGCTCCGGCCACGGACCGACCCATCATTTCCACCAGTTATGGGGCGAAGTCACCAAAACGTGATGCCGTCGGCCCCGCAGTCAGCCGCCGTTCATCTTCCCTACGTTAATCCTGCCCCTAGCTTCCAAACAGAGGCTGCGTATACTGCGGCCTGAGCAACGAAGGAGGCTTTGGATGAAAAACGGATTTATGATCGCCGGCGCTGTCGCGCTCTGTCTCAGCGCTGGCTTTGCGGTTGCCCAGGATGCGCCGCAGATGCTGCGCCAGGACGACATGAAGGCGATCGGCAAGGCCATGGGCCAGCTCGGCGCCATCGCCAAGGGCGAGAACGCCTACGACCCGATCGTGGTTCAGGGCGCGCTTACCGATATCTCCACAAAAATCACCGACTTCCCGACCCATTTCCCGCCTGATTCGAAAACCGGAAACGGCACCGAGGCTAGCCCGGCGATCTGGGAAAACATGGACGACTTCGAGGCTCATGCGCAAAAGCTCGCCGATGACGCCGATGCCCTGCTGGCCGATCTGCCCGCCGATCAGGCCGCCGTTGGAGCCGCGATGAAGACGCTGGGGGCCAATTGCGCGGCCTGCCACAAGCTCTATCGCGTCGACAAGTAGAGCCTTCTCACCATCGTGACGCAGTTCCGGGCGTTGGAGCGGTTCCCAGTTCGCCCGGAATTGCTGTTTTCTCTTGAAATTCGGGAACAGGGAGACCCGGCGTGAAAAAGCTGACGATCATCGTACTGGCTGTCGCCGCTCTGTTCATGGGGGCGGCTTTCGTGGTTGCCTTCACCCCGCCGAAGCTCGATCCGGCGGACTATCAGGACCTTGAGGCCGCAGATCCGCATAATGGCGCGAAGATGTTCTGGGCCGGCCAGTGCGCCGGCTGCCACGCCGCCCCGGGCGCGGCCGGCGAGGAGAAACTTGTCCTGTCCGGCGGACACCCGATCGAGAGCGATTTCGGAACCTTCTATGCGCCCAATATCTCGCCCGACAAACAAGAAGGCATCGGGGACTGGTCGCTCATGGACTTCGCCAACGCCGTGAAGAAGGGCGTCGGTCCGCATGGGCGCAATCTCTACCCCTCCCTGCCCTACACCTCCTATGTGCGGATGAAGGATCAGGATGTTAAGGATCTCCACGGCTACATCATGACGCTGCCGCCGAGCGATACGCCCAGCAAGCCGCATGATGTCGACTTCCCGTTCAATGTCCGGCTGGGGCTGTCATTCTGGAAGCAGTTGTTCTTCAAGAACGAACCGCGGGTGCAATTCACCGACGCCTCGCCCGAAATCATGCGTGGCCAGTATCTGGTCGAGGGGCCGGGCCATTGCGGCGAGTGTCACACGCCGCGCAACGCGCTCGGCGGGCTTGAATATGACAAGTGGCTCGCCGGCGGGCCGAACCCCGACGGCGAAGGGACGATCCCGGACATCACCCCGGGCTCCAAAAGCATCGGCAACTGGACGGCGGCGGAGATCGCCGACTATCTTGAAACCGGCTTCACGCCGGACTTCGATACCGCCGGCGGTTCGATGGTCGATGTGCAGCAGAACCTGTCGCATCTGCCGCGCTCCGACCTCGAAGCCATCGCCGCCTATCTGAAGGCCGTACCCGCACGGTGACGCTCAATCGGCGAGCGTCTGCATGTAGCGCATGCCGGTCACCGGGCGCGCGACGAAATCCATCTGCTGGTAGAAACGGTGGGCGCCGAAATTGCCGGTGGCGGCGCTGACCGACAGGTAGGTGCAGCCGGCAGCCTTGGCGAAATCGCGCGCGCGGGCGATCAGGTGCTGGCCGACGCCGTGGTTGCGGTGGCCGTCGCGCACGAACAGGTGATGCAGATCCATGCCGCGCCGGCCCTGCTGGGCGCGGTAGAGCGGCGTCAATAGCGCGTAGCCGAGAAGCTGCGCGCCGGCATCGGCGACCAGCGCGGTCACCCATGGCGTCGGCCCGAAGAGGTCGCGTCTGAGGCTTTCCGCCGTCATTTCCGAAGGATCATCGTGAAAGGCGGCAAGCAGCCCGATCATCTCGAGCAGTTGCGGAATATCGGATTCGACCGCCTTCCTGATGGTCATCAGGGCTGGTCGTTCCAGTGCGATTTTGTCTTGATCGTCAGTCATTGTATCGTCCCTTGGCCTTCGAATTCTGCCGCCGTGGGGGACGTTTTCTTTCAACACCTTGCCGCCCCCAGGCGGCCGGTGATGAACATGATCAATCGGCCGCTCCTATTGGAACAGCCAAAAATACATATGATTGTGGGTCACGGTCTTGATCATGGAAAATCCAATGCGCCGAAACGCGGGTGTTGTCAATCCGAAAAACAAACGATTAGGAAAACCTAGTTCCAAACGATGGTGTAGACGTCGTCGGATCCCAAAATTTTAAGATGGTGCCGATCCACAAATTCTACTGGCTCGCCCTTCGGACTCCTTATTTTACGAGGGAGTTGATGGCTTGAGACACTACCATCCAACATTATCGTTTCTTCAAAAGCCCCATATATGAAGAACTTTTGTAGAATCCCATTTTTGTCCTTGGCTCTTATAAACTGCGTCTGCACGCTTCTAAGTGACATTGCCCAACACAACCCTACGATGTTTAACCAATAAAGTTATATCACATAAGTACACATCCAACAATACTATTTGCAGGTCGAGCGTGCCCAGTCCATGTAAAGCGTCATCGCCTGTTTCGCCATCGGGCCCGGTTCGAAATCGCGGTCGTCGAGTTTGATCACCGGCACGACCTTGTTGTAATTGCCGGTCAGGAACAGTTCGTCGGCTTCGAGGAAGTTCTTGACGGTCAGCGTCTTCTCCTTGGCGGCGATGCCATTGTCGCGGAACAGCTTGAGAATGCGCTTGCGGGTGATGCCTGCGAGGAAACAGCCATTGTCCGCCGGCGTCATCGGAATACCGTCCTTGACCATGAAGATATTGGCCGACGCCGTCTCGGCGACATTGCCGAGCATGTCGAGCGCCAGCGCATTGTCGAAGCCGCGGGCGCGCGCCTCCAACATCATCCGGCCGGAATTGGGATAGAGGCTGCCGGTCTTGGCGTGGGTCATGGCCACTTCCGGCGACGGGCGGCGGTAAGGCGAGACCGTCAGCCGCACGGGCACGGTGGAGCGCATCGGTGTTTCGAACAGGCAAAGCGCGAAACGGGTGGAGGCCGGATCGGCGGGCACGAGCCCGTCAAGGCCGTGTTCGGCCCAGTACATCGGCTTGATATAGACCGCTTCAGCGCCCTTGAAATTCTTCAGCCCTTCCCAGACCAGCGCCTCGATTTCCTCCGAGGTCTTGGTCGGCCGCAGGCCGAGCGCGCGGGCGGAGCGGTTGATGCGCTTGCAATGCTCGTCCAGATCCGGCGCCATGCCCTCGAAATAGCGCGCGCCGTCGAAGACGGTGGAGCCGAGCCACATCGCATGCGAGGTCGGGCCGATCAGCGGCGGATTGCCGGGAAGCCATTCGCCATCGACATAGGTCCAGGTTTCAAAAGCGGGGGTGGTGTCGATTGCTGCCATGTCATTCTCCTTCGGCCATCCGCTTTTGCGCGCTACGGGCGGCGGCGGATCGTGTGGCGACAATCAAGACGGACCGAAGGTCAACGTCAAGCGGAAATTCCCCGCCGGGCACGCTCCGCAGGGAAGCAGACGCCAAGTCGGCTTCTCGCCCCATCGCGAGCTCGACGTATCAGCCCGGACTTCCAGTCCCTTGTTCGCCACAGCAAGGTCGAGCAGGACTTTCATCGCGCGTGTCCGGTCCGAGGCGGTCTCGAAGGCACATCGATAGTCATCGACGGAAAACCGGTGTGTCACGAGATTGCCGAACTGTGCGGAATGCTCGGCCAGCATTTCGAGGGCCTCGTCGAACTCGCTGCCAAAACGCCAGCAGCCCTTGAAATCGATCTCACGACCGACAACCAGGGACAGCGGAGCCGGCACGAGCCCGGGTGCAAAAATCCCGACTTTCGCAACGACGCCGCCCCGGCGCGCGCGCTGCATCGCCGCGGACAGACCGTCGGCCACGCCGGTGGCCTCGAAAACGATATCGAACATGTCTTCCGGGGCTGTACGGGTCATGTTCCAGGTTTCATCCGCCCCCACCCGCCTTGCCAGGGCCAATGGAAAGTCGCTGATGTCGGCCGCGACGATCCGGGCGGCGCCCTTCAGCCTCAGCGCGGCGACGAGCAGCGCGCCGATCGGCCCGGCACCCATGACCAGCACCGCGCGGCCGGCGACGTCGCCTGCCCGCGCGATGGCGTGAAGGGCGACCGCCAGCGGTTCGGTCAGCGCTGCGATATCGAGCGGCAGTCCTTCGGGCACCCGCCGAAGCTGGGTTGCCTCGACGGTCAGGAAACGCCGGAAACCGCCATCGCAATGGGGCATGCGCGCCGCACTTCCAAGAAAACGCACGTCCTCGCAAAGCTGCTCGCGGCCGGAGAGGCAGCCATGACATTGGCCGCAGACTCGTGCCGGATGAACCACGACGGCATCGCCGACGGCGAAACCGCGAATATCCTGACCAGTCTCGCAGACACGGCCGGAAAGCTCGTGGCCAAGGACCATTGGCTGGCGGAGTTTTGCCACGCCGGTTCCGCCGTGACGATAGAAATGGAGATCGGAGCCGCAAATCCCGCCCCAGGCCATCTCGAGCCTGACCTCACCCGCAACGAGAGGCACGAGATCGCGCGTCTCCGAACGGAGATCTTTCGCGGCATGAACCACGATCGCTTGATCTTTCAGCATCGCAAGGTCCGCGTGACTTTCCTGCGGCCCCCTGTTCCAGGGCAAGCTTTCTTCTGGTCAGGCCCCATGACGTTGCCTGACCAGAGTCACATGCTCTCTGATGCCGTCGGCAAGCGCGTAATCCGGCTGCCAGCCGATATCCGCGCGCGCCTTGCTGTCATCATAAGAGGAGGCATAAGGCTGGGTTGTCCGGCCACTCTCCTCGAAGGTTACGCGCGCTTCCGGGAAGAGCTGCATGGCAAGCGTCATCGCCTCCCGGATACTGTGGACGCTCCCCATGATGTTATAGCTGATCTCGGGCTGCTCCTCCCGCTCAAGGAGCAGCATCAGCGCCTTTACCGCGTCCTTGACATAGAGCCAGTCGCCCCGCTCCTCGGGATTGGAGATGACAAGGGGCTCGTTTCTGGCGATCCTGTCGAGCAGCAACGACGAATATTCGGCCGTAATGCCGGTGCTCCTGCCCGGTCCGTAGACCCAGGGAAAGCGGACAGCCCCGCAGCTTATCCCATGCACCCTGCGATACCATTCAATCAGATGCTCGCAGGCCAGCTTGGTCTGTCCATAAACGGTACGCGGCAGCCGCTCGGCGTCGTTGCGCACCGGTTCCCGCAGACCCTGGCCGAAAACCGATCCGGCGCTCGTCATCACGAAGCGCTTCAGTCCGTGGGCAAGTCCGGCATCCAGCAGTGTCGCGGTCGACATGAAGTTGACGCGGTAGCCGAGCAGCGGGTCGGCCTCGCACGGCCCGGCGAGCACCGATGCCAGATGCACGATCTTTTCGGGGCGGACGATGCCCATCAGCTTCTGGATGTCCGCTTCACGGCCAAGATCGGTCTGGATATAGCGGATATTGGAGCGCGTTGCGATCCATTCCGGCGCCGGCATGCGATCGGTGGCGGCGACGTCGTAGCCCCGCTCGAGCAAAACCGGAATCAGATAGGAGCCGATAAAGCCTGTCGCTCCGGTCACCAGTACAGTCATGTTGTTCCTCCTCAGGAAGATGCGATGTGAAATCCGCCACCGCCCGCATTGATATGGGCGCCGGTCACGAAAGACGCTGCCGGCGAGTTGAGCCACAGCACGATCTCGGCGATCTCCTCCGGCTGCCCGATCCGCTTCATGGGGATGGAAGCCTCCACCGATTTCTTGAGAGCGGCATCTTGTTCCAGATTGGCGGTCATCTTCGTCGCGATCATGCCGGGCCTGACGCTGTTGACGCGAATACCCTGATCCGCGACTTCGCGCGCAAACCCCGTGGTGAAAACGTCCACCGCGCCTTTCGAGGCGGCATAGACGCTCGCCCCGGGGCGGCCGCCGATGGTTGCCGCCATCGATGAAATATTGACGATCGAACCGCCCTGCCCGCCGGCTTCGGTTGACATGTAGCTGACCGCCTCCCGGCAACAGAGCATCAGGCCGACGACGTTCACCGCCATCACCCGGGCAATGCTTTCGCAATCGAGCGCGCTGACCGGCGCGTTGTAGGCGATGCCTGCCGAGTTCATCAGCGCCGTGAGCGGGCCGAACCGGTCGGCCGCTTTCTTGAACGCGTCGACGATATCGCCCTCGCTGGTGACATCGGCGGTCACCACCTGTGCCTCTCCGCCTTTCGCGGCGATCTCCCCCAGAAGCGCCGAGGCTTCCTTGCTGCCGGAGGAACGCGCCATCAAGCTCACGGCGTAGCCGCGCGCCGCCGCCATGCGCGCCGTGGCGGAACCGATGCCGCCGCCGGCACCGGTAATGAGAATATGTCCGGCCATCGAGCCGTCCTCCCTTGTTTCATCCTGCCTATGCGGCCGTATATCCGCCATCGACGGGGATCGTGACGCCGGTGATCATGCGCGACGCCGAAGATGCCAGAAACACCGCCGTACCGCAGAGCTCGTCCGGATCGGCCCAGTCGCCGCCCTTCGGCAATCTGGTCAGGACTTTCTGACGGATCTCCGGGTCGGCCCGGCCGCGCTCGGTCATCGGCGTCCGGATCCAGCCGGGCGCGATCGCGTTGACCCGGATGCCTTCCTCCGCGAAGGAAAGCGCCAGCGATTTCGTCAGCGACACCACGCCGGCCTTTGCAGCCGCATAGGCCGGTATATGCGGCGCGCCGTAATAGGAAAACATCGAGGCGACATTGATGATCGCACCGCCATTTGCGGCAAGTCCGGCGCGATAGGCATTGGCAAGCCGCAGCGCGCCGGTCAGATGAACGTCGAGCACCGCGTTGAAGCCATCGGGCTGCATTTCCCGTTCGCGCTCGATCTGCCCGGCGCAGTGGATCAGCGTATCGATCGCGCCGGTTCGTTCGGCAAGAAGGTTCACATCGGCATCATTCGTGAGGTCCACGGCTTCGTATCGGCAGCCCTTTGGCGGGGCGCGATCAGGCGCTCGACCGGTGACGATGACCTCCGCGCCATGGCGGACGAAACCCTCGGCCAGCGCCGAGCCGATGCCGCCAAGGCCGCCCGTGATCAAAACGCGCTTGCCCTCAACCGAAAAGTCCCAGTTCGCCGACATCAGCATGCCACCCTTCCGAGCCAACCCTGGGCGGCCAGGCCACTCTCGATGCGCCATTCCAGAAGCCGCGCGGTCAGTTGCCGGCGCGTGTCGGCATGGTTCGCGTCGTCCCATAGATTGGCGCATTCGTCCGGGTCATCCTCAAGATTGAAGAGTTGCCCTTCCGTCGTTCCGGAAATGTGCACCAGCTTCCAAGGCCCGGTCCGGATCATGGTGAAGAACGCCGCGTTGCTCTGGATCATGTCGCGCGCCAGCTCGGCGAAGACCTCGGTCCTCAGCGGCGCTTCGGTTTCACCCCGGATGCAGGGCGCGAGCGATATGCCCTCCATCCATGAAGGGGGAACAAGGCCCGCAAATTCCAGCACGGTCGGCCCAAGATCCATGAGCGAAACGAGATCGTCGACGCGGGTTCCGCCGGGATGGCGGGGATCATGGATGATCGCCGGAACGCGCACGGAATGCTCGTACATCGTCCATTTCTGGCTGTGGCCGTGGTCGTTGAGACAATCGCCGTGGTCAGAGGTGAAGATGATGATCGTGTTATCGGCGACGCCGCGTTGTTCGAGCGCTGCCCTGATCTCCCCCATGATGCCGTCGATCATCGAGACATTGGCGTAGTAATGCGCACGCTGCCGCCTGGTCTGTTCATCGGTCGGATGCGCAAGGTGGCGCACGGCGTCATGGTCGTCGCGGATATGGTTTGCCTGCAGTTCCTGCAGCGCCTTCGGCTGCGCCTCTATGTCCGAGGGAATGGGCGCGGGCAGGTCGCGATCAAGATAGGGCTCCAGATCCTCGGGCGCGGGGTCGTAGGGCGGGTGCGGTCCAGGCAGGCCGACCTGAAGGAAGAACGGCTTCGTCCCATTCCACTCCTTCAGCCAGCGGCAGGCGAGCCGGCCGGTGAAGACATCCGGATGCAGGTCCCGGTCGAGCTCCCATGAAAACGCGCCGAGCGCGGTCGCATAGTCCTGCCGTCGGCGATAGCTGCGGCGGTCAGGTTTCTCGACGCCGCGCGCCATCAGCGCCTTGTCCCAGTTATCAAGGAAGAAGGGCAGGTTCGGATGGGCCCGGTCCTTGTTTTCCACCACATGGCGTTCATGAAAGCCGAACGGCGCTTCGAAGGGATGGGTATGCATCTTTCCGACATTGCAGCAGTGATAGCCGGCCGCCGCCAGGTCGCTGACCCAGGTCGAGGGCCAGACCTCGTCATTGCGCAGCACGCCGGAATTGTGCGGATAGAGCCCGGTGAACAGGCTTGCCCGCGAGGGCGCGCAGCATGGCGAGGTCACATACATGTTCGAAAACGCCGTCCCTTCTTCCACCAGCGCGTCGAGATTGGGCGTATCCATGTAAGGAAAACCCATGGCTCGGATCGTGTCGTGCCTTTGCTGGTCGGTGATGACGAAAACGATATTGGGACGGGTATCGGTCATGAATGGGTCTCACGTGTCGAAATGGAAAGCTTGCGGCGTGCGCGGCGGCGCAGCAGCGCCTGCACGATCGGCGTAAAAAGAACGAGAACCAGAAGCGCCAGAATGATCTGCGAGGCCGGCCGGTTCAGGAAGAAGCCGACCCAGTCGCCGCCGGTGACCAGCGAGGTCATCCTGAGTTCCTCCTCGAAGGTCGAGCCCAGCACATAGCCGATGATCAGCGGCGCGAGCGGGATCGCCGCCAGGCGAAGCGCGTAGCCAATCAGGCCAAAGGCGAAGAACACCCAGAGGTCGAACATGTAGCGCTGCACCATGAACACGCCGAGCACGCTGAACATGCCGACGGCGGCGACGAGATAGGGTTTGGGGACCGCCAGCGTGCGGATCAGGGCGCGCAGCATGACCAGCGCGATCGGGAGCAGCAGCAATGCGCCGAGCAGAAAGGCCGCCAGAACCCCATAGACGATTTCCGGATGCTGTTGGAAGAGTTGTGGGCCCGGAGTGAGCCCCTGGATGAGGAACCCGCCCATGAGCGCCGCCACGACAGGATCGCCGGGAATGCCGATCGCCAGCATCGGCAGAAGCGCTCCGCCGGTCGTGGCGCTGTTGGCGGATTCCGAGGCCACGACGCCATCGTCCGCGCCCTGCCCGAATTTCTCGGGTTCATCGGAGAAGTCGCGGGAAACGCGGTAGGCGATATAGGCGGAAGCATCGCCGCCGATGCCGGGAATGGCGCCGATGAAGATGCCAAGGGCGCTGGAGCGGAGCCAGTTCGTCCAGCGGCCGAGGAAGTTTCCGAGGACGCCGTTGCGCAACTGAAGCCGCACGCGGCCTGCCTTCAGGTGTTCGCCTTCGGCCACCTGGGTCAGAAGCTCGGAGACCGCGAACAGCCCCATCAGGAGTGCAACGAGGTTGAACCCGCCATCGAGGCCGCTGAGGCCCATCGTCATGCGCGGCAGGCCGAGGATCGGGTCGGTCCCGATCGCCGCGGCCGACAGGCCGAGCGCTGCCGCCAGCAGGCCCCGCGGCAGGGATTTTCCGGTCAGCGAAGCAACGGTCGACAGGCCGAGCGCCGCCAGCAGCATCGTCTCCATCGGCCCGAAATTGGCCGCGGCGGCGGCGAGATAGGGCGACAGCAGGATCAGCAGCACCGCGCTGATGAGAGCGCCGGCAAACGACGACAGCGTGGCAAGCACCAATGCGTCGGAAACGCGACCGGCGCGGGCCATGGGAAAGCCGTCCAGCAGCGTCGCCGCGGCCATCGGCGTGCCCGGAACGCCGATCATGATCGCGGTGACCGCGCCGCCGAAATTGCCCCCCTGATAGATGCCCATCAGCAGGGCGATCGAAGGGACCGGATCCATGTAGAAGGTGAACGGAATCGCGAGCGCGATGCCCAGCAATGGCCCCATGCCCGGCAGGACGCCGAAGATGATGCCCACGCCGATGCCAATAATGATGGCCAGAAGAAGCGACAGGACGCTGGCGAGGTCCAACGCCGAAAGCAGGGTATCCATGTCCTTCAGCCTCCGATCAGGGCGGTGAGAAACCTCCCGAAGGGCAGGTGAATGTCGAAGACGATCCGCACCAGCCAGTAAAGAGCCAGTGAGAACACCACCGGAAAGCCGACGATCGAAAGCGGCCTGCGCGCGCCGCCGGCAACCATCAGTGCGGCGCCGAAAAGCGTTGTCGAGGCAATATAGCCAAAGCGCGGAAACGCCAGAAGATAGAGAAACAGCGCCGCGACGACGCCGACAATGCGCGCCCATGGCAAGGCTTCGTCGGGCCGGTCGTGCAAGGAAATCAGCCGCGTCGCGGGGCGGACGATAACAGCAACCGCCAGGACCATCAGGCCCGCGCCCAGCCATGTCGGGTACTGCTTGGCATCGATGCCCCCCGACAGCGATGCGATGGGATTATCCTCCATCGCCGCGATATCCAGAACCATCCAGAGGCCGAGAATGAAGGATCCTGCTCCGACAACGACCGCGGCAAGGTCTTGCGACCGGGTTGCCGTTTCCCGTTGCGGAGCCTGAAGGGTTTCGTCGTTGGACATCGGGAAAACCTCAGGTCTGAAAGGAAATCGCGCCGCCGGCCAATGTTATGGAGCGGCGCGAAACACTCAATTTTTCTTCAGGTTTTCCAGTGCCGGCGCCAGCCGGTCGAGCGACACCTGCCAGAGATCCTGAAAGGCATCCGGCTCCATGTACTGGACGGTGAACCCGCCTTCGAACATCTTCTTCTTGAAGGGCTCGGAATTGATGACCTCGCGGAACACGTCCTGAAGCTTCTTCAAGCGTTCCGGATCCGTACCCTCAGGCGCCACCAGTCCCGACCAGCCGGCGGTCGCAGCACCCCAGTCAAGATAGTAACCCTGTTCCTTTGCCGTCGGAATCCCGGGTTCGATCGGGGAGCGCTCCTCGGTGAAGATCGCGAGCGTCTTGATCTTGTCGCCGTAGATCTTCACCGCGCCGAGCGCGCCGGTGGTGAAGTCGAGAGAGCCATCGAACAGGCCCTGAATATTCGAGGTTTCGCAGCCATCCGCCGGAATCGGCTGGTATTTCGTGATCTCCGCCACCTCGAGGAACCGCCGCATCACCACATGCGGCAGGCTGACCGCCGGGCAGACGCCAACCCTGAGAACACCGTCCTGGGCCTTTGCCCATTCAATGAATTCGTCAACATTGTTTGCGGGGTGATCGGCGGCCACCGTCAGGGTGAAGGGGTTCACCCACATCAGCCCGATCGGGTCGAAGCCCATCGGATCGAAGCCGATCCGCGGCTCGAACGTAGGCACCATGATCTGGGTGGCGACCCACGAATTGCCGATGGTGTAGCCATCGGGATCAGCCTCGGAAAGCGCCAGCATCGCCTTGGCGCCGCCGCCGCCGGCGATGTTCTGCACCGCGATCGGCTGCCCCAGCTTCTGGGAAGCGAACTCGGCAACGATGCGCGCCGTTATGTCGCCGGACGTACCGGCCTCCCAGGGCTCGATCATCGTGATCGGGCGCGTCGGAAAGTCCTGTGCCGCAGCTGCGTCGGCGAAAGCGGCAAACGAAAGAGCCACGCCCGCAAAGCGGGCCAGTGATTTGGAATTCATCATTTCTCCTCCCTTGGATTTGACAAAGGCTAAAGAGAGGTCTTCATTAATGCAAATAATTAACAACGCATTCGTCATGCATTTTGGTAATCGAAAACATGAACCTGCAGAACCTGCGCTACCTTCTTTCCATAGCCGAAACGGGGTCGATGACCCGCTCGGCAGAGCAGCTGAACATGACCCAGCCGGCACTGAGCCGCGGCCTTGCCGCGCTTGAGGAGGAAGTGGGAGCACAGCTTTTCGTGCGGCTTCCCAAGGCCATGCGGCTGACCGTATTCGGACGGGTGATGGTGCGCAGGGCGCAGGGCATTTTCCGGCAACTGGAAGATGCCCAGCACGAAATCCGGCACCTGCAGGAACATGAGGAGACGGAGCTTTCCGTGGGTTCTGGCCCGGTCTGGCTGACAGGCCTGCTGCCGCGCGCGATCAACCTGACCACGCGGGACCTGCCCGGCGTCTCGATCAGCGTAATCGGCGGTTTCGAGCGCCAGCTTGCCGAACTGGTCCGGCGCGGACAGGTCGCTTTCATCCTCACCGAGTTGACGGACGACCCGGAATTCTCCGATCTCCATTCGGAACCGCTCGCATCCGCGCGTTACGCCGTGGTCGCGCGCCGGGGGCACCCGCTGGAGCGGGCGGGAACGCTGGAGCTTCCGGATCTGCTCGAATTTCCTTGGATCATGCCCGACAAGGCCGTCAACGCCCAGAAGCGGCTCGACGGGCTGTTTCAAACCGAGGGCCTCACCCCGCCCGTCGCCCGCATTCGATCAACCTCCAACGGTTTCATCACCACCTATCTGGAACAGTCCGACGCCCTCACCTTCGCCGTCACGCCAATCCTGCGGGGTCATCCCAGCCTAACCGAACTGCCGCTTTCCCGGTCGCTGCCCAAACGGACCACAGGCATCCAGCGCCTGCGGGACGACTGGCTCAGTCCAGCCGCCGAGAAAATGCTTGAGCATTTGCGCAGCCTGACGCTGCAGGCGGATGAACTCTAGTTTCTTTCCTTTGGCGCGTCGGGTTATCAAAAAAACCGGCGCCCCCTTTCGCCCGACGCTATAGCCGGGACCGCCCGAGAAGGCATGGCCGCGATCGGGCCTGCTTACTTCCACGTGCGGGCGCCGCGCTTTCAAAAGTCAATTTTCACAAAACCGAAAACACACTGAAACAGAACTGTCACACGATCGGTGCATTGATGGCGGCGAAGATTGCAAAGCATTGCAAAACGCCATTCCACCGGTCTCGGAAGGTTCTTCCGACTGTGACCGACAGCGCGGGACAGACCCTATGAGCGCGATCGAAATCGAGACCGTCGACAAGTCTTTCGGCAAGACGAGCGTTCTGCGTGGGATTTCGCTCTCGATCCGTTCGGGGGAGTTCGTCGCTGTGCTCGGCCCCTCCGGTTGCGGCAAGACCACGCTTCTGCGCGCTCTCGCCGGTTTCGAGCAGATCGACAGCGGCGCAATCCGGGTCGGCGACACGCTTCTTTCCGGCCAAGGCCGGCATGTCGCCCCGGAAGAACGCGGCATCGGCGTGGTGTTTCAAAGCTATGCGCTGTGGCCGCACATGACGGTCTCCGGCAATGTCGCCTATGGCCTCAAGGTCAAGGGGCTGGGGCGCGGCGAACGCGAGGCGCGCACGGCCCGCGTTCTCGAGACGGTCGGGTTGACTGCGTTTGCGGATCGCCGGCCCGCGGAACTTTCGGGCGGCCAGAGGCAGCGCACGGCGCTCGCCCGCTGCCTGGCGATGGATGCCGGCCTCGTCCTTCTCGATGAGCCGCTGGCCAATCTGGATGTTCATCTGCGCGGCGAGATGGAGGAAGAATTTGCCCGCTTCCACAAAGCGTCTGGCGCGACGATGTTCTACATCACGCATGACCAGTCGGAGGCGCTCGCGCTGGCCGACCGCGTGGCCGTGATGGAGAGCGGCAGGATCAGCCAGTTCGCAAGCCCGTCCGAACTCTACAGCCAGCCGGCAAATGACATGGTCGCGACCTTTATCGGAGAGGGCCAGATCGCGCCGATTACGGATTTCCAGCCTGATCGCAGTGGCTATGGTTTCGCCCGCTTCTTCGGTGAGCAGGTGCGGGTGCGCAATCCGCCTTCGGCCCTACCCCGCAGCGAAGCGCGCATTGCCTTTCACCCCGGCGACCTCAGATTGACCGACACAGGCGGCCTTGCCGCCACCCTCCGCCGCATCACCTATCGCGGCGACATTTTGCGGGTCGAGCTTTCGCTCGGCCCGGATGAGCGAACCTTTTTCATGAACGTCCCTGCCCCGGCACGCATCGAAGCCGGGCAGCGCGTGGCCGTCACGCTTACCGACGGCTGGGTCCTGCCGGACCCGAAAGCAGAAGAAGCCTCCCACTGAGCACCAACAATCGAGGATATCCCCGATGAAACTCTCCATGCTTGCCCTTGCGACCCTCAGCACGCTTGCCTTCACGGCGGCCCATGCCGAGGAAACCATCACGCTCTACACCAGCCAGCCGCCCGAACAGGCCCAGCAGACCGTCGACGCCTTCGAGGCCGCCAATCCCGACATCAAGGTCAACTGGACCCGCAACGGCACCTCGGCGCTGATGAACGTGATGCGCGCCGAAATCGAAGCCGGCAACATCCAGCCCGACGTCCTGCTCGTCGCCGATCCGATCAACCTCGGCACGCTGAAGGCCGAAGGCCATCTGATGGCCTATCCGGAAGCACCGGTGGACGGCTATGACAAGGCCGCCTACGACAAGGACATGACCTTCTTTGGCACCAAGGCGATCACCACGGGCATTGCCTACAATACCGAGATCGCCGAGCCGGTCGAAAGCTGGAACGATCTTCTGGTCGAGGACAATCGCGGCATGATCGCGGTCCCGAGCCCGCTCTATTCCGGCGCGGCGCTGAACCACCTGCATGCCCTGATCAACACGCCGGAAATCGGCTGGGAGTTCTATGAGGGCCTGAACGATCTCGACGTCGTGCCCGAGGGCGGCAACGGTCCGGCGACCAAGGCTGTCGCTTCCGGCATGGCCAAATACGCCATCATCGTCGACGCCAACACGCTGCGTGCCAAGGCCGACGGCTCGCCGGTCGACTATATCGCGCCGCAGGAAGGCGTTTCCTTCATCGGCGAGCCGGTCGCCATCATGAGCACGACCGATCACGAGGAAGCCGCGAAGAAGTTCGTCGATTTCCTGCTCTCGAAGGAAGGTCAGGAACTGGTCTCCGCCCAGGGCAATATCCCGCTTCTGCCGGGCGTTGCAGCACCCGAGGGCTATCCCGACCTCTCCTCGATGAAGCTGATCGGCTACGACGTCGACGAGGCCGTGAAGAACAATGACCAGGTGCGCGAGCAGTTCGCCGAGATCTTCGGTCTGTAATCGCAATGTCGCTATCGACCACAGCCGCCGGAGGGCGTCCTTCATGGACGCTCTCCACCCTTTCCGGGCTCCTGAAGAACGAGCGTGCGCTGATGGCGATACTGGCGCTGTTTGTCGGCGTCCTGTCTATCCTGCCGCTCGGACGGCTCGTCTACGCGGCCTTTGTGACCAGCGCCGGATTCGAGCTCAGCCGCATCGCCGACGTCCTCGGCGGCCGCCGCGTGTTCGAGGCGACGGTCAATACGATCTGGATTTCGCTTTCAGCCACAGCGCTTGCCACGCTCGCCGGAACGATCGCAGCGCTTCTCGTCGGCGCGAGCGACATGCGCGGGCGGACTGCCTGGGTGTTCGGGTTCGTTCTGCCGCTGATGATCCCGCCGCAGGTCATCGCGCTCGCCTGGATCCAGGCCTTCTCGCCGGCAAGCCCGATCATGAGCCTTCTGGGCATTACCCTTCAACCCGGCATGCGGCATCCGCTTTATTCCGCGAGCGGGATCGTTCTTCTGCTCGGCCTTTATAACGCGCCTCTGGTGTTTCTGGCCGTGCGCGCCAATCTGCGTCGCGTTCCCGCCGATCTGGTGGAAGCGGCCCGCGCGGTGGGCGCCACGCCGCTGAGCGCGACAATCGGCGTGATCCTGCCCTTGATCCGTGGCGGCATTTTCGCAGGCGCGGCGCTTGCCTTCGTGTCGTCGATCGGCAATTTCGGTATCCAGGCCATGCTCGGCATTCCGGCCCGCGTGCCCACGCTGATCACGCTGATCTACCGGCAGCTCAACGCCTATGGCCCGTCGGCGCTGAACGACATGGCGCTTCTGGCGCTGCTGCTGGCCGTGCTGACCATTCTCGGCATGGGGCTTGCCGGCCTTCTGGGCCGCATGGGCGACCAGCGCGTCGATGGCGCCTCCAGACCGTTCAAATTTCCGCTCTCGCGCTTCCACCTTCCCGTCACCGCTCTGGCGTGGGGTTATCTCCTGTTTGCGCTGGCGTTGCCGCTTTCGGCGCTGGCCGCTTCGGCTCTGGTGCGGGGTTACGGGCAGCCGCTCACGCTGGAGACGCTGACCTTCGAGAATTTCTCCAACGCGATCTTTCATCACGAGGGCATCCGCGAGGCCTTCTTCACAAGCCTCTGGTTGACGGGGCTTGCGGTCGCCATCCTGATTCCGACTTCAGTCGCGCTCGGCTATTTCCTGAGCTGGCGAAAGGGTGTCACCCCGCGCCTGCTCTATCTCTCCTCCCAGCTTGCCTACGCGCTTCCCGGCATCATCATCGGCGTGGCCATGATCCTGTTCTTCCTGAAGCCGCTGCCCGTCCTGGGCACAAGTCTCTACGGAACGATCTGGGTCATTCTTGCGGCCTACCTCTCGAATTTCCTGGCGCTGGCGCTTCAGCCGATCCTTGGCGGGTTCGCGCAGATCGAGCGGTCGCTCGACGAGGCCGCGCAGGTGGTCGGCGCGGGTATCTTCCGCAGGCTCAGGGATATCATCCTGCCGGTCCTGGCGCCCGCCGCCGCGGCCTCCGCCATCCTCGTGTTCATGACCGCCATCAACGAAATCCAGACCTCCGTGCTGCTGGTCTCGTCGCGCGCGCAGACCATCGGCCCGATGATCATTTTCCTGGAGGAGGCCGGGTCTTCGACGCTGGCCGCCGCCGTCGGTTGTCTGATGGTCATCGTGATCCTCGCGCTGATGCTCGTCAGCCTGACCTTCGCAAGAAGGCTTCCGCAAGGTGTATTGCCGTGGCACGACTGACCGTGATCAGCGGGTTGAACCGCAAGAGCGCCGCCATCTTCCTCGTCGAGGCGGCCGGCAAGCGCGTCCTGTTCGATTTCGGCGACGGCCTCGACAAGGACGAGCACCCCGATATCGACGCCATCGGCGCCGTCGATGCGATCTTCCTCAGCCATGCGCATTGCGACCATGCCGGGTCGATCGGACGCCTCGATGCGGTCGGCAATCCTGCCGTCTTCGCAACCGGACGGACACTGGATTTCCTTCAGGGGCGTCTTCCCTCGGACGCTGCACACGTCATTCCGGAACAGGGTTCCTTCGAGGCCTGCGGGCTTGCGCTCACGACCGGACGGTGCGGCCATGCGCCCGGCGGGGTCTGGTTTCATATGGAGACGGCAGCGGGCGGTTTCGTCTACACCGGCGACATCAGCCTTGAATCGCGCGGCATGACGTTCGACCCTCCCCCGCTGGCGTCGACCCTTCTGGTTGATGCATCCTATGGCGACCGCGCGCAGGATCTCGATGACCAGATCACGGCCATTTCCGACTACGCCGAAGGGGGCGCGGTGCTCTGTTGTCCGGGCGCCGGACGGGGAACCGATATGGTGCTTGCAATGGCATCGCGTGGACATGACGTCCATGTCTGCGCGGCCATCGGCAGGGAAGTTAAGGCCGCGACCGGCAGGGCGTTCCCCGTCGTCGACGTCGAAAGCGCAATGCCTGACCAGGTCATCGTCGCGACGGAATCCAACGCGGAGGCCGGTCTTGCGGCTGCACTTCTGCAAAGGAGGGATTTTCGCCTGATATTTTCAAGCCACGTCCCGAGCGGCACCCCGGCGCGTACACTCATAGAGCGCAACGAGGCCGTCTGGCTTCCCTGGAACGTCCATCCGCGCAAGGACGATGTCCTCGCGCTTGCCGATCATTGCGGGTCGCGGCAGGTTCTGCCCGCCTTTGTCGACATGACCACTGCCCCGGAACTTGCGCGTGGCCTCGGCGAACGCCTAAGACTGGAACGCGAGACGGAGATTTGACGATGACAGAAAAGCGCCTCGGCGTTCCCGACCACGTGCCTGAAAATGAAGCGCGCGAGGATGATCGGCCGCTTCTGTTTCCGGTCATCGACGGCGTCGGACCGCACGCAAAGACGCTGTTTCTCGGCAATCTTGCGGCCGCCGAAGACCCCGATTGCCTTCTCGACGCCGGGATCACGGAAACCCTCAACGTCTCGATCAACATGTTTCCCGGTCCGCTGCTGCTTCCGGACGGCACCCATATCCGCCGCTACCAGATCGGGATGATCGACGGCGACGGCAACGATCCGCATCTTCTGGCGGCAGGCGTGTTCACGATCGAAGGGCTGATGCGCGGCTATGTCCCCTCGAAACCGCATTATCCAAGCCATCGCAAGGGCAATATTCTGGTCCATTGCCGCGGCGGACGCTCGCGCTCGGTCGCGCTGATCGCGCTGTGGCTTTCCACATTCGCCCGCGACCGGTTCGCCAGCTTCGAGAGCGCTCTTGCGCATCTGAGACAGTTGCGCGAGCTCGACGAGAGCTACCCGCTGCCGCCAATGCTCGCCCTTGCCGAAGAGGTCAGGCTGCGCGGCCTGCTTGGCGCGGAACACGCGATATAGGTGAAGCATGGCCGAAAAATTCATCTCCGCGGGCGATGTCGCCCGCCTCGCCGGCGTTTCCCGCTCCGCCGTCTCGCGCACATTCACCGAAGGCGCGAGCGTTGCGCCCAAGACCCGCGCCCGGGTGATGCAGGCGGCGGAGGAGCTTGGCTACCGCGTCAACCTCCTTGCACGCACGCTGCACAAGGAACGCTCGGATCTCGTCGGCCTTGTCGGCGCGAACCTCTCCAACCCCTATATCTCCGCCCAGGTCGATGCGCTGACGGCGGCGCTCTACGCAAACGGGCTGCAATGCATGCTGCTCAATCTGGCGGGTCAGCAGAACGACATGGAAAATGCCGTTGCAAAGCTGCTTGAATACAGGGTCCGCACGGTCGTCCTTCTGTCGGGAGCCGTGCCGGATACGCTGATGCGGCTGGCGTCGGCCAATGGCACGCGTCTCGTTCTCATCAACCGGCCGCTGCCGGAGAAGATCGGTCTTGTCGATCAGATCGAGGCGGATTCGGCGGCCGGCGGCGCGCTGGCGGCGCGGCGGCTGATTGCGGCCGGTTGCAGCAACGTGGCCGTTGTCCTGTCCGGCTCCCGCACCTCCGCCAAACTCGCACGCGCGGAAGCGTTCATTGCCGTCATGGAGGATCATCGTATTCCGGTCACCCAGTGGAGCCAGGGGCGCAACACTTACGAGACCGGGATCGCGGCCGCCCACGGGCTTCTCGGCAAGCCGGGCATCGACGGAATTTTCGGGGTCACCGACGAAATCGCGCTGGGCGTGATGAACACCGCCCGCCACGAACTCGGTCTCTCCGTTCCCGGCGATGTCTCCGTGATCGGGTTCGACGACGCGCCGATTTCCGACTGGTCCTCGCATCAGCTCACTACCGTCAGCCAGTCGCTGTCCTCGCTGACCCAGGCCACGCTGAAAGCCATCACCGGCCCGGCCAACGCCCCCTCCTCCCACCACTTCATCCCCGTACGCCTGGTCGAACGCAGCTCGGTGCGTCCCGCAAGCGCAGCGACTTAGATCATCGGTTTGAAAAGCGGTCGAAACGCAGTCCGATATCACCTGCCGGAATTGACGGGGAACGCACTGATATCGCCGAAGCCCGGAAAATATAGCGTCAGCCGCGGATGCGCGAGCAATCGGACCGTCTCGTCTTCATCGACGAGATATCCGTTGTCCATGGCGGATGGGGGCGCATGTCTACACCAGCGAACTTACATCCGTCACGGTGAAGGCATCCGACATCCGCAAGGATTGTCCATGAGAAACGCTGCGCAGCTTGATTGCGGCCTTCAGGTCGAGAAACGGTGCAAGGGAACAAATAAAACTGTCTTTTAGTTCAATGCTTTGAAGATTGACTTGGCTGGGGTGGCTGGTTTCTCAGTTCCTCACTCGACGATTTTAGCGGCGAGATCGGCTTCGGTGGAACCTATGACCGGGAAGGCGCGAATGACATTCTATACAGTCTCCATGGCGAGTTAACGGCTTCCACTGGCTTCGGCGGCGGGTCCTATAGCTATGGCGGCAATCTCGGCTTCCACGTCCGGTGGTGACGCCCGCGCCTCCATCTTCGAAATGGCATAAAAATGGCGACCGGATGGTTCGGTCGCCATTTTCACTTGTCCTTCCGGTTTTCAGCTTCCAGGAAGAGCCTGAAATCGGGGTTTTCACTGCGTTGCGCGCGGCACGCTGTTCCCAAGGGTGATAATGGCGTTGAAAACGTCATCAGCAGCGCCCTCAACTCCGTCAGGAGACAAATCGCCATTTGTATTATACGTATTGACTGTTGCGCCATGGAAGCAACTCGTCAGAAACGACGTATTAACCGGCTGAGACTCGCCATTTGTGCCGTTAACGGTCACCCAGTAAGGTTCAAATTTCAGACCTTTACCTTGCAGTGTCTGCGCAACCATGCTGCAGGTGTCATTCTGTTCGAATGCCTGCGTCAGACCTCCCTCGTTCGGTGCGTTGTCATAGCCGTCAGCAAATACAACGGCCATTGCCGCTTTCACATCATTGTACATTCCCAGAGCTTGAGGATGTGTTGCCGAGGGTTGAGTATTGTAAACGGTCTGCACGCCCCAGACAAAGCCACTGAGATTTACAGAGAGCCCGCTGGGTCGTCCCCAACTTCCTATCGTATTGCTAAGGTCATCCAGAGTCGTATTGTTCGAAAAAAACGCCTGTTCAAATGGCTGGCCATCGAAGATCGAAGGGTCAAAAAATCCTGGATATTCGGAGACATATTGATAATCGGTATTACCAATATCAAATGACTCCGCATCAACGATCACAAATGCAGATATGTGAGTCGCTATGCTTTTGTTGGCCTTATGCCCAAAGCCAGCATCAAGCACAGAAACGCCTTTCATTTTATCGAGATAACTTTGAACGATATCAACCTCAAGATCAAATTCAGAAGTAATTATGCTTTCAGAGCTATCAACCATGAAAGAAACATACGGCATATAATTCACCGTTGCCGATTCTTCATCGCCAAGGATGGCAAAGTGTGAGAGCTGAGAGCCTACGAAAGGCTTATTCGCCAATTCTGCAAAGGCGTAGATTGCCGTGCCGGTTTCAAGCGGTTCGTCGGGTGTAACGCTCCAGTCTCCGTTTGCCTGCACGGTGGCCGCGTTTGCGGACACCGAACTGCCGTGATCCTTATAGACCCAAACGCGTGTACCCGGCGTTGCTTCTGTGCCTGAAATGCTTGTAGTGGTTGCGTGGTTGATAACCGGACTGGCGATGTCAACACCTTGTTGGCGAATTGCATAAACCGACGTTGTGTAGTCTGAGCCAAAGCGCTGGCTGGCCGCGGCAAAGAAAACCGGGTTGTTATAGACTGGAAACATAATGCTAAATTCCCAGTTGCCACTCGCGTCGGCCTCATCCCACCCGAGTACTGTGCCGTCAGATAAAAACGCTGTGACAAGTTCATTGGGACCGGACATGCCACTCGCGTTCGAATTGCTCAACGCGATGTTATAGGGCGGGTTCGGCCGCTCTCCTCCAATATCAACCTGACTGGAGATCGACTGGTCGCCTTGACTGTCCTGTGTGGAAGCGCTGACCTGTTCATTGCTGTATAGTGAGAGCTGCCCTCCGGTTTTCCATGAACCGTCGGGAGCAGTCGGGATCTTCAATTGTCCGCCACTGGCCGCCTGAACCAGAACGTGTTCATTCGCCGGCGCATAGCCGCCGAGGCCCGAAGTGGAAAAGTAATTGATTTGCGGTGGCAACACAGGAACGTTTGCAAGAATGACCGGTATGGATCTTGCCTTCTCCGTCTGCGTGGCAGGCACCTCGACCCTGATGGCAGCGCCTCTTTCAAGGGTCTGCGGGAAGACGATACCCCAGGTTCCGTTCCCGTTGACGTCAGCGTGGCCGATTTCCGCACCGGTTTCGGCATCATATGCCGTAATGGTTGCGCCCGGCACGCCCCCGGATCCGGCGACCTGAGCCGTGTTGCTATGCTCGACGGAAAAGAACCGGTCCTCCTGCGCGTTCGACGCCCCTGCAATCGCTGCAGAAAGCAGGAAGGCGCCTGCAAGCGAAGCGACAAGAGCCGTGCCAAAGCGTCTCGTGCTTCTGTCTTTGCCGGCAATCGCCCGGGCGGAGCCGCCAGGCACTCGCGGTGTTGTATACATATACGTCATCAGTCTCTCTCCTCGATATCCGTGACGGCAGGGCGCACTTTTCCCGTGCCGGGTTCACAAGTGCCTGGCTGCCGTCGTTTCTGTGGGTGTGCAGGTCGGAACGGGCACTCCTGATCTGGATACATTCAGGAAGAATGTGCGCCGCCCGGTTTTGGTTTGGGGGCCAGCCGGCGGATTGCCCGCCGACTGGTTTTTCGGGCCGAACTGCTCGGCCATCATGTTCGCTCAGGAATAGGAGTATCCGACGGCCTGAACGAAGAAGGGTGACAGGCTTCCCGTTGAATCATCTGCCAGGAAGGTGACGATATAAGCGCCTTCAAGTTGCTCCGGCGACAGTGGGATTTCGAAAGCGCCGTCCGATCCGACCGTCACGCTACCAAGCTGTTTGCCTGTATCGTAACTGTAAGCGTAGGCGATCGTGTCGGGGTCACCCTGACCCGAGACGTATCCGGGTTGAATGTCCGAGACACTCGGATAATTCGGCTGTGGCATGTCGACATTCTCCACCGCGGAATCCG
This sequence comes from Martelella mediterranea DSM 17316, assembly GCF_002043005.1. Taxonomy (NCBI): domain Bacteria; kingdom Pseudomonadati; phylum Pseudomonadota; class Alphaproteobacteria; order Hyphomicrobiales; family Aurantimonadaceae; genus Martelella; species Martelella mediterranea. The sequence continues at coordinate 2,494,135 of NZ_CP020330.1, read as the reverse complement.
AAACGTTGCCGAGCGCGTCGGTCACGATGGCAACCAGTTTTGTGCTGGACGGCAAAGCCCCGCCAGCATCGATCGACCAGTTGTAGACGCCTGCAGTCAGAGCCTCACTTCCGAGAAGCGTTCCGGAGGTCGAGTCTTCGTAGAGGCTGACGGTCACCTCGTCGTCATAGGTCGTCCCGCTAACCGGATTCCCGTTATATTTGCGGATCTGCGGCGGAAGAGGCTGGCTCTCGCCGAGGATCGTGAAGGGCTTCTTCGCAGACTGATTGCCTGCGTCCGTCTGGGCCCAGGCCACCATCTTGTCGCCGATTTTCAGGCCGGCCGGTCCGTATGCCCAATTGTGCTCATCATCCACCGGGCTGCCGGGTCCGATAGGCGTGTCCGGAAGGGATGCGTATGCGATATAGATCTTCAGCTTCGGCAACTGGTCGGCCGGCCCCGCCTCGGTACCGGAGACGACATCCGGATATGGACCCGTCACATCTGGCGGATCGGGCACATAGCTGTCGACTGTCACGAGTTTGGTTTTTTGCGACGTCGGGAACCCCGCCGGCCGCACTTCCGCAATTGCATAAACCTGCACACCGTCAGCGACGATATCCGCACCTGTAACCGAGAACGTCCAGTTTCCGTCCGCATCCACTCTGACACTACCTACCGAGTCGCTATGGTCCCGGTTAACAACAACGCGCGTATTTGGCGTTGCTTCCGTCCCGGAGAATACCGTCCCGTTATAAACTGTGAAGACTGGTGTTTCGACCTCAATCGCGGGATCTTCTCCAACTGTATGGACCATATTGTTTGATGTCGAATCGGGCGCCAGCCCCGCAAGCACGTTAAGATCGGCCACAGCATTGAACGCGATCATCTGACCGTTCTTTATGCCGTTGGGAAAATCAATCTCCCATCCACCGTCGTCGCCAACCAGCACACTGCCGACTAGAGCGAATGGCTCGACCGTGGCTGCGTAGACAAATACGCCCGGCTCGGCGGTGCCTTTTGCTCCCTGCTCTTCCACTTTTTCAACAGTGGGCGGATTGGGCCTGTACTGGGAGATCGTCACGGACGTGTTTATGGAACTGTCCGCTGTATCGCTTTCCTGCGCTCGGATCAGTTGGTTTGGCTCGCTGTCAAGCGTGCGGGCAAAGACAACTTCGTTCTCCTGGAACGTCTTCACGCCAACCGTCGTCCACTGTCCCTGGCTGTCTACATTGACTGCCTTGCCGCATCCCGTGTCGAGCCCGAGGATGTAAACCTGCTTGTTCGGCGGCGCCCAGCCGGAGACGCCCTGCGTGGAATACTTGTAGATCACCGGAGGCGCCAATGCCGCGGCGCTGAGGACAACGGTAACCGCATTCGTCGTCAGCCCCTGGCTGTTCACGGCATAAAAGCGGACCCTGGATCCAGGTGCAAGCGGCTGGTGGAAGTCGAGAGACCATTCGCCATCGGCATTCACTTCCGCCTCGTCGATCAGGTGGCCGGTGTCGGCGTTATAGACCATGATGGTCGATCCCGGCTCCGCGCCGGAAGCGCCGATGCGGCGTCCTGTGCGATGGGTGACGTTAAAGCGTCCGGCAACCAGCGTGACCGGGACCGACGTATTTCCGTTTCCGGCGTTTGCGATAAGGGTAACCGTGTCGCCGGCATTCAGCTTTGTGGCATAACGGGCAAGCCATGCGCCGTCGCGCGGATCCGGAACAGCCCATCCAACCTGTTCGCCGTCCGGGCCATAAATGGTAACCCGTGCGGCCCGGGCGGCGATCCCGACCGCGCCCTCGCTGCCTGCGTAACTCTCCGTGATCTCCGGCTGCGCGCCGCCGACGGTGACCTGTGCCGCCGCGGATGTTTTCTCGCTGGTGGGGTTATATGCCGTTGCGCGAAGAACGGTGTACATCTTCGTTGGCTGGTCCAGCGGAATAGACCAACTGGCGTCCGAAGCCACCGTGGCCGACCCCAAAATCAAACTGCCGCCATCGGTCAGCTTGACGATCGTTCCGGGCACCCCGTGTCCCGAAATGACATTGACAAATGCGTACTCCAGAATGGAGGGAGGCACAAAGCTCCCGCCGCATCCCGAAATCCCACCGGATTCCTGAGTTTTACGTGTCATTTTCTCTCTCCACATTAAAAATAGGGATTTTATTCGTTGGATATACAATTAAATTCGTGCGTATCCGACAAATTAAAAATATATGTGAAAATAGAAAATACAATATATCTAGTAATATAATTATTTATTCGATATCACATTACATTATTTACAAATAATTCTTCGGTTTTATTACATGTTTACTCAGTCGTCTGGAAACTGAGGTTTTGGTCAACTGGAAAAGCGTTTTGGGAACGCAGCCAGGGGATTGATCCGCGAAACCCCTGCTCGTGACATCACGCTCCAGTTTGAGGAGCGTATGGCGAGCCATTCCGTGTCAGGGTTCGTCGCGACTGCCTCGAAGATCCGGTCGAACACGCCTTGCTCGATCCACCGGTAATACCGTCGCTTGACGGTTTGATACGGGCCGAAACAGTCTTCCGGCAGGTCGCCCCAGCGCGCATTCAGGTGGCGGGCGACGCATTCGCCGGCTCGAGTGTCTCCGAAGCGGTAAACAACCATCGGGGGACCGCTGCCGCCGAACGGTCGATCATCTCTGGCATAGGCCCACAGCCAGGCTGTTTTCGTTGCTCCCAAACCTGGAGCAAGCGTCGGCAACGTCGTTTCGTCGACGAAGACCCGTTCGGCCTTCTTTATCTCGGCAAGGATATTAGCGGCGAGGATTTCCAGCTCGAAGCCGAGCGTGCCCATCGTGCTCGCATGTATATCGAGCTTAGTCCTATCTCACGGAGCGACGATCCGGAGCGGGGTAAGATCGGATTGCCCCTCTCCCTGAACCCCAGATACCAAGCCCGCATAGCAGCTCTAAACGACCAAAAGCTCAAGCCAAGTGACCGAAAAGGTCAAAGCCTGCACAAAAAGGTCAATCTATGTGACATTTTACACAAAAAGGAAAATTTGGTGGAGCTAAGCGGGATCGAACCGCTGACCTCCTGCATGCCATGCAGGCGCTCTCCCAGCTGAGCTATAGCCCCAATCTTCGAGACCGCCGGGGCGGTGCGAAGCGACGTTTTCGCGTCGGGTGGCGGCTTGTTACTGTGGATTTTCGCCCGATGCAAGCCCCAAAAAATCAAAGGCCGGAAAAAAATCGGCCGGGCCCGATCTTCCGCCGGACTTGCCTGAAACAGGCGCCCTTTTCAATAACCACAAAATCAAAACGCCGGGTCAAAAACCCGGCGCCGCTTCATCTTCAATAATCGCCGTCAGCGATCTTAGCTGTCGTCGTCGTCATCCGAGACGCCGATGATACCGGAGACGTCGTCGTCATCGTCGTCATCGTCGGTTTCAAGGAAAGTATCGTCGTCGTCGTCATCGAGGTCGACATCGTCGTCATCGTCGCCCGGGATGTTGTCGGAAGGGCTGTCGTCGTCGGAGGCTTCGATGGAGGCCAGCTCGACATCGCCCTCTTCGGTATCGACTTCCTTGACGTCGTTTTCCTCTTCCTCGCTTTCGACAACCGCGATCGAGGCGGTATCCTCGAAATAGGAAAGCGGCCAGGAACCGCCCGAATAGGGCGAAACCACCGGGTCCTTGTTCAGGTCATAGAATTTCTTGCCCGTATCGGGGCATGTTCTTTTGGTTCCGAGTTCCGCTTTCGCCACGATCGACCTCTCATGTTGCGGTTGAAGGCTGGCATCACCAGCGCCTGTGCGCTTTTGCATCAGGCGGTCCCTTATCGTCATGCCGTCCGTCTGTCAAAGGCTAAGTTCATCGTTTTTCGGACGACGACTGGTACGGGCAAAAACCTCCAATTTCGTCGTTAACCATTTTTAAGAACCCTTTCTTAAATCCTGCCGGGTAGATGCTGGTTCCATGTCTATTCGTCGTCTCACCACGCTCTTTGCGGTGATCTTGCTTGCCGCGCTCGCCTCCTGCTCGACCACGGTCAGCAATGTCGGCAACAGCTGCGCGATTTTCGCGCAGAAGAACGGAATCTTCGAAAACTGGCGGCGCGACGCCGAGAAGGCCTCGCGCGACTACGGCGTGCCCGTCTCCGTGCTGATGGCGACGATCTATGTCGAATCCTCCTTCGATTCTCATGCCCGCCCGCCGCGCAAGAAAATCCTCGGCTTCATTCCGGGTCCCCGCGCCTCCAGCGCGCTCGGCTATTCGCAGGCGCTGGACGGCACCTGGGCGGAATATCAGGCCCGAGCCGGCCAGCGCGGGGCAAGCCGCACCGATTTCGGCGATGCGATCTACTTCATCGCCTGGTATCACTACCAGAGCCATATCCGGAACGGCATCGCGCTCAACGATCCCTACAATCTCTACCTTGCCTATCATTCCGGCCACAGCGGTTATTCCCGCGGGGTATGGAAAAGCAGGCCGGTGGCCAAGAGCGCTGCGGCCCGCGCCCAGAAGATGACCCAGATCTACGAGGCGCAGCTTCGTCGCTGCTCCTGATCACTTCTGCTTCCCGAAGCATCCCGGCTGCATGGCCGGGTTGTTGCGATAAAGCAGGGTCAGATCCCCCCCGAGCTTGGAATTGGAAAGCGGGCGCAGCGGCGCGAGCGCCCGGTCCAGATCGCCATCGCTCACCAAGCTCAGATAGGCCTCCAGCCAGGCGATCGTGAACGGCTCCTGTTCGGCAAGCCCCTGCGGCACCGATTGGTGGACGCCGGCGATCGCGGCGACCTTCGACGGGTCCTCGATCCCGGCAAGCGCGAAGCCGACGGCCTTTTCGATCACCGCCTCCTCGTCCGAGGTATAGCTGTAATCATTATGGCAGATCAGCGCGGCGGAGGCCGAGAGCGGCGCGAGCGCATGAAGCTGATAATGCAGCGCGTATTTTCCCCGGCGCATTTCATAGGGCATGCTGCCATCCTCGGCGACCGTTTCCAGCACGGCGCGGTGACTCGCAAAGGCCCAGTTGATGTAATCCTGGCTTTTGACGATCAGCGCGATTTCCGTCACCGCATAAGCGGCCCATAGCCGCAGATTGCCGAGCTTCGCCTTTGGCGGGGCATCATTGTCCCAATAGGCAATCAGGAAATCGCCGTTCTTCGTCAGCCACGCCTCGATTGTCGCCTTCTCGTCGGTCAGGCCGTCGGCCAGATCGCGCACCTGGCGGTAGGCGCTGGCAATGCCGCCGACGCGGGCGGCATAGGTCATCTTGGCGTTCTCGGTCTGCAGGTCGCCAAAGGCATCGGCCGCGGCCCAGCCATGAACGCCGTTGATCACGCAGGCGGCGTTGACGGCCGCGATGCCGGGATTGGCCCGGGCGTCATTGGCAAGCCCGGTGATCTCACGAATAAAGTCATCGGCATCCTTCAGCGCCGCGTCCACCGCGGCGTCGCTCTCCTCATCGAGCGTGGAACGATCGGCGCTGCCTTCGTCGTAACGGCTGCCGTAATCGAGCGTGACCGTCGGTGGCGGAAACGCCGGACAGGACTTTTCGCCCTCCTGGGCCAGGGCGGGAGAGCCGGCGAGCGTCAGGAACGACGCGCCGGCCAGCAGAAGACCGGTCTGGCGCAGAAACGAGCGGGACGGTGAAGTGTCGGGCAAATCGCAAGCCTTTCGGTTGGCTAGATTCAGTTTGTTTCGAGGCCGGAGAGCAGGTTGGCCGCCGTCTCGTCGCCTGCGGTCGCAGCCGCCTTCAGCCATTCCCTGGCCTTGTCCGCGGAATGCTCGACGCCGACGCCGAAGGCATACGCCTGGGCCAGCATCAGCATCGCCTCCGCATCGCCGGCTTTTGCGGCTTTTTCCAGCCAATCGCTTGCCTCGTTCTTCTCGCTTTCCACGGAAGCGCCGTCACGCAGCAGTTTGGCGAGTTCGCGCATGGCAACGGGATTGCCCGCGCCTGCTGCCTGACGATAGGCATCCTTCATGTCGAAGACCTGGCTGATCTTGGCCCTGACGCTATCGGGCGCCTTCTTCAACCGACTGGCGATGCTGTAAAGCTCGTCCGGCTCGGCGCTGTTGAGCAGCTCGGTCAGAAGCTTGACATGGTCGTCTTCCTGATAGAACCGGCTGCCCGGATCGGAATACCAGTCCAGAAGTCGCCATGCGGCGGGCCTGTAGCCCTGTTCATAGGCTTCGGTGTAAAGCTTGAAAGCAGCCTCGCGATCGGCAATCGAACCGAGAGTCAGGTAGATATCGCCGAGCTTCACCTGCTGCCAGCCCTCTTCCGGCGAAAGCGCCAACGCGACCGTAAGCGCCTCGTCGGCGGTGTCCGGGCGACCCGCGTCGAGCGCATAGCCTGCCTTGACGCCGAGCGCGTCGATATCGCAGGGCATGATCAGCTCCGCGCGATCATAGTAAAATGCCCGCCGCTCGTCGCTTTTCACCCTGTCGGCCGCGAACAGAAGCGCTTGGAAATCGCCGAAGGCCGCGATCTCGTTCAGCAAGGTCTCCGGTGGCTGATAACGGCCTTTTCCCGCCTCGCGGTAGGCATCGTCAAGATGCCAGAGGACCGACCCCTTCATCCGCCCGCCGGCCCCTTCAACCAGATCCGTCGCTTTCTTGAGCGATGCCGCATCGTCTTCATTCATGTAGATTTCGGCAAGCGCTGCCATGGCGGCGATATCACCGCCATCGGCAAGCTGTTGCAGGGCGGAGCGGATTTTCTCGCGTCGGGCGTCGGTATCGACAGCATTGTAGGCGCCCTCCAGAACGCTGGCCTCTCCGCCGTCATGATCGCGCACGAGGGCCCGCCAGTGTTCGATGATGTCGTCGACGCGGGCGGGTTCAAGCTCGGTCAGGATGGCTGCGACGCCGCCCGCATCTTTCATGCTGCCCGCGATCGCGGAGGTCTGCAGATCGGCGAAGGCGTCGGCCTTGTCGGTCAGTTTAGCCTCTGTCACGTCTTCGAACAGCCGCCACCAGTCCTCGTTTTCGAGCGATTTCCATCGCGCCCACTCGGCAATCTGCGGTCCGTCGGGCGCCGTGCAGAGCAGCGCATTCCTGAGCGCGTCGATCGCGCCCGCCTTGGCTTCTGTCGAGATAAGGTCCTCAAGTATTGCAATGGCTTTCTGGTGATCCTGCGCGTCGCCGTCGCGCAGATAGAGGCGAGCGAGATGAAGCTTGCCTTCGCCATCGCCACGCTCCGCGGCCGCCTCGAACAGGCGCCGGCTCGCCTCCTGATCCGTCCAAAGACCGTTTTCTTCCTGGGTGAGCACGCCGAGCCGCGAAAACGCCCAGCCCGGCGCATCGGGTAGTTTCGTCAGGGCCTCAAGCATGTCTTCATATTTCTGCCGGTCCTGAGGCGTATCGAGGCCGCGGCGCGCCAGAAGCTGGATTGCGCGTTCATAGCCGACAGGCTCCCCATCGGCAGCCAGATCATCATAGATCGCCATAGCCCGGCCGAGGTCGGGCGGCACCAGGTCACCCTCCTCGTAGAGCTTTGCCATCTGGACTTTCGCCGGAACGATGTCGGCGTCGAAGGCTTGCTGGAGGTAGCGCAGAAGGGTCGTGTTATCCTTCTCAATGCCTTCGCCGGAAAGATGATAGCGCGCCGTCTGCCAGGCGGACTGGTCGTCGCCGAGATCGGCCGCGAAACGATACCATGCCTCGGCGAGCGCATGGTCCTGCGCGATCACCTCCCCGCTTTCGAACGCCCGCGCGATGCGGCGCACCCGACCGCAGATCGCGTTGTCGAGATTGCCGAGCAGCGATGAAAAGCCGAGCGTGAAAGCGAGTTGCGGATCCATGTCCCAGCCCGGGACATCTTCCCCCTTGCTGGTCTTCTCGGCCAGAAAGAGAACCGCGTCGGGATCGCCGTTATAGGCGGCCTGAAGTTTGCGCTGGATGCCGCGATCGATATCCTGCGGCACCGCCTTGCCCTCCAGATAAAGGTCGGCGAGGAAGTTGATCGTGCCCGGCGTTGCCGAAGGCCCGATGGTTTCCAGTTCCGTGACGAAGCCGGTTGCCTTCAATTCGTCGAAACGCTCCGCCTCGACATAAAGCGCCACGACATCGAGCAGATAGGCCGCCCGGCTGTAATAGGGGTCTTCCTGGCGGCGCAGGTCGTAGGCGGATTTGACCGTGTCGAAATACTTGTCTGCATCAATATTGCGCAGCCGCATCAGCTCGCGGTCGAGATCGCGGTATTCGACGCCCGGCGGCAATTGCCTTCCATCCCAGTTCGACCATTGCAGCTCCAGCGCGTCGTTGGACTTGCGGTCAGCGCACACCTTCGCCGCCTCGATATCGGGCGGCCGGAAATCGATGACGGGCTGTTGCGCCATTGCCGTCGATGCCGCCGCCGATAGCGCAAGCGCCAACAGAAGTGACCGGGCGCGACCGCGGCCGGCGTTTCGCAATCCGGGAATGCTCAAACGCTTCATTCGCTTCCTTTCGCCGCCGCGCCGCAGCCATCCGATCCGCAATCACCGGCGGCGCTCGCCTCGAGCGTCTCCCACGGCTCGGGACCGTAGCTTGCGAGATTGCTGCCGGGCGGCACCTCCCATACCAGGAAGAGCGGCGGCTTTGCCTGTAAGTCGCCGGACCGGAGATAGTCGGTGATCGACTTGAACGGATTGGCCGAAGCGCTCGCCCGGTTATCGACGTCCATGTTTGAGAACTGTTTCAGGAACCCGTCGAAATGGCTCTGGCCATCGGCCGAAAACCGCGACCCGACAAGCACAACCGGCGCCGGCGCCTCCGCGCCCAGTATATTGAACGGCCGATCAGCGGCGAAGGCTTCCTCGCCCACGGTCTCGTAGCGGGTTTCCGTCACCGGCGGCAGGCTTTCGCTGCAATGGGCCTGGATCGCCTCGCGCAGGTCCGACCGGCGCGTGTAGTCTTCTCCCTTTGTGGTCGTGAAGGTCATGAGGTTGGCCTTGCGCGATTGCGGCATGGCCGTGATCTTGCCGGCGATCGCCTCCGCGGCAAAACGCGCGCCCTCAGTGGTCCAAAGCGGATCGGCCTTCTGGTAAACAGGGCTGTCATCGGCGGCCTTTGCTTTCATCGGCGTCAACAGATCGACCGTGACCACGCCGGCGTCATTCAGCCGCTTGATCGCCTCCTGATAGATTTCGGTATTTATGTTTTCCTTGTAGCCGTAGAGCCATGCCGCTTGCGGCACCTTGTCTGCCAGCACCTGGCTGCGCGTGGGAACGGGCACGAATATGAGAATGGTGCCGTGGGCCTTCAACAGCTTCGAGAACGCCGCGACGCTCTCCGCCAGCGCCGGATCGGCGACCGATTTCATCGCGATATCGCCCATCACGGTGAAGAAATACCCGTCCTTGCCCTCCAGAGCCTGTGGCTCGCCCTTCTCCGCCAGATTGGCGCAACCGTAAAGCGATTGAGCTTCTTCGGCTTGGGCAATACCGCAACCAAGGCCGGCCGCAACACACAATGCCGCTATCGTTTTCATGCTATCCATGCTCATCCTCCCCCGAGAGAGCTTCCGGTTCTGCAAAGGCGCGTAGCAGGTTTTCAGCCGCCGTGCGCGTTCCAATGTCCGGGCTTTCCTGCGCCACCCGCAAATAGGCGCGCACCGCCGCTTCATCCTCCGCCGACAATGGCGCGCCGGAGGCAATCAACATCGCCATCTGCAGGGCGAGCGCTTCATCGACGAATTGCTGGTCGACGGCAGCCCGCAACAGCGCCTTGGCTTTCTCCGGCCTGGCGCCGAATGGATGGCCTTGCAAATAAAGCCGCGCCAGCGCGAGCACCGATGCGGGGTCTCCGGTCGCCGCCTGGCGGTTGAGCGCGTTTTCGATATGGGCGAGCCGCACCGGCGAAATATCGCTGGTCCGATCCGACAGGATAGCGAACAGCGGGGGTACGGCATAAGTGCGGCCATCATTCACCGCGATCGCGAGATAGTGCGCCGCCTTGCCATTGAGGTCCGGCCGGTTCATCGCCAGAAGCCGCTCTGCCAGTTTGTAGGCAGCCAGCCCGTCGCCGACATCGGCGAGGATCTGAAGCTCGGTGATCGTCACCGGCTCATCGGCGACGATCCGCGCCCGGATATCCTTGAGGCGCGGGGCATTGTCGTAGATCGAGGCAACAGTCCGGACAGATCCGTCCCCGGCGAAAGCAAGGGCCGGCAAGAACAGCAATACGGCGAAAATCGCATGGGCCTTCGCCATATCACTCGCCCTCCCCGGGGTGGCATCCGGTGAAATCGGACAGCCGGAACTGCCCGCCATTGCCGCGAAACAGCGATGGCGGGGCGGACGCGTCGGCCGATATCCGGAAACCGGCATCGGATGCCTTGGAGAGACTGCGCTGAAAGGTGAGATAGCGCGGTGTTTCATATTGCAGCGCGCCGGCAAACAGCACCGGCAACTGGTTGGACAGATCATTCTGTCTCAACAACAGACGCGAGAAGCGTTCCGCCGAGATGCCGGAAACATTGGCGAGGAAGATGTTGTCGGTAATCTCGGTCTCGTCATCGGGCGAGATCGCATCGGTAACCGCGATGCCCGCGCCCTGGTTGCGCGCAAGCAGATTGCCGGAAATCCGCACCCCGAGGCTTTGCGCCACGCGAATGCCATCGGCGCGATTGCGAAGGGCGGCGTTGGAGAAAATATCGACACAGGCCCCGCCCGCGACAGAAATCCCCTCGACGCCGTTTGCAAGAAGGACGTTGTCCGCGATCGTCGCATGGCCGACGCCGTCGCGGGCGAAAATGCCGCGTCCGGCATTTTCCGCCATCACGTTCCCGCTCACCACCGTCTTCTTGCCGCCGATCATCAGCAGCCCGTGCTGCCCGCTCGCCACGACCAGATTGTCGCTGATGACGCCATGATCTACCCGCTCGAGCCTGAGCCCGATGCCGCGCGCGCCATCGATCCGGTTTTCGGAAAAGCTGAAATCGGCAATGCCGGTCGCTTCCACCGAGCGGATATTTTCCAGGATATTGCCGGTAACGCGTCCGCTGCTCCGCTTGCCGGCAAAGCGACTGGAGGCAAAGCTGATCCCGCTCATCAGCGGCTGCCCGTCATAGCCGAGAGCGGAAAACCGGCTGTCTTCGATCTCCGCCCGGCCGCCGCGCACGGTCAGGATGAAGGGATGAAAATCGACAACTCTTGGCGCAGCATCCGTGCCGGTCACCTCGGCGTCGCGGATCGTCAGCAGCCCCTCATTGATGATAAAGACCCCCCGCTCCGTCGCCATTTCCAGCCGGTCGCCGTCGCTCATCGCAAGCGCGGCGTCTTCGGAAATGAAAAGCGGGAGCGCGAGGCGGTAGCCATTGTCTGCGGCCGCAAGCACGCCGCCATCGCCGGAGAGCGCGTCGGCCAGACCTGCAAGCGTAAACGCCCCGCGCTTCAGCAACAGCGCCTGGCCGCCCGAGGGCGCGGCCGCCTCCATCAGTTCGCGGTGACCGAGATTGCCGGTCTCCAGCGCGATCTGCTGCAGGAGCGGCGCGAAAAGCACCGTGTCGAATTCGGCGGGCGCCGTCGCGCTTTCGCCTGCTTCGGCGGATCGGGCTGTCGGTTCCGGGGGCTGCGGCACAGTTTTGACGCCGGCCTCGTCCAGCAGCTTTCGCGCCGCGTCAAGCGTCGGCGCGATGCCCGCCGCGTCGCTCTTCAGCGTCTCGAGCAGGCTGTCCGCATTGCGGTTGATCTCGGCCAGGCGATTATGATCATGCGCGTCGGCAACAGGCGCGAAGGCGAGCAGCAGCAAGGCCACGCAACATCCATGAACGCGCCCGACGCGGATCATCTTGCCTCGCCTCCGGAGACCAGGAAGGGCGTGTCGTTCAGGTCGTCGGCGTCATACTGCAGTTCGATCAGCGTCGCGGTGACATCCCCGTGATTGCGCAGCACGCCGCCATGGCCGGCGGGAATGGTAAAACTGTCTCCGGCCTCGCCGACGCGCCGGCTCCCATCCTGCTCCAGTTGAAGGGTTCCGGCGCAGATCGTCAGCACCCGGCGGCGGCTTTCCTCCGCCTCGATCGTCAACACCGCCCCCGGTATGATCTCGTGTTCGGCGAGGCGAAAGCCGGGGCCGGTCTTCAACGGCGTTCCCGAATGCGCCCATTTCGGCTTGGTCAGATCGCCCTTGCGTTCCTTCAGCGCGGAGAGCACCTGCGGCACGTCCTGGGTGCGGTCAAGCGCGGCGACCAGCAGGACGTCCTCGGTGTCGATGATGGCGAGGTTGTCGACGCCGATCGTCGCGATCAGCTTGCCATCCTCGGCGCGGATGTAGGAATTGCCCGTATCCACCGACACGACGTCGCCGCTCAGGACGTTGCCATCGCCGTCCTTCCTGCCGATCTCGTAGAGCGAGCGCCAGCTTCCGACATCGTTCCAGGCGATCGCGGCCGGGGCCATCAACACCCGGTCGCTGTGTTCGAACACGACGCTTTCGGTTGCCGCGGCGTGGGCCTTTCGGAAGCAGCGGTCATCGAGAACGGTGCGGCCCGGCTCCCGGGCCGCCCGCACCACCGCGGCTTTGACGGTCTCCGTCGTTTCGGGGTCGAGGCGCTGATATTCCGAAATCAGCACATCCGTGCGGAACAGGCTGACGCCCGACGCCCAATAGGCATTGCCATTCTCGATCAGTTTCTCGGCGGTCTCGCGCGGCGGCTTCTCGATGAAATGAGAGACGTTGCGCGCGCCGGCGAAGTCGGTATTCGGCCCGTCGTCAACGATATAACCATAGCCGGTTTCGGCGTAGGCGGGACGGATGCCGAAAAGCATGATGTGACCGCTCTCAGCGGCCGCGCGCATCGACAGCACCACCGCGCCGAAATCGCCCTCGATCAGATGGTCAGAAGGCAGCACCGCCATCAGCGCGCCGGGATCGCGGGCCTCGATGGCCAAGGCGGCCGCGAGCACCGCCGGGCCGGTGTGCCGCGAGCTCTGCTCGATCATCAGTTCGCCCTTGCGGCCGATCGCGTGAAGCTGCGCGCGCACCAGCGTCTCATAGCGATTGTTTACGCTGACATAGGGCTCGTGAAAGCCGGGGCCGCCATGACGTTGGACGGTCGCCTGGAAGAAGCTCAGCGAGCCGCGTCCAGCGACACGGTGAAACTGCTTCGGCGTTTCCGCCCGCGACAGCGGCCACAGCCGCATGCCCACGCCGCCGCACATGATGAGCGGATAGACGGACGTCATCGGCCCGTCTCCGTCGCGGCCTGCGCATTGCCGATCAACGGCCATGCCTTGGCCCGCTCGCTCATCTCCTTCGTGGCGGTAAAGCGTGAAAGCCGGGTCTTGATCCGCTCCAGGAAGCTCGCATAGGGCTTGCTGGTCACCGTCAGCGCAACAGTCTTGCCGATATCGGCCGCCGTCAGCGCATCGGGCGCGGCGCTGAAGGTCACCGCCGCCGTCGTGCCGGACGCGCCGTCCTCGGCCTTGACGTCCTTGACGGTCAGCGGCAGGTCGTCGCCATTCGGTAGCGAGGCATGGGCCTCTGCGCCGAACAGCAGAAGTTTTGCCAGATCGTCCGGCATCGTGACCTTGATCGTCGGGCCGGCATCATCGGTCCTGACATAGGCGATCGGGGTTCCGGGCAGAACGGTGGCGCCGACCGCGCCGTTTTCGGTCAGCACGATCCTGCAATCGCAGGGATTGGAGAAATTCAGCATGCCGCCGCGCGCCGATTGCAGCGAGAACACCACGTCCCCCTCGCCGGCATTCGCATCCACATAGGCGATCTGCCCGGCCTCGGGCGCCGTCAGCGGCAGCCCCGCCGGCGTGACGGTCGCAAGGCCCGGCACCCGGTGGACGAAGATGTGATAGTGGATGGTGTAAAGCGTGAGCGCGATCAGGCCAAGCGTCAGGGCCGCCACCATTCCCGCGCCCGCCATACGCCGCATCCTTTCGCGAAAACTCTTGCGCGGCGGGGGTGCCGCCACCGATTTCTGCCGCGCTTCCGGCGGCACGCGCAGCAATTCGTTGATCTGCACCAGATCGCCCGCCAGATAGGCGTTCATCAGATAGCGCAGATGCGGCAGATGCGGACCAGTGGGATTGAGGAACACCAGCTTGTAGACCCCGCCGCTTGCCGATTCCAGCTCGGCGCGAACCTCGATCGGCAGCACGACGGAATAGCCCTCGAACTGAAAGCTGAACCGGGCGATCACGCGATCGCCGGACATATCCCCGCCATGCCAGCCGCCGGCATAGGCAGCGACCAGCGAAACGCCGATCCCTTCCAGCTCGCGCCCGTCGATGAACACCGAAAACGGCATCCAGATCGAGGGGTGATCGGTGTCATGCCCATTATCCGGCAATTCGATCGCGGTTTCCTCAGCGTCGGTTTCGGCGTTCGGATGGTGTTCCATAAGCATGCGAGGCTCCTATGCGCCCGAAATATCAACGAACCAGATCATGCCCAGTATCAGCCATGCTACTGCGAGCGCATGAAGATACAAAGAAAATCCGTCGGATCCGAGAAAGCCCTTCTCTTGCCGGGCGGTTCCGGTTGCGGTGTTCTGGCGGGTCCATTTCTGCCGGTCGAGGCGAAACAGCACGTACGTCTTGACCAGCGCCCCGCCGATCTGGCCGAAATAGAGAAGGAAGGGGTAAGTGACCGGGAACCCGCCGGCCCGGAAAGTCGAGATCATCGTGCACATCACGTAGCGCGATGCCATGACCCAGGCGAGATAGGCGAGGAAGACGTAAGGATTGAAGACATAGGCCGCCAGAAGCATGCCGCAGGGCCCGGCAAGCGTCGTCCACATCGACATGCGCTGGTCCAGGATCGACCACCAGGTGAAATAGCCGATCCGGCTCGCCGGCAGCGCCAGCGCGCGATTGCTGGTCCTCAGCGTGTTGCCGAACCAGCGCCGCATCAGCACAATCGCGGAATCATAAAAGCTGTCGCGCGGCTGAGTTTCGACCGAAACGGTTTTCACATCGGGCAGATAGCCCATCTTGTAGCCGTGCTTCAGAAGCCAGAACCAGGTCGACTTGTCGTCGCCGGTCAGGAAGTTCACCCGGCCGAAGCGCCAGTGATCGATGAAATCGTGCTGCACGCCGCTGATGAAGCCGGGCTGGGTCGCAAGGTCGCCGCGAAACACCGACATGCGCCCCGTCAGGGTCAGCACGCGTTCGCTGAGCCCCATCGAGCTCATCATGAGCTGGCGCTGGGCAAACCGCAGGTGGAACCAGTCCTGGAAAAGCCGACCACCGGTCGCATCGGAAACCTCGTCGGAGGTGAGCGCGCCCATCTTCTCGTCGGTGAAGAAAGGCGCCGACTTGGCCACGAGGGACGCCGGCACCCGTGTGTCGCCGTCGACCAGAAAGATCATGTCGTGACGCGTCGGATTGAGACGCCTGATGGTGCGCAGCGATGTCGCCAGCGCATCGCGCTTGCCGGTGCCCGCAATCCGGTCGAACACCAGCGAGACCGAACCGCCGCGGCTTGCATCGGAACCGGCGAACACGGCCTTGATCAGGCGGATATCGCTCGCATCGACGACCGAGGCGACAATCGTCGCCCCGCCCTCGGAGTTTCGCGCCGCCTCGAAGATCGAGCGATAGACCGGCGCGGTGATCGCGGGATCGATCTTGTAGGTGGTCACCAGGAAGAAGGCATGCGCCCGATAGGTTTGCAGCGCATAGAGCGCCTCGGCCCGCCTGCGGCGGCGCGGGAAGGCGAAGCGCATGTAGTATTTCGCGCGGATGAAATTCAATATCCCCCACGAATAGCGCCAGATGCCGAGCACCCCGATCGTCAGCGCGAGCGTGCCGGACTTGCCGACGACGTTCGGCGCGGCGAACAGCGCAATATTCACGGCCGTGCATATGTAGAGGATATGATAGAGCATCCCGTTCCTACCAGCAGATCCCCTCATAGGCATCGCCCGTGACCACGCCCGGCGCGATGCGGGCAAGATCGACCATCGGCTTGTCGCCGATCAGCGCGGAAAGCGGCGCGACGGCCTCCTTGTAGCGATGGCCGACCACGATGATATCTGACAACGCTATCAGGTCTTTCAAATCACCGACGAGCCTTTCCGGCAGATCGCCGATCCTGTCATTGCCGCGGCCCGCCCCGCTCATGCCCTCGTCATAGGCAGCCTTGACGGAAGGATCGTAGATCTTCACCTCGTAGCCGCCATCCAGAAGCCGGCTGGCGAGCGCCGCCAGCGGGCTTTCGCGCAGATCGTCCGTGCCCGGCTTGAAGCTGATGCCGACCATGCCGACCGTGCGCCCTTCAAACCGCTTCACCAGCGCCTCGGCGCGGGCGATCTGGTTCTCGTTGGCCTCCAGCACGCCTTCCAGCAGCGGCGCGGCGACATCGTTGGAATTGGCGAGGAAGCGCAGCGCCCTCAGGTCCTTGGGCAGGCATGAACCGCCGAAGGAGAAGCCCGGGCGCAGGAAATAGGGCGACATCGCCACCTCGTGGTCCGAACAGAGGATCTTCATCACCGCCTGGCCGTCGACGCCGACGCTCTTGGCGATGTTGCCGATCTCGTTGGCGAAGGTGATCTTGGTCGCGCGCCAGCTATTGCTGGTATATTTGATCATCTCCGCGGTCTTCATGTCGACGGCGTGATGTTCGCCCGGCAGGCTCGCATTGAGCTCGCGCAGCATCGCCATCGTCGGATCATCCATCGCGCCGTAGACGATCAGGCACGGTTCGAAGTAATCCGCGACCGCGGTGCCCTCGCGCAGGAATTCCGGGAAATAGCCGACGCCGAAATCCGTACCGGCCTTCAGCCCCGAGGCGCGTTCAAGCTCCGGCACACACACGCTTTCCATCGTGCCCGGCACCAGCGTGGAGCGCAGGATGACGCTGTGATGGCCCTTTCGTTCCACCAGCGCCGCGCCGATCGACCGGCAGAGCGCCGTGACATAGGAAAGCCCGATCGCGCCCGTATCCTCGCCCGGCGTGCCGACACAGACGATCGAGACATCGGTGTTCAGGATGGCCTCGGCGATATCCGTGGTCGCCGACAGCCTGCCGGCAGCGTGATTGGTCGAAACCAGCTCATCGAGACGTTCCTCGACGATCGGCGTACGCCCGGCATTGATGGAGGCGACCTTGGCGGGATCGATATCGACCGCAACCACCTGATGACCCTGCTCGGCGAGGCAGGCCGCGGAAACGGTGCCGGTATAGCCGATGCCAAACACGCTTACTCGTACCACATGACCCTCCTTTGGGTCTCAACATCCGGAAGCCAATTTCGCGCCCGGAAAACACACTCTGAAAGTTTCGCGTCAACCGCATCGCCCGCGCGACCGGGCCATATTCAACGGCAAACTTGCCTAATGCGCTGTCCCGCCCCGGAAAAAGGCAACAGCGCGATTGTCAATAGCTGTATCCGCAATTTCTAAAGATACCGTATTCATGGTTGCTTTTTAACCCTCGCCCGGTTTTTGCGCGCGCTTAGTGATTGTGGCGCGGCGGGCGGCGGGCGATATCGCGAAACTCGTCCGCGCCGGCGATCGTCCCGCCGTCGGAGAGTTGCGTCACGGTCTGGCGGTAGAGCCGCTGCCACGGCGTGGCGTCGTCCGGCACCTTCGGCAGCCCCTCGGCCTTGCGTTTCTCCAATTCGGCGTCATCGACCAGCATGTCGCAGCGCCCCTGGTTGAAATCGATGCGGATCGTGTCGCCGTCGCGCAGGAAGGCGAGACCGCCGCCCGCAGCGCTCTCGGGCGACGCATTGAGGATGGATGGGCTGTCGGCCGTGCCGGACTGGCGCCCGTCGCCGATTGTCGGCAGGCTGGTGATGCCCTTCCTGATGAGATGATCCGGCGGCTGCATGTTGACCACTTCGGCGGAGCCCGGCCAGCCGAGCGGCCCGGCGCCCCGGATGACCAATATGGTGCGCTCGTCGATATCAAGCGCCGGATCGTTGATGCGGGCGTGGTAGTCCTCCGAGCCGTCGAAGATCACGGCCTTGCCCTCGAACACGCCCTCATGGCCGGGCTCCATCAGATAACGCTGCCGAAATGCATCGGAAATCACGCTCATCTTCATGATCGCGAAATCGAAGAGATTGCCCTTCATCACCAGAAAGCCCGCGCGCTCCTGCATCGGCCTGTCGTAAGGCAGGATCACCTCGCGATCGACCGCCTCGCGCCCTTCGAGATTGTCGGCCATGGTCGCGCCGGTGACCGTCGGCGCGCCGCCATCAAGCTTGCCGGCCTTCAACAGTTCCCACATGATCGCGGGCACGCCGCCGGCGCGGTGGAACCGTTCGCCGAGATATTTGCCGGCCGGCTGGACATTGGCGAGCAGCGGTATGTCGTAACCGTAGTCCTGCCAGTCCTCCGGCTTCAGTTCGACGCCAGCGTGGCGGGCGATCGCCGCCAGATGCGGCTGGGCGTTGGTCGATCCGCCGATCGCGGCATTGACGCGGATCGCGTTGAGAAAGGCCGGGCGGGTGAGAATATCGAGCGGACGGATATCCTCGTTGACGAGCTCCACCGCGCGGCGTCCGGTGCGATAGCCGACCTGACCGCGCTCTCGATAGGCCGCCGGGATCGCCGCCGAGCCTGTGAGCGACATGCCGAGCGCTTCGGCCAGCGCATTCATCGTCGAGGCCGTGCCCATCGTGTTGCAATGGCCGACCGACGGCGCGGAATCGAGCGCCGCTTCCAGAAATTCCTCGCGCGTGATCTCGCCGGCGGCAAGCTTGCGCCGCGACCGCCAGATCACCGTGCCGGAGCCGACAAGCTCGCCTTCATGCCAGCCATCGAGCATCGGCCCGCCGGAATAGACGATGGCGGGGATATTGACCGTGGCCGCCGCCATCAGCGCCGAGGGCGTGGTCTTGTCGCAACCCGTCGTCAGCACCACCCCGTCCAGCGGATAGCCGTAAAGGATCTCCACGAGACCGAGATAGGCGAGATTGCGGTCGAGCGCCGCCGTCGGGCGCTTGCAGTTTTCAAACAGCGGATGGGAGGGAAACTCGATCGGGATGCCGCCGGCGTCGCGAATGCCATCGCGCACCCGGCGCGCGAGATCGAGGTGGTGGCGATTGCAGGGATTAATGTCGCTGCCGCTCTGGGCAATGCCGATGATCGGCCTGCCGGAGCGCAGTTCCTCCGGCGTGGTGCCGTAGTTCATGAACCGCTCGAGATAGAGCGCGGTCATATCCGCGTGGTCCGGATTGTCGAACCAGTCTTGTGAACGCAGGCGGCGATGCGACATTTTCATTGTTCTCCCGATAGTGCTTTCCTCAGCCGCAAAGTGGCGAAACTCTCCGCCCCGGTCCACGGGCGTTTTGCAGATTTCCGACTTTCTCCCTTCGAAAAAGGCCGTTCCCGAGCCCAGCCACGACCTGGGATCGATGCGCCGACCTGAAAAAACAGGCCGGTTGCGGAACGTTCGCGGCGTCAAGCCGTTGTACCGGATATCAATTTCAATCGGAGCAGAAAAATGAGTGGTATTATTTATCTCGTCGGACTGATCGTGGTCGTCATGTTCATCCTGTCCGTTCTTGGGCTGGCGTGATCATGAGTGATATTGATCACAAACCCGTAACCACCGCCGCCGCAAGGCCGGGCGTTTCATACATCGAATGGGGCGCCATTTTCGCCGGCGCAGTTGTTGCCGGCGCGCTGACCGTGGTGCTGACGCAGTTCGGCGCCGGTATCGGTCTCGCAACCGCCGACCCTACGCTTGAAGACGGCCTCACCTGGGGGATCTTCCTCGTCGGCCTGTGGCTGGTTCTCATCCCCTTCGCCAGCGCCAGCGCCGGCGGCTACGTCGCGGGCCGCATGCGCTCGCATTTCGGCGATGGCACCGCGGACGAGAGCGAATTCCGCGACGGCATTCACGGCATCGTTGTCTGGGCGCTCGCCACCGTGGCGATGGGCCTTGCGGCCGGATTTTCGGCGGCGATCTCGTCCGCGATAGCCCCTGCCGCTGCGGATCCGGACGTGAGCGCCGAAATGATGCAGCTGATGCATTCGGCCTCCACGATCACCGCCTTCGCGGCCGGCGCCGGCGCTGTTCTCGGTGCGGCAGGCGCATGGTTTGCGGCTCTTGCCGGCGGCAACCACCGCGACGAAGGCATTGCGATCTCGGCCTTCCGCGGCCCGTTCTTCCGCCGCACGCAGCCGTAAGCATGGCAGTCAACGCCACAAAAAAGGGCCCGCACCGGGCCCTTTTTCCTACCCTCCCGCGGCGCGCCCGCGGGTTTTTGTCGTTTTGCACTGGCGGACGCACCGCAGGATGCGTCACGCTTCTCCGACGCCTGGCGATTGCAACTTTGATCCTGCTCTCCCCGGCGTCTCCCTCTCTCGCACAATTGGCGCAACAACCCACGCAGGCAGAGAGCGCGCGGACTGTGCCGGGCGATGCCGATGCCACCGCGGACACCGCGATCCGGAACCGGCTTGAGGGCATTTTCAGCCAGATCGAGGGATTGTCGACGGTCGACGTTTCCGTGCACTATGGCGTTGTCACGCTTGGCGGCGAAGTTCAGGAGGCCCAGCTTGCAAGCCGCGCCAGGGAGCTTGCCGGCAGCCTTGACGGCGTCGTCGCCGTCAATGGCCGGATCATGGTGGAAACCTCGCTCGGCGAACGGCTGGAGCCGGTCTATGACAGGCTGGAAGACCGGGCCGCACAGGCGCTGAGCTACCTGCCGCTGCTGCTGGTGGCCTTCGTCGTCTGCGTCATCGTCATCGTTTTCGGCCTCTATCTCGCATCGCGAAGCTGGCCGTGGTCGCGGATCGCGCCCAACGCCTTCATCGCCGATCTTCTGCGTCAGGTCGTCCGGATCGTGTTCTTCGTGATCGGCGGAGTCCTGGCGCTCGATATTCTCGGCGCAACCGCCCTGCTCGGCACGCTGCTGGGCGCTGCCGGCATTGTCGGTCTCGCCGTCGGTTTTGCGGTGCGCGACACGGTCGAGAATTATATTGCAAGTATCCTGCTTTCCATCCGCCAGCCATTCCGGCCCAAGGACCTCGTCAAGATCGATGCCTTCGAGGGGTTCGTCATCAGCCTGACCTCACGCGCCACCATCCTGATGGAAGTCGACGGCAATCACATCCGGATTCCCAACGCCACCGTGTTCAAGAGCGCGATCACCAATTATACCGTCAATCCGCAGCGCCGCTTCACCTTCCAACTCGGCGTCAGCGCCGACAGCGATCTCGACCTGGCCCTGAAGATCGGGCTTGAAACCATCGCGGGGCAGGACTTCATTCTCGATGACCCCGAAGCCGATGCCTGGATCGAGGAACTCGGCGATTCCAATGTAGTGCTCTATTTCGTCGGCTGGATCGACCAGAGCAGCACCAACTGGGCCAAGGCGCGGTCCGAGGCGATGCGGCTGGTGAAACGCGCGCTCGAGTCCAACGGCTTCTCGCTGCCGGAGCCGATCTATCGCCTGCGCTTCGACGATGACGACCTCAAATCGGCGCTTTCCGGTTTCTCCGGCACCGAGGAAAAGCCGGTTGAACCCGCTCCCAAAAAGGTCCGAGAAGAAACGGGCATTCCGCAAAACACCGATATCGACCCCAGCCTCCAGCGGCGCATGGAACGGGAGCGCCGGTCTCGCGGCCGCGGCGACCTTCTCAGCGAGACCGCGCCGACCGAGTTCGAAAGCAAATAGAGCGTGTATGCTTTCAGAATGTTGGCCAAGCTCGCCCCACTCACCGCCGTCATGCTCGGGCCTGTCCCGAGCATCTAAGCACGTATCAACACGACAAGCGTGTCGGACGAAAAGTCAGTTAGAATACAACCTATTACAAGACGCCAACGCCGCTCGTGTGGGAGCGTGGTTAGATCCTCGGCACAAGGCCGAGGATGACGCCCGTAGAAAGGATAGCTTTGGCGGCAAACTGCGAGCTACGGACGCTCCGGTCTCCGATAGTTGCTCTTCAGAGAACAAGAGGCCTCCCCCGCCTCAAGCATCCTCGATATTGATCTCCCGCCAGATCGCTTCCGCGAAGGAATAGGCGGCGAACATGATGACGCCGGCGCCCATGGCGGCAAGCAGGATGGCGCCGAAGGGGAGCCCCTGGATGAACTCCATGGCCTCCTTGATGCCGGGCGTGCCGGAGGCATCGTCGGCGGTGAGGCCGCGAAACACCAACATGACCGACAAAATCGCGAACACGGCGCCGCGCGCCGTCAGCCCGGCGATCGAAATCGGATGGACATAGGCCATCACCTCTTCCGACGCCCTCAGGTGATCGGCGTATTTCCGCTTGACCGCCTTGACCCAATGGGCGATCGCAACGCCGGCGAAGATCGCCGCAAGGCCGAGCGAGACGGGCCGCGAGCCGATGAAACCGGCGATATATTGCGCCGGCGACTGCCCGCCGCCTTCGCCGCCGGAGCCTGAAAACGCAATCAGAGACAGCGCATAGAAGGCGAGCAGCGTGTAGGTGAAGGCGCTGGCCAGAAGCCCGGCGCGCACGGCAAGCCCGGTCGGCTTGGTGCCGTGCTCATCGGGATCCATGACCGACTGGAACAGCCGCCAGACCGCATAGCTGACAAGACCGATGATCAACAGCGCAATCAGCACCGTCCCGAAGGGCTGGCCCAGCAGTGTCTCCAGCGCGCCCTTGGTATCCTTGTTCTCGCCGGAGCCGATGGCGGCCAGCAACGCGAACAGTCCGATGATGGTGTAGACCATGCCCCGGGCAAAATAGCCCGTGCGGGCCAGCGGTTTCAGCCATCTCGCGCCCTTCACCATACGACGTTCCCCAATCCTGTTTTGCGTGGATAGACAGTGAGCCAACGTGCGGCCCGTGGCTTTGTTCCTCGCGCGGGCGTCGGTCCCAAGCCCCATCAGACCAAAGTGGCAAAGGGCCGAAATGCCGCCGCGTCTTGACCCCGTGTCGCTTTCGGCGCTACATTTTTGCCTAAGAAGCGGTCAGGCGTATTTTTTGTGCAACAAAAGACGCGCCCAACGCGTTAGGGAGGGTGCTTCACCTTCGGTGAAGTCTGCTTTTCAAAGCGAAACGCCGACCCGGTGCTTCGGGCCGCATATGATGGATTTTGCCAACGACACCGGGACAGGGGCCGCCCCGGTCGATCGCATTTTTGCCCCGCAGGAGTTCGGCACCGGCACGCCGCCGGTTGAAAATGAGGGAGGACTTATATGTCGACTTTGAGCAAACTGACCGCCGCTCTGGCGCTTTCCGCCAGCACCGCAACCATGGCGCAGGCCGATACGATCCGCTTCTGGACCACCGAGGAACAGCCGGAGCGCCTTGCCAAGCAGCAGGAAATCGCCGACGCCTTCCAGGAAGCGACCGGCCACGAGGTTCAGGTCATTCCGGTAACCGAGACCGATCTCGGCACCCGCGCCACCGCCGCCTTTGCCGCCGGCGACCTTCCCGACGTGATCTACCACACCGTGCAATATGTCCTGCCCTGGGCCGAAGCCGGCATTCTGGACGTCGAAATCAACGATGAGATCGTCAACGATCTCGGCATCGACACCTTCGCGCCCGGCGCGATCGAAATGGCGCAGTTCGAGGGCATGACCGCGGCCGTGCCAGTCGATGGCTGGACGCAGATGATCATCTACCGCAAGGATCTGTTCGACGAGAACGGCCTTGCCGCGCCGGATTCCTACGAGAACATCGCAACAGCGATCGAGGCGCTTCACAATCCGCCGGAAATCTACGGCTTCGTCGCCGCCACCAAGATCGACGACAACTATATGAGCCAGGTGCTGGAGCATGTCTTCCTCGCAAACGGCGTGACGCCGGTCGATGAAAACGGTTTCAAGCCGCTGGATGAGGCGAAGACGATCGAGGTTCTGGAATTCTACAAGACGCTGGCCGATGCATCGCCCGCCGGCGAACTCTACTGGGACCAGTCGCGCTCGCTCTATTTCGACGGCAAGGCGGCGATGATCATCTGGTCGCCCTTCATCCTCGATGAGCTTGCGGGCCTGCGCGACAGCGCGCCGCCGACCATCAATGACGACCCGACCTCCACCGAACTGGCGCAGAAGACCGATGTCGTTACCACCTTCTCCGGCCCCTCCAATCCGGATGGTGCGGCCTGGGCCGATATCCGCTATCTCGGCGTGACCGCGGACGCCAATATCGATGTCGCCGCCGACTTCATCAAGTTCTCGATGGATGAGGGCTATATGAGCACGCTGTCGATGGCGCCGGAAGGCAAGTTCCCGGTCCGTCGCGGCACCGCGGATGAACCCACAGCGTTCGTCGAGGAATGGGCGACGCTGCCGGTCGGCGTTGATCGCAAGGCCCCACTTGCCGATCTCTACCCGGAAGCGACGGTGGACAAGATCGTGACTGGTCTTGAAACCGCCAATCGCTGGGGTGTGAAGGAAGGCCAGCTCGCGCTCGCCTCCAAGATGATCAACAGCCAGATCATCAATCAGGTCGTGCGCCAGTATATCGACGGCGAGATCGACGGTCAGCAGGCCGTCGAGAAGCTCAATTCGGAGCTTGGGGCGATCAACTGATTTCCCTTGAGGGCAAAACCGCCGGGCGGCCTTTGACGGTCGCCCGGTCGACCCTATCTCCGGAACCGATTGCATGACAGACACAACCGAACCGACGCCGAAAGGGCCGCCGAAGACCATAGGCCGCATGGCCAGGCGCGAGATGCGCTTTGCCTATTCCATGCTGGCGCCGACCTTCCTGATCGTGCTCGCCGTCGTGCTGATGCCGCTGATCGCCAATTTCTGGATCTCGTTCAAGCCGGTTCAGCTTTCCGACCTGCGCCCGCCGCAGCTCAACATCAATGAGCGCATTCGCGGCGATATCGAAAACGCCGGCGATGCGGTCGAACTCGAATACCGATTGCGCAACACCTCTCAGGATGCCTCGATCTACGAGGCTGGCTTCGTCGACATCGTGCCCGATGGCCTGACGGTGACCGGCGTCGATGAGCGCTGCGTGGTCGAGGACCGGCAGGTGAGCTGCACGCTTGGCGATCTGCCGCCGAAATTCCGGGACAGCATCCGTCTTCAGGTGATCGCCGACACCGCCTATCTGCAGACGCCGGTGAACCCGCGCGACAGCGACCCGGCAGCCTTCGGCAGCGCGGAAAACATCCTGACCAATTTCGAGTTCACGCTCGACAATTTCTCGCGCATCTTTTCCTCGCCGGATTTCTGGAAGGTGCTGCGCGTCACCTTTTATTACACCGTCTTCGGCACGGCGAGCGCGCTGGTTCTGGGCCTGTTCGCCGCGCAGCTTTTGAACCAGAGCTTTCGCGGCCGCACCGCGCTGCGCGGCCTGTTCCTGTTTCCCTATGTCGCCCCCGTCATCGCCGTCGCCTTCACTTGGGTAATCCTGCTCGATCCCTATTCGGGCACGCTCAACGCGCTGCTGGTACGCTCCGGCATGATCGGCACGCCGATCGATTTCTTCGGTCAGCGCGACATTCCGATTTCGGTGTTCGGCTTCACCTTCGATTTCCCGGTGGCGCTGACGACGGTCATCGCATTCGAGGCATGGCGCTATTTCCCGCTGTCCTTCCTGTTCATTCTGGCCCGCATGCAGGCGCTTTCGACCGATGTCTACGAAGCGGCCGAGATCGATGGCGCGACGCCGCTACAGCAATTCTGGTACATCTCGCTGCCGCAGCTTGTCGGCATTCTGGCGGTGCTGTTCCTGCTGCGCTTCATCTGGACCTTCAACAAGTTCGACGACATCTTCCTCTTGACCGGCGGGGCTGCGGGAACGCGCACGCTGACGGTCGATGTCTATGAACAGGCATTCGCCGTCTCCAATCTCGGCGCGGGTGCCGCGGTCGCGGTGGTGGTGTTCGTCGTGCTTCTGGCATTCGCGCTGCTGTTCTTCAAATTCTCACCGCAGGACGAGGGATGATGCGTATCGGAACCGGTTTCATCGCCGCCATCCTTGTCGGGGCCTTCTGGGGCGCGGTCTGGATGGTCGTCATCGGCCTGATCTACACGCTGTTCGCCGGCGAGCCCAGCGCGCCGCAGGTGTGGGTGGCGTCGCTCGCGGGCGCGATCGGCGCGGCGATCTACATCCTGTCGCCGGTGAAGACCCGGGACCGGCCAAAAGCGCGCGGCACAAGGCTTCAGGCCGTCATTGTCATTGCCATCTTCGCGGTGCTGATGCTCGTGACCTTCGGCGAGCCATTTGGCCTGTCGCTGCTCTACACCACACTCTATCAGCTTGTGGCGCTCGTCGCCTTCATCGCGGCGCTCACCTGGTCGATTATCGCCGTCCTCCACGACCAGCCAGCCGGCAATATCGGCCGCTATCATCTGGAAGTCGTGTTCCTGCGGTTCATGAAGGGGCTGGGGCTGACGCTGTTCACCATCGTCGTGGCCCTGCCCTTCTATGTGATGGTGATGACGAGCTTCAAGAGCCAGCAATCGCTGGTCGCGAACCCGCTCGATCTTTCGATCGATCTGTCGCAGGGGCTTTCCGGCCTGTTCAGCTCCTATATCGAGCTGTTCACCACCTATCATTTCGGCACGTTCCTGATGAATTCGGCGATCGTCTCGGTCGCCACCGTCGTGATCACGCTGGTGTTCGCGGTGCCCGGCGCCTATGCGGTGGCAAGACTGCGGTTTCCCGGCCAGAACTTCCTGTCGCGCTCGATCCTGCTGATCTACATGGTGCCGGCCATCGTGCTGGTGATCCCGCTCTATTCGGCCTTTTCCCAGATCGGCCTCAGAAACTCGCTGTTCGGGCTGATGATCGTCTATCCGGCGACCACCATCCCGGTCGCGCTCTACATGCTGCAGGGCTATTTCCGTGGCCTGCCGTCCGAGTTGGAGGAGGCCGGGCTGATGGACGGGTTGAAGCGGCCTGGCGTGATCATGAAGATCACGCTTCCCCTCGCTCTGCCGGCGCTCGCCTCGGTCGCGCTCTACGTCTTCATGATCGCCTGGAACGAATTCCTGTTCGCCTTCATGTTCCTCGACGACATCAACATGTTCACGCTCTCGCGCGGCGTCGTCTCGCTCAATTCCTCGGAAGTGCCGCGCCAGCACCTGATGGCAGGTGCGGTGATTGCAACCGTACCCGTGCTGTTCGTGTTCCTCTGGTTCGAGCGCTTCCTGGTGGCGGGCCTGACCGCCGGCAGCGTGAAAGGATGAGCATGCACACATCCCTCAAGCAGCAGGCGATCGACATTCTCCGCATGAACGACCGGGGCGGCTATACCGTGCCGACGGCGCGGCTCTACCCCTACCAGTGGGAATGGGATTCCGTGTTCGCCGCGCTCGGCTTCGCCACCTTCGACCGCGACCGGGCCTGGGTCGAGATCGAGACGCTGTTTTCCGGGCAGTGGGCCGACGGCATGGTGCCGCACATCATCTTCCACAAGACCGACCCGGATTACTTTCCGGGTCCGGAAATGTGGAAATCCAACACCGTCCCTCCCTCCTCCGGCCACTCCCAGCCGCCGGTCGCCGCAAGCGCGATGCTGACGATGATGAAGACCGGCGGCGCGATAGACCGCGCACGGGCGAAGGCGCTGTTCGACAAGCTCATCCGGTGGCACCGCTGGTTCCACACCTATCGCGATCCCGATGAAACCGGGGTGGTGGGCATCATCCACCCGTGGGAATCCGGCCGCGACAATTGCCCGGACTGGGATATCGGCATGGCCGAGGTTGCCGTGCCCGAAGACCTCGGCGACCTGCCGCGCCGCGACATCACCCATGTCGACCCCTCCGAACGGCCAACTGCGGAGCAGTATAACCGCTACCTCGCGATCGTGAAATTCGGTCAGGAATGTCGATGGGATCATCTCGAAATCGCCCGCAACGGCCCGTTCTTCATGGTCGACCCCTGCGTCCAGTTCGCGCTGATGCGCGGCGACCGCGACCTTGCCGAACTCGCCGACGCATTCGGCGAGCCGGGCATCCGCGACGAGGCGGAAAGCTGGCTGAAGCATTCCAAGGAAGGCTGCGAAACCTTCTGGAGCGAGGATGTTGGCGGCTTCGTTGCCAAGGACCTGCGCTCTGGCGGGCTCTCGACCGCCTTCACCAATGCCTCGGCCATGGCGCTCTACGCCGATGCCGGCACGCCGGATCAACAGAACCGCTCTGTCGCCGAAATCGCCGCCATTCTCGACAACTGCAGCTATGGTTTTCCGAGCTGGGACCCGCGCGACGAGCAGTTCGAAAGCCGGCGCTATTGGCGCGGTCCGATCTGGTCGGTGGTCAACTACATGATCGCAATCGGCCTTGCCGACAAGGACGAGACGGCGCTTGCCGAACGGCTTCGGGCCGACACCCGCAAGGCCGTGGAAAAATCCGGCTTCTACGAATATTTCGACCCGCTTTCCGGCGAGGGGCTGGGCGGCAAGCTGTTCACCTGGACGGCGGCCATCCATCTCGCCTGGGCCATGGGCGACGACATGCTGCAGGCTGAAGGAGAATGATATGGGCTCCATAAAGCTCGATAACGTGGAAAAATGGTTCGGCGACCTGCAGGTCATCAAGGGCATCGACCTTGAGATCGGCGATGGCGAGTTCGTGATCTTCGTCGGCCCGTCGGGCTGCGGAAAGTCGACGCTGCTCCGGATGATCGCCGGGCTCGAGGAGACCAGCCGCGGCCGCATTCTGCTCGATGGCGACGACGTGACCGACCGACTGCCATCCGAACGCGGACTTTCGATGGTGTTCCAGTCCTACGCGCTCTATCCGCATATGGATGTGCGCGACAATATGGGCTTTTCGCTGAAGACCGCCGGCAGCCCGAAATCGGAAATCGAGGAAAAGGTCGGCCGCGCCGCCGAAATCCTGAAGCTCGACGATTATCTCGACCGCCGCCCCAAGGCGCTGTCCGGCGGCCAGCGCCAGCGCGTCGCGATTGGCCGCGCGATCGTGCGCGAGCCGAAGGGCTTTCTGTTCGACGAACCGCTGTCCAATCTCGATGCGGCACTGCGCGTCGAGATGCGTTTCGAGATCGCCCGCCTGCACGAGACGCTCGGCACGACGATGATCTACGTGACCCATGACCAGGTCGAGGCGATGACGCTTGCCGACCGGATCGTGGTGCTGAAGGACGGGAAGATCATGCAGATCGGAAGCCCACGCGACCTCTACGAGAAACCCGACAATTTGTTCGTGGCGCAATTCATCGGCTCGCCGAAGATGAACATCCTGCCGTGTACCGGCGGCGACGGAAAATACGCCATCGAAGGCCATGGCGGCGGCGCGCTGCCGGATGGCACAGGCGATGGGCCGACATCGCTCGGCATTCGCCCCGAACATATCGAGGTTGTGGCCCCCGGCGAGGGACAGGTCACCGGCACGGTCGAGATCGACGAATATCTCGGCTCCGACACATTTCTCTATGTCGATTGCGGCAGCGCCGGCCGCCTGATCGTGCGCGTCGCGGAGATCGAGGCCGGGATGCGCCGCAAGCAGGTCGGCTTGAAATTCCGGCCGGAAAAATTACACTTTTTCAATGAAGCAGGGGCTTCGATCTGAACCGGATTTTGGCCACGCGCGCAATTGGAAAAGCCGAAGGGGAAACATGACCGTCAAGCGAATCGTCGCCAACATCGCCACACAGTCGATCCCGGAGCGCCGCCGCTTCTATGAGGAACTGCTGGGGCTCGAACCGGTGATGGATCACGGCTGGATCGTCACCCTGGCGTCGGATGAACGCGCGCAGGTCCAGATCGCTTTCGCAAGCGAAGGCGGTTCCGGCACGCCGGTGCCCGATCTTTCCATCGAGGTCGATGATCTTGACGAGACCCTTGCCCGTGCGGAGGCGATGGGCCTTGCCCTCGCCTATGGCCCCGCCGACGAACCCTGGGGCGTGCGCCGTTTCTTCGTGCGCGATCCCGATGGCCTGCTGCTCAACATCCTCACCCACGCAGACGCGACGTGAGCCTCAGGACGACGGGCACACGAACGGCGTCTTGCGGCCGCCGTCATAGGGAACGGCATAGCCGCCGGTCAGCAGCAATGTGCTGAGATCGCCCTTCTCGGGCACGCCGACATCGGCCACCACGCGGCCGAAATACTTGTCGCCCGCGATCGCGCGCAGCTCCACCCGGTCGCCCTCGTTGAGCAGCGAGATCACATAGTCTTTCGCAATATTGGCCGCTTCCTTCTCGGCCCCGCAGGACGAGCGAAGCTCTGGCGTGTCCACCCCGCGCACCCGAACGAGCGTCTCGATGATCTGCCCCGGCCAGGGGCGCGCCTCGACCGCGATCGTATCGCCATCCACAACGCGCACGACCTTCGCGCTCACCGGCCCGGCGAATATCTCGACAGCGCCGGCGCCAAGCGGCAGCGACAGGAAAACGGCGCTCACCAGCGCGCATGTGAAAAAGAGGCGATTCATGACAAAGGAATTTATTCCTTTGTTTCCGTGACATCAATAGGAATTTTTACCTATGGTTAAAAATCGATTGCCCGGCCCTTGATCTCCCAGTCCCCGAACCGGGCCGGGTCGAGCCCGCCACGGCCACCGACCTCGGTTGCCGCATTGCGAGCCGCGTCCTCGGCGTTGCGGCGACGTTCCTCGGCCTCGGAAAGGGCCCGTTTCGCAGCCTCGGGCAGGTCGCGGAGAGCCGCATCGGGCGCGTCGGTGTGCTTTTCCGGCGTCGACGTCAGCGCCGCCAGATCGGCTGCCGATGGCAGGCCGGCGATATCGTTTTCGTTGCTGTTGCCGTCGTTTCCGTCTGTCATGCCACGTCTCTCGTCAATCAAACCCTGCGTCGCCGCAATATTGATATATGCGCAACCATGCACCAATTATAGGGCAAGCTTCAACCAATCTGAAGAGTTCCTCATTGTCGCTTCAGGAGACCTCGACATGAATTTCGTTCGCACCGCCATGCTGCTCGCCGCGATGACGGCGCTGTTCATGGGCATCGGTTATATGCTCGGCGGCCAGAGCGGCATGGTGATCGCCTTCTTCGCCGCCGCCGCCATGAACGTTTTCTCCTACTGGAATTCCGACCGCATGGTGCTGAAAATGTACGGCGCCCAGGAGGTCGACGAACGCACTGCGCCGGAATTTTACGGCATGGTGCGCGAGCTTGCCGGCCGGGCCGGCCTGCCCATGCCCAAGGTTTACCTCTATGACAGCCCGCAGCCGAACGCCTTTGCCACCGGCCGCAATCCGCAAAACGCGGCCGTCGCCGCCTCGACCGGCATTGTGAAAATGCTCTCGCGCGATGAGCTTGCGGGCGTGATGGCCCATGAGCTCGCCCATGTCCAGCACCGCGACACGCTGACCATGACGATCACCGCCACCCTTGCCGGCGCGATCTCGATGCTCGCCAATTTCGCCTTCTTCTTCGGGCGCGGACGCGATAATCCGCTCGGCATTGTCGGCGTTCTGCTGATGATGATCGTCGCCCCGATGGCAGCGGCGCTGGTGCAGATGGCGATCAGCCGCACCCGCGAATATTCGGCCGACCGGCGCGGCGGCGAGATCTGCGGCAATCCCATGGCGCTTGCCTCGGCGCTGCAGAAAATCCATCACGGCGCCCAGGCGATCCATAATGAACGCGCCGAGCGCAACCCGGCGACGGCGCACATGTTTATCATCAACCCGCTCTCGGGGCAGAACATGGACAATCTGTTCTCGACCCACCCCAACACCGAAAACCGGATCGCGGCCCTTCGCGATCAGGCCGCAAGCATGGGGCAGACCTCGACGCAGAGCTACCGGCCTGCTACAGCGACCCGCAGATCGCAGTCGGTTCCCAACACCGGCAACGGCAATGAACCGCCCTTCAAAGGTCCCTGGTCTTGAATGATGACATGAAGCGGACGGCCCCGAATAAGGACCGTCCGAACGACAAGCCCGGCTACGCAGCACGCGCCGCCGCCTCCAAAATCCTCGCCGCCGTGGTCGACCGCAAGACGCCGCTCGACGGCATGATCGACACCGAACACGGCAATCCCGCCTACCGCGCGCTCGGCCCCGCCGACCGGGCGCTCACCCGCGCGCTGGTGCTGACCACGCTTCGCCACAAGCCGATGATCGACCAGGCGATCGCCTCTCTGCTCGACCGCCCGCTACCGGGCGGCGCGCGGGCGCTGTCGCATGTGCTGGCAATCGCCGCCGCGCAGATCCTCTATCTCGACGTGCCCGATCACTCCGCCGTCGATATCGCCGTGGAACAGGCCAATGCCGATCCGCGCAACAAGCGGTTTTCCGGCCTCGTCAACGCCGTGCTGCGCGGCATGACGCGGCGCAAGGCGAAAATCCTGGACGAACTCGAAAGCGTGAGCCCGATTCCCGACTGGTTCGCGGAGCGGCTGACCGCCGTCTATGGCGCGGACACGGCCCACGCCATCGGCCGCGCCCAGCTTCAGCCGCCGACGATCGATATCAGCGTCAAGTCCGATCCGGAAGGCTGGGCGGCGCGGCTTGGCGGCACGGTCCTTTTTTCCACAGGCACGATCCGCCTCGATGCGCCCTCCGGCGCGGTCTCCGACATGGACGGCTTTGCCGAGGGCGAATGGTGGGTGCAGGATGCCGCCGCAGCGATCCCGGCAACGCTGTTCGGCGATCTCACGGGCCAGCGCGTTATCGATCTCTGCGCCGCTCCCGGCGGCAAGACCGCGCAACTGGTCATGCAGGGCGGCCAGGTGACCGCGCTGGAGCGCTCCAAAAGCAGGCTCCGGCGGCTGGAGCAGAACCTCGCGCGCTTGCAGCTTTCCGCCGAAACGATCGCAGCCGACATGATGGAATACCAGCCAGAGGTGCCGTTCGACGCCGCCCTTCTGGACGCTCCCTGCTCGTCCACCGGCACCGCGCGCCGGCACCCGGACGTGTTCTGGACCAAGGATTTCTCCGACATCGAGAAGCTGGCGGAGGTGCAATATGCCATGGCCCGGCGTGCGCTCGATCTGGTGCGCCCCGGCGGAATCGTTATCTTCTCCAACTGTTCGCTCGATCCACTGGAAGGCGAAACCGTCGTCGAGCGGCTCCTGGCCGATGGCGCGCCTGCGGAGCGCGCGGCCTTCCCCGCTGGACGACCCGACACGCTTGCGCCGTTCTTCGATGCCAACGGCGCGATCCGGACCACGCCGGCTGCACAACTTGACGGCAAGACCGGGCTCGACGGCTTCTACGCGGTCGCGCTCCGACGGACAGACGGGTAAGCAGAAACTGACGAAACACAACCTGTTAAGCAAGTGTTCAGGCTCTTGCGCTACCCCGTAAGGTCGGGTCACGCCGGTTTCCGGCGAACGAAACAAATAAAAAGGGTCTGAAATTGGTTTTTCCGGGCGCGGA
The DNA here is from genome assembly GCF_002043005.1 of Martelella mediterranea DSM 17316. NCBI lineage: Bacteria > Pseudomonadati > Pseudomonadota > Alphaproteobacteria > Hyphomicrobiales > Aurantimonadaceae > Martelella > Martelella mediterranea. The sequence goes on along the minus strand of NZ_CP020330.1, from coordinate 2,461,018 downwards.
AATCGCACGATATGCCTTTCTGTACGCCGAGGAATCCCTCCGGCGCGCCAGGGCGGCCGTCTTGTCGCTGCCATTGCCGCGCTGGCCCGGCGGCGCAACGCCGCAATTGCTGGTGGCGCCCACCGATCTGCGCATCGCCGATCCGCTGGAGGGTGAGGACATCGTTTCCGGCCGCTTCGCCTTTGCCGGCGAATTGCTGCTGACGGAAGGCCGACCGCTCTTTTCCTGTGAAATGCCGAGCCCAACCTTCGAGCGGATCGTGTCCGGCTTTGGATGGCTCCGGCATTTGAGAACCCAGCGCGACAGCAGCGCCAATGAATTCGCGCGCGCCGCGGTGCTGAGTTTCCTTCGCCGCCACCGGACGCGGACGGGCCCAAGCTGGACGACCGAAACGGTCGCAACGCGGCTCAATGCCTGGCTCTGCCATTCCACTGTCATCCTCAAGGGCGCGGACGCCGCCTTCTATCGCCGATTCATCGATGCTGTCATCCGTCACGAGCGCTTGCTGCGCCGGCGCTATCGCGGCATGGCGCGCGATGAGCTGAAGCTGCAGGTCGCCATGACGCTCGCCATGGCCTCGATCAGCCTCGATCTTTCCGACCGGCGCAAGTCCGAGGCGCGACAAAGGCTCGATGACGAACTTGCCCGCCAGATCCTGCCCGATGGCGGCCATATCTCGCGCTGCCCCGACGCGCTGTTGCGGCTCCTGCTCGGTCTTCTGCCGCTTAGGCAGACCTATATCAATCTCGAACAGCCGCTACCCAAACGCCTGCTCGCCAGCATCGACCGAGCCTATGCGGCGCTGAATTTCTTCCGCCACAGCGATGGCGAGCTCGCGCTGTTCAACGGCTCGGGCCGGGTGCCCTCGACCGCGCTTTCCGCATTGCTGCGCTATGACGAGATCGGTAGCGCCGGTTTCAAGGCCCTGCCCCATACCGGTTTCCAGCGGCTGGAGGCCGGCGGAACCGTGCTGATCGCCGATGCCGGAAAGCCGCTCTCCGCGCATCTGTCGAAAACCGCCCATGCCGGCGCGACCGCCTTCGAGCTGTCATCGGGCAGGAACCGCTTCATCGTCAATGCCGGCGTTCCCGCCTCCCCGCGCAGCGATGCGGCCCGCATGGCGCGCGCCACCGCCGCCCATTCCACGGCCACGATCGACGACCACTCCTCGATCCGGTTCTCCCGCTCGGACTTTCTCGGCCCCGTCGCCTTCGGCGGGTTGCGCCATATCGCGGTTGAACGGGATGAGGACGAGCGCGGCGATGACCGTCTCGTCATGCGCCATGACGGCTATCTGTCGCGGTTCCGGATTTATTGCGAACGCAGCCTGACGCTTTCGCGGGACGGGCATGCGCTTTCCGGCATAGACCGGTTCCGCCGCCCGCACGACGCCCTGCCGCTCGCCCGCGACGGCCATGTCGCCACCATCCGCTTCCACCTCCATCCGTCCATCTGGACGATGCGGGAGGACGCCGACACGATCTTCATGACCGCGCCGGACAATGAAAGCTGGCTGTTCACAGCCCCGGGCATGGCGCCTGAGCTCGAAGACGACGTCTTCTTTGCCGCAAGCACGGGCGCCAAGGCCTCGCGCCAGATCGTGATCACCGCCGAGATCGCCGAACACGCCGACATCGCCTGGCAGTTCAAACGTCTCGACTGAGGCGATCTCATATAAGTGGACACGCGCCAAAGCGGCCTCGGCACGGTTTATAATTGCCGCGCACCATGCTAAAGCGCCGCAGGTATCCCCGTATTTCAGCGCTGCGGCCTCCGCAGCGACCGCCCGAAGGACATCGCCATGGCTGTCGCCTCCAAGAAAATTCCCGCACCCGATCTCGTCATCGTGAAAACCGCGCTGCTTTCGGTTTCCGACAAGAGCGGCATCGTCGAATTCGCAAGCGCGCTTGCGGCCCGCGGGATCAGGCTGCTTTCAACCGGCGGCACCCACAAGGCGCTGGCCGAAGCCGGCCTTGAAGTGACCGATGTCTCCGCCATCACCGGTTTTCCCGAAATCATGGATGGCCGGGTCAAGACGCTGCATCCGAATGTCCATGGCGGCCTGCTGGCGATCCGCGACGACGAGGAGCATCAGGCGGCGATGCGCGCACATGGCATTTCCGGGATCGATCTCGCGGTCATCAATCTCTATCCGTTCGAGGAAGTGCGCGCCGCCGGCGGCGATTATCCGACAACGGTCGAAAACATCGATATCGGCGGCCCGGCCATGATCCGCGCGGCGGCCAAGAACCACGCCTATGTAACCGTGATCACCGATCCGGCCGATTATGACGAGGTCCGCGAGGCAATCGAAGCCGGCAACGGCGCCGTGCACTACGCACTGCGCCAGACGCTTGCAGCCCGCGCCTATGCCCGCACCGCCGCCTATGACGCCGCAATCTCAGGCTGGTTCGCCGAGGCGCTGTCGATCGAAAATCCGCGCCACATGACGCTTGGCGGCACGCTGCGCCAGGAAATGCGCTACGGCGAGAACCCGCACCAGTCGGCGGCGTTCTACGTCACCGGCGACAAGCGGCCGGGCGTGGCCAACGCCGTCCAGCATCAGGGCAAGCAGCTTTCCTACAACAATATCAACGACACCGACGCCGCCTTCGAACTGGTCGCGGAATTCCCGCCGGAAATGGCGCCTGCCTGCGCCATCATCAAGCACGCCAACCCCTGCGGCGTGGCGCGGGCCGAGACGCTGGTCGAGGCCTACAAGCGGGCGCTTGCCTGCGACAGCCAGTCGGCCTTTGGCGGTATCGTCGCGCTCAACCGCACGCTCGATGCCGAGACCGCGTCGGAGATCGTCAAGCTGTTCACCGAGGTGATCATCGCGCCCGACGCCGATGACGCCGCCCGTGAAATCCTCGCCGCCAAGAAGAACCTGCGCCTGCTGACCACCGGCGGCCTGCCGGACCCGCGCGCGCGCGGCATGAACTTCAAGACGGTTGCCGGCGGTTTCCTAGTGCAATCGCGCGATACCGCGATGATCGACGAGATCGCCCTCAACGTGGTCACAGAACGCGCGCCGACCGACCGCGAGCTGGAAGACATGAAGATGGCCTTCGCGATCGCCAAGCACGTCAAGTCGAACGCGATCGTCTATGTCAAGGATGGCCAGACCGCCGGCATCGGCGCGGGCCAGATGAGCCGCATCGACAGTGCCCGCATCGCCGGCATCAAGGCCGAGGAAGCCGCGAAGGCCACCGGCTGGCCCGAGCCGATGACACGCGGTTCGGCGGTTGCCTCGGAAGCCTTCTTCCCGTTTGCCGACGGGCTGCTGTCGGCCGTTGCCGCCGGCGCCACCGCCGTGATCCAGCCGGGCGGCTCGATCCGCGACCAGGAGGTGATCGACGCCGCCAACGCCAATGGCGTGGCGATGGTGTTCACCGGGGTCAGGACCTTCCGTCACTGACAGCGGCCGCCGCCGGCACGAACAGCGCCAGCCCCGCCACCAGAAACACCAGCAGGCTCGCCATGCCGATATTCGGCGAGCCCGTCCAGCTTGTGAGCACCGCGAAGCCCGCCGTCGCCATGAAGCTCGTCAGCCGGCCGGTGAGCGAAAACAGGCCGAAGAAGCGGCCGGATTCAGCGACATCCACCGCCCGCGCCAGAAACGCGCGCGAGCCCGCCTGCACGGGCCCGAATGCGAGGCCGATGATTACGCCATAGAACAGGAATGCCTTTTCCGCCCCGGACGAGAACAGCCCGCCATCCGCCGACGACAGCGGCACCAGACCGAATGCGGTAGCGTTGACGCTTGTGGACACCACGCCCAGGGTCGCGAAAATCAGCATCGACAGCGTGACGATCACCACCCGCCCGGCGCTGACGCGGTGGCCGAGGCGGGCGGCGCAGAAGCAGCCGAGAATGGCGGCGACGTTGAGGATCATGCCGTAGATGCCGATTTCGGTGATCGACCAGTCGAACAGGGAGGCGGCAAACGCGCCACCGAGGATCAGCAGACCGTTGAGCCCGTCCATATAGAGCATGCGCGCGATAAAGAAGCGGAACAGCGCCGGGCGGCGACGGAGGCTTAAAAGGGTCGCGAAAAAGTCCGCAAGCCAGCCCTTCAGCCGCCTTCCCGCCGCCTCGGCTTTCACGTGATCGGGCGTCAGCAGGATCATCGGCGTCAGGAACACCAGATACCATAGCGCCGAAAGCGGCCCGGCAAGGCGCGCCGGCTCGCCTTCAACCGCCGACAGCCCGAATAGCGGCGGATTGCCGAGGATGGTGAGGCCGGTATCGGGATCGGCGGGCAGGAACAGCAGGAACAGGATGAGGAAGATCATGCCGCCGAGATAGCCGAGCCCCCAGGCGTCGTTGGAAATCCGGGTGATCGCGCCCCGCTCGACCAGACGGGGCAGCATGGCGTCGTTGAAGACCACCGAAAGCTCGGCGGCCACCGTGGCGAGCACGATCATGACCGCCGGCCAGAAATAGCCGGTCCCCGGCGCGGCCTGCCAGAGCAGGCAGAGGGCCGCGATCTGGACGATGGCGAGGCTGCCGATGAAGCGCTTGTTGCCGCCCGTTGCATCCGACAGCGCGCCGGCCAGCGGGGCGGTGAGCGCGATCACGACGCCCGCCACCGTCGCGGCATTCGCCCACGCCGTCTGGCCCGCAACCTTGTCAGCGCCGAGCGAGGCCACGAAATAGGGGCCGAAAATGAATGTGATGATCACCGTGAAGAAGGGCTGCGCCGCCCAGTCGAAGAACATCCAACCAAGGATGCCCGACCGGCCCGCCACGCGTCCGTCGGCCTCGCTCTCAGCCAGTGTCACCCCCGTCGCCCCTTATTAACGCCTGCCACTATCCGATAGAATGACGGCAGGCGTTTCGCAAGCGATCAGACAAGATCGCGCGCGAGGTCGCCCAGCAGGCCGGCCGCCACGGTCGTCTTGGCGATGGTCGGATCACCCGAAGCGGCAAGCCGGGAGAGCTGGTCGGTGACCTGCAGCACCCGCTTGGCATGCGCCTCGCGCCAGGCCTCGACGGGTTCCGCCGTTCCGCCATGGCCGATCAGCGCATTGGCCGCAAGATCGCGGCGGCTTGCGGAAATCTGGTCCATGGAGCGCGCCAGCGCGAGCGAATCGTAAAAGTCGCTGGGGCTCATCCGGGCCGCCGCCGACAAGAGCGGCGAAACGTAGAACATCCGCGTCACCTCGAAATAGGCCTTGGCGGCCTTTTCCAGGCTCTGGCCGCTGCGGCTTGCGATCTGCAGCGCCTCCGGCACGAACATCATCGCCAGGTGATGCGCGAGACGCCGCGACAGCGCCTCCGGCACGCCCGCCTGCAGCCAGCTCGCCTCCTGCTCCGCCAGCCATTCGGCCCGCGCCTCGGGCAACAGGCCCTCGATGTCGGCCTCAAACAGGGAAAAGGCATCACGCAACTTCTTGACCGACCCGGCGATATCGCCGTCGGCAAGGCCGTTTCGCAGCAAGAGATGAGTCAGGATCCGGAACAGATAGCGAAGCTGCGCATAGATCGCGTTCTGGACATCGCCGTCGATCGTGCCGTCCAGCGCATGGACCGCCTCCCAGACCTCCTCCATCGCGAAACCGTCGCGGGCGATGATACCGGCCTTGACCACCTCGGCAGGCGTCGCCGCCGTCATGTCGCAGGCATTGATAACGAATTCCGGACCGCCGCGGTTGATGACGTCATTGGCAAGCCCGGTGGAGATGATTTCCCGGCGCAGGCGATGGCCGGCGATATCGTCGGAGAATGCCTTGCGCATGCGTTCCGGGAAATAATTGTAAAGCATCGGCTCCATATAGGGATCGTCCGGAAGATCGCTTTCCAGGATCTGGTCGAACAGCACGATCTTGCCGTAGGACAACAGCACCCCGGTCTCGGCCCGGGTCATCGCCTGATCGGCCTGGCGGCGCGTCTTCAGCGCCTCCTCGTCCGGCAGCATTTCCACGGCGCGGTCGAGATGGCCCTCGCGCTCCAGCACGTCCATCATCCGCGACAGCGAGAGCAGGCTCTGCAGCCCCTCGCGGGTGCTGAGCGAGATCGCCAGCGTCTGGAGATAGTTGTTTTCGAGCACGATTTCGGCCACCGCCTCGGTCATCTCCGCAAGCAGGTGGTCGCGGTCCTCGCGCGAAAGCCGGCCCGAACGCATGGCCGAGGCCAGCGCGATCTTGATGTTGACCTCGACGTCGGAGCAGTTGACGCCTGCGGAATTGTCAATGGCGTCGGAATTGCAGCGCCCGCCCTTCAGACCGAAGGCGATGCGGCCCTTCTGGGTGACGCCGAGATTGGCGCCCTCGCCGATGACCTTGACGCGAAGCTCGTTGGCATTGACGCGGATCGCGTCATTGCCGCGATCGCCGACTTCGGCATTGGTTTCGCCGGCGGCCTTGATATAGGTGCCGATGCCGCCGAACCAGAGCAGGTCGACCTGGCTCTTGAGGATCGCCGTCATCACATCGAACGGCGAATACTCCTCGGCCTTGAGACCGATCGCAGCCGCCGCCTCGGGCGTCAGCCGCACCGATTTCTCGTTGCGGGAGATGATCATCCCGCCTGCCGACATCTTCTCCCGGTCATAATCCTGCCAGCTCGAGCGCGGCAGGTCGTAGAGCCGCTTGCGCTCGGCAAAGCCCGTTGCCGGATCGGGATCGGGGTCGATGAAGATATCGCGGTGGTCGAAGGCGGCGACCAGCCGGATCTGTTCAGACAGCAGCATGCCATTGCCGAAGACATCGCCCGACATGTCGCCGACGCCGGCCACGGTAAACGGCGTGGTCTGGATATCGATGTTCATCTCGCGGAAATGCCGCTTCACCGCCTCCCAGGCGCCGCGCGCGGTAATGCCCATCTTCTTATGGTCATAGCCCGCCGAACCACCGGAGGCGAAGGCGTCGTCGAGCCAGAAACCCGCCTCCTGCGCCAACGCATTGGCGGTGTCGGAGAAGGTTGCCGTGCCCTTGTCGGCGGCGACGACGAAATAGGGATCGTCCTCATCGGCACGCACCGTATCCTTCGGCGGCACCACCTCGCCGTCGATGATGTTGTCGGTGATCGACAGCAGGGTGCGGATATAGCTCTTGTAGGCCTCGCGTCCGGCGTTGAACACCTCCTCGCGGCTGCCGCCGAGGGGCAGGTTTTTCGGGTAGAAGCCGCCCTTGGCGCCGACCGGCACGATCACAGCGTTTTTCACCTGCTGGGCCTTGACCAGACCCAGCACCTCGGTGCGGTAATCCTGCCCGCGATCCGACCACCTGAGCCCGCCGCGCGCGACCTTGCCGAAGCGCAGATGCACGCCTTCCACCTGCGGGCCGTAGAGATAGACCTCGCGGAACGGCCTTGGCTGCGGCAGGATAGCAAGCGACTGCGATGCGAATTTGAAGGCGAGGTTGGGGCGCGGCGCGCCATTCTCGTCGGTCTGGAAATAATTGGTCCTGAGCGTTGCGTCGATCAGCTTGACGAACAGCCGCAGGATGCGGTCGTCATCGATATTGGGCACGCCCTCCAGCCCTTCCATGATCGTGCCGCGGGCGCTTTTCATGCCCTGACTGCGGGCATCCTCGGTGAGCGCCGGATTGAAGGCGGTCTCGAACAGGGAAAACAAGGCCCGGGCGATCACCGGATACTGGCAGAGCGAATTGGCGATATAGTCGCCGGTATAGTTGACGCCGGCCTGGCGCAGATATTGCGCATAGGCGCGCAGCACGTTGGCCTGGCGTCCGCTCAGTCTCGCCAGCAGAACCAGCCGGTTGAAGCTGTCATTGCTGATCGCGCCGCGGAAGGCATCGATGAAGGCCTCTTCCAGACGGTCGCCATCGCCCTCCAGATCGAGATCGACATCCCCCGCAACCAGCAATTCCATGTCGTGAAGGACAACCTCCCTGCCGGCCACGCCGCTTTCGGCATATTCCAGTTCGAAGGTCCGCTCCGAGACGACGGAGAAGCCGAGATTTTCCAGAAGCGGCACGCGCCGGGACAGCGGCACATGGGAACCGCCATGGAATATCTTCAGACGAAGCACCTCCGCTTCGTCCTCATGCCGGTCGCGGTAGAAATCGATGCGCATGCCCTCTTTCGCCGCGGAGCCGATCAGCCCGAGATCGGCATAGGCGTCATCCGGGGAGAAGGCCTCGTGGTAGGCGTCATTGGCCTCGATCTCCGGCGCGCCGGGGCCGGTCAGCTCCTTGAACCGTTCCGTCCAGTCGGCGGCAAGACGCGTCACCTCGGCTTCGAGTTCGGACTGCGGCACATCCGGCGTCTTGTCCAGGCTGCGCCGGCCGATGATGAAATGCACCCGCGCCGAACGCCCTTCGGGAAACGACGGATAATAGGCGGACACCCTGCCCTTGTAGACGCTGGCCAGGTAGTCGCCGATCTTCTCGCGCAGGCGCGAATCGTAAAGGTTGCGCGGCACATAGACGAGCGCCGAGACGAAGCGATCGAAATTGTCGATCCGGCTCAGCACCCGGATGCGCGGCCGATCGGCAATCGCCATGATCTGCTCGCAGAAATCGGCAAGCAGCGGCACCGGGGCCTGGAACAGTTCATCGCGCGGATAGGATTCCAGAATGTTCTGCAGCATCCGCCCCGCATGGCTCTTCGGTTCGTAACCGAAGCGGCGCGTGACATCGGCGATCTTGGCGCGCAAGAGCGGAATGCGCACCGCCGACTGGGTGTAGGCGGTGAAGGTGAACAGGCCGACGATCCTGAGCTCGCCAACCACCTCGCCGTTTTCGCCGAAACGCTTGACGCCGATATAATCCATATAGGCGCGGCGATGGACCGTGGAGGTGGTGTTGGCCTTGGTCACCAGAAGCAGTTTCGGGCTTTCGAGAAAGCCGATGATTTCCGGCGTGGAGACCACGGGATTGGGGCCGCGCCGCAGCACCCGCATTTCCGGATCGGAGAGGATGCCGGTCGCCGCGTCCGGCACATGCTCGACCCGCGCGCCGTCCGCATCCTTGAGATAGACAAGCTCGCGCATGCCGAGAAAGGTGAAGTTGCCATCACGCAGCCAGGCGAGAAAGGCAAGCGCCTCCTCCCGCGCATCCGCGAGTGCGGCCGGCGCGCGGGTTTTCATCTCCTGCATCGCGGTTTCGAGCTTGGCGAGCATTTCCGGCCAGCCGGCGACCGCGAGACGAACATGGTTCAGGATATATTCGAGCTGCGCCTTCAGCCGCGCGCGTGTTTCCGGCGCCAGTTGTCGGACATGGACCTGGACATGGCTGACGCGGTCGTCTTCTGCATGCTCGATATCCGATGAAAACGCCACCGGCGCCTGCCCCGGCGTCACGACCAGGATCGGATGCACGGCCAGCATGAAGTCATTGGTGAATTCCGCGATCTCCGCCATCACCGAATCATAGATGAACGGCATGTTGCGGTCGGTGACCGTGATCACGTCGGTTGCGATGCCCTCCGGCGCGATGCCTTCGACCGCGCCGATCGTGACCCGCGCGTCGCCGCCGTCATAGGCCGCGATCTCATCGGCCGCATGGTATGCCGCGGCCGCGATCGCTTCGGGTGTGTAACGCTCCAGATCCTCGGGACTTGCATGGTCGAACATGAAAGCCGGATTGATGTAAGCCTTGTTGCTTTCCCTGGCGAGGCGCTCGGCCTGCTGCATCAGGGACTTGCGCTTCTGGTCGGCTTTGGTGTCCATGTTTCCTCCAGCTTATTTTATGTCAGCGGATCGAGCCGCTATTTTGGGCGATTTTTCGCGCCATTCGGATATCGTTAAACGCTGTGGCCATGACAGGCGCTTGACAGCTTGCTCCAATAGGCGATTTAGAGCGTAATTGAGGCGAATGGCAAAACAATTTCGCCGTTTTATCGTTGGGGTTGCATTCACCCCAGGCACCAACAGGGCCCAATATGACATTCGAAATGCCTGATGGCGCCGTTATCGCGATTTCAAGCTACGTCATGCGCGGCAAGATTGGCAACCGCGCCATCGTCTTTGCACTGGAAACGCTTGGTCACAACACATGGTCCGTGCCCACCGTCGTGCTGCCCTGGCACCCCGGCCACGGGCGCGCGACGCGGCTGCAATTTGAAGGCGAGGCTTTCGCGACGGCGCTGCGCGAACTCGGAGAAAGCCGCTGGCGCGGCGAGGTTCGCGCCGTCATCAGCGGCTATCTCGCGAATGCCGGCCAGGCCGAAGGGATCGCAAAACTGGTCCAAGGCCTGCGCGCCGAAAATCCCGATCTCCTCTATCTCTGCGATCCCGTGATCGGCGATGAGGGCGGGCTCTATGTCGGGGACGAGACCGCGATCGCGATCCGCGACCGGCTTCTGCCGCTCGCCGATATCGCGACCCCCAACCGATTCGAACTTTCATGGCTTGCGGGACGCGCGCTTGAGGACAATACGGCGACGATCGACGCCGCGCTTGCGCTCGGTCCTGCGGAAGTCGTGGTCACCTCGGCCCATTCGATGCTGAAGCAGGGCGTGGCGGCGCTGTTCGTCGATCGCAGACAGGCCCTGCTTGCCGAGCATGCGCGCGTCGAAAATCCGCCGAACGGGCTCGGCGACCTGTTTTCCGCGCTGTTTCTGGCCGCAAGGCTCGCCGGCAAGCCGCCGGCCGAGGCGCTTGAAAAATCGACCGCTTCCGTATTCGAAACCCTGACGCGCGCGGTGCGCGAAGGCGCTGACGAGTTGATGCCGGAAAAGGATGCGCAAAGTCTGCGGGCGCCATTCGCAAAAGTTGGCCTTCGTCAATTGATGCATCCGTCCCGGCGACGTAAAAGAAGCTGAAGAACCAACACGGCACTGAGAGCGCGTTCAGGAAAAGTGGATACCGGTTTTCCGTCCGGACGCGCTTAAAAACAATAGATAGAGCATTTCCGGTGATCCGGTTTCCTCCGGAAATGCTTTGGAAGAAGGACGGCAGACTGATGGACTCTTTCCCCAAATACCTTCTCGATGGCTACAAGAACTTCATGTCCGGACGCTATGTCGAAGAAAGCGCCCGCTATCGCCAACTCGCCGAGGAAGGGCAGAAACCACAGACATTGTTCATTGCCTGCTGTGATTCCAGGGCCGCGCCCGAAACGATTTTCGATGCCAGCCCGGGCGAGCTTTTCGTGGTGCGCAATGTCGCCAACATGGTGCCGCCCTATGAGCCGGACGGCCAGTATCACGGCACCTCCGCCGCCCTCGAATTCGCGGTCGAGGGGCTGAAGGTCAAGAATATCGTGGTGCTCGGCCATGGTCGCTGCGGCGGCATCCACGCAGCGCTTTCGCCCAATGCCGATCCGCTGTCGCCGGGGGATTTCATCGGCAAGTGGATCAACCTGCTGAAGCCCGCCGCCGCCCAGATCAACTCCAATTCGATCATGACGGAAGGCGAGCGCCAGACCGCGCTGGAGCGGATTTCAATCCGCAACTCGCTCGCCAATCTGCGCTCCTTCCCGAATGTGAAGGAGGCCGAGAAACAGGGCAAGCTGAAGCTCTACGGCGCCTGGTTCGACATTTCATCGGGCGAATTGTGGGTGATGGACAACAAGACCGGCGATTTCATCCGTCCGGATTGATGAGACAGCGTCCGGCGCGTCAGCGCCGGGCGTCGTCCGCGTCGTCGTCGACGCTTTCCTCGATCCGCTCCATGTCGTCATCCGACAGGCCGAAATGGTGGCCGATCTCGTGGATCAGCACGTGGCTGACGATATCGCCCAGCGTTTCCTCGTTTTCGGCCCAGTAATCGAGGATCGGTCGGCGATAGAGGGTGATCCGGTTGACCATCTCGCCGGTTTCCATGGTGAAGCGCTCCGAAACGCCGCGGCCCTCGAACAGGCCGAGCAGATCGAAGGGCGTTTCCAGCGCCATGTCCTCGAATACCTCGTCGCTCGGAAAATCGGCGATCTCGATCACGAGGTCGCCGGTCAGCGCCCGAAACGCCTCGGGCAATTTGGCATAGGCCTCGATCGCCAGCGATTCCACGCTCTCGAGACTGGGCGAATAGCGCCCCTGCCAGTCCTCGCTTTTGTTTTCAATCGCCATATAAGCTCCTTCGTCCGGCCCATATAGGCCTTTTCGCCGGAGATTTCGAGCAAAGATTGCGCCGGCATCGCCGCCCCGGATCAAGCTGCCGCGCCGGGCGCGAAAACCTCTCCCGCAAACCGATCGGAAAACCCGCCCTTGACGCTTGACACCCCCTGCCGCAGGCCCTAATAACGCCCCGTCCCGCGCAAAGCGCCGGATCCCTTGTCACCGCCCGACGGTGCGCAGGTTGGCGGAGTAGCTCAGTAGGTTAGAGCAGAGGAATCATAATCCTTGTGTCGGGGGTTCAAATCCCTCCTCCGCTACCAAAAATATCTTTATATTTAAGATACTTAAGCTTTGTCAGCGACGGAAACTCCGTACGCGAATGGGCCGGGGTGCTAGGTGGGATTTTCGACTCCTCTTGTCTGAAACCTAACGCAGCAGCCAACTCGACTCTAGTCCCTGCTCGGGCCCCAAGCGCTTCACAGCGATCTCAAAGGGCATCGCCGCGATTTCTCCTCGTTCGCGCACGAGAGAGGTGGCGCTCTCTTCAACTGCGCGATTCTTTAAGCAGAGCTCTAGGACGGCTCGACATTCAGGATTCCCAAGACGGTTTTGCTGTGATTCATAAGTTTCCGCATTTTGTCAGCGAAGCGAGCACCCGGGTCGCGGACGGCGCCCGGTCAGCCCATGGCGCCACCGATCGCCTGCCTGACCTGGCGAACGTGGCGTGCCGGCGGGGCTCCGAATTGCCGGAGATATTCGCGGCTGAATTGCGAAGCGCTCTCATAACCGACCGCGAAGGCGACCTCGGATGCATTATGGTCCCCGGCCAGCAACAGTTGGCGCGCTTCCTGAAGCCGAAGCTGTTTCTGATACTGAAGCGGGCTCAGGCCGGTCATCGCCAGAAAGTGGCGATGCAGGCTGGCGCGGCTCATGCCGCTTGCATCGCACAGCGCCTCGATGCTCAGGCGGGCGTTCTGGTTGTCCCGGATCCACCCCACAGCGCGCCGGATACGGCCTAGCGCGCCCTCGGGCTGGGCGATCTGGCGCAACAGGCGCCCCTGCGGCCCCTGAAGGAGACGATAAAGCAATTCCCGTTCCGCCATGGGGGCAAGCACGGGAATGTCGTCCGGGGTATCGAGCAGGGACAAAAGCCGCAGCAGCGTGTCGCGCAGCGGCGCCGTCATCGGGTTGATCGCAATGCCGATGCCACGGGGATCGCCGTCGCGAACCTGCGGCATGGTCGAGGCAATATCGGCCAGCAGAGCGGGGTCCAGAACCAGCGACACCGCAACATAGGGCTGGCCGTCATCGGCATCCAGTATCTGGCCGATGAGCGGCAGATCGAGTGCGCTGATGAGGTAATGCGCGGGATCGTAACTTAAAAGATCCTCGTTGATCGCAACTTGCTTCGACCCCTGCAGAATGAAGCAGATCATCGAGCGATACAGGCACGGGGCCTTGTCCGTGGTCGCCTCGCCCACGCTGATTTCCAGCCGCGGGATCGCCGAGACGGTCAATCCGGGTCGCGCGTGGCGCAGCGCGATGTCGATATGCGGTCTGAGATCGTCTGTCATGGTCAGATCATAGCACGCCCGATCCACGCCGCAAGGCGATTGAGACAATCAGGCAAAAACTTGAGCGGATCGGAGGGGCATTGCGGACAGGCATCACCTATCTTCGGGATAATGGAAGGGTGCCGCGATGGTGCCGCTTCATACAACAACCATCCAATGAGGATACACCATGACCACGAAAACAGCCCTTATCACCGGTGCCAGCCGCGGCCTCGGCCGCAATATGGCGCTGCATCTCGCCCGGCGCGGCGTCAACATTATCGGCACCTACCGAAGCAGCGCCGCAGAAGCCCAGACGCTGGTTGACGAAATCGAGGCCCTGGGCGGAAAGGCGGCGATGATGGCGCTCGACGTCACCGACACGGCAAGCTTTCCCGACTTCACCCGCGCCGTCGCCGACACGCTGGAAAAGACCTTCGGCGTCGAACGGTTCGACTATCTGGTGAACAATGGCGGCGAAGGCGTCTATGCGATGGTGGCCGACGCGAGCGAGGATCAGTTCGACCGGATGGTCGACATGCACCTGCGCGGACCGCTGTTCCTGACCCAGAAACTGCTGCCGCTGATCGCCGATGGCGGGCGCATCCTGAACGTTTCCACCGCCTTTGTTCGCACGACGATGGCGGGCTATGGCCTCTATGCCGCGGCCAAGGCGGCGATGCAGACGCTGACGAAGTTCATGGCCGTCGAGCTCGGCCCACGCCAGATCCGCGTCAACGCGATCGCGCCGGGTGCCATTGCGACCGATTTCGGCGGTGGCGGTGTGCGCGACGATAAGAACATCAACGATTTTGTCGCCGCAACGATCGCGCTCGGCCGCGTCGGCGAGCCCGACGATATCGGTGGCGCAGTCGCCGCCATCCTGTCCGACGATCTCGGTTGGGCCAATGGCACGACGTTCGACATATCGGGCGGCCAGTCGCTCTGATCCGTTCTCCGCACAGAGAGGCACTATCATGACTGCGCAAAACCTGACTCTCGTCAGCCACCCGCTGTGCCCGTTCGTGCAGCGCGCCGCGATCGTCCTGCTCGAGAAGGGTGTGGCGTTCGACCGGGTCAATATCGATCTGTCGGCCAAGCCCGACTGGTTTCTGGCGCTGTCGCCGACCGGCAAGGTGCCGGTACTGAAGGTGCGCCAGCCCGACGGCGGGGATGCGATCCTCTTCGAAAGCGTGGTGATCTGCGAATATCTGAACGAAACGCAGGGTGGCGCGGCAATGTATCCCGACGATGCATTGCTGCGTGCCCGCCACCGCGCCTGGATCGAATTCGCCACCCAGACCTTTGCCGAAGGGTGGCAGTTCCTCCACGCCAAGGACACGGAGACCGCCGACACCAAACGAGCCGCCTTCCGCGATCGGCTGAGCAAGCTCGAGGCGGAACTGGGTGACGGGCCCTATTTCGCAGGGGCCGCGTTTGGTCTGGTCGATGCGGTCTACGCACCGCTGTTCCGCTATTTCGGGATCATCGACCCGGAAGTGGCGGCCCCGATCTTCGCCGGCCTGCCCCGCGTGGCGCCGTGGCGCGCGGCACTTGCCGGGCGCCCCAGCGTCCGGAACGCCGTGACCGACGCCTATCCCGAGCTGTTCCGCGATCACCTGCGCCAGCACGGCGCGATGATCGCCGCTTAGCGCATCGGCTCGAAAAAAACGATGCGCAAATTCAATAAGTTAGAGCGTCCTTGTGCGTCCAGAAGGACGCACGGCGTTCTAGCACCACAAAAAATCTGAAGGAGTTACACTATGACCGATGCATCCAAGAGCGCCTTGATCCTGATCGAATATGTCAACGACTGGCTTTCGCCGACCGGTGGCATCTATCCGTCGTTTCAGGACCTCGAGCAGGTCGACACCGCCATCGCCAATTCGAAGCTCATCCTCGCAGAGGCCCGGAGTCGCGGCATGCACGTGATCCACGCCTCTCTGAAGTTCGAGCCCACTTTCAAGGTCCTGGGCGAGGCAAAATACGGCCTGCGCAAGATGATGCGCGACTATGGCTCGTTCCTGGGCGAGCAAGCCGATTTCTTCCCCGGCTTCGAGCCTGCGGAGGGCGAGCATGTCGTCCGCGAGCGCGCCGGCGGCAGCAGCGTCTTCGTCGGAACCACGCTCGATGGCTATCTGCGCAACAACCGCATTTTCGACATCTATCTCGCCGGCTTCTCGCTACGCCAGTGCGTCGAATCCTCGATGCGCAACGCGCACGACCTCGGCTACAACACCAACGTCATCTACGACGCGTCATCCGGCTATACCCGCAAGCAGCAGGACGATTTCGTGGCCGAGATCGCACCTTTCTATGCCAACGCCTTCACCACGCAGACGTTTCTGTCGCAGGCATGATGATTGAAAACTGGATCCGGCCCCGCGGCGGGGCCGGGCTTCCGTCCAGCTACAGATGCGAGGCGATACAATGATCGGGATGATGGTCGAACTCACGGTGACGCCGGGCAACGCGGCGACATTCGAGCGCCTCTTTGCCGCTCAGGCCGCCGCGGTGCGTGCCAGCGAACCGGGTAATCGCCTGTACGAACTGTTCAGGTCGCGCACCCTTGCCGACAGCTACACGCTGATCGAAATCTACGAGGACGAGGCCGCGCTCGCCGCGCACCGGGCATCGTCGCATATGGCGGCCAACCGGCCGCTGACCGCGCCGTTGCTCGCCGCACCGCCCGTCATGCACATGTTCGACGTCCTGCCGCACGCCCTTTGACCGAGCGCCGGGCGGCGCGCTGCCTGATACCAAGGACCGATGATTAGGATCCATATGATGCGCGCTGGAATGGCCATCCGAGTAGGAAAACACCGCAGAGCGATGCTGGAGCATCGCGCGAGGATTTTGACGCCCTCGGGGGCCATTCCAGCCGCACCCTTTCAGGGCCGGGCGCTTTTGAAAGCCCGCGTCGTTGAAAATCCTCGCCGTAGCTATGCTACGACTGCGGTTTTCGCCTAGCCGGCTTTCAAAATCGCTCCGGTCATATGGGTTCTAATCATCGGTCCTTGGTATGACCGGCTCCATCAGCCGATTTCCGGCCGCAGCGCGACGGCGGCAGCCGGTTCGCCCTTGCCTGCACGAGGCCGGCGCGGCAATGCTCCGGCCTCGTTTTACATCCCGGTCAAAGGTCGATGACTTTCTTCCTGGGCGCGCCCTGGGCCGCATTCGAAACCTCCTCCCAGGCTTCCCACAAGGCAAGACGCTCGGCATAGGCCGCGCGCGCCACTGACAGCCCTTCCGTGCCAAGGAAGATGCGTAGCGGAGGCTCCGCCGAATCCACAACCGTGAACAGCAACGTCGAGGTTGCGGCAGGATCGCCGAAATTCGTGGTCGCACCGCCGGCAAACGCCTGCGCTCTCGTTTCCGCATAGGCATTGAGGCCGGTGGTAAGCTTCAGCGAGGACTGGCTCGAAAAGTCCGTTGCATACGGACCGGGTTCCAGCATCGTGACCTTGATGCCGAACTGCGCGACTTCCTGTGACAGGCTCTCGTGGAGCGCTTCGAACGCCCATTTGGAGGCGTTGTAGAAGCCGGTGATCGCGCCGGCATAGACCCCCGCAACGCTCGAGACGCCGACGATGTGGCCGCTCTTTTGCGCCCGCAGGAACGGCAGGGCCGCCTGGATGACGGAGAGGGCGCCGAAGACGTTGGTGTCGAACTCGGCACGAACCTCGTCGAGGCTCCCTTCCTCGATCGCACCGATGAGCGCATAGCCCGCATTGTTCAGGACCACATCCAGACGGCCAAAATGCGCGTGCGCCCTGGCGACGGCTTCGGCTACCTGGTCGCTGTTTGTGACGTCCAGCGCCAGCGGCAGGACGGCATCGCCAAATGTATCGGCAAGCGGCGCGACGGCGTCCAGCGATCGCGCCGTTGCAACGACCTTGTCACCCCGCTTGAGCGCATCTTCGGCCCAGATGCGGCCGAAACCGCGTGAGGCCCCTGTGATAAACCAGATTTTTTCAGACATATGATCACCATTTTCAGTTGAAGTGTAAGACGAAGCGGCGCGATGGCGCGCCGCCCGTGACATCAGGCGGCCGGGAGACCGGGATCGATCCCCGTCATTGCCACCGAAACCTCCCACAGCCGCCCGGCAAGTGCGGGATCCTGCGCTTGCGGCGCGCGTTTTGCCTTGCCGGCGACACCGCGAATGCCGGCAAACCCGGCGGGACCGTAATAGCCGCCCGGCTCCACTTTTCCGGTCGCGGCCAGAAGCGCCGGCCATGCGCCCTTGTCGGCGCTGTTGAGCACAAGGCCGACGATCGGGCCTGCAAGCCGGGCAATCCCCATGTGACGGCCAAGGCTCGTTGCGGCGATGCCGGGGTGGACGCCGACCACGGTGACGGGCGAATTCGCCGCGCGCAGGCGGCGATCCAGCTCGAAGAAGAACAGCGCGTTCGCCAGCTTGCTGGCGCCGTAGCGATCATTCTTGATGTAGCTCCTGTCGGCATTCAGATCGTCCCAGTCGATCTTGGCCTTCAGATGCGCGACGCTCGAGGTCACGACCGCGCGCGCGCCCGGCGTCTGCTCCAGTTTGGGCAGAAGCAGCGCGGTGAGCGCGAACACGCCGAGATGATTGACGCCGAACTGCGATTCGAACCCCTGCTTCGTGCGCGTCAGCGGCGGAACCATGATCCCGGCATTGTTGACGAGCGCATCGATCCGCTTCTCCTCCATGGCAATCGCGGCTGCGGAGCGAACGCTCTCCAGATCGGCGAGATCGAGCGGCAACCACACGAGATCGGCATCCGCCGTGATCCTCCTGATGCGGGCAATGGCATCCTGCGCCCTGGACTGCTCGCGGCAGCCAAGCAGGACGCGCGCGCCCCTTGCGGCGAGCACCCGCGCGATCTCGAAACCGACGCCGGCATTGGCGCCGGTGACGATGAAGGTCTTGCCGGACTGATCCGGAACATCGGCTTCGGTGAAGCCCTTGCTGCTGGTCATTTTCGGTTCCTTTCCATGAGTGACTACATACTCATTATTTGGTTAAAACTCAGGCGGCAGACCCCTTCCAGAACAGGTCGAACCCGGCCTGACGGATGGTCGCGCTTTCCTCCGGTCTGGCGGTGATCGCATTGATGCTGATATCGGCCAGGTCGAAGAGAATGGTATCGATGTAGAAACCGATCCTGTCGGGCGCGGCATGGCCGGCGAGACATGCCTCCACCATGGTTCGCGCATCCCGCTGCATGGCATGGCAGCGATTGCGGCTTTCCGCCGTCACGCGACCCGACACCTTCAGCTGGCGGAGCGCCTTGCGCGCCGTGGCATGTGCCAGGCCCCAGTCGATCAGACGGTTCCAGACCATGCAGAGCCGCTCCCTGTCGGAAACGTCCGCGGGATAAGGCGCCAGCATCGTCTCCGTAAGATCGGTTTCGATTGCGACGAAGAGCTGGTTGAGCAGATCGTCCTTGGTTGGAAAGTAGGTAAACAGCGTCCCCTCGGAAACGCCCGCCGCCCTTGCGATCTTGGCCGTGGACGCGCCGGTGCCCAGGCTGGCGACCAGCTCGGCCGCGGCGTCAAGCAGTGCCTGTCGCTTTTCTTCACTGAGGGGACGCGCCATATTTTCTGCCGTATAATTGAGTGAGTAGATACTCAACTATATGGGTGGCAACTTCGGACCGGTCAAGGGGTTCGATCAACCAAATGAAGTCCAGCCTGCGCCGCGCGGCCGCTATGTCTGCGCAAGGGGGTCTTTTAACAACGACTTATCGCTTGTGCGCATCGATATTGCGGAGGCATGGCTTCGGCGATGACCTCTTTCTGACGCGATGCGGCCTTCCCCGCGAGAGGGGCGAGACAGGAGAAGGAACGGCAAGGGGGCCGCAGGCTCATACCAGGGATCAGGCGTCAGGCTTCGCCGCTTCGTTTCCGGGCAGGCCGGACAGGGAAATCTCGATGATCTGCTGGAGCGTCGCGCGGTCGGCGCCATCCCGGGCCTGAATCGCCATGCCTTGCATAAGGGTCAGGAGGTAGGTCGCGGTTGCCTGCGCGTTCCGGGGCGCAAGCCAACGTTTCAGTAGCGCGACGAGTTGCGGATGCATGCCTTTGCGGATCGCCGCCACCTCTTGGGCAAGATCCGCATGCGCCTCGCCGCAGGCCAGCAGACCCGTCGAAACCATGCAGCCAGTCTCGCCTTCGGGCGAAGTCACAGCATCGGCGGCCGTCTCCAGCAGATGCCGGATGGTTTCGGCAAGGGTACCCCTCGGCTCGGGATGAAACTGCGTCTCCGGCCGGTCGGTATAGCGCTGCAGCGCCTCGCGGTAGAGATCGGCCTTGGTGCCGAAGGCGGCATAGAGGCTGGGCGGCGCAATCCCCATGGCGCCGGTCAGATCGTTGATCGACACGCCCTCATAGCCATGCCGCCAGAACAGCCGCATCGCCATATCGACGGCCTCGTCGCGGTCGAAGCCTCGACGGCGGCCACGCGTGGGTTGGGATTCTTTTTCCATAGTGATCACTAAACATATCTTGACGCCTCCGCGCAAGCCTGTATTTGTTTAGCGATCACTATAGATTGGATTTATCACTATGCTTGATGCGACCACTCGCGCCACCTTCACCGCCCGGAGTTTCCGTGTCGAAACATCCGACGGGCTGACCCTTTCCGCAGCGCTTCACGGCCCGGAGGAAGGCAAGGAAATCGTCCTCGTCCACGGGCTCGGTCAAAGCCGGCTGAGCTGGATCCGGCAGACCGGCGGCACGCTGGCGGAAACCCACAGGATCCTGAGCTACGATCTTCGCGGACACGGCGATTCCTCTCGCCCCGACGAGACTGGCCGATATTCCGATCCGCAACGCTGGGCCGATGACCTGAAGGCCGTGATCGATGCGGCCGGGTTCCGCCGGCCGGTGATCGTCGGCTGGTCCTTCGGCGGGCTGATCACCGGCTATTTCCTGCGTCACCACGGCGCGGCGCATGTTGCCGGCGTGAACCTCGTGGGGGCGGTGACCCGGCTGGACCCCGCGCTTCTGGGCATCGCCGCTCTGCACCATGCCGGACCGCTCGGGTCGGAGGACCTTGCCGAACGGGTTAAGGCCTATGCGAGTTTTCTGAAGTCCTGCTTTGCCACGCCGCCCGATCCAGCGGATCTGGAACAGATGCTGGTCTATAACGGCATGGTGCCACGGGCGGTCCAGAAAGCCGTCGTCATGCTGGAAAGCGAGGGTCTTGACACGGTCTGGGCGCAACTGCCCGAACTGCTCCTGAGCTGGGGGGACGAGGAACAGCATACTCGCTACGAGATGTCGCGCCGCGTCCTGGATCTGAACCCACGGGCCAGGATGTCCGTCTACGATGGCGCCGGTCATGCCCCGTTTTATGAGCGCCCGGCGCGCTTCAACCGGGAGCTCGCCGAATTCACCGCCGGGCTGGCAGCACGATGAGCGCGAAGGAACTGGGCGCGGCGCTGCTCGTCCCGCTGATCTGGGGAATTCAGTTCGTCACCACCAAGGTCGGGGTGGACAGCTTCCCGCCGCTGTTCTTCGTTGCCCTGCGCTTCGCCGGCGTCGCGGTGCTGTTCCTGCCCTTCGCGCGCGGCGCGAGCCGACGCGAAATTCTGGCCTGCGCGGTGATTTCGGTGTTCTTCGGGGGCCTGTGCTTTGGCCTGACCTTCGCCGGGATCCACCTCGGCACGGCGGGGATCGCCGCGGTCATGGCGCAGCTGATGGCGCCGTTCACCGTGCTGTTCGCCTGGCCGCTGCTGGGCGAGAAACCTACGGGGCAGGTGTTTTTCGGGCTCACGATCGCCTTTCTCGGCGTGGCGCTGGCAATGGCCGATCCCGGCGCCGGCGTTCCGGTTGCCGCAGCCTTGCTGGTGCTCGGAGGCGCTGCCGCGCAGGGCCTGGGCAATGTGCTGGCCAAGCGCCTCGGGCCGATCCCGCCGATGCGCCTCATGGCCTGGCTCTCGATTTTCACCGTGCCCGAAACCCTGCTGGCCTCGTCGCTGCTGGAAACGGGCCAGTGGCAGGCCGTCCGCCAGGCGGATCTGGCGGCGTGGGGCTCGCTCGCCTATGCCACGCTCCTCGGCGCCGGGGTCGGGTTCGCGCTGTGGTTCTGGTTGCTCGGGCGGCTGCCCATGTCGCGGGTCGCGCCCTTCGCGCTCCTGCAGACCGTGGTCGCCATGGCGCTCGGCGTCGTCGCCATGGGAGATCAAGTGACCTTGTCCCTCGTCCTGGGCGCGCTGCTGTGTCTCTCTGGCGTACTCCTGACGCAGATCACACTGAGGAGAAAGGGCAGAGCCGAAGCGTGACGGCAGCGTCATGCCGGGCGCCCATGCATGGTGCCACGCAACAGACGGTCTCGCCGTCATCGGCGCGGCGACAGGACGACCGGTCCACAATATCGACCGGTCGTCCCGCACTATCCATAGGCGTAGACATAGGCGTATTCCCACGCATATGTCGTCACCGGCGGTCCTTGCGGCCTCGGGGGGCCGCCGGCATGGGCCGGGCTGACTCCGGACGCGCCGGACGCGACCGCCGCCGACAGCGCGGCGGCGAGAAAGCCCCTGCGGTTCAGCGGAAGATGCCTGCCGTCCGGGGCTGTCGCGGTTCGATCGAGATCGTTTCGTTTTTCACTCGCCATCATGGTCACTCCTGAAACCGGTTCCGAACGGATTGCGGGACTTCAACATGGATAGAGCGCTGACCTGATCCATTCAGATCGAAACGAGCTCTAAAGCCGGATCGTCACCTCTGTCCCGGCGGGACCGCTTTGCATGACAACCTCACCGCCATGATTTGCGACGATCTGCTTCACCAGACTGAGGCCGAGACCGGCGCCGCTGCTTTTGGCCAAGCGCCGCCGACAGCGCATTCGCCAGTTCTCTCTCGTCCTCGATCAGCAGCAGTCTCATCGTCTCTCCGCGGGTTCCCTGTCAGACCTCTCCATCATCAGGATTGCAACAGGATTGCGGAAACCAAACGGCCGGGCGCAATGCTTCTGCAATCCGGGGCATGGACATGTCCGGTCTCCATCGTGCCGAACAATCCAACTCCGTCAGAACAGGATGATGACATGACCCGCAAGACCATATTCCGCCTGTTGGGCATTCTGCTTTCCTCCGCATTCCTGCTTGCCGCGCTCCTGGGCGGATTGAGCTTTACAATGGTTCTGATTGCCAGCTGGTTTGCCACATGATCCGGCGCGGCGCGCCGGACGGGCCAGGAACAGGAGAGCGATTGCCTGTGCAACCTCATGGACTGCATTTCAGCAAGCCGGCCCTGCCTCGAGCATACCCAGCACGACATCCGCTGCCCGTTCCGCCCTGCGGCGCTGATCCGCGTCCGGGCGCTCCCCTTGTCCGAGCAGCAGGCGCAGCACCTCGCCCCCCAGCAGGCAATCGATATAGAGGCGGGCGGCTTCCGCGATGTCTTCATCATCGGCGTCGCACTTGGCTGAAATGATGATCGCCGCCAGGCTCTCGAAATGTCCCGGAATGCCCTCATAGGCGAGTTGCAGGAGATGGGGAAAGACCGAACTCTCCGCGATCACCAGCCGCATTAATGCGATATTGTCCGGCCGGAAGAACTTGGCCTGCATGTGAATGCCACTGGTGACCAGCAATTCGCGAAACGGCAAAGCGATCAGCGATTCAAAATACCGGCGTTCCACGTCGTCTGTTGCGCGACATGCATCGCTGATCGTGGCGGCGAACAGGTCGTCCTTGCTTTCGGCGTGACGGTAGAGGGTCATGAGCGAAATGTCGGCCGCAGCCGCGATCGCGTCCATGCTCGTTCCCCCGTAACCCGTCTGGACGAAACAGGCTCTGGCGGCATCGAGGATGTCCCTCTGCCGCCTGGCCATCGCCTTTCCCTTCGGGTGTCCATCGGGCCAGACCTTCATGCACTTGACTCCATATGATAGTTATGACCCTCATATACAGACGATAGTCAATGCTATCATATACGGCCATGCCCACGCAAATCCTGGAGACCTTTCATGCGGATCTGGAACATCAGCCTGTGGGCGGGACGCGCAGTCCTTGCCCTGTTTTTCGCCTATGCCGGCGTCCTCAAGCTGAGCCGGACACCGCAAGCCCTTTCCGCCCTGGGCTGGCACTGGACCATGGACGTTCCGCCATCGCTCATCGCCTTCATCGGCGCCATGGAGTTGCTGGGTGCCGTCGGCATCATTCTTCCGGCCGCATCGCGGATCCTGCCATGGCTTACAAACCTTGCCGCGGCGGGCATGACGGTCCTGCAACTGGCAGCCCTCGCCTTCCATCTTGTGCGCGGCGAAACGGATGTGCTCTGGCTCAATGTCGTTGTGATCCTGGTCGCGGGCGCCGTTGCCTGGTTCGGCTTCAAGCGCGATGCAAGGGGCTGATCGGCAAAGCCCGGTCAGGCCGTATCGCCTTCAATTATCGTCATCACGCGCGGCAATACGCCTGACCTCTTCCGTGGCGGCATCCAGAAATCCTTCCGACAGATGCTCGTCCGCGATAAGCCGCGACAGCGTTACGGCCCCCACCATCATCGAGAGGATTGCCATGGCCTTGCTGCTCGGATCCTTGGCCGCGACGCCTCCCATCATTTCATCCAGAACCTCGCAATGGGCCCGAATTCCGTCCTCGAACGGTTTTCGAACCTCTGCGCTCTGACGCGCGGCATCTGCTCCAAGAGCAACGATCGGACAACCTTCAGCCTTCTCTCCCCTGTGGTCCCTGGAGAGATAGAATGCGGCAACGGCGCCCAGCGGATCGTCACTGTCCGCGGCGGCATCCGACCACCGTCGCGTGGCCTCCTCAAGCGCACGCCTGGAGGCCAGGGCGGCTAGGTCGTCCTTGGACTGGAATTGCTTGTAGAAACCGCCCTGCGTGAGGCCGGCCCCCTTCATCAGATCCTTGAGCCCGATCCCGTCGAAACCACGCTCCCGAAACAGACGGCTTGCGACGGTGATGACCCTGTCCCGGTTTTCTTCTGCCTGTGCACGGCTCACCCGCATCTGGATCTTCCTTTTAGATTTAGATTGACATCTAAGTCACATTAGATTTAGATTGCAATCTAATTTACGCCATCATGCGCAATAAGGCCAGACCTGTGAGACGAAAAATCATTATCTCGATATCCGCCGCTCTCGTTCTTTCGGGACTGGGAGCGGCCGTATTCCTGCTGCCGTCGGCGAGCAGGAACGCCGAGGCTGCGGACCCGCGCAGCCTGCCGCCCCTTGTCGACATCGCCAGGGCCAAGCCCCCTGCCGCATTCGATCGGAGCTTCACGGGAACGGTCGCGGCGCGCGTGGAAAGCGACCTCGGCTTTCGCGTTCCCGGCAAGATCGTCGAACGATATGTCGGTCTTGGCGACCAGGTCAAAGCCGGGCAACCGCTGATGCGGATCGACGAAACGGATCTGAAGCTGGCGCTTGCCGCCAGACGCAACGCCGTGATTGCGGCCCAGGCGACGTTTGTCCAGGCCGAGGCCGATGAGAAGCGCTTTGCGTCTCTTCTCAAGTCTCAGGCGGTTTCTTCCCAGCAGTACGAGCGGGCAAAGGCGGCGCTCGATACCGCCAGCGCCCAGCTTGCCGCCGCCAGGGCAGACGCGAATGTCGCCGAAAACGCAGTCGAGTATGCGGTACTGGTCGCCGATGCGGACGGCACGGTCGTCGAAACGCTGGGCGAACCGGGGCAGGTCGTCTCTGCGGGACAGACGGTTGTCAGACTTGCCCAGTCGGGTCCGCGAGAGGCGCTGGTCTGGTTGCCGGAAAATCTGCGGCCGAAAATCGGGACTGTCGCCAAGGCCAGTATCTATGGCCGCGACGGCGCGGAGAACGCGAGCCTGCGCCAGATATCGGATGCGGCCGATCCCCAGACCCGGACCTATGAAACCCGCTGGGTGCTGCAGGGCTCGGCTGCATCGGCCCCGCTCGGTGCGACCGTGACCATCAGCCTCGAAAACAGCCAGGCATCGGCGCTCACGGATGTCCCTGTCGGCGCCGTTGTCGATGATGGAACCCGCACGGGCGTCTTTGTGCTGGATGAGCGGACATCCACCGTTCATTTCCGCGACGTCACGCTTCAGCGGATCGGCAACGAGACGGCAACCGTCACCAA
The DNA here is from genome assembly GCF_002043005.1 of Martelella mediterranea DSM 17316. NCBI lineage: Bacteria > Pseudomonadati > Pseudomonadota > Alphaproteobacteria > Hyphomicrobiales > Aurantimonadaceae > Martelella > Martelella mediterranea. Next base: position 2,435,430 of record NZ_CP020330.1, on the reverse strand, counting down.
TCTCGCCCCCGGAGCGCGCGTTGTCGCCCTCGGCGTCTATCTCCTCAGCGACGGTGCCAGCGTGCGCACCGCCACAAAAAACTGACAGGTGCTCAACTGACCGGCTTCAATCTTTCCGCGCTCGCCGTCCGCGAACGCGCCGTCACCCTGTTCTTCATCGTCCTTCTGGCAGCCGCCGGCGCCTATGCCTTCGTCAAGCTGGGCCGGGCGGAAGACCCGTCATTCACCATCAAGACACTCACAGTCACGGCCGTCTGGCCCGGCGCCACGGCGCAGGAAATGCAGGAACTGGTCGCGGAACCGCTGGAAAAGCGGCTGCAGGAGCTCGCCTGGTACGACCGCGTGGAAACCACCACCCGGCCCGGTTACGCCTACCTGACGGTCACGATGCGGGACGACACGCCGGCCAGCGTCGTTTCCGAGGAATTCTACCAGGCGCGAAAGAAGCTGGGAGACGAAGCGCGCAACCTGCCGCAGGGCGTGCTCGGCCCATTCGTCAACGATGAATATTCCGATGTCAGCTTTGCCCTTTATGCCCTGAAAGCAAAAGGTATGCCGATGCGCGATCTGGTGCGGCAGGCGGAGACGATCCGGCAGGACATGCTGCATGTTCCGGGCGTCAAGAAAATCAATATCCTCGGCGAACAGGCCGAGCAGATCTTCGTCGAGTTCTCCTATGCCAAGCTGGCGACGCTGGGCATATCGGCGCAGGATATCGCCGCCGCCCTGCAGCGCCGCAACACCGTGACCCCGGCCGGGTCGATCGATACGGAGGGACCGCAGGTCTTCATCCGTTTCAACGGCGCCTATGACAGCATCGATGAGATCGCGAATACACCGATCGTGGCGAACGGGCGCGCGCTCAAGCTCTCCGATATCGCCGACGTCAAACGCGGCTATGAAGACCCGCCCACCTATGTCATTCGCAATGGCGGCGAGCCGTCCATCATGCTCAGCGTCGTCATGCAGCAGGGCTGGAACGGACTGGAACTGGGCAAGGCGCTTGAAGCGCGTTCCGCAGCCATTGCCGAAAACCTGCCGCTCGGCATAACGCTGACGAAGGTGAGCGATCAGGCCGTCAACATCCAGGGGGCCGTTGGCGAGTTCATGCTCAAATTCGCCATGGCGCTCGGCGTCGTGCTGTTCGTCAGCCTGATCAGCCTCGGCTGGCGCGCCGGGCTGGTGGTCGCGCTCGCCGTGCCGCTCACGCTCGGCGTCGTCTTCCTGATCATGCTCGAAACCGGGCGCTTCTTCGACCGTATCACGCTCGGCGCGCTGATCCTGGCGCTCGGGCTTCTCGTCGACGATGCCATCATCGCCATCGAGGTGATGATCGTGAAGATGGAAGAAGGCATGGAGCGGACAAAGGCGGCGGCCTTTGCCTGGAGCCACACGGCAGCGCCGATGCTCTCCGGCACGCTCGTGACCGTGATCGGCCTGATGCCGGTGGGTTTTGCCCGGTCCACGGCGGGCGAATATGCCGGGAACATCTTCTGGATCGTCGGCTTCGCCCTCATCGTCTCATGGCTGGTGGCGGTGATCTTCACGCCCTATCTCGGGGTCAAGATGCTGCCGGAGATCAAGCCGGTGGAAGGCGGTCACCACGCCATATACGACACGCCGAACTACCGCAGGCTTCGCCGTCTCATCGCATTCGCGGTCCGCTACAAATTCGTGACCTGTGGCCTCGTCGCGCTCATCATGGCGGCTTCCGTCTTCGGCATGGGCCTTTTGAAACAGCAATTCTTTCCGACATCGGACCGCCCCGAGGTTCTGGTGGAAGTGCGGCTGCCGGAAGGAACCAGCATCGAGACCACGACAAAAGCTGTCGAGACAATCGAAGACTGGCTGGAAAACCAGCCGGAGGCTGAAATCGTCACCAGCTATATCGGCCAGGGGGCACCGCGCTTCTTCTTCGCCATGTCGCCGGAACTGCCGGACCCGTCCTTTGCCAAGATCGTGGTGCTGACGCCCGATGCCGAGGCCCGCGAGGCGCTGAAACACCGTCTTCGCGAAGCCGTTTCCGACGGTCTGGCGCCTGCTGCCTATGTGCGCGTGTCGCAACTGGTCTTCGGGCCTTACACGCCGTTCCCGGTCGAATTCCGCATCATGGGTCCCGACCCGCAAAAACTGTACGAGCTGTCGGAACAGGCACTCGCAATCATGAAGACGGTTCCCGACGTCCGCCAGCCCAGCCGCGACTGGGGCGACCGCGTTCCCGTGGTCCGTTTCGTCCCGGACCAGGACCGTCTCAACCTGATCGGCCTTTCGCCTGCGGAAGCATCTCAGCAACTGCAACTGCTTTTGAGCGGCATCCCGGTCACCGCGATGCGCGAAAACATCCGCAATGTTCCGATCGTCGCCCGCAGCGGTGGCGGGGAGCGGCTTGATCCGTCCAGACTGTCGGACTTCTCGCTGATCACCAGGGACGGCCGGGCCATACCGCTCGATCAGATCGGTCACGCGGAAATCACCTTCGAGGAACCGATCATGAAGCGTCGCGACCGCACGCCGGTCGTCACGGTCCGCTCGGAAATCAACGAGGCGATGCAGCCGCCGGAGGTCTCGAAAGAGGTGGCAAAGGCGCTTCAGCCGCTGGTCGTCTCGCTTCCGCCCGGCTACCGCATCGAGATGGGCGGCAATATCGAGGAATCGATCAAGGCCAATGCCGCGCTGGTGAAGGTCTTCCCGGTGATGATCGCCGCGATGCTCATCGTCATCATCATTCAGGTCCGCAGCCTGTCAACGATGACGATGGTGATGCTGACCGGACCACTCGGTCTGGCAGGCGTCGTGCCGGTGCTGCTGATCTTCAACCAGCCTTTCGGGTTCAACGCCATCATCGGCCTGATCGGACTTGCGGGCATCCTGATGCGCAACACCCTGATCCTGACCGAGCAGATCAAGGACAACAAGGCGGCAGGTCTCGACGATTACCATGCGGTGATCGAGGCGACCGTGCAGCGGACGAGGCCGGTGCTCCTGACCGCGCTTGCCGCCGTGCTCGCCTTCATCCCGCTCACCCATTCCGTGTTCTGGGGATCGATGGCCTACACGCTGATCGGCGGCACGGCCGTCGGCACGGTGATGATCCTGCTGTTCCTTCCCGCCCTTTACGCAACATGGTTCCGCATCAAGGCGCCGGAGGGAACCCACATGGACGGTTCGGAGGAAACGGGCGCGATCCTCAATACGCAATAACGGATGGGAAACACCGGAATATGGAGGAGCGGCTTCCGGTTGCTCCCCCATTTCCCGCATCGAGGCTCAGCGGGACCAGTTGAACAACAAGCAAAGGAGGCCGTGATGGCCGAGCAGAAAGTCGTCGTTATCACCGGGGCATCGTCGGGCATCGGCCAGGCCACCGCCCGCCTTCTTGCCGAAAGGGGCTACCGCGTCTTCGGCGGTGCCCGTGATCCGAACCGGGCGGAGGCAATTCCCGGGGTTCAGTTCGCCGCAGTCGATGTGACGAGCGATACCTCCGTGACGGCATTCGTCGATTACGTCCTCGCCGAAGCCGGGAAGATTGACATCCTGATCAACAACGCGGGCGTTTCACTGAGCGGGCCGGTCGAAAACACCACGCCAGTCGAAGCCGGTCGGGTTTTCGATGTCAACGTGCTCGGCCCGCTTCGCATGATCCGCGCCGCGTTGCCGTCGATGCGCGCGGCGCGCAGCGGGCTCATCGTCAATATCAGCTCCGTGCTCGGCTTTCTGCCGGCGCCGTTCATGGGGCTTTACGCCAGCAGCAAGCACGCCCTTGAGGGCCTGTCGGAATCGCTCGATCACGAGGTGCGCGACTTCAATATTCGCGTCCTGCTGATCGAGCCCGCTTTTACAAGCACAAATATCGACACCAACGCCGCACGCACCCAGGCCCCGCCCGGCGCCTATGCCGATCAGGCCGAAGCCGCCATCAAGACCGTGGAAAACCAGATCAGGACGGCGCCGCCGCCGAGCGTGGTTGCCGAAACGGTCCTCGCCGCAATCACGCGCCCAGACAAGATGCGCTGGCCCGTCGGTGGCCAGGCGACGCTGTTGAGCAGGCTGCGCCGCTTCATGCCGGCAAAGGCCGTGGACGGAAGCCTGCGCAAGACCTTCGGTCTTGGAAAAAGCCCGCGCAGAAAGGGCTGAACCGAAACCGGCCTGGTTGCTATGTCAGAGCCAATTCGCGCAATTTTGCTAGCCGGCTGTAATATCCGGCCCCTCAATATCCTTCCGCCACCATTTCGCGCAGCAGCCGCACCGCGTGGGGATAGCCGCGCGCGCCGCAGCCGGCCATCACCGCCGTTGCCACGGGCGAGACCAGCGAGTTGTGGTACATCGGCTCGCGCTTGTGGACGTTGGAAATGTGGAACTCGATCATCGGGCCGGGATACATCTTCAACGCATCCATCATCGCCATCGAGTAGAAGGTGAAGGCGGCAGGGTTGATCAAAAGGGCGCTCGAGCTGTCAATCGCCTCGTGGATCCATTCGATCATCTCCTGCTCGGAATTGGTCTGGCGAAACACCAGCCCCTCCTCGCCCGCCGCTTGCCTGCACAACGCCTCGACTTCTGCGAGCGTCGTGTGACCGTAGATGTCCGGCTCGCGCAGGCCGAGCCGGTTGAGGTTCGGTCCGTTGAGGACATAAACCGGTTTTTTCATGTGTTGTTACCCCTTGTAACCGAACTGCCGCGGAAGCCAGAGCGAGATATCCGGGACCAGCGTGATCAACAGCAATGCGGCGATCAGCGCCAGCAGGAAAGGCAGGATTTCGCGGATGATTGCGTGCAATGACTTGCCGGATATGTTCGACATGACGAACAGCAGCAGGCCGTATGGCGGCGTGATCAGGCCAAGCATGATGTTGACCACGCACACGACCCCGAAATGCACCAGATCGATGCCGAGCGCGTTGGCCGTGGGAATGAACACCGGGACGATGACCAGAAGCACCGTCGTGCCTTCAAGCAGGCAGCCCAGCGCCAGAAGAACGAGATTGACGATCAGCAGAAACATCACCGGCGAGAGATCGAAGCCCGAAAGCCATTGGCTCAGCATTGTCGGCACGTTCTCGATCGTCACGACATAATTGAAGACTAGAGCCCCGGCAATCAGCATGCCGATCGACGACGTGGTGCGCGCGCTCGACAGCAGTGAATGATAGACCGCGCCTGCCGAGACGCTGTTGTAGAGCAGAGCGGAAATGACAAGCGCATAGAGCGCGGCGATCGCGGCTGCTTCCGTCGGTGTGGTCGCACCGCCATAGATGCCGCCCAGCAGCACGACCGGCATCATCAGAACCGGAAAGGCCTTGACCACAATGCCCGGCATTTTGCGAACCGGAACCGGCTCCTCGACGGGGAACGATCGGCGGCGCGCGCTTGTGAGAACAATGGCGGCCTGCACCAGTCCCATCAAAAGCCCCGGGATCATGCCCGCCAGAAACAGGTAGCCGATGGAAGCATCCGAAACGAGCGCGTAGATGACCATCGGGATCGATGGCGGAATGATCGGCCCGATCACGGCGGTGGATGCCGTCAGGGCGGCGGCGAAGGCGGGCGGGTATTTGCCGCCCTCCGTCATCATCTTCTGCATCATCTTGCCGGTGCCCGCCGCATCGGCGAGCGCGGAGCCGGACATGCCGGCGAAGATGATGCTTTGCACGACGTTGACCAGAGCCAGCCCGCCCGGAAACCGGCCGACGAATGCATTGCAGAACGCCAGAAGGCGAAGAGTCATGCTTCCGGAATTCATCAGTTCGGCCGCCAGGATGAACAGCGGCACGGCGAGAAGGATGTAACTCGAGAACAGGCCATTCAGGATCTGCTCGGCAGCCGTGCCCATATCGAGGCCGGCAAGCATCAGATACAGAATTGAAGAGGCGATCATCGCGTGGCCGACCGGCAAACCCATAAGCGCCAGAAGAACGATCGAAATGATGCAGAGCGTGAAGGGATCCATCATTCCTCATGCTCCCCGCGCTCGGCATGTTCGACATAACGATTTGTCAGGGCACACCACAACAGCCAAGCATAGCGCACGAGTGTCGCGACGGCGAAGATGACGTAGATCGAATAGACGTAGTCATAGCGGATATCGAGATAGGACGTCTCCTGGACCTTCATGAAGGTTACGTAGTCCCATACCGCCGGCAGCGAATAGCCGTAGAGAAACAGGAGCGCTGCCGCCGCCAGCACCGACATCACGCGCCGGACCGGACGGCTGGCGAGCGCCAGCACGAAGTCGAAGCGGATCTCGTCGGATTCGCGCAGAACGAAAGCCGCGCCCCAGAGCACCAGCCACAGCCACATCAGGATCGTCAGCTCGGACGCACCGCCGATCGGCAGGTTGAGAAGATAGCGGAACGCGACCTGTACAATGAAGGCGCAGAACATCACCGCCAGCATCAAAGCTGCGATATTCTCGGCCCTGCGGTGCAGCCATGCGCCTGTTTGCATCAGTTTCTGCAAGGTTTTCTGCCTCGAACGGACCGCACCCGGCACGCCGGGTGCGGACATTGACGGTTAATGCATCGGCTCAGAGTGCGTTGATGCGATCCAGCATGCCTTCCGGCCAGTCTTTCGACAGGTCGGAATCAAGATACATTTTCTGGGCATGTTCGCGGAAGGCATCGACATCGGGCGTGTAGATCTTCAGGCCCTGTTCCTCGAACGACGAAGCCAGTTCGCCTTCACGCGCCAGATGCTGCTCGGTGCTCCAGGCAATCGCCTCGTCCGCTGCCGCCTCGAATTCCGCCCGTTGCTCGTCAGTAAAGGAATCCCAGACCTTCTGGGAAATCACCAGCAGGTCATAACCGACCAGATGCGAGGTCATCACGATCTGGTCCATGACTTCGTAGAACTTCATGTTCTCGACATTGGGCAGCGGATTGTCCTGACCGTCGATCGCGCCCGTCTGGAGACCAGTATAGACCTCGGCATAGGCCATCGGCGTCGGGTTGGCGCCAAGTGCGCGGCCGAGGAACTGCCAGGCATCGCCGCCGGGCATTCTGAGCTTCACGCCGGCCATGTCCTCTGGTGTGTTGATCTCCTTGTCGATGCGCAAACCGACCTGACGCGTGCCGAAATAGGTCGGCCCGAGAATATGGATGCCAAGCTGATCTTCCGCCATGGCCTTCATCTCGGCCCCGGCATCGCTCTTGAAGAATTCATTCAGATGCTCTGCGTCGCGGAACAGATAGGCCGATGTCAGAATCGAAAAGGCCGGTACCTGCGAGGCGATATCCTGGGGCGAGACGTTGCCCATTTCCAGATTGCCGCGCTGGATGGCGATGATCTCGGTGGTCTGCTTGAACAGGTTGCCGCCGTAATAAAGCTCGAGGTCGGCGATATCGGCCACGTTTTCCTGAAGCTGCTTCATCATGTCCGCTCGGATATCCTGCTCGGAAAACACCGCCGAGAACCGGAGCTGCGGCACGTCCTGTGCCAGCGCCGGTGTGATGCTTGCAAATGCCAGTCCGACGGACGCAACGGCGCCCAATAGATTTCTGCGATTGATCATTTCTTTTTCCTCCTGTTTGCATCCCGCCGGTCTCCCGTTGCAGGATGTCCTCACTATCGTGCGACATCTCGCACGCTCTCATGATTCCTCAGTCCGTAGTCCCGCTCCTCCTCAAAGACCGTTGATCTTGTCCAACATGCCTTCCGGCCAGTCCTTAGACATGTCCGAATCGAGATATTGCTTTTGCGCATAGGTGCGGAAAGCGTCGACATCCGGCGTGTAGACGTCGAGCCCCTCCTCCTTGAAGAAGGATACGAGTTCGTCTTCCTCTTTCAGATACTGCGCATTCGACCAGGTAAAGGCCTTCTCCGCCGCATCGCGCAGGGTCTGCTGCTGTTCCTCGCTCAGGCTGTCGAACCGGTCCGCGCTCATGATCAGCATGCCGAAACCGACATTGTGTCCGGTGAGCACGATCTGATCCGTCACCTCGTAGAATTTCATCGCCTTGTCGTTGGGAAGCGGGTTGTCCTGCCCGTCGATCACGCCGGTCTGAAGGGCAGTATAAACCTCTGGATAAGCGATCGGCACCGGATTGGCGCCGATCGCCTTGCCGAGGAACTGCCAGCTTTCGCCGCCGGGCATGCGCAGCTTGATGCCGGACATGTCTGCGGGCGTCATGATCTTCCTGTCACCGACGACATTGACCTGGCGGCGACCGTAATAGGCGGGCGCAAGGATCTCGATCCCCATGTTTTCGCGCGCGAGTTCGCGGAACGTATCGCCGACCTCGCTGTTGAAAATTCGCATGAGATGGTCCGCATCCCGCACGACATAGGCAGCACCGAGAATATCGAATGCCGGCACCTGTTCAGCGAAATCCGATGGCGGCAGGATGGCCAGATCGAGATTGCCGCGCTGGACGGCGACCAGTTCCGCGCCCTGCTTGACCAGCGTGCCATTGAAATGGGCTTTCAGGTTGAAATCGTCACTGATTTCGTCCGCGAAAATGCCTGTCATGGCCTGTGACCGCGGCACATCGGCCGAGGTGACATCGGAATAAAGCAGGTCGATCTTGTCCTGTGCCTGCGCATTGAACCCCATGGCGACCGTAACGGTTGCCATGAGCGCCAGGCCCCGAATCCTGGTATGAAATGTCACTTTGCGTCCTCCTCCTCAATTTCACTGAAAATCGAACCGGTGCTCGGCCACCCCCTGGCCGGCCCCGCTGATCGCAAAAACGCTGCCGGCGAGCGGCTCGTTTGCGCGTTGCTCCTCGCTTAAAAACTTGAATGCCGTGGTGACGAACAGCGTCTTGTAGTCCGGCCCGCCGAAACACAGGCAGGTCGGGTTGGTCACCGGCATATCGATGCTGCGGTCGATGCGGCCCTCGGGCGTGTAGCGCACGATCCTGCCCCCGGCAAAGAAGGCCTGCCACAGGCAGCCATCGGCATCCACGCAGGCGCCGTCGGGGCGCTCCCCGCCGGCGGAGTAGTCGGCAAAGACGGCGCGCGAGACCGGCCGCTCCCCGGCATCGTCCAGCGTGATCTTCCAGGTCAGGTGCCGACGGGTATCGGTGAAATACATATGCCGCCCGTCAGGATCGAAGGCGATGCCATTCGAAACGATAACGTCGTCGTAAAAGGCGGCAAACGAACCGTCCGGGTCGACACGGTAAAGGCTTCCCAGACCATCTTTCAGCCCGTTGTCCATGGTGCCGATCCAGAGCCGCCCGTTGCGGTCGACGCGACCGTCATTCAGCCGGGTTGCGGGAAAACGTTCATCCGGCACGCGGGCAAAGAGTTCGGATATCCCCGTTTGCGGATCGAGCATCACCAGATGCAGATCGCGGGCGACAAGGTGTTTGCCCGAGCGGGTGAGCGCCTGACTGCCAAGGTAAGTGCAGGGCTGGGCGCGCGAAAACGCCTCGCCGGTCGACGGATCAAGCTGCCAGAAATGGGGGTCTTCAATGTCGATCCACACAAGCCGCCGGGTCTGCTCGCACCAAAGCGGCGTTTCGCCGAGCCGGGCCTTTACTGTCTGAATACAGTCTACTTGCGGTGTCATCATCCGTGCCCCCGTCATTGCCTTGGCACCGATGCAGGCCGCATCAGCCTGCGCTGGGCAGCGGTGCGGAACGGCGCGTTGACCGCGCCATAACCCGAATACGCACCCTGCCGCTGAACGATCTCGAAGAAAATGCCGTCGCCGAACGGCCTGCTGTAGAGCTGGAAATAGGCACCGTTCTTGTCCTCGTCGTAGAGGATGCTGTGGCGTTTGAGGCTCTCGATCATCTCGGCCCCGACAGCCAGACGGGCCACGAGGTCGTCATAATAATTGTCCGGCATCGGCAGGGCCTCGAAGCCATTTTTCGCGAGCGCCTCGGCCGTCGCAAAGATATCATCGGTCTCGAAGGCCACATGCTGCACGGACGAGCCGAAACTGTCCGCAACGAACCGGCCAGCGAAGGTGCGGTGCGTCTCCGCGCCGTTCAGCGTTATGCGCAAAGCGCCGTCCGGCGACTGGATCGCCTGGCTGCGAACGAGCCCGCCCGGATCGACGACATCGACGGTGGGCGACTTCCGGGTGTCGAAGAGCGACAGGTAGAACAGCGACCATGTCAGCATCTCTTCGTAATTCATCGTCTGTGCGATGTGATCGATCCGTTTCAGCCCGGCGTCGCGCGCCGATGTCTCTTCTGCTGTTGGCCGGAATTCCGTATCCCAGACCCCGGCGAGGCCACTGCTGTCATCGATGAAATGCATCAGCCCCGCGCCGACGCCGCGAATGGCCGGGATATCGAGCTCGCCCGTGCCGACGGGCTGGTGAAACGACGGGATGCCGAGCGCCTCGGCTCGCGCGACCGTGTCTTCGGCGCTTTCCACCTGCAGCCCGATATCGCAGATATTGAGGCCGTGGACGATGTGCGCGCTGTGGGCGAAACCCTCGCGCTCGGTATTGATGACAACACGGATTTCGCCCTGCTGCCAGAGTTCGACCTGCTTGGAAATGTGCCGCCCTGCCCGACGGAAACCGAGTGTGGACAGGATGTCGCTAAGCTCCGCCGCCTCCGTTTCGTCTGCAGCAAATTCCACGAACGAGACGCCCCGCGTCGTAATGCGCGGCGGCATATCGGGCAGGTCGAAGGCATTTTCCGGCTCCAGCCGACGAACCTGATCCATCAGGTAGACGAGCGAACGGTGCCCGTCGCGGGCAATCGCGCCGGGACTGCCGCCACGGAACTGGTCGTTGAACACTTCCAGGCTCAGCGGCCCGGAATATCCCGTTGCCGCAACCGCGCGCATGAAGGAAACGACATCGAGATCGCCTTCGCCCGGCATGTTGCGGAAGTGACGGGACCAGTAGAGCAGGTCCATCTCGATGATCGGCGCATCGGCAAGCTGGACGAAGAATATCCGGTCGCCGGGGATGCGGCGGATGGTGTTCGGATCGATACCGCGCCCCAACGTGTGAAAACTGTCGAGAATGAGCCCGATATTCGCATGATCGGCACGACGCACGACTTCCCACGCGTCGCGATGGTCGAAGACATGCTTGCCCCATGCCAGCGCCTCGAAGCCGACCTGCAGCCCACGTTTGGCCGCCCGCTCGCCGAGCGCTGCGAAGTCGTCGGCCATGCGGTCGATGCCGCCAAGCGCCTCCGGATGGGTCGACGAGCAGACCAGAACGAGATCGGTCCCCAGCTCCTGCATCAGGTCGAACTTGCGCTCCATGCGATCGAAGGCCCGCGCACGCAACGGCTCCGGCAGACCTTCGAAGTCACGGAACGGCTGGAACAGCGTGATCTCCAGACCGTGATCTCGCACCATCTTCCCGGCCTCTCGCGGGGAAGCGTCGAAGGCTATGAAATCCTGCTCGAATATCTCGATGCCATCGAAGCCGGCCGCTGAGATGGCCGCCAGCTTTTCAAGCAGGTCGCCGGCGATGCAGACAGTGGCGATGGAGGTCTTCATTCCGCCACCCCCCTTTTTTCCGGCAAGGATGCCGCCAGCAGAGCCGGCTTCATCACGGAAATATCGGGCTCCTTGCCGGTGAACAGCTCGAAGGCGCGGACGGCCTGCCAGAGCGCCATGCCGGTGCCCGGCAGCACGGCGCAGCCCTTGCCGGTCGCCGCCCTGATCAGCTCCGTCTCGGGCGGGAAATAGACGATGTCGGCGACGAAGTGATGCGGTGCGATCAGGCGCTCCGGAAGCGGGCAGCCCGGCAGCTTTTCCATGCCGACCGGCGAGGCATTGACGATCCCGTCAACTTCCGCCGCGATCTCGGCATCATCGGCGCCCAAAACCCTCTCCGGGCCGAAATGCGTGCGCAAGACATCGACAAGTTCATCGGTTCTCTTGCGGTCGGGATCGAGGATGAAGAGTCGCCCGACATTTTCGTCGAGCAGCGCATGCGCGACAGCCCTGCCGGCGCCGCCGGCACCCAGAAGCAAGACGCGCTCGCGGGCAATGTCGTTCGGCAGGCCTTGACGGAAGCTCATCGCAAAGCCCCAGCAATCGGTATTGTGACCGATGCGCCGGCCATTGCCGAAGACGATGGTATTAACCGCGCCGACCAATTGCGCATCCTGGGACAGTTCGTCGAGGTGCGGGATCACCGCCTGCTTGAAGGGATAGGTCACGTTGAGGCCGCGATAGCCTTCGGCCTGCAGCAGATCGAGCGTCTCTCCGATCGTCGGAGGCAGATCTCGTTCCAGAACATCGATAAAGTCGTACTGGTAATCGAGCCCAAGCGCCCCGGCTGCCGCCATATGCATGCCCGGCGTGCGCGAACCGCCAATGCCTTGGCCCAACAGCCCGACCCTCAGAGCCTGACCGGAACCGGCGCGCGGTGAACGGGCCTGTGTGACAACCATGCAGAAACGACCTCCCGAAAATCTCCTGTTTTTGATTTTGTTCAATTCAGTTAATTATGTCAAGACAATGTACGGATCAGTTAGTTTTGTTTTTTGAGGGTCGCGCAATTCTTCGCTTTGCAGTAGACCGCAAAGGGGCATTTCAGGAGGAGAGAACTTGGCGAAGGACGAGATCAACGAGGTGCCGGATGCGGCTGCGCGGCGCAGCTGGAAGCAGGATCCGGAAGCCGTGCGCGAAAATATCCTGCAGACTGCCCGGGCCGTCTTCGTCGCCCACGGGCTTTCCGGCGCGAAAATGGATGAGATCGCCGCGCGCACCCGCACGTCGAAACGCATGATCTACTATTATTTCGGCGACAAGGAAGGCCTCTACCGCGCCGTTCTGGAGGACGCCTATGCGCGTATGCGCCGCGCCGAGGACGATCTCGATCTCGGCCGCCTTCACCCGGTGGAAGCCTTGCGGCAACTGACGGAATTCACCTTCGACCACCATAACCGCGAGCGCGATTTCGTGCGGCTGGTCATGGTCGAGAATATCCATGAAGGCCGTCACATGTCGAAATCCGAGATGATCTCGGGCCAGAACAGCTCCGCCATCCGGCTTCTGGAGGAAATTTACGGGCGCGGTTGCGACGAGGGCCTGTTCCGGCCCGGCCTGACGGCGCTCGAATTGCACTGGCACATTTCCGCGCTCGCGATTTTCAACGTTTCCAACCGCGCCACCTTCTCGAACATTTTCGGTTCGGCACTCTTCGAACCCAAGGGGCAGGACATGCTGCGCCGCCACACCGGCGATATGGTGCTGCGCTTCGTGATGAAACCGGGGCTTTCGCCGGAGGACGCCGAGCAACGCCCACAGACAAGACCGCGCAAGATCGACCCCGGCATCTATCGCTTTCTCGAAGTTCTGGAGGCGCAGAAGGCGAGCCTGCCCGAAGGCACAACGCTCGAGGCGCGGCGCGTGCTCTACAATTCGGTTGCCCGCAACCTGCGGCTTCCCACGCCGCCCAATATCGAAACCGATTCCGAACACTGGATCGACAGCCCCGGCGGGCCGGTGCGCGTGCGCATCTTCCGGCACCAGAGCAATGGCCCGCAACCGGCCCTGATCTATCTGCATGGCGGCGGCTTCAGCCAGGGGAGCCCCGAATCGCACTGGGACACCACGACCCGTCTTGCCTCCTGGACACGGCAGACGGTGATTTCCGTGGATTACGCGCTGGCGCCCGAGCATCCCTGTCCGACGGCGCTGGAACAGACGCTTTCGGTCCTCGGCTGGACACGCGACCGGGCGAGCGATCTCGGCGTCGATGCGACCCGCATCGCCGTCGGCGGCGACGGAGCGGGCGGAAACCTTGCAGCCGCCACCGCGATAATCTGCCGGGACAAAAATGTGCCGCTTTGTGCCCAGTTGCTGATCTATCCGATCAGCGACTTCGACCTGTCCCGGCCATCCTGCCTTCAGAATGGCGAAGGGCCTCTGCTGCGCGTGGACGAAATCAACGCCATGGCGAACGCATACTGTCCGGACACAGAGCGGCAAAGATCCGATCCACTGGTCGCGCCGCTCTTGGCACCTTCGCACGGACGCCTGCCACCGGCCTTCATTGCGCTCGCCGCCAATGACCCGATGCGCGACAGCGGCGCGGCCTATGCGGCGGCGCTGAAGACGGCCGGCGTCGAGGTGACTGTCGACGAGGGGGACGGCCTCGTGCACGACTATCTGCGCGCCCAGAGCCAATGCGCCCTCGCCGAAGACAAGCTCAGGATCATGAGCGACTGGCTTTACGAGGTCTTCCGGATGGCCGGCAGCGCCTGACACGGTTTCAGCCCGTACCCATCCGCTCGACCTTTCCGCAAAGGTCGATGGCGGCGCCAAGCCCACGTCCGGTTGCCATCGCCATTTGCGGCAGGATCATCCATTCCAGCGACCAGGCCGCGCCCGAGCGTTCCTGTTCGTGGATCAGCGCCTGATGCATGCCGGAAAGCTGGGCGGCGTTGAAGCGGGAAAGGGTCACAAGCAGCTCGGCCAGAACCGGATTGCTCTTGTGCGGCATGGCCGATGACCCGCCACCGCCGGAAAGCGCGATTTCGTCGATGCCCTGCTGCGCCATCAGCGCGATATCCTGCCCGATCTTGCCAAGCGTGCCGGAAATCAGCGACAGCGCGGACGCATATTCGCCGATCCCGTCGCGCATCGCGTGCCAGGCCTTTTCCGTCGGCCGAAGGCCAAGCGCCCGGGCGACATCGGCGACAATCGCATCCGCCTTGTCGCCGAGCGCCGAACGGTCTCCGGCTGCCCCGCCGATCTGTACCTTTTCGACACGCGGCCTTAGCGCCTGCAGGCGCGCGACATGATCATCGAGCGGCAGCCGCCAGGAAAGCACACGGTCGCGAACCGTGATCGGCATTGCCGCCTGCATGCGGGTTCGCCCGGTCAGTTCATTGTCGCCGAAACGCCGCTCCAGCACGGTCAGCGTTGCAATCAGCTGATCGAGGCGGGCGAGGAAGAGCCCCGTCGTCTCGCCGAGCGTCATCGCCAGCGCCGTATCGATCACGTCCTGGGATGTCGCTCCCTTGTGCACGGCCTCGGCGGGCGCGATGGTCTTGAGGATTTCGACGAGGGCGGGCACCGGCACGCCATCGGCACGGGTGCCAGTTCCAAGCGCCTCCGGCGATATCGTCGCCTGCTCGATGGCGCGCGCCGCGTTTTCTGCGAGCGTCGCATCGAATAGTCCGCAGGCACCGAGTGCGCGGCTCCACGCCGCCTCGAACGCCAGCATGTGGCTCAGCTGCCGTTCGGGTGCCCAGATTGCCGCCGTTTCCGCGTCGCTGAAGAGGCCGCCAAGCCAGGGATGATCGAAGACAGATGTGTTCACGCAATTCGCTCCGTAGAACACCGTCGCGGTTTGCGGCCGCGCCGGTGCAGCTTGATCAGATGTCGAGGAAAACCGTTTCGCCCTCGCCCTGCAACCGGATATCGAAGCGATATTGCCCCTCCCCCGTCTTTTTCGCAATCAGGGTCGGCACCCGGTGCTTCAGCTCGACGGCGTTCAGCAGCCTGTCGCCGCTATTGTCCTCGTCGTCGAAATAGATGCGGGTGTTGAGGCCGATATTGATGCCGCGCGCCACGATCCAGATCGAGATATGCGGCGCATTGTGCGAACCGCCCCGTCCCCGGAAAGCGCCCGGCTTGACGGTGCGCAGCAGGAACTCGCCGCTGTCGGCATCGGCAGCGAAGCGGCAGTGCCCCGAAACGGCAGGGTCCGCACCCGGCTGGCCGGGGAAGATGCCGGCGGCATCCGGCTGCCAGCTTTCGAGCATTGCATCGCGAATGGCGTTGCCGGTCCCGTCAAAGACCTGGCCGCGGATCTCGATGATCGTGCCCTTGGCGCCATCGGAGATGGCACGTTCGCCGATTTCCGCGTCATAGGTTCCGGGATTGCCCGCATAGGTCGGCATGCAGCCGATATGGACATAGGGGCCCGCAGTCTGTGACGGCGTTTCGGCCAGCAAATCGGGTCTCCTGATCATCTCACAAACCCTCCAGTCTGTTTTCGAACATGGTCTGACGACGGCCGCGGAGCACGATATCGAACCGGTAGGCGAGGAAATCGAGCGGCCGGGCCATCGACATGTCGAGCGGCGCGACCAGCCGGTCGAGATCGCCGCGATCCTTTACCGTATTGGCAATGGGACAGAGGTCGATCAGCGGATCGCCTTCGAAATAGAGCTGGGTGATCAGCCGCTGGCCGAAGCTGTGGCCATAGACCGAAAGATGGATATGCATCGGCCGCCAGTCATTGCCGCGATTGGGCCAGGGATAGGCCCCGGGGCGAATGGTGAGAAACTCGTAGTAGCCGTTTTCATCGGTGAGCGCGCGCCCGCAGCCGCCGAAATTCGGGTCGAGCGGCGCCAGATAGCCGTCCTTCTTGTGACGGTAACGGCCTCCGGCATTGGCCTGCCAGATTTCCACCAGCGTTTCGGGAACCGGCTTGCCGCGCTCATCGAGCACATGGCCGAATACGAGGATGCGCTCGCCGATGGCGGGTGCCGCGCCCTTGGTCCAGTTCAGGATCAGATTGTTGTCGAGCGCACCGAACATGCCGTGGCCGAACATCGGCCCGGTCTCCTCCGACGGGCCGCTTTCCAGCGACAGCAGCGGTAGCGTCGGCGAACGCGCGACCGAGGTCTTGTAATCCGGTGTATAGGCCGGTGGATGAACCGCGCGATTTCGCGGGATCAGCGGCCCAAGATCAGTCATCATCATTCTCCTCCATTTCGGCATAGGTGGCCCTGGCCAGCTTCAGCGCATGGTTGGCGCGCGGCACCCCCGCATAGATCGCCACATGCTGGAATGCCTCGATGACATCCTGCTTGCTGGCGCCGGTGCGTTTCGTCGCGCGGATATGCATGGGTATTTCATCAAAATTTCCGGTGGCCGCCAGAAGCGCCAGCGTCAGCATCGACCGCTCGCGCCTGGTGATGGCATCGGACGCCCAGACCGTGCCCCAGGCGCTTTCGGTGATCAGCGTCTGGAAGGCTTCGTCGAGCCCGGTCTTGGCCGCCTCGGCCCGGTCGACGTGGCTGTCGCCGAGGACCGCCCTGCGGACCTTCATTCCGTTCTCGTAGCGCTCAGTCATGGCTTCCCTTCTTCAGAAAATCGGTGATCAGGGCGGCGACGGCGTCGGGCTTTTCGACGCAGGGAAGATGCCCCGCATCCTCGATGACGTGAAAGGCGGCATTGCAGAGCCTGGCCGTTTCGGCCACCAGGGCGGGCGGTGTCGCGCCGTCGAGCGCGCCGGCGATCGCGATGGCCGGACAGTTAATCCGGGCGCAGCCATCAGTAAGATCGGCCGCAGCCAGGGCCTCGCAACACGCAATGTAGCCCTCAAGCGGCGTCCGCTCCAGCATGTTGCGCCATTGCGATGCCTCTGGACCGGCAAGAAACGCCGGCGCAAACCAGCGCGACAGGATGCTATCGGAAATCGACGCGATGCCACCGCCACTGAGGGCGGCAATGCGCTCGCCCCACGTCTCGGCCGTGCCGATCTTCGCAGCCGTATCCATCAGCACCAGCGCCCTTGTGAGATCGGGACGCTTGATCGCAAACGACTGGGCAATGAGTCCGCCGATCGACAGACCGACAAAGGTCACATCACGGAGATCGAGCGCTTCGCAGATGGCGATTGCATCGTCGCTCAGCATATCGATCGTGTAGGGCCCGGGGGTGAGGTCGGAAAGGCCGTGGCCACGCTTGTCGTAGCGCACCACCCGCAGATCCCGCGGCAGACGCGCAAAAAGCGCATCGAAGACGCGAAGATCGGTGCCAAGTGAGTTGGCGAACAGGACGACCGGGCTGCCACGCGGCCCCTCGTCGCGCACATGAAGTACTGCATCGCCTGAACGGATCATCATCTTCTGTCCTCCCTGACACGTTTTGCCATAGCCAATCGGCATAAAAAATTATACTTTCGGGAAAATTTCATAACCTATGGGTTATACTTATGTTCGACCCGCGCATTCGCATGCGGCATCTGCATTGTTTCCTGGAAACCGCCCGCCGCGGCTCGCTGAGTGCGGCCGCCGAGACGCTGAGCGTCAGCCAGCCCGCTGCCTCGAAAACAATCCGGGAGCTTGAGGAGATCCTTGAGGTGGCGCTGTTCGATCGCTCCGGGCGGCGGCTGGCGCTGACCCAGGCGGGCAAGACCTTTCAGCGCTATGTCGGCGCCGCACTTGTGGAACTTGGCCGCGCGCAGGACCTCGTCCGCGAACGGCCGGTGCGACGCTCGCGCATCGCGGTCGGGGCATTGCCGACGGCGGCCACCGTGCTTTTGCCGCACGCGGCCCTTTCGCTGCGGAAGACGGCGCCCGAATGTCTGCTCAGGGTGACGACCGGGCCGAACTGGCTGCTCCTGTCGCAATTGCGCGAAGGCGCTCTCGACATGGTCGTCGGCCGCATGGCGGCGGCCCAGCTCATGGAGGGGTTGTCCTTTCGCCAGCTCTATTCCGAGCCGATTGCCGCCATCGTGCGCGCCGGCCACCCGCTTGCCGGCGCGGCGGCGGATGCTGCAACGCTCGGCCGCTATCCCCTGATGCTGCCGCCGCCGGGCGCGGTCATTGCCCCGCTGGTGCAGGCCTATCTGCACGGGATCGGGCTCTTCGATCCGCAGCCGGCCTTCGAGAATGTCGGCCTTGCCTTCGGGCGCAAGGTGGTTCTGTCCTCCGACACGATCTGGTTTATCTCCGCCGGCGTGGTTCACGACGAGCTTGAAAGCGGCCTGCTTTCCGGCATTCGTCTGAATGACGACCTGCTGGGTGGTCCGGTCGGTGTGGCAATGCGCAACAATGCCGTGATGACCGACGAACAGCGTCACCTGCTTGCGGCCCTCGTCGAGGCCGCCGGGCATCGATAGGTCAGAGCGCCTCCAGCGCGACCGCGATGCCCTGACCGACGCCGAGGCACATGGCGGAGAGCGATTTCTCGCCGGGTTTCAGCTCGAACACGGCCGTGCCGGTCAACGGAAAAGTGCACGCACTGACCAGGTTGGACGAACCATCCCGGGGACGTGATCGGTGACCACCGCAACGCGCCCGGTACCATGCACGAGATCCAACCGAGGCGGGAACGCTCTTCGAGCCGACCCGCAGTTCGCAAGATCGCCATTCTACGCCAACTGACAGGCCACCAGCACGGCAAGTTCGAGATGGCCGCCGCGCACCCTGGCGAAGCTGTCGGCATGGTGAAAGAAGGGTGCGCCGTGCTTGAGCATGATCGCCTTTGCCGCGACCGTCACCTTCCTCTTCGCCATCGACCCTCTGCCGATGAAGCTCGCCGGCTTCATGCAAGGGCTGACCGACAATCCGTTAGCCTTGAGCATAAGCGGCTTTAAACATAAGACGCCTGGCTGCGGCGTTCCATGTTTCAGGCTCCTTGTCTTGGCGCGATCAGGAAGCGGTAGATCAGGGGTAGGAAGAGGACGGCCGTGAATATCCGGACGATATGGTGGCAGGCGACGTAGACAGGATCGGCGTCGATTGAAATGGCGATCAGGCCCATTTCCGTCACGCCGCCCGGCGCGAAGGCAATGAAACCGACGATCACGGAATTATATCCCAGCATCGAAACCGTCAGGCCCGCCACCGCCGCCACCGACAGGGAAACGACGATCAGCGGAAGCGACAGCATCACCGATTTGTAGAGCGTGCGCATGTCGACCGCCGCGAACCGTCCGCCAAGGCTGGCGCCGATGACGAGTTGGGTGACCTGGACGAGCGATGTCGGGATCAGGGCGAATGTGAGCCCGGTCGAATGCAGCGCCGCGCTCGCGATCATCGGACCGATCATATTGGCCGCCGGCAGGTGGATCTTGCGGGCGACATAGGCGCCGACGAAGGCGGCCGCGGCCATCAGCAGGGTATCCAGCACTCCGATCGGGTTCACCGCGTCGGGCGCGCTTGCCCCGCTCGCGCTACCGACGGGGTGGCCGACATAGACGGTCAGCAGCAGAGGGATGATGGTGACCGCAAGCGAAATCCGCGCCAGATGCTGCACCACCGTGAGCGTCGGGTCGCCATTGAACCGCTCGCTGATGATCACCGCCTCCACGACGCCGCCCGGCGAGGAGGCGAAGAAGGCGGTGGCGCGATCAAAGCCGCCCAGCCGTTTCAGAAGCGCATAGCTGATCATCTGCGTCACGAGCGCGAACGGAATCACAAGAAGCAGCGACGGCCACCACTTTCCCATATG
This sequence comes from Martelella mediterranea DSM 17316, assembly GCF_002043005.1. Classification (NCBI taxonomy): domain Bacteria; kingdom Pseudomonadati; phylum Pseudomonadota; class Alphaproteobacteria; order Hyphomicrobiales; family Aurantimonadaceae; genus Martelella; species Martelella mediterranea. The sequence continues at coordinate 2,415,360 of NZ_CP020330.1, read as the reverse complement.
CATGATCGTCTGCGGCGTGACCTGGGATCCGATCATGAGGCCGATGATGGGAATGAAGATGTTCCGCAGCGGCGTCGGCATCACCGGTATCGCGCCGAAAACCTTAGGCTTGGCCATCGCCACCGCCGCCGCCGCGAAAAGCGGCCCGAGCATCCAGGGCAAGGGCATCCCGGCGGCAACCGCGCCCCAGGCGCCCGCCGCGGCGACCGTAAAGATGACCAGAAGCCGTATGCCGTAAGGCAGGTATTGGATCATCTTCCCGCGCCGTTGCCCCGAGCCTGCAGATGGCGGCTGTCGCCCCGGCCTGGGAGCCGACAGGTATTCGACGATTTTTCCATTGCGGCCTCCCCCTTTTCCTTGTCACAACACGCAAAGCGCGTATTTGACAAGACAGTCATTCGAATTTATTTCCGGCTAGACGGTAAATAAGTCAATAGCTGACGGAAAATGCGTCAATCGGAGGTCTTGAAATGCCGGCTCTACCCCTGGAAGGAATTAAGGTTGTCGATTTTTCACGGGTGCTCGCCGGTCCGCTGAGCACCCAGGTTCTTGGCGACCTCGGCGCCGATGTCATCAAGATCGAGCATCCCGAGCGCGGCGACGACACGCGCGATTGGGGCATCCGGATCGGCGAGACCGAGACGACCTATTACTACGCCTTCAACCGCAACAAGCGCTCGGTTGCGCTCGACCTCGCCGATCCGGCCATGGTCGAGGCGGCGCGCGCGCTGGTCGCAGATGCCGATGTCGTCGTGGAAAATTTCAAGCAGGGCGGGATGGAGCGCTTCGGCCTCGGTTTCGAGGATCTGCTGAAGATCAACCCCCGGATCATCTATTGCTCGATCGCCGGCTATGACCGGGCCGGGGAAGAGGCCAAGCGCTCGGGTTACGACCTCGTCGTCCAGGGCGAGAGCGGCCTGATGGCGATCAATGGCGAGGCCGGGCGTCCGCCGCTGAAATTCGGCGTCGCTGTCGTCGACATGTTTACCGGCATGTATGCGGCCCAGGCGATACTCGCCGCGCTGGTGCAGGTTCAAAGGACCGGACGCGGCCGTCGCGTCGATCTCTCGCTCTATGATTGCGGCGTGACGCTCAGCGCCTATTACGGACTCGATGCCCTGGTGATGAAATCGGATCCGCCGCGATACGGCAATGCGCATCCGTCGATCGTGCCCTATGGCGTGTTCGACGCGGCTGACGGACCGCTCGTCATCGCGGTCGGCAACAACCGCCAGTTCAGGTCCCTGTGCCAGGATGCGCTTGGACGGGCGGATATGGCCGATGATCCACGCTATGCCACCAACATCCTGCGATCGCAGCACCGTGATGCGCTGATCCCGGAACTGGAGCGTGAACTGCTCAAACACAGGCGCACGGACCTGCTGAAGAACCTCTCGGCAGCCGGCATTCCATGCGGCGAGGTCCTGGGGCTCTACGAAGCGCTGACACATCCGCGCACCGCGGCGTCCGAGATGGTGGTCACGCACCGAACGGCGCAGGGAGAGGACGTCGCCTTTACCGCCCCGCCATGGCGCATTGACGGTGAACGCTGCGCCGTTCGTCCACCGCCGACCCTCGGGGAACATACCGTCGAGGTTCTCGCCAGCCTGAAGAAGGACTGATCGACCGTTGCTGGCCGGGTGGCGGAATTTCCTCGGCCTTTGTCATGGATTGGCAAGCTCGCCACAGCGCATATAGGCCGCCCTTCTCTCTCATCTTGTGATATTCTTATGATAGAGGTCCCGGTCGATAGCTGTCCTTCCGGTCTTGCCACGGCGGCGCCGTTGACAGAGGACCGATCGGCGGAGGGATGCGGGTATGGCCGATAGTGTAACGATTGCGCCGATAGTGCGATCGTCGGTGCTGACATGCGCGGCCGACCAGGCCGCGATGCAGCCATGGATCGACATGGAGTGTTTTCAACTCGGCAGCGGCAAAACCGTTTGCCGCATGGAAACGATCGACCTCGGAAGCCAGCAGGTCGTGCATGAGGATCAGGCCGCATCGGTCCAGAAGATCGGCAAAACGCCGGCCAATCTGTGTACGCTTTCCTATTGCACCCCGGACCAGGCATTCCGGTTTTCCGATCAGGGCATCAACCATCCGGATACCGTGTTTTTTCTGCCGGAGCACACATATTTCGATCTTTACGTGCCAGTCGGCACGCGCACGACCTATATCAGCTTCGATCAGACCGCCTTTATCCGAGGAGCGCGGATACTCAACCCGCGACGCTGGGAGAAGGCGCCAGAGACGATCCGGTCATGGACCACGCCCTCGAAAGGGGGGCTCGCCGCAGATATCATGGCCTTCACTGACCAGGCAGCCCCTGAGCGCGGCACACCATGCGATAACGCGATGATCAGGGACCTGCTGCTGCAATCCGCCCTGCAGGTGGCCGCCCATAGCGAGGGCTTCGAGGGCCTTTCGCGTGCCGCGCGCGCCCGCGCCTTTGCCGTTTGCAGCCTCGCGCGCGCCTATATAGAAAGCTGCGTGGAAAGCGACCGACTGCCGACGATCGTGGATATCTGCGCGGCCACCGGCGTCTCGCAACGCCGGCTGCAATATGCGTTTCATGAATATATCGGCATGTCGCCCAATGCCTATCTGCGCCTGCTGCGCCTCAACCGGGCGCGTGCGGCGCTTGCCGCAGCCAGCCCGCACCAGACGACGGTGACGCGGGTGGCGATGCAGCACGGCTTCCTGCATTTTGGCCGTTTCTCGGGCGATTACAGGCGCATCTTCGGCGAAACGCCGTCGGTCACGCTCGCCGCTTGCCGCCGGAACTGATTTTCCGCAATTTTGCGGAAATCGGATAGCCAATAATAGCTGTCGCTGTAAGCGTATCACGGCAATCAGAAAAACTGCACTTGCCGGTCCTGCAGGATCGGTAAACCAACAGGGTCAGAGCGGCCGCATCGCGCGCCGCAGCAGGAGGATAATGCCATGTGCGATCAATGCGATAGTGGAACACTCGGCCGTCGCGGCCTATTGATGGGCGGTTTGGCGCTTTCGCTTGCGGTTCCGTTTGGCGGGCGCGCTTTCGCCCAAACCACGGCCACCCCGCCGGCTTCCCCCGATGAGGCGATCCAGCGCCTGATGGACGGCAATGCGCGCTATGTCGCCAACACGCCGAACAATGCCGACCACTCGGTGACGCGCAACACCAGGGCTGCCGGCCAGTCGCCCTTTGCCGCGATCGTCGCCTGCGCGGATTCGCGCGTGGTGCCGGAACTGATCTTCGATCAGGCGCCGGGCGATCTGTTCGTCGTACGCGTCGCCGGAAATTTCCTGAGTGAGGACGGCATCGCCAGCCTCGAATTCGCGGCCGCCGTTCTCGGCGTTCAGGCCGTCATGGTTCTCGGCCACACCAGTTGCGGGGCGATACGCGCGACCATCGATTCGATCCGCGATAACGAACTGCCGCCGGGCCATCTGCCGAGCCTGGTCAATGCCATTCGTCCCGCCGTCTACAACGCCATGCAGCAGAACCCCGAGGATCTGCTTGCCGCCGCTACCGCCGAGAATGCGGTCTATAACGCCCGCATCGCCGCGGAAACCGGACCAATTCTCAGCGACATGAATGAATCGGGCACGGTGAAATCAATCGCCGGCGTCTACGATATCGCGACCGGCAAGGTGGCATTTCTGTAAAGCCGACCGAACATCCCTGAAAACACAAACGTCGCCGGAAGAAATCCCGGCGCCGTTTGCTATTCGGGAGAAGGCATCACGCCATCGCGCGCGGCTTCACCAGCTTGCGCTCCACCAGCAGCTCCGCGATCTGGATCGCGTTCAGCGCCGCGCCCTTGCGCAGATTGTCGGCGACCACCCACATGGCGAGGCCATTCTCGACGGTCGCATCCTCGCGGATGCGGGAGATGAAGGTGGAGTCCTCGCCGGCGCATTCGACCGGGGTCATGTAGCCGCCGTCCTCATGCTTGTCGATCACCTGGCAGCCGGGCGCCTCGCGCAGGATGTCGCGAGCCTCATCGGCTGTGATTTCCTTCTCGAACTCGATATTGACCGATTCCGAATGGCCGATGAACACCGGCACGCGCACGGCGGTGCAGGTGACCCTGATCTTCGGGTCGAGCATCTTCTTGGTCTCGGCCAGCACCTTCCATTCTTCCTTGGTGTAGCCGTCTTCCATGAAGCTGTCGATGTGCGGAATCACGTTGAAGGCGATGCGCTTGGTGAACTTCTTGGTCTCGATCGGGTCGGCGACGAAGACGGCGCGGGTCTGGTTGAACAGTTCATCCATGCCGTCCTTGCCGGCGCCCGAAACCGATTGATAGGTCGAGACCACCAGCCGCTTGATCGTGGCGCGATCATGCAGCGGCTTCAGCGCGACAACGAGCTGGGCGGTCGAGCAGTTCGGGTTGGCGATGATGTTGCGCTTGCGGAAGCCCTCGATCGCATCCGGATTGACCTCCGGCACGATCAGCGGCACGTCGGCGTCGTAACGCCAGGCCGAGGAGTTGTCGATGACGACGCAGCCCTTGGCGGCAATTTTCGGCGACCACTTCTGCGAGACCGTGCCGCCGGCCGACATCAGGCAGATATCGGTGTCGGAAAAGTCATGGTTTTCGAGGTTCTTCACCTTCAGCGTCTTGTCGCCGTAGGAGACTTCCGTGCCGACGGAACGGCTGGAGGCGAGCGCCACGACCTCATCGGCGGGAAAGCCGCGCTCTTCGAGGATGGACAGCATTTCGCGCCCGACATTGCCGGTAGCGCCCACGACTGCAATCTTGAAACCCATGATGATAAGCTCTCTTTCGTTTCTCTCCTCGAAAATCGCGGGAGTGGAAGAGCGGCCGAAACGGCATCTTCCCGTCCCCGGCGTGACCGGGGAGAGAGCGGTAGGCCAGGAACGTCAGACGGTTTTTGTCGTCGTTTTCTTGGCTGTTTTCATGAAACTGCGGGAAGGCGATATCCGGCCGCCGGCGCGGGGCGCCGGGGTGATATCAGCAGCAATGTGACGCGCGAACAGCGGCATATTCGGCTTTTCCTTCTACCGCGAAGGCTAATGACCCTTTTGCGTGGTCAAGTCAAGGTCTGTTTGCGGCGCTGCATGGTGCGGGTGCTTGCGCATGAATTCCGGCTTCAGCGCGGAAAAGCCGTTGCGCGGCACCGGCCAGCCGTGCGGATCGATGCTGAACACCATGCGATAGCGCGAAAAGATGATCGCGGTCAGATACGTAAACCAGCTTCCGAAGGCGAGCCCGGCGATGACATCGCTCGGATAATGCGCGCCTACGATGATGCGGCTCATCGCTATGCAGACGGCGAGGCTGAAAAACAGGATGCGGTGGCGCGGCAGGAAAAACGCCGCCGCCGTGAAGATCGCGGCAACCGTGGTGGCATGCCCCGAAGGGAAACTGGAATACTGCCCGGCAAAGCTCATGGGATCGAAGGCAAACGGGCTCAGGTCGTAATAGACCAGCATGTTCGGCCGCGGCCTGCCGATCAGCCCCTTCAGAAGATTGACGGCCAGGCCGGAAAGCGCGACCGCGGCAAACACGAAGCTTGCCGCCTGCGCCAGAAACACGCCCTTGGCGCGGGTGCGCCGATCCGCCTCATCCGCCGCCCCGGCCGCCGTCATGCCAAGCGCGAACACAAGGACACTGGTGATCAGTATCCACTCCGACTGGCCGAAATGGGTGATGAACTCGCCATACTCCCTGATCGGACCGGAGAGATCGCGGGCCATCAGCCCGACGGGATAATCGAGGATCGCGAAGGCGACGAACAAAAGGCCCGCCACGCCGACCATGAAACCGCGCCAATGCGTGCACGGCCACTTCTGGTCCTTGAGTTTTCTGCGCTGGCTGAACCAGCGGTAGCGTACCGTCATCGCCCCTCCGAATATTCACACCGGCATCCCCACCGGCCAGGCGGATGTTAGACGAGCCGGGCAGCGGCATCAACGCCCGCGGCCGACCCGGCTTCGCAAAAGCAACTAACTTTTCCACATAACAGGAAGATTACGACCGCAACCGGTCGCGCAGGCGCGGACGCGTTCGACGCACCGGCAGGCCCCTTTCCGGCACGGCGAACAGCAGCCGGTAGCGAGCGAAAAAGCAGGCCACGAGCACGGAAATCCAGGCCCCGTAGAACAGGCCCGCCGAGACATCGCTTGGATAATGCGCGCCAACGGCGATGCGGGCGAAGCCGAAGAAGATGGCGAAGGCGGCGAAGAACGGCCCGAGCCGTGGATAGAGCAGCGCCAGCCCGGCGAAGATCGCGCCCGATGTCGTCGAATGGCCCGAGGGGAAGCTTGCGTAATCATAGGCCCAGACGCCGACATTGAAGTGCAGGTCGCCGACCGTATCGAACAGCGTCGGACGCGCCCGGCCGATCAGGCGTTTGACGACATTGACGGTGGCGCTGGCGAGCGCGACGGAACAGAACAGGTAAAAACCCTGATGCAGCACAAGCGCGGCGCGGAATTTCACCCGCGGGCTGGCAAGGCAGGCGATAGCGACATAGGCGAGGACGGTCACAGTCCCGCTTGCGCCCAATATCCACGGCGCGGTGGTGACATCGGTCAGCCGCGCGGCGAAATCCTGGAACCGCGACGACATGGCATCGCGCGCGGAGGCCACCGGGCCGTCAAGCGTCGCCATGCATAACAGCGCCAGAGTCGCGGCGGGCAGAAGAAACCACGGCCAGCAGGTGGCGGAAAGGCGGAAGGTCTCGTGCGCAACGCGCCGCTTCCAGAACAACGGCGGCATGCGGATACCGGTTTTGGGAAGGTCTTCGCGGGTCTCGTTCATCCCGACAAGATAGCGCGGCGGCGGCGGTTATAAACCCCGCCGCCGACCTTCATCTTCAAACGCCGAGCGTGGCGGCAAAGGCGGCGACCACGGCATCGCCCATTTCGCTGGTGCCGACCTTGCGGCAGCCGGGCGCCATAATGTCGCCGGTGCGCAGCCCGTCATCGAGCACCTTGGCGATCGCGGCGTCGAGCGCTTCAGCCTCTTCGATCATGTTGAACGAATAGCGCAGGCACATGGCGAACGAGGCCAGCATGGCGAGCGGATTGGCAACGCCCTGCCCTGCGATATCGGGCGCCGAGCCATGGACGGGCTCGTACATCGCCTTGCGCTTGCCGGTGACGGCATCTTCCGCGCCGAGCGAGGCCGAGGGCAGCATGCCGAGCGAGCCGGTCAGCATCGCGGCCACATCCGAGAGCATGTCGCCGAACAGGTTGTCGGTGACGATCACGTCGAACTGCTTAGGCGCGCGCACGAGCTGCATGCCGCCGGCGTCGGCGAGCATGTGCGACAGCTCGACATCGGCGAATTTTTCCTTGTGAACGCGCGTCACGACCTGGTTCCAGAACAGGCCGGACTTCATCACATTGCGCTTCTCCATCGAGCAGACGCGGTTATCGCGGGTGCGCGCCAGTTCAAAGGCGACGGCGGCGATGCGCTCGATCTCGTAGGTATCGTAGACCTGAGTGTCGATCGCGCGCTGCTGACCATTGCCGAGGTCGATGATTTCCTTCGGCTCGCCGAAATAGACGCCGCCGGTGAGCTCGCGCACGATCAGGATATCGAGGCCTTCGACCAGTTCCGGCTTCAGCGAGGACGACGCCGCAAGAGCGGCATAGCAGATCGCCGGGCGCAGATTGGCGAACAGTTCCAGATCCTTGCGCAGGCGCAGCAGGCCTGCTTCCGGGCGCACGTCATAGGCGACATTGTCCCATTTCGGACCGCCGACGGCGGCGAACATCACCGCATCGGCAGCCATCGCCCGCGCCATGTCATCGTCGGAGATCGCCTTGCCATGGGCATCATAGGCCGCGCCACCGACAAGTCCGCGCTCGATTTCAAAACCCGCGCTGGCCTTGTCGTTCAAAAGGCTGATGACCTTGACGAATTCCTCGGTGATTTCCGGGCCGATGCCGTCGCCGGGCAGAAGAAAGAGTTTACGATGGCTCATGATGCCTCCCTCGGTGCTTGTTGGCCGCGCGCCATCCGGGATGTCGGCGCCTCTGGCGGGCCGAGGCGGTTCTAGACCGCGGGATCGCGCATTTCAAGGCGGTTGAACGCCGTTGCGGTACGTGCGCGCACGAAAGCTATCGCAGGGGATTTGTCTGGAGCCGCGCCACCAGCGTATCGTCCTTTAGCGGCGGGGTGCCGTATTTAAGCTGCACCACCTTGTAGCCGCCCTCCTCCAGCCGCGCGAGCAGCGGGCCGATGGCGCGGGCCGTGCGGCCCTGCAGATCATGCATCAGCACGATGCCGCCGCCGCGGGCCTCAAGGCCGCGCATCACCCGCTCCACCAGTTGCTCGGTGGTCGCCTCGCGATAATCGAGGGAATCGACATCGGCGCCGACAGGGATCAGGCCGCGGCTGGCAAGCGCACGGTCGAGCCATTCGTTTTCGGCGAGATAAGGAAAGCGGAAGAAATACGGCGTCTCGCCGGTCGTCTCTTGCACAACCGCCCTGCCCTTGTCGATATTGGCGACGGCCGCGTCATGGCCAAGGGCCGGCAGATAGGGGTGCGAATACGTGTGGGTGGCGATCGTGTGGCCGCCTTCGGAGACCATCGCCGCCGTCTCGGGATAATAATGCGCCATCTGGCCGACCATGAAGAACAGGCCCTTGACGCCATAAGCATCGAGCGCATCCAGCACCACATTGGTGCGACCGGGCACCGGGCCGTCATCAAAGGTCAGCACCACTTCGAGCGGTGCCAGCGTGATGTCTCGGGTCTCGTCCAGATAGATCGTGCGGCCCGCGAGCGGATGGTGTTCCGGCCGGCCGTCCTCGCCGAGGCTGATGGTCATGACCTGCGCGCCGCGATCGGCGCCGTCCACGACTCGCGAATGGATGGACCCGAGCTGCAGCGGCGCTTCCTCTATCGGCATGATCTCCCCAATCGAACCCGTGGTGATGACCTCGATGGCATTCGGACCGTCCGAGATAACGCGCGCCGGAGCCGGCAGCAGCGCGGTCTTGAGGATCGTGGTATCGCGCTCCCCGTTGGAGGCGCAGGAAGCGAGCGCGAGAACGCAAAGGCCTGCAAGACCGGTTACAAAACGACGCATTGGTAATCCACTTCAACCAACCAGATGCCGGACGCGCATCGCGGGATTCGCCGCGCGGGCTCCCGCAAAAAATGTGCGAATATGGTTACCAAAGCGTAAAATGGAGCGAACATTCAGCCGGCCGCGCCGCGATTTCGCGCGCACGGACCGCCGGCGCGCCGCAAGCGCGCCGGTTCCACGATGCGGGTTACAATTCAGAGAATCAAAATTGCCCGGAAATCATTGACATTGGTGAGCGTCGGGCCGGTGATCACCTGGTCGCCCAGCGCCTCGAAAAATCCGTGTCCGTCATTGTCGGCAAGCGCGGCGCGGGCATCGAGGCCGAGCAACCGCGCGCGTTCGAGCGTGTCCGGCCCGATCACGGCGCCGGCCACCTCTTCGCGCCCGTCAACGCCGTCGGTATCGCCGGCAAGGGCATAGACGCCTTCAAGCCCGTTGAGTTCGACGGCAAGCGAGAGCAGGAATTCGACATTGCGGCCGCCCCTTCCCTCACCCTTCACGGTCACGCTGGTTTCGCCGCCCGAAAGGATGATTGCGGGCCGTTTGGCGGGCACGCCGTGGTGGACGACGGAGCCGGCGATACCGGCATGGACGATCCCGACATCCTTCGCCTCCCCCTCGATCGTATCGCCGAGCACCAGCACGTCGAGCCCGGCCTCGCGCGCCGCGTCGGCTGCCGCCTCCAGCGACATGAACGGGGTGGCGATGATGTGGTTCTCCGCCCGCGCCAGACGCGGATCGTCAGGCGTCACGCAACGCGCCGCCTCGGTGTCGAGATGGCGGGCAACGTGGTCGGGCAGGTCGATCTCGTAGCGCTTCAGGATCGCCCTGGCATCCTCGACCGTGGTCGTCTCGCCGACCGTCGGGCCCGAGGCTATGATCGCCGGATCGTCGCCCGGCACGTCGGAAATCAGCAGCGTGTGGCAGCGGGCGGGGTGGATGGCGGCGGCCAGCCTGCCGCCCTTGATCGCCGAGAGGTGCTTGCGCACGCAATTAACCTCGTCGATCGCCGCCCCGCAGCGCAACAGCGCCTTGTTGACGGCGATCTTGTCAGCGAGCGTCACGCCCTCCGGCGGCAGCGACAGCAGCGCCGAACCGCCTCCGGAGATCAGCACGATCACCAGATCGTCCTCCGTCAGATCCGAAACGGTTTCCAGTATGCGTTTCGCCGCCTTCTCGCCGGCTTCATCCGGCACGGGATGGGAGGCGGAGAGAATTTCGATATGCTTGCAGGGCGCTTCATGGCCGTAGCGGGTGACGACGACGCCCTCGAGCGGCCCTTCCCAGCAAGCCTCCAGCGCCTCCGCCATGCGCGCCGAGCCCTTGCCGGCCCCGACCACGATCGTGCGGCCCTTCGGTGGCTCGGGCAAGTATCGTGAAAGTTGCTTCATCGGATCGGCAGCGGCCACGGCAACATCGAAGAGCCTGCGCAGGAACGCGTCGGGATTATCTTGGAAGCGGGCGGAGGAATTCATAGGGGTTTTCCTTATGGGACTGTTCCCCTATGTTCCACATAACCCCGGATCGCTCAAGTTTGCGTGGAACACTTCGCGCCGGTTGTGCGTTCACAGAAAGGCGGGACGTGCGCCCGTTCGATTCTTTTCGCCTCCTCCCGGCAATTATACAGAACCGAATCGCGCCGACACGCCACGCTTTGTTTTGCAAGGAAGGATTGAAGATGGCCGACAAGAACGGGTCCGATAAATATCCCAATATCGCGCTTGTTTCCACACATGGATATGTTGCCGCAGATCCGCCGCTTGGCGCCGCCGATACCGGCGGACAGGTCGTCTACATTCTGGAACTTTCGAAAAAACTCGCCCAGCTCGGCTTCTCGGTCGATATCTATACCCGCCGGTTCGAGGATCAGCCGGAAATCGACGAGGTCGACGAGCGCGTCCGGGTTGTGCGCATCCCCTGCGGCGGTAAGGAATTCATTCCCAAGGAATATCTCTACAAGCACCTGCTGGAATGGAGCGAGAATGCGCTGCGCTACATGCGCGAGCACGATCTCCATTACACCTTCATCAACTCCCATTACTGGGACGCCGGCTATGCGGGCCTCAGGCTTGCCGAAGCGCTCCACATCCCGCATCTCCACACCCCGCATTCGATCGGCCTGTGGAAGAAGCGGACAATGGAGACCGACTATCCCGACAAGAAGGAGCAGTTCGAAAAGGACTTCAACTTCACCGAACGGATCAAGCACGAAAACAAGATCTATCGCGCCTGCGACAGCGTGATCGCCACGACGCCGCTTCAGGTCGACATGCTGGTGGAGGATTACGGCATCCGCGAGGACCGGGTCTACATGATCCCGCCCGGCTATGACGACAACCGCTTCTACCCGGTCTCGGGCGCCACCCGCAACATGCTGCGCGAGCGGTTCGGCTTCAAGGGCAAGACCGTGCTGGCGCTTGGTAGGCTTGCCACCAACAAGGGCTATGATCTGCTGATCCAGGCGTTCTCGGTGATGGCCGAACGGGTTCCGGACGCCGAGCTACAGCTTGCCGTCGGTGGCGCGGACATGGACGAGCTGGAAACGAAAATCCTCAACGAACTCAAGGCGCTGGTGAAGGAACTTGATCTCGAGGACAAGGTTCATTTCTCCGGCTATGTCTCCGACGAGGACCTGCCGGATATCTATCGCGCGGCCGACATGTTCGTGCTGTCCAGCCGTTACGAGCCCTTCGGCATGACGGCGATCGAGGCGATGGCATCGGGCACGCCGACGGTGGTCACCACCAATGGCGGACTTTACCGCGCGATCAGCTTCGGGCGCCATGCACTGTTTGCCGACACGTTCGACAAATACGATCTGGGCATCATGATGATGAAGCCGTTCAAGCATCAGCGGCTCTATAATCGTCTGGCCCGCATGGGCGCGCACAAGGCCCGCAGCCTGTTCACCTGGACCGGTATCGCCCAGCAATTGATCTCGCTGGTCGAGGGTCGCCCGATGCGGCAGTCGCTGCAGGACAGCGACTGGGCCGAACCCTGGAATGACGGCGACTGAGACGATGGCGATCAGACTTTTCTCCTCCGATCTCGACGGCACGCTTGTCGGCGACAACGGCTCGACGGAACGCTTCCGCCGGGCCTTCGAGGCCGTGCCCGAAGCCGAACGCCCGCTCTTGGTCTATAACAGCGGGCGGCTCGTCGACGATATCCGCGAACTGATCGACATGGTCGGCCTGCCCGAGCCCGATTTCCTGATCGGCGGCGTCGGCACCATGGCGCATGACCACCGCAACGGCCTGCCCATCGGCGGCTTCGATGATTTCATCGGCACCGCCTTCGACGTCGAGACGGTCGAGCGGATCATGTCCAATATTCCCGACGTGATCCGCCAGCCGGAGCGCTACCAGAACGGCTACAAGTCGAGCTGGTATCTGCAAAACGCCAAGAAGGGCCGGTTGCAGGCCATCGAGGATGCGCTGACCGCAAAGGGGCTCGAGGTCAAGCTGATCTACTCGTCGAAGCGCGATCTCGACATCCTGCCGAAGAATGCCGACAAGGGCGCCTGCCTTTCATGGCTTTGCCAGAAACTCGACATCGCCCATGATGACGTCGTGGTTGCCGGCGACACAGGCAATGACAGCGCGATGTTCACCGTGCCCGACGTGCGCGGCATCATCCCGGCCAACGGCCATGACGACCTGAGGGCGCTTGCCAAGGGCAATGACCGTATCTATCAGGCCCGCGGCGAAATCGCCGACGGCGTGATCGAGGGTCTGAGGCATTTCGGGGTCGCGATTTAGCGCGACCCTCACCCCATTACCACCGCGTCGGCTCGTCGGGCGCTGCGGCCTCGATCGCCAAAGCATGAAGGCCATCGGCGAATTCCGGGCCGAGTGCCTCATTGACGGCACGATGTCGTGCGATGCGGCTCATCCCTTTGAACTTGTCGGATACGATCCTGATCCTTAAATGGGTGATCTCGGGCGCGTCCGGATCATTGTAGTGGCTGGAATGTTGCGCGCTCTCGTCTTTCAAAATCAGCCGTTCGGGATTGAACAGGGTATTCAGCCGGTCTTCGATTGCTGCGGCCATTGCCATCGTTTCACTCCTTGTCGCGCGTGGCGCGTCGGACGGAAAGGTCAAAAACCGGCTTTCGCGAACCCCGCGCCGTGGTCAACGCGTTAACAGGGCAGAAAGCCAGTAAGAAATCCCGTTGTCAATTCTTGTTGTGGCGGGCTTGGAAGGTCATAATCACGCGCCATGAATCTAGATTCCAAATATTTCGACCGCCTCCGCACCAAGCGCAAGGGCCCCGCCACGGCAAAACCAGCCGATGCGGAGACCGCTGTGCCCGAGTGCCAGTGGGACGGCTGCCACAAGCCCGGAAAGCACAAGGCCCCCGTCGGCCGCAATGCCGAGGGGCAGTTTTTCCTGTTCTGCTTCGAGCATGTGAAGGCCTACAACAAGGGCTATAATTATTTCGAGGGCCTCTCCGACAGCGAGATCGCGCGCTATCAGAAGGAAGCGCTCACCGGCCATCGCCCCACCTGGACCGTCGGCGTCAACGGCGACACCCGCAAGACGCCGCTCAACGGTTCAAGAAAAGCCGGCAATGCCGCGTCCGCCGCGCGCATGCGCGATCCGTTCGGCTTCGTCCATGACGGCAGGGATGGCCGGCCGCAGCGCCCGAAGCGCGAACGCAAGCTGAAGACGCTGGAGGCCAAGGCCTTCGATACGCTGGGCCTGACCGCCGCGGCGACGTCCGACGACATCAAGAAGCAGTACAAGCTGCTGGTCAAGAAACACCACCCCGACGCCAATGGCGGCGACCGCGGCTCGGAGGAAACTTTTCGCGCCGTGGTGCAGGCATACCAATTGTTAAAGCAGTCCGGCTTCTGCTAGGAACACTTCCATCAAGAGCAGATAAAAGACCGTTGAGCGGCTTTTTTCCCGGAAGCCGCGCTGGAGAAATGATGAGCAAGATCGATCTGGACTATTCGAACCTCCCCGACACCACCGTCTCGGTTCGTGAAACCTTCGGCCTCGATGTCGACCTGAAAGTCCCGGCCTATTCGACCGACGACCCCTATGTGCCCGACCTCGATCCCGACTACCTTTTCGATCGCGACACCACGCTCGCCATTCTCGCGGGCTTTGCCCATAACCGCCGCGTCATGGTCTCCGGCTATCACGGCACCGGTAAATCGACCCATATCGAGCAGGTCGCCGCGCGGCTGAAATGGCCGTGCGTGCGCGTCAACCTCGACAGCCATGTCAGCCGTATCGACCTCGTCGGCAAGGATGCGATCGTGGTCAAGGACGGGCTGCAGGTCACCGAGTTCAAGGACGGCATCCTGCCATGGGCCTATCAGCACAACGTCGCCCTCGTCTTCGACGAATATGACGCCGGCCGCCCGGATGTGATGTTCGTGATCCAGCGCGTGCTGGAATCATCGGGCCGGCTGACGCTGCTCGACCAGAGCCGCGTGATCAGCCCCCACCCGGCCTTCCGCCTGTTTGCGACCGCCAACACCGTCGGCCTCGGCGACACCACCGGGCTTTATCACGGCACCCAGCAGATCAACCAGGCCCAGATGGACCGCTGGTCGCTGGTCACCACGCTCAACTACCTGCCGCACGAGCAGGAGGTGAACATCATCCTCGCCAAGGTGAAGAGCTTCGCCGCCAGCGCGGAAGGCCGCGAAACCGTCTCCAACATGGTGCGCGTTGCCGACCTCACCCGTTCGGCCTTCGTCAACGGTGATCTGTCGACGGTGATGAGCCCGCGCACGGTGATCAACTGGGCCGAGAACACCGAAATTTTCGGCGATGTCGGCTTCGCCTTCCGCGTCACCTTCCTCAACAAGTGCGACGAGCTGGAACGCACGCTGGTGGCCGAGCAGTATCAGCGCGCCTTCGGCGAGGAGTTGAAGGAAAGCGCCGCCAACGTCGTGATCAGCGCCTGAGGAAATTTTCATGGCCGGTCCCGGCGACAATCGAAAATCCAATCCGTACGCGCCCGTAGACCTGGAGCCGCTGCACCGGGCCGTGTCCGGCTGCGTGCGCGCGATCTCCGGCGAACGCGAGGCGGAGGTCGTGTTTTCGCGCGACCGGCCGGGCATGAGCGGCCACCAGATTCGGCTTCCGGAATTCTCCAAGCGCCCGACACCCGAGGAGCTTGCCGTGGTGCGGGGGCTCGGCGATTCCATGGCGCTGCGCATGGCCTGCCACAACCCCGTCACCCACGCCCATATGTCGCCCGGCGGCACCGAGGCGCAGTCGATTTTCGACGCGGTGGAGCAGGCGCGGATCGATTCGATCGGGGCGAAGCGCATGCCGGGCATGGCCAAGAACCTTGCCGCCATGCATGCCGAGAAATACGAAAAGGCCAATTTCGCCGCCATTGACCGCAAGGAGGACGCGCCGGTTTCGGAAGCCGTCGCCATGCTGGTGCGCGAAAAGCTGACCGGTGAAAAGCCTCCTGCCTCGGCCGGAAAGGTGCTCGATTACTGGCGTGATTTCATCGAGGACAAGGCCGCCGTCGATCTCGACCGGCTGGAAAGCTCGATCGACGATCAGGACGCCTTCGCCCGGGTTGTCCGCTCGATGCTGTCATCGATGGAAATGGCCGACGACTATGCCGGCGACGACCTCGACAATGACGACGAGGAGGAAAACCTCTCCGAAGAGGAGCAGCCGCGCTCCGAACGCGAGAACGACGAACAGGTCGAGGAGCAGGCCGGCGAGGATTCCGCCTCCGCCGACGACAGCGACAGCGCCGACGAGGAGATGGACCAGGGCGAGCTCGACGGCGCGGAAGTGGCCGATACCGATCTCGACGACGAGGCCGATCCCGACTCGGAAGTCGCCGGCGAGACCAAGCGCCCCAACACCGCCTTCGACGATTTCAACGAGAAGGTCGACTACCGCGTGTTCTCGACCGAATTCGACGAGGAAATCACCGCCGAGGAGCTGTGCGACCAGGAGGAACTCCAGCGCCTGCGCGCCCATCTCGACAAGCAGCTCGCCCATCTCCAGGGCGCGGTCGGCCGGCTCGCCAACCGCATGCAGCGCCGGCTGATGGCCAAGCAGAACCGCTCCTGGGATTTCGATCTCGAGGAAGGCTATCTCGATACCGCGCGGCTGGTGCGCATGGTGATAGACCCGATGCAGCCGCTCTCCTTCAAGATGGAGCGCGACACCCAGTTCCGCGATACCGTGGTGTCGCTGCTGATCGACAATTCAGGCTCGATGCGCGGTCGCCCGATCACGGTCGCCGCCACCTGCGGCGACATTCTGGCGCGCACGCTGGAGCGCTGCGGCGTGAAGGTCGAAATCCTCGGCTTCACCACAAAGGCGTGGAAGGGCGGGCAATCGCGCGAGAAATGGCTGGAGGCGGGCAAGCCCGCGGCCCCCGGCCGCCTCAACGACCTGCGCCACATCATCTACAAGTCCGCCGACCAGCCCTGGCGGCGCTCGCGCGCCAATCTCGGCCTGATGATGCGCGAGGGACTGCTGAAGGAAAACATCGACGGCGAGGCGCTGATCTGGGCCCATGACCGGCTGATGGCTCGGCCCGAGCAGCGCCGCATCCTGATGATGATTTCCGACGGCGCGCCGGTCGACGATTCGACGCTGTCGGTCAATCCCGGCAACTTTCTCGAAAAACATCTGCGGGCGGTGATCGAACATATCGAAACCCGCTCGCCGGTGGAATTGCTCGCGATCGGCATCGGCCATGACGTCACACGCTACTATCGCCGCGCGGTCACGATCGTCGATGCCGACGAACTGGCCGGCGCGATGACCGACCAGCTAGCCGCGCTGTTCGAGGAACAGGGCGCCGAGGCGCCGACGCGCCGACGCGCCAGATGATACGTGCCCTTCTTCTTGCGCTGGCGCTTGTCAGCGCGCAGGCTTCGGCTGCGGATATCTCTTCCACGCGGATCGAAAGTTTCGACGACGATCCGGCCGTGACCCGTTTCGGAGAGCTGCAATTCGTCGGCGGGCTCAAGCTTTCCGGCCTGCATTCGCTTTCCGCGATCCGCTTCCTGCCCGGCGGCGAACGCTTCATTGCGGTCGCCGATGACGGCCACTGGGTCGATGGCGAGATTACCCGCGATGGCAGGGGCCGGCTTTCAGGCGTCGCCGACGTGACCGTCACGCCGATGAAGAACGCCAAGGGCGTGCATGCCAAAAAGGTCGCCATGGATGCCGAGAGCATGACGATCAAGGACGGACGGATCCTCGTCGGTTTCGAAAACAAGCACCGGATCGATCAGTACCCGCTGAAGGGCCACGACGACGCAACGGCGAAGCCCGGCCCCGATTTCCTGATTCCCCGCAACGAGCTGCGCGCCAATGGCGGCCTCGAGGCGATGGCGACCAATGCCGATGGCCGCACCGTGGTGGTGGCGGAAAAGAGCATCGACAGCGACGGAAACCTGTTCGCCGCCATCATTTCCGGTCCCGGCAAGGGCATCTTCAAAGTCGTCAAGAATCAGGAATTCGACGTCACCGACGCTGCCTTCCTGCCGGATGGCGACCTGCTGCTGCTGGAGCGGCGGTTTTCGCTTCTGGGCGGCATCGGCATGCGCATCCGCCGTATTCCCGCCGATACGATCCGCGCCGGCGCGGTGTTGGACGGGCCGGTGATCATGCAGGCAAGCGGTTTGAACCGGATCGACAATATGGAAGGCCTCGACGTTGTTCCAATGCCCGACGGCAGCCTCCACCTGATCATCATTTCGGACGATAATGATTCGGTATTGCAGCAGACGCTTATGCTGGAATTCAGGCTGGCCGACTGACGCCGGATCAACTGGCGGGCGCGACCATCGCCCGGATCATCTTCAGCCCCTCAAGATTGAGGCGCGCTGCCTCTTCCGGCGAGAGATTGTCCCAGTTTTCCGCAAACCATCGGTCAAGCGCACGGGCGGCGGAAAGTACCATGTCGACGATCAGCGCGCGCGGCATGTCGGAGCGGACAGCGCCCAGCCCCTGCCCCTTTTCCACGAGCAGTTCCAGAGAACGCCTGATCCGCGCCAGCGGCGCTTCGAGCGCTTTCTCAGTCTGTGGGCCCTCATACATTGTCCGGCCGAGTGCCGCCATGACGGGATCAACGCTCAACAGCCCGGAGAGACGCGCGAACGCCGCGTAAAGGCCGCTCCAGAACGCATCGATCGTGGCGGCCTGGAAGGGCGCGGAAAAATCCATCCGATCAACCAGGTCTCCGAGCGCGCGTTCGATCACGGCGGAATAGAGATCGCCCTTGTCATGAACATAGTAATAGGCCTGCCCCTTGCTCATGGCGGCCGCGGTCAGGATGGCATTCATCGAAGCGCCGGCAAAGCCGGCCTCTGCGAAAGCCGCCTCGGCCGCGTCCAGCAGGCGCGCGCGGCGATCCGGCGCCAGCGCTTCGAGCCTTGCGAGCGCCGTGTCGCCCTCCGCCATCGGCTTTCTCTTGTCTTCCGCAGCCATCAATCCGCCTTCATTGACATTTTAGACCAGCGGTCTAAACGTGAATACACGAAATCACGGCGAGGTCCAATTCCGCCGCAAGACAGGAGATGCACAATGCGCTGGCGCGGTGTCAATCATGTTGAATTCTCGGTTCTCGACTACGAGAACTCGGTGGCGTTCTACGACCGGATGTTCGGTTGGCTGGGCTACAAGAGCTTCTGGACCATGGATATCGGCTACCATTCGACCTATTACATGGCCAGGTTTCCGTTCCCCCACAGCTATATCGGCATCCAGCCGGCGAAAACCGGAGAAAAGCTCGACCACGAGGCGCGCGCCACCGGCATCCACCATATCGCGCTGTGGGCGAAGAACCGGAAGGAGGTCGACCGCTTCCATCGGGAGTTCCTCGTTCCAAACAGCGTTCCTGTAACGGAGACGCCGGCGGAATATCCGGTCTATGCGCCTGGCTATTACGGCGTTTTTTTCGACGATCCCATCAACGGCATCCACTGGGAGCTGGCGCATATCCCGAAAATCGCCTCGCCCATGGCCTACCGGCGCTCGGCTGAGGCGTGGAAACAGGCGGAAGCCGAGCATCCCGAATGGCAGGGCTCGCCCGCGAAGAAGGCCTTCCGCACGCTGCCGCGCGGATAGGCATTCAAAGCGCATCCTCTCGCACCCAGACGCTGACGCTGCCGCCATTGACCGGGAAATCGGCATTGCCGTTCTCATCCGCCGTCACCGTATCCTCACGATGACCGAGCAAATCGCGGAAGCTCGCCCCGGCATGGCCCTCACCAAGTTCGACATGCTTGCTGGCTTCCTCGCCATTGGTGAGCACCGTGACCGAGCCCGGCGCCTCGTCGGTTCCATGGCGCACGATCGCAAGGCAGTTCGGGTCGTCGAACATGTCAGTCTGGCCGCCATTGGCGAAGCGCTTGCGGGCGGAGATCAGCGCCGGCAGGCATTCGACCTTCGGCATCACGATGTCGTACTCCTCGCCATCGCTGCCCTTGTCGCGATAGTCCGCGCCGTAGAGATCGGCGTAAAAGACGCTCGGCACGCCCTGCTCGCGCATCAGGATCAGGGCATAGGCAAGCGGCTTGAACCAGGGCTCGACGGCGGCCTCCAGCGATTGCAGCGGCTGGGTGTCGTGGTTTTCCACCAGCGTGACGGCATGCTCGGGCTGCGCCGAAAGCAGCGACCCATCGAAAATCGTTCGCATGTCGAAATCGCCGCCGCCCTTGGAGGCATCGTGGAAACGGTGGTGCAGGCCGACATCGAACAGCAGGAGCTGGCGATCCACGAGCTCCAGATAGTTCTCCAGCGCGCCGATATCGGGATGCCAGTATTCGGCGACCACGAACAGGTCTTCCTTCACGCTTTCGCGCATATGCCCGATCCAGTCGCGGAAGAACCATGCGGGGATGTGCTTGGCGGCATCGAGCCGGAAGCCGGCGACGGGCACCTGTTCGGCAAACCATCTGCCCCAGTATTTCAGCTCTTCATAGACCGCACGGTTGCGGAACTCGACGTCGGAACCGATCAGATAATCGTAATTGCCAAGCTCCTCGTCGACCTCGCTATGCCATTCGCCCTCGCCATATTCGTTGACGAGGCGGAAGACGCCGGTGTCGGTCGGGTCCTCGATATAGTCGACACCGGTAAAGCACTTCTGGCTCCAGACGAACTCGGAATATTTGCCCTGCCGTCCTGGAAAGGTGAAGCGGGTATAGGCATGGGTCTCGAAGGCCTCATCCTCGATCTCGTTGCGATCATCGGGGTTCGCGCGGCGCACCTTGACCGCCTCGCGCTCGTCGCCGCCCATCTTGTGGTTGAACACGACATCGTGGATCGCCCCGATCCCGTGTTCCGCCAGCGCCTTGCAGGCGGCCTCCAGAGCATCGCGGTCGCCGTATTTTGTGGGGACGGTGCCCTTCTGGTCGAACTCGCCGAGATCGAACAGGTCATAGGTGTCGTAGCCCACCGAATAGCCGCCGGCGGAGCCCTTGTAGGCCGGCGGCAGCCAGACGTCGGTGATGCCCATATCGGCAAGGCTTCTGGCCTTTTCGGCCACCTCGTTCCAGAGCCTGCCGCCGTCGGGATAATACCAATGGAAAAACTGAAGAAGAACGCGTCCGGCCACATTGCCCTCGCTGGATTGGATGGATAGCGCTTAGAAACGGTTCGCGCCGGGTAAAGTTCCGCGCCCTTTGAGCGAGGCTGCATTCTGGCGCTCCGGCCGATGACATGCAAACTTTGCTTGACCGCAGCCGCCGCCGACCCCGATAAGCTGACTGCAATATGTCAGGCATGCACGAGGAGTTCCGATGCCAGAAACCGTCATCCGCGCCAATTTCGATCCGGCCTCGCTCCGCCCGCGTATCCTCCATATCGGCTTCGGCGCCTTCGCCCGCGCCCATCTGATGGTCTATCTGCAGGAAGGGCTGAACGCCGCCGGCGGCGATTGGGGCGTCGTGGCCTGCCGGCTGAACTCCGGCGCGGAAGAGCTTTCGGCGCTCGATGACGCGGAACGACGCTACCTCGTGGCCGAGGTCGACGGCAATGGCGTGACCGCGCGCGAGATCGCCGTGGTCGTCGGCACCTGCCATCCGGTCCGCGACGGCATCGATTCGCTGCTCGACCTGATCGCCTCCGAGCCGCTCTCCGTCATCAGCCTGACGATCACGGAAAAAGGCTATTGCTGCCGCAACGGCCAGCTCGATCTCGACCATAAGGGCATCCGCGCCGATCTGGAAAACCCGGAAAATCCCAAAACCGCGATCGGCGTCATCGTCGCGGGGCTCGCGCGCCGCCGCGCGGCCGGGCTTTCCGGCCTCACCGTGCTTTCCTGCGACAACCAGCCCGACAATGGCCGGCTGGTGCGCGCCGCGGTGCTCGCCTTCGCCCATCAGCGCGACGGCCGGCTGGCCGACTGGATCGACGCCCATGTCACCTTCCCCGGCACCATGGTCGACCGGGTGGTGCCGGCGCTTGATGACGAAGGGCGCGCGCTGCTGAAGGAGATCAATGGCGGCGTGGCGGACGACAACGGCATCGTCTGCGAGCCGTTCCGCCAATGGGTGATCGAGGACGACTTCGCCGCCGGCCGCCCGCCCTATGCCGAGGGCGGGGCGATGCTGACCGACGACGTGCGCCCGTTCGAGATGATGAAGCTCAGAATGCTGAACGGCGCGCACACCTTCCTGGCGATGCTCGGCAGCCTCTCAGGGATCGAGACGGTCGATGCCTGCATGGCCGATCCGGTGTTCCGCAAGGCCGCCCGCAGCCTGATGCTCGATGAACAGCGTCCGACGCTGCCCGCGATCGAGGGCGTCGATATCGAGGCCTATGCCGACGACCTGATCTCCCGATTCGCCAACCCGAAATTGAAACACCGCACCGGCCAGATCGCCTGGGATACCAGCCAGAAACTGCCGCAGCGCCTGCTGCATTCGGTCGAGGAGAATATCGCAGCCGGCAGACCCTTTCCGCTGCTGGCGCTCGCCGTGGCCGGCTGGATACGATTCGTGAAGCTTGCGGCGGATAATGGCGGCACGCTGACCGACCCGCTTGCCGAACAATTGCTGGCTATGGCACGCGAACGCGACGGCGAGGCGCTGGTCGACGGCCTCATTGCCATCGATACGATCTTCGACGCGGATCTGGCGGCGCATCCCGCCTTCCGCGCCGCGATCCTCAAAGCCTATGACAACATCGTCGAAAACGGCCCGCGCGAGGCGGTAGCCATAGCTAGCCGTTGACGGTGCGCATGGGCCTGAGCCAGGAAATCAGCGCCGCATAGGGCAGAAGCATGATCAGGCTGAAGGCGAGCTTGACCGAAAGGTCACCGAGCGCCCAGGAGATCCAGCGCGGCGCTTCGAGCGCGAACACGCCGAGAAGCGGCGCCGTGCCGAGCGCGAAATCATCATTCGGACCGATGAAGGCGAAGATGGCGGCGAAGCTGATCGAGAAGAACAGAACCGTGTCGAGCACCGAACCGAACAGCGAGCCCGCCAGCGGCGCCTTCCAC
The DNA here is from genome assembly GCF_002043005.1 of Martelella mediterranea DSM 17316. Taxonomy (NCBI): domain Bacteria; kingdom Pseudomonadati; phylum Pseudomonadota; class Alphaproteobacteria; order Hyphomicrobiales; family Aurantimonadaceae; genus Martelella; species Martelella mediterranea. Next base: position 2,392,840 of record NZ_CP020330.1, on the reverse strand, counting down.
CATGTCTGACGGCGCAGGCGGTTGAAAACCGAGATATCGAGAAGCTGGCCGACCAGAAACGCCGTGCCCGAGGCGATCGCGATTCGCGGCACGGATGCGTAGAAGGAAAACGCGACGCCTACGACGAAACCGGCGATCACCACCTTGCGCGCGGCCGACGGGCCGAACTGTCGGTTGGTGAGGTCGTTGACCAGGAAGGCGAGCGGATAGGTGAACGCGCCCCAGGTCAGAAGATCGGCGAGCGAGATGCCATACAGCGTTCCGGAAACCGGATACTGGACGAGAATGTTGGAAAGAAGCACGACGCCTGCCATCAGCAGGCTGTAGATAAGCACGGATTGCGTCTGTCGCATTTTTTTACCCTGGGTGATGCCACCAGCTGGAGAACGAATAAAGAGAGCCTTACCGGCTGGCGGCAAGGCTCTCCAGTTCAGTCAGAATGCCTGAAATCAGGCGGCGGCCTGTTCGGCCGTCTTCTTGATGATTTCCTTGCGCAGAAGGCGGGCGCGCGGCGAAAGATCGCGCTCGCCGGACTTCAGCAGGAATGCGTCGAGACCGCCACGATGCTCAACGGAGCGAAGCGCTGCCGCCGAAACGCGCAGGCGATAGCTCATGCCGGTTGCTTCCGACATCAGGGTTACCCGGCAAAGATTGGGAAGAAACTTGCGACGGGTCTTGTTGTTGGCATGGCTTACATTGTTGCCGGACATCACGCCCTTGCCAGTCAATTCACACATGCGGGACATGGTTTCACCTACTTGTTCTTCTTTGGCCAAGGCTTTCAACGGGACAGCCATGCCCCGCGATCCAATTGGCGGCTCATTGGAAAGTTGCGGTTCTATAATCTTGCCTTCGCCAAAGGTCAAGGCGATTTGGCGGTTTTTCGCGGCGGACAAAAAATTAACGACTGTTTTTTTGACGCCAGCTACGACATAAACGGGGGGTGATCGAACTTCAATGGACGGGTGCGGGATATGGCAGCTAAACTTCTTCAATCGCTCGGACTCGCTGCGGCGCTTCTTGCCGCGCCCGCCGCGCAAGCCGAGGATATCAAGCAGCAGACCGTCTACACGCTGTCGTTTTCTGGCATCAAGATCGCCGATGCCGTGTTCAACACCACGGTCGCCGACGGCAAATACAATATCAATGCCGATATCGAGGCGGCGGGGATAGGCAATCTGTTCACCTCGATCGCGGTGAAGGTCGATGCCGACGGGTTGTGGAAAAACGGCAAGCCGGAAACGCGGGAATTCCAGCTCATCTACCGCGATGGTGACTACGCCCGCGATTACGCCGCCACCTTTTCCAACAAGCGCGTGACGAAATCCACCATCGAACCCGATCCCGGCCCGCGCGCAGACAACTGGGTCGAGGTGAAGCCGAAACATCTGCGCAATGTGATCGACCCGGTTACCGCGCTGCTGCTGCCGCCCTCCAACAACCCCTGCGCCACCACGGTCTCGATCTTCGACGGCGAAACACGGCTTGAGCTTGAGATGGCGTCGGCGGGAAGCCGGCCGTTTTCCACAAAAGGCTTTTCCGGCCGCGCGATCGGCTGTGCCGTCCGGTTCAAGCCGGTGGCCGGCTATGAGCGCAAGGATGAGGACATCGAGTACCTCGCCAATTCCCGCGAACTGGTCGTCTGGTTCGCCTATAATGAGGAACTGAACGTGTTCGCCCCGGTCATGGCCCACATCCCTCTCAAGATCGGCCGGCTGACGATCTACGCCTCCAAATTCGGCCTTCCGCGCTAGCATCATGAGCATGCGTGCAACCCTGATCGGCTTTTCAGCCGTGCTGATGTGGTCGTTGCTGGCGCTGTTTACCGCTGCCTCCGGGAATGTGCCGCCGTTCCAGCTTTCGGCGATCGCATTCGCCATCGCCAGCCTGCCGGGGATTGCGGTGCTGATCGCGCGGCCGGAGCGCCTGCAGCGGCTGCGCCAGCCGGCGAAAGTCTGGATCGTCGGCATTGCCGGCCTGTTCGGGTATCATTTCCTGTATTTCACCGCGCTCAGAAACGCGCCGGCGGTCGATGCCGGGCTGATCGCCTATCTCTGGCCGCTCTTGATCGTGGTCGGTTCGGCGCTGCTTCCGGGCGAGCGGCTGAGAGCCCACCACATCATCGGCGCGCTTGCGGGCTTCGCGGGTACGGCGATCCTGGTGACCCGCGGCGGCGGGCTGGCCTTCAGCGGGGAATACGCGCTCGGTTATTTCGCCGCCTTCCTCTGCGCCTTCACCTGGTCGGGTTATTCGCTGGCCTCGCGCTCCTTCTCCAAGGTCTCGACCGATGTCGTCACCGGCTTCTGCCTTGCGACCGCCCTGCTCTCGCTACTCTGCCATATCGGGCTTGAAACCACGGTCTGGCCCGAAAATTTCGGCCAGTGGCTGGCGGTCGCGGGCCTCGGCCTGTTTCCGGTGGGCCTTGCCTTCTACGCCTGGGACTATGGCGTCAAGCACGGCAATATTCAGGTGCTGGGGGCGGCAAGCTATGCCGCGCCGCTGCTATCGACCATCATCCTGATCATCGCCCGATTCGGCGAACCCGGCTGGCGGGTGATCGTGGCCTGCCTGCTGATTACCGGCGGCGCGGTGATCGCGGCGCGGGACATGATCAGAGGAAAGAATTCCTAAGCGGGAACTTTGAGCGGGAGCTCGGGAGCCACCCTCCGACCCTTTATTTGACGCCCGGCTGTCATGCGGGACCCCACCGCACAGCCCCCCAATCTTCTCGCCCCGGAGGGGAGAGATGTCGCGAAAGCGACAGTGAGGGGGGAGACTATCACCGCGAACGCCCTCAAAATTTGAAATGCCGCGCCACCCTCACTGCCCCTGTCGGGGCATCTCTCCCGCCAGCGGGAGAGAGTATTGGGTGCAAGTCTCACGGCCACATAAAGATCGCTGCCCCTGGAGTGTGTACATCGGCTGAACGACCGTGAAACAGAACCGCTCACCTCACCCTCCGGGCGCCCAACCCGGTTCGGCGAGTTCGAAATCCTCGAAGGTGAAGCCAGGGGCGACGGTGCAGCCGACCAGTGTAAAATCGCCGGTGGTCTCGGCCGCCTGCCAGCATCCGGCGGGGATCACCCCCTGCGGGCGCTCGCCGTTCGCGATGTCCGGGCCGAGCATCTGCGTTTCCACCACCTTGCCGTCGGCGGAGCGCATCAGTTTCAGGGGCGCGCCGGCGTAATAGTGCCAGACCTCGACGGCTGTATGCAGGCGATGCCAGTGCGACCGCTCGCCCGCCTTCAAGAGGAAGTAGATCAGCGTCGAGGCCCCGCGCCCGCCGCCGGCCGAATCACGAAATGTCTCGGCAAACCATCCGCCCTCGGGATGGGGTTGGAGCCCCAGCGCTTCGATGATCGCGGCGGCGGTCATCAGAAATTGTCCTTGCGCTTGCGGATTTCGGCCAGAACTTCGGCGTCGCTCGCCTCTTCCATGCCGAGCCCCTTGCGGATCGCCGGATCGGCCACCCTGAGGAACGGGTTGGTCTTCTTCTCCAGCCCGATCGTGGTCGGAATGGTAAAGCCGCCCGCTTCCCTCAGCTCCGCCACCGCTTCCGCCCGTTCCTTCAACACCGCATTGTCGGGATCGATGGTGAGCGCGAACTTGGCATTGGCGAGGGTATATTCATGGCCGAAATAGACCTCGGTCTCGTCCGGCAGCGCCATCAGCTTTTGCAAAGACGGCCACATATCGGAGGCCGGTCGCTCGAACAGCCGGCCGCAGCCCATGGCGAACAGCGTATCGGCGGCAAACAGCAGCCCATCCTCGACGAAATGATAGCAGATATGGCCGGCGGTATGGCCGGGGGTTTCGATCACCTCCACCTTGTGGCCGGCAAATTCGAGTTCGTCGCCCTCGAACACGGCGAGATCGAGACCCGGTATCACCACCGCCTCCTCGATCGGCCCAACGATGCGGCAGTCGTATTTCTCCTTGATGACAAGATTGCCGTCGACATGGTCCTTGTGGTGGTGGGTGGTGAAGATGTCGGTGATCGTCCAGCCGCGCTGTTCGGCCTCGGCCATCACCTTTTCGCCATCGGGCGCGTCGATGCTGACGGTCTTGCCGCTTTCCGGCTCGTGCACCAGGACACCGTAATTGTCGGAGCGGCACATGAAGACGGCAATTTCCAGTGAACGCATATCAGGCCTCGCAATTGCTTACTCAATGGAGTTCAATGTAGTACGGTGGACATTGAAGTCCAACCATCAGCCGGGTCAACCTCAGCTCATGAATGCCGATATCGTAGACCTGCGCGCGTTTTATCACACCGAGCTCGGAAGGCTTGCCGCCCATTCGATCACGATGGCGCTGACGCCGATCTGGCAGGCGCTGCCGGAGGAAAGGCTGGCGGGGCTCGGCTACTGCCTGCCCTATCTCGACCGCTTCGCCGGCGAGGCCGAAAGAACCATGGCGCTGATGCCGGCCTCGCAGGGCGCGATCAACTGGCCGCCGCTCGGCCCGTCGGCAACCGTCCTCGTCCATGAAGAGGAACTGCCGCTGCCGGATGCGTCCATTGACCGCGTCCTGCTGGTGCATGCGCTGGAATTCGCCGAGGCCCCGCGCGAGACCATGCGCGAATTATGGCGGGTGCTGGCGCCCGGCGGCAGGGTCGTCATCGTCGCCCCCAACCGGCGCGGCGTGTGGGCGCGTCTCGAACATACGCCCTTCGGCAATGGCCGGCCCTATTCCAAGGGCCAGATCATCGAATTGCTGCGCGAGACCAATTTCACGCCCGCGGCTTTTGCCGAGGCGCTGTTCTTTCCGCCGTCGAAAAGCCGCGCAATCCTGAAATTCCGCTCCAGTTTCGAGCGCTCCGGCCGTACCTTCTGGCCCGCCTTTGCCGGCGTCAACATCATCGAGGCGCAGAAACGGCTCTATCAGGGCCTTCCCGTCGCCGCCCGCGCCGCGCGCAAGGTGCTGGTGCCGGCTCTCGCCCCCCAGGGCGTGCCGACCACCCGCGCGCGACATAGCGGCTGACACTCGACAAAGACCCCAATCGCAATTATTGCTGCTGACGCTAAAAACCGGCCGGAAAAGGCCGACAATTTTTCGAGGTTTCCGATGACCGAACAGATGATCAAGCCAACGCCGCGCCCCGGCATCATGGACATCGCCGCCTATGTGCCCGGCAAGTCCCACGGCGAAGGCACGGACAAGGTTCACAAGCTGTCATCGAACGAGACGCCGCTCGGGCCGAGCCCGAAGGCGATCGTCGCCATGCAGGCTATCGGCGAGCACCTTGAGCTCTATCCCGACGGCCAGTCGAGCGCCCTGCGCGAGGCGATCGCCGCCAAATACGGCCTCAACATCGGCAATATCATCTGCGGCAACGGTTCGGACGAACTGCTCGGCCTGATCGCCCATGTCTATCTCGGCGAGGGCGACGAGGCGATCATCACCGAACACGGCTTCCTGGTCTACAAGATCCAGATTCTCGCAAACGGCGCCACACCCGTCACCGTGAAGGAAAAGGACGCGCGGGTCGATGTCGACGCGATCCTTGATGCCGTGACCGACCGGACCCGCGTGGTGTTCATCGCCAACCCGGCGAACCCGACCGGCACCTATGTGCCGTTCTCCGAAATCCGGCGGCTCCATGCCGGCTTGCCGAAAAACGTGGTGCTGGTGCTCGACGCCGCCTATGCCGAATATGTCCGCCGCAATGATTACGAGGCCGGGCTGGAACTGGTCGCCGACAACGCCAATGTGGTGATGACCCGGACGTTTTCGAAAATCTACGGGCTTGCAGCACTCAGGGTCGGCTGGCTTTACGGACCGACCGATATCATCGCGGCGCTGGAGCGCGTGCGCGGCCCCTTCAACCTCAACGCACCGGCCATCGCGGCGGCGACGGCGGCGATCAAGGACGACGCCTTCACCCGGGCCGCGGTCGATTACAATCTGAAATGGATCGAGCGGCTGACGGCCGAACTCACCGCGCTCGGCCTTTCGGTCACGCCCTCGGTCGCCAATTTCGTGCTGATCCATTTCCCCGACGAGGATGGCAAGCGCGCGGCCGACGCCGACCGCTATCTGAGCGCGCGCGGCTATATCCTGCGGGCCGTTACCGGCTACGGCTTCCCGAATGCGCTGCGCATGAGTGTCGGCACCGAAGAGGCCAATCTGGGCGTCATCGAAGCGCTGAAGACTTTCCTGGCCGCCGCGCCGGAAACGGAAAAGGCATGATTGCTTTCGAACGCATAGCGCTGATCGGCATCGGCCTGATCGGCTCCTCGCTTGCCCGCGATATCCGCGCCAAGGGGCTTGCCCGCGAGATCATCGTCTCGACGCGCTCGCCGGAAACGCTGCGACGGGCGGAGGAACTGGGGCTTGGCGACCGCTATACCGCTTCCGCCGAAGACGCGGTGCGCGGTGCGGATCTGGTGATCGTGTCGGTGCCCGTCGGCGCATCCGGCGCGGTGGCCGAGCGCATCGCCCCCAATCTGAAGCCCGGCGCCATCCTTACCGATGTCGGCTCCACCAAGGCCTCCGTGATCGCGCAGATGTCGCCATTCGTGCCGGAGAACGTGCATTTCATTCCCGGCCACCCGATCGCGGGCACGGAGAAATCCGGGCCGGATGCCGGCTTTGCAGGCCTGTTCAAGGGCCGCTGGTGCATATTGACACCGGCGGAAGACGCCGATCCCGTCGCCCTCGACAAGCTCACGCAGTTCTGGCAGGCGCTCGGCTCCCGGGTGGACACCATGGCCGCCGATCATCACGACAAGGTGCTGGCGATTGTCTCGCACCTGCCGCATATCATCGCCTACAATATCGTCGGCACGGCGGACGATCTGGAGACGGTGACCGAATCGGAAGTGATCCAGTATTCCGCCTCTGGCTTTCGCGATTTCACCCGCCTTGCGGCCTCGGACCCCACCATGTGGCGCGACGTTTGCCTGCATAACCGCGATGCCATTCTGGAAATGCTGGCGCGGTTTTCGGAAGACCTCGCCTATCTTCAGCGCGCGATCCGCTGGGGCGAGGGCGACAAGCTGTTCGAACTGTTCAGCCGCACCCGCGACATCCGCCGCTCGATCATCGAGGCCGGACAGGATGTCGAGGCCGCCGACTTCGGCCGCCACGCGCTCGACGACAAAGATTAGCGCATCACGTCAAAGAGGCGGTATCTTGCCGAGCGGGATGAAGCCGAGCACAGCCCTGCCATGTTCGACGCGAACGTCCAGCGTCACGGTGCGCTGGCCGCCGGTGAAGTTCTTGACCAGGCCGGTGACGGAATTGATGACGCCGGCGGCACCGGGGAAGCTGAGCGCGGCAAGCTGGGCGACGCCGTCTATGCCCGTCAGCTCGAAGCTGAAGCGGCCATCGAGATAGCCGTCCTTGTCGAAGGCGAAGCGGCCCGAGACCGCCATCATCGACTGGCTCTCGCCGATCGCGAGCGCCGCCTGGTTGACGATGCCGCTCTTGCCGCGCAGCATTTGCGGGTGGAAATCGGTCTCGAGCAGCGCGCCGCCGTCATCGACGGTCGCCAGAAGGTTGACCGAAACGGCGGGCAAGGCCTCGGCATTGTTCTGCGGGCGCAGAACCGCCTCGTTCAGGTTCAGCGCGACATCGAGATCGCCGTTGTCATTGCGCACCAGCCCCTGCCCCTGCTCCGCCGTCAGCGTTCCCTGACGGCCTTGGGGATCGGCGAAACGGGCGGTCACGGCCTCGAAATCGAAAGAGACGAGACGCGGCGCGCCGCCCCTGTAGATCAGCTTGCCGCCGAAATCCTGCCACTCCGCGCGCAACAGCATGCCGGCGTCGTTTTGCAGCGTGGCGGGACCGGTGAGCGTCGCCAGAACCGACCACGGCGAATAGACCGGCGCCTCGGCCATAAGTTGCGGCGCGTCGAAAACCGAGTCCGACGTCCGGTCACGCACATGCAGGTCGTCACAGAAGAAACCGAATTTGGCGGGAAAGCCGTTATAGCCGATGTCCTCGCAGTTAACGACGACATTTTGCTGACCCTGGCCCTGAAGCAGCGTGAAGATCCGGGCCTTCACGGTGCGGGCGATATAGAACCAGCCGAGGGCATAGGCGACGATCACGGCAATCAGAACGGTCAGCGTCCATTTCAGAAACTTGCGCGTTCGGGTTGATCTCGCCATCATGGGCCTCATTGTAATTTCGGAACTCAACGGTGTCAGGCATAGCATATGGACGAATTCTGGGTATTTGGCTACGGCTCGCTGATGTGGAATCCGGGTTTTGCGACCCACCGACGCATGCCCGCCCGGCTTGCGGGCTATCACCGCAGCCTCTGCGTCTATTCCCACGTTCACCGCGGCACCGCCCACAAGCCGGGCCTGGTGCTGGGTCTCGACCGCGGCGGTTTCTGCGAGGGCGTGGCGCTCGCCGCCAGGGTCAAGGACGAGGAGGAGATCCTCGCCTATCTGCGCGGTCGCGAACTCGTCACCCGCGTCTACCGCGAACTGGTGCTGCCTGTCCGGCTGTCATCGGGCGAGAATGTGCCCGCCATAACCTATGTGGTCGATCATGCGCATGAGCAATATGCCGGCAAGCTCGATCTCGACCACGCCGCCGAACTGGTGCGCGGCGGCCATGGCCAGTCGGGCGCCAATCGCGACTATCTTCTGAACACCGTCGACCACCTGCGCGAGATGAAGATCAATGACGCGGCGCTGGAGACGATCGCTGGCCTCCTGAAGAACGAGCAGCCGCGCCCGGTGCGCAAGGACGGACTCTAAGCTCCGTCAGACGCCCGCAGTTCCGCAACGCGCTTGCGCGTCACCTCCGGCAGGTCGAGATGCGGATTGGCATCGACGGTTTCGATCAGCAGGCGGTCGCTTTCGCGCTCCATGGTCTCGACAAGCTGGTCGAAAAACTGCCGGGGCTCCTTTCCGGGCGCAATCGCCGGCAGGATGCGGACCTTGAAATGTCCCCCCTGGCGGCGGAAACTGCCGCGCGGCCAGAACAGGCCCGGATGCATGACCACCGGGATGACGGGCACGCCGAGATCGCGGTAGAGCCGCTGGATGCCGCGCTTGTAGTCGGGCGCTGCCCCCGGCGGCCGGCGCGTTCCCTCCGGAAAGATCACGAGCTGGCGCCCGGTCTCGACCTCGGCCTTGGTGCGCGCGATCGCATCCGCCATGGCGCGGCCGGTCTGCGCCCGGTCGACGGCGATCTGGCGCTGTTTCTTGAGATACCAGCCGAACAGCGGCATCTGGATCAGCTCGCGCTTGAGCATGAACACCGAATCCGGGATCCACGGCAGCAGCATGATCGTGTCCCAGGCCGACTGATGCTTGGGGGCGATGATGCAGGGCCCGTCCGGCAGGTTTTCGAGCCCCTCGATGGTAAACGTCGCGCCGGCCCAGAGCCGCATCTGCGCGTTCACGAAGCGGCCCCAGCCCTGGACCACCACCCGATAGGCGTTCTTGCGCGAGGCCAGGAAATAATAGGGCGACTGCACGATCATCAACACCGCAGTTCCGACATAGAAGGCGATATTGAAAGCCGCAGAGCGGATCATTCCCATCAATTCCCCTCCCCGGCCGGCGCAAGCGCCGAAAGCCCGGTCTCGGCGCGCAGGTGAGCGCCGAGAAATTTCATGTATTCGGAGCCGAGAATCCTCAGATAGCGAAGGCTCTGCCGCCACGACGCATCCTGGTCGCTGAACGGCACCGGATAGCCGACGAAAACGGTATCCGGATCGATATGCCTGAGCTCGAAAAGACCGCGCTGCATGTGGTAGGCGCTGGTGACGACGAGAATGCGCCGGTAGTCGTGCTCCTCGATCCATTTGCGGGTTTCAACGGCATTGCCGTAGGTATCCAGCGCCTCATAGCCGACATCGACGCAGCATTCGAAAAGCTGGCTGTCGCCGCCGATCACGTTGAGGATGCTCTCGGGCGTGGTCGAGGGATTGACGCCGGAGATCAGCAGCCGCTCGCCCGCGCCGGCCTCCAGCAGCGCGAACGCTTCCTCGATCCGGCGCGAGCCGCCGGTAAGCACCACGATCGCATCGGTCTCGTAAATCTGCGGCGGTCTTGCGGTCAGCGCGTTGTAGCAGAACGCCACAAAACCGCCGCCGAACACCAGCACGATCAAAAGAAGCAGGAAGGCGACAAGGCGCGCGAGACGGCCGGCGGCAGAACGCCGCGTCCCGCGTTCGCTGCCGCCTTTGCCATGCGGCTTGCGCTCCCTTTCCGCCATGCCCGATCCATTTCCAGTTCTGCGCCCGGCTCGCGGGGTCGTTCTCTGAATGTTTGTGAAACCGTCCGAATCAGACGGTTGACCCGCCAACCTATACAACACAGGAAATAGAGTTGAAATTCAGGCGTCAGGTCGGAGAAGCAATTCGAAAAAATCAGCCCGTATCGCTCCGCTCCGGGTCCGAGCGCACGATGTCGATCTCGCGGATTGTCCTGATCACCGTCAGCCGCGTCGTCAGCGCCGTCAGACCGGCGATCGCGACGATGGTGAGCAGGATGCCGAAATAGGCGCCCCAGCCGATCGAGATCGTGCCGAACAGCGCCGTGGTCTGGTCCGCGCCAGGGGTCGCCAGATAGCGCCGCTGCCAGAACCGCGCCAGCACGAAAAACAGGCAGGCCAGCGCCCCGCCGAGAAACGCGCCCTTGAGCGCGACATTGAGGAAATGGCGCTGGAACTGGCGGGCGACGAACGAGGCTTCCGCGCCGACGAAATGCAGAACCTCGACGATATCGCGACTGCCGGCAAGCGCGCCGCGCGTGGCGAAAACCACCGTCAGCACCATGGCCGAAAACACCAGCGCCATGATCGAAACGCCGATCGTGGTGGTGGCGTCCGCCATCGCCGACAACCGGCTCACCCAGGCGCGATGATCGTCAAGCGATGCGCCCGGCACCGCCTTTTGCAGCGCCGCGGCCATGGCCGTAAAATCGGGCGGATTGTTCTCGTCGATGGTGACGATCACCAGCCGCGGCACCGGCAGCATGTCGAAATCAAGCCCGGTGCCGAGCCACGGCTCCAGGAGCCGCTCGGTTGCCGCCTCATCGACCACCCTTCCGTCCAGCGTACCGACAAACTGGAGCGCCACGTCGCGCGCGTTCAGCAGCGCCTGGTTCATGTCGCGGCCCTCGCGCGGCTTGATCTGGATCGTGACCTCGCGCGAGATGCCGCCCTGCCAGCTTTCAGCCGTCGCGCGCACCATCGAGACGGCGCCGAGCGTCAGGCAGGCGAGAAACGCCATGATCGTCACCACGGCCATCAACGCCCGCGTCTGGACATTGGAGGGCGGCACGATCGGCGTCGGCTTGCGCGGTGCCTGGCGCGCGGGCTGAAAGCGGGTCTTGCCGCCGGACTTGGAGCCGGGGGCTGGACGCGGGGTCCGCGCCTTCGTCGATGTGGGCTCCGAGGATGGAGCAGCGCCCGGACGGGACGGCTCGGCGCGCCGCGCAACCGGCGTCTCCTGCCCTTGCGGCACGGGGTTAGCGCGCGACCGGAATGCGGGCGTCGGGCTTGTTGCCTTCTGCCGCGCCTGCGCCGCCCGCCGGGCCTCTTCGGCCCGCTCGGCCTCTACCCGCCGGGTCTCTTGCTGTCGCGCCGCCTCGCGCTCCTTCGCGCGCCGCTTCTCCAGTTCCTCCGCGCGGCGCTGCGCAAGCTGGCGCTGCTGTTCCGCCTGGCGTCGCGCGACCTCCTCCTGCTGCTGGCGGATTTCCTCCAGCCGCCGCGCTTCAAGGAGGCGTTCTTCCTCCGCGCGCTGTTCGGCAAGGCGTCGTTCGGCGCGTTCTCTTTCCTCGATGCGGGGATCGCGAAGCGAGCGGGGCGGCCTAGTCATGAATATCGAGCCTTCCTTCCGAAAGGATCATCCGGCGCGCATTATAGCGGTCCATCAGCGCGATATCATGGGTGGCGATGACAACGGCGGTGCCCAGCCGGTTGAGCTCCACCAGCAGGCTCAGGATACGCCGCGCCATCGGCGGATCGACATTGCCGGTGGGCTCGTCGGCGAGCAGCACTTCCGGCTGGTCGATCAGCGCGCGGGCGATTGCCACGCGCTGCTTCTCGCCGCCGGACAGCACCGGCGGGCGGGCATGGAGCCGTTCGCCGAGCCCGACCCATTTCAGGAGTTCGATCACATCATTGCGGTAGGAGACCTCGTCCTTGCCGCGCACCCGGAGCGGCAGCGCGACGTTCTCATAGGTCGTCATATGGTCGAGCAGGCGGAAATCCTGAAACACGATGCCGACCCGGCGGCGCAGCATCGGCAGTTCCTTGTGCGGAATGACGGCGACATCGCGGCCGAACAGGCGGATCAGGCCGCGCGTCGGCTGCAGCGCCATCAGCATCAGCCTGAGCAGCGTGGTCTTGCCCGCCCCGGACGGGCCGGTCAGGAACTGGAAGGAGTTCCTTGGAATGTCGAAGGTCATGTCGCGCAAGACTTCCGGGCCCATTCCATAGCGCAGGCCAACATTTTCAAACTGAATCAGTGCCATGCCCTGATACTGTCCTCGTCGTTCGATCCCTTCCATTATCCGCGATTATGAATAACAGGTCGTGAACAGGCCGCAAGTTATGCGATTTTGGCGGATATCCACGGCGTTTTGGCCTCAAGGCGCGGTTGCGCCCGGCCTTGCGATTGCCCCGCCCGGCCAAACCCAGTAAAACCGGCCATCTTCAAACATATACGGCGTTTCCGGCCCTTACGGCTCAGCGCTGGAGGCAAGGGAGCGCGCCATGCATGTCGTCCGCGGCAAAAAGATCGAAGTTCTGTTCTCGCCCGAGGAAATTGCCGCGCGCAATGAGGAGCTCGCCCGCGAGATTGCCAGCGGCCCGTCGCAGGACCTTCTGGTGATCGCGATCCTGAAGGGCTCCTTCGTGTTCGCCGCCGACCTGATCCGCGCGCTGCACAAGGTCGGCCTCGCGCCGGAAGTCGAATTCATGACGCTGTCGAGCTATGGCACCGGCACGGTCGGCAAGTCCGTGCGGATGGTCAAGGATATCGACAGCGAGGTCGAGGGCCGCGACATCCTGCTGATCGACGACATTCTCGAATCGGGCCGCACGCTGCGTTTCGCCCGCGAACTGATGCTGGAGCGCGGCGCGGCCAATGTTTCGGTCGCCGTTCTTCTCGACAAGCAGAACAAGCGCGAGGAAGCGCTTGAGGCGGATTACGCCGGTTTCCGCTGCCCCGACAAGTTCGTTGTCGGCTACGGTATGGACGTCGCCTATGCCTTCCGCGAGCTTCCTTTCGTCGGCGTGGTGACCGGGGATGCTTAATCAAGCATAAATACAGTCCGAACAGCTTGTTAACTACATAAACCGCCACATTTCGATGTTTACCTCTCGCTAGGAAAGTTCTGGTCATCTCCATTGCAACAAAGCCTGGAACAACAGGTTTGCAATACGGGTTTTGAAAGACAGAGAGAACTGGATAGCGCCATGGCGAGGATTCTGATCACCGAAGACGAGGCATCGCTGCGTATGTTTGTCGCCCGCGCCTTGCGGCTCGACGGGCATGAGACGGTAGAAGCCTGCGATGGCGCCGAGGGGCTCGAACTCCTGAGCGAAAGCCACTACGACCTTCTGCTCTCCGATGTCCGCATGCCGATCATGGACGGCATCGCGCTGGCGCACGCCACCGCGCACGACCATCCGCGCACCAAGATCCTGCTGATGACCGGCTTTGCCGAACAGCGCGAACGCGCCGACGACCTGATGGAAAAGATCGTCGACGTGGTCTCCAAACCCTTCGCGCTGCCCGATATCCGCAAGGCCGTTGCTCGCGCGCTGGCGGCATAAAGCCGGGCTACAACCGCCGCAGTTTTGAAAAGGCCGCTGCCCGCGGAGGGCAACGGCCTTTTGCTTGCCTCACTGCGCGGCGTAGCCGCCATCCACCAGATGATAGCTGCCCGTGACGAAGGAGGCGTCTTCAGAGAGCAGGAAGGCCGTCAGGGTGGCGACCTCCTCGGATTTGCCGAGCCGGCCGATCGGGTGGAGCGCGACGAGGCCTTCGATATCCTCCGGCTCCAGGTTTTCGTCAAGCAGCGGGGTGCGGATGAAGCCGGGGCCGACGGCATTGACGCGGATACCGCGCTTGGAATATTCCAGCGCCGCCGATTTCGTCATGCCGACCACGGCGTGTTTCGAGGCCACATAAGCAGGCGCCGTCGAAAACCCGTTGGTTCCCAGAATTGACGACATGTTGACAATCGACCCGCCGCCCGATGCCTCGATAGCCGCCAGTTCGTATTTCATGCAATAGAAGACGGAGTGCAGGTCGACATTCAGCACCTTGTGCCATGCGTCGATGTCGTAATCGCCGATCGGAGCCGAAGGGCCGCCAATGCCGGCATTATTGACCGCGCCATAAAGTCCGCCGAATGTCTCGACAGCGAATTTGACCATGGCTTCCACGGCCTTCGGGTCGCTCACGTCAACAGCGAAAGCGGCTGCCTTGCCGCCGGATTGCTCGACATCGGCGACGGTTTTCTTCGCATGGTCCTCGTTGAGATCGGCCACAACCACATTGGCGCCTTCACGCGCCAGAAGGTGTACGCAGGCCTCGCCGATGCCGGAAGCGCCTCCGGTCACGATGATGGTTTTGTTTTCGAATCTCTTGGACATGACGATACTCCTTGATGCCGACGCTCCGATGCGGGCGCCATTGATTCAAGTGGCGCCGAAAGGGTGCGTTTTAAAGGCATATTGAAGCAAAAATCAGTTCTGTGACTGGGGTTCCAGAAGCCGCTCCAGATAAGGCGGTTCGGAGGGCAGCGGGGCCTGTTCGTTCAGCCGCTCGCGGATGGCGTCGAGAATTTCGCGGGCGCGCTGAACGGTGATCTCGTCGGGAACATCGACATTATCACCGAAATCGAGCCCGTCGGCCCCCTGATTGCGGCCAAGCGGATCGCGCCCGGCCTGGTTGCCCCAGCCGGTCTGTCCGCCCGGGCCCTGCCCTTGCTGACCCTGGCCCTGCGCCATCATCGAATTCATCATCTGCTGCGCGCCCTGGCGCAGCGCCTCCAGCGCGTTGCCCTGCCCCTCGACGGCCGCGGAGCCCTCCCCCTCGCCGAGCGCGCCCGCTGCCCCTTCCATGGCCTCGCCGGCCTGATCGAAGCCTTCCGCCGGCGGCATGCCGAGTTCGGAGAGCTTCTGCTGCATTTCGGACAATTGCTCGGCCAAACCCTGCTGCTGCTCCTGAAGCTGTTTCAGCGCCTCGCGCAACTCCTCCGCCGTCATGTCGCGGGGCGCTTTCTCGCCGTCTTCCGCCTGCTCGCCGGGCGAAGGCTCCGGATCGCCCCAGCGTTCCCGGTCTTGCAATTGCTGATCGAGGTCGAAGGTCTCGTTCATCAACCGCTGCTGTTCCTGGATCAGTTCGCCGAGCTTGTCGATCTGTTGGCGCATCTCGGAATTCTGCTGTCCGCCCTGCTGCTGGGCGGTGGAAGACGGTGGCTGGAGATTGTTCATCATCCGCTGCAATTCCGACAGAAGCTGCTGGGCGGCATCGCGATTGCCGGAGCGGGCGAGGTTTTCAAGCTGGTTCAGAAGATTGTCGAGATCGCGCTGGCGCAGCGTCTGCTGGTCGCCGGGCATCTGCTCGGAGGGCTGCATGCGCTGGGCCATTTCCGACATGAATTGCTGCATCGCCTCGCGCAATTCCTGCATCAGCCGGGCGATCTCGGCATCCGAAGCGCCATTCTCCAGCGCCTCGCTCAGCGCGTCCTGCGCCTCGCGCAGCCGCCGCTCGGCATCCGACAGCGCGCCGTCCTCTATGCCGGTGGCGATATCCCACATGTAATCGGCTGTATCGCGATAGCTGTCATCGTCATGGGCGAGCGCCATCCGGGTCTGCGCCGACTTGATCAGCAGGAATTGCGTGAGGTCCGGGATCGTTTCCTCCGGCCTGAGCGTGATCGCCGCGCTATATTGCAGCGCCTCCGGCATGCGGCGTGTGTCGAGCGCGAAAATCTGGCGCTGCTCGGCCACCGAACCGGCAAGCAGGTTGCGGAAGGTGCGCTCCGGCAACACCATCTCCAGCGCCGGGCTTTTGCCGACATGTCCGGCCGCATCCTCGGCGATCAGCGTGATCGTCACCGGTTTGCCGGAAAGCGGATGCTCCGTCAGATTGCGGCTGGTGAAGGCCGAATGATCCTCAGACGAACGCCCCGGCATGTTGAGCGGAAACTCCGGCAGCGGATAGACCGGCTCGGCATGCGGATCGACATCGCCGGCCGGCGCGATCTCGGCATGGGCGCGGGTGACCCCGTAATCGTCGGTCACGGTGTATTCGAGTTCCAGCGCCCCGTTCGCCGCCGCCTTCGGCGTGCCCTTGAACGCAATCATCGGGGCTTCGTCGGGATCGACCGTGATCTCCCAGTTTCGCCCGGCCGCTTCCAGCCGACCGCCGGAGGATAGCGAGAAACTGGCGCTGTTGGCGAGCGCCCCCTGTTCGGCCTCGGCGGGCGCTTGGGCCTCTTCGCTGCTATCGGGCGTGAAGGTGATCGGCTGGTCCGCGCCCTCGCCGGAAAGCCGGACGGTCAGCACCGAGCCCTCGGGAATGCCGGTGATCGCCTCCTCCCCATCGGCCTGAAGATAGACCGGTGCCTTGCGAGTATAGCCGGGCGGCGAAATCCAGGCATCGAATCGGAGCGCCACCTGCGTCTCACCCTCGCCCGCAGGCGGCGCGAAGGCATCGGCAAGCCGCGACGCGCTGTCGGGACCGGCATAGAACCACGCCACGAACAGCAAAAGAACCGGAACCGCGCGAAGCGCATAGGGGTCGACGGCGGCGAGGTCCGGCTTCGGCAGGCCGCTGTCGATCTCCAGCAGGCGTTCGGCCATGCGGCGCTGATGGGCCTGCCACAGCGCCATCGCCTCCGGCGTTTGCCGCGCCGGCCGGTCGAGGCGCACCGAAATCGCCTGATGGGCAAGCGCGTTATGCGCCTCCAGCCGCCGCTCGGCGGCGTGGGCCGAGGGAATGCGCAGATGACGCAGAGGCCACAGGCTGACGACGAAACCGGCGACGAGGAAGAACAGCAGCGCGATCCTGACGGCAAACGGCAGCAGCAGGAACACGCCGAGCCAGGACAGCGCGACATAAAGCGCCACGACCGCTGCCGGCCACAACAGCCGGGGCGCAAGAGACTCAACGAAGAGATTGAAACGCGTGAGCGCGCGCTTGCGGCGGATGCGGCGCGTCAGCGCGTCATCGACAGCGTCTTTGGGTTTTCCCGCAGTGTGATTCTGCCCGGTCATGAGCCCCTGTTGTCGCGCGGCGTGATGGCCTCAGAATAGCACGCTTTGTGTCGATAGCGAGGTGAGGCCGGCAAATTCCCGGTTCACATTCCCGCGACCGGCCTAAAGCCAGTCCGGCAGCGAGTCGAGGCCGATCAGTTCGTCATAGCTGCCGCGCGGACGCACCACGTGAAAGCGGTCGCCATCAACCAGCACTTCCGGCACCAGAAGGCGGGTATTGTAGGTGCCGGCCTGGACCGCGCCATAGGCGCCCGCCGTCATCACCGCGAACAGATCGCCGGGTTCGGGGCGCGGCATCTCGCGCGACAGCGCCAGGTAATCGCCGGTCTCGCAGACCGGGCCGACGACATCGGCGGTCATCCGCTCCGCCCCGGGCTTCAGCACCACCGGGCGGATATCGTGCCAGGCGTCATAGAGCGTCGGGCGGATCAGATCGTTCATCGCCCCGTCGACGATGACGAAGCTCTTCGCCTCGGCGTCCTTCACATACAGAACCTCGGTGACGAAGATGCCGGCATTGCCCGCGATCATCCGCCCCGGCTCGGCCACGATCCGGCAGTCGAGCCCCGCCAGTTCCTCGCGGATGACGCTGGCATAGGCGAGCGGCTCCGGCGGCGGGTTGTTGTCGAACTGATAGGGAATGCCGAGCCCGCCGCCGACATCGACATGGTCGATTTCGTGGCCGGCCGTGCGCAGCTCCGTGACCAGCTCGCGCATCAGCCGAAAGGCATCGCGGAACGGCGAAAGCTCGGTGATCTGGCTGCCGATATGCATGTCGATGCCGGTCACGCGAATGCCCTTCAGGCTCGCCGCATGGGCATAGACATCATGGGCGCGCGAAAACGCGATGCCGAACTTGTTTTCCTTCTTGCCGGTGGAGATCTTCGCATGGGTCTTCGCATCCACATCCGGATTGATGCGGAAGGAGACCGGGGCGACAACGCCCTTTGCCATGGCGCGCGCGTTCAGCACCTCCAGTTCAGGCTCGGATTCGACATTGAAGCAGTAGATGCCGGCATCGAGCGCGAAATCGATCTCGCGCACGGTCTTGCCGACGCCGGAAAACACGATCTTTTCGGCCGGAACCCCGGCGGCGAGCGCACGGCGCAATTCGCCTTCCGACACCACGTCCATGCCGGCGCCGAGGTTTGCGAGCGTCTTCAGCACGGCCTGGTTGGAATTGGCCTTGACCGCGTAGCAGACCAGCGCATCGGTGCCCGCGAAGGCTTCGGCGAAGACCTTGTAATGGCGCGTGAAGGTGGCGGTGGAATAGCAATAGAACGGCGTGCCGACGGCCGCCGCGATCGCCGGAATGGAAACGCCCTCGGCATGGAGAACGCCGTCGCGATATTCGAAATGGTTCACGTCTGGCCTGCGTCAGTTAAGCAGTGGATCGAGAAGGAAGGGCTCGCCGTCGACGGCGGCATCCGGCCCGGCATTGATGACATCGTCGCCCGAGCCGTCGAACACGATCGGTTTGTCATTGGGGGCAAGCCGGATGGTCGGTTCGGATTGCGTCTTCGCGGCGCGCGCCTGCTGTTCGGGCGTGGGCGGCGGCACTTCCAGCGGCCCGCGTCGTCCGCAGGAGCTAAGGGAAAGCGCCATCAGCGCAACAACTGCAATCGTGATCGTCTTCATCAAGAGCCCCGAACCGGATACGGGCCCCGCAAACGCAAACGCCCTGGCCATTCTGATAACCGATCAGAACCGCTTTGTGCACCCCAAATTGCGCGACTGAAAGAAAGTCGCGGCCCACGGCACCGTGTCAAACCCGCGCGGGCGAACGCTTCTGAGCATAAAGCAGTCGAAGCTCGCTCCCTATATTCTCTCCCGCTTGCGGGAGAGATACCCCCGAAAGGGGGAGTGAGCGACTGTCTTTCTGGTCAAGCGTTTTGTTCGCGCCATGGATGATTGTCCCGGAGGATTGCGTTGAGGATGGTGATGAGTTTTCGTGCGACTGCGATGATGGCCACGAGTTTAGGTTTTCCATGAGCGACCAGACGATCCCTGAACGCCCTGAGGCTTGGATTGTGATGCGCTGCAACGAGGGCTCCCATGTAGAGCGCCGTTCTGACGCCGGCGCGTCCTCCGCCGATGAAGCTCCTTCCGCGCCATTGGCCGGACTGACGCGTCCATGGAGCCAGACCGACGAGAGCGGCGATCTGACGTCGGTCGAGCGTACCGAGTTCCGGCAGTTCGGCGATCAGGGTGCGGGCGATCTGGTCACCGATACCGGGGACAGACTTCATGAGCTCGACCTTGGCCCGCCAATGGGGCGATCGGCGAATGCTGTCGTCAATGTCCTGATCGATGTCGGTGAGTTCCTTCTGCAGCGCCTTGAGGAGCCGGTTGATGCTCTTGGCCGTGCGCTGAGACGATCGCTTCAGGCGTTGGTTTTCCGCGCCGATCATGGCGATGATCTGCCGCCGGCGAGCGACGAGATCACCCAGGGCCTGGGTTTCGGCGTCCGGCAGCGGCCGCAGGGCGGGCCTTGTGGCCTCGGCGAAACGGGCGATCACGGCTGCATCGATCGGATCGGTCTTGGCCCTCTTGCTGAGCGCCTGGGCAAAGGCCCGCACCTGCGCCGGATTGACGATGACAACCGGCAGTCCGGCCGAAGCCAGCGCCGCCGCGACCACGGTTTCGAAGCCGCCGGTGGCCTCAATGGCGATCCGTGCGGCCCCGAGCGGCTTCAGCCGCGCGATCAGGTCCTCCAGCCCGTCATGATCGCGCGGGACATGAAAAGGGGCCATCGAAGACGTGTTGGCGGCGACATCCAGACGATCCCTGGAGACGTCGATACCGATGTTAAGAGCGTCCATCCGATCCCATCCTTGCTTAAGCGGGCTTCGCTTCGAGCGGCCCAAGCGACTGTTCGGGTTCGATGGAACGGCGGACGAGGACCCTTGCTCACTCACGGGCTTGGTGTCCCTCAGGGTGACCGGTCTCCCGTCCGCCACCGCAACCTGCTCTATACCACAAGCAGCGGATTCGAAGTTACAAGGGTGAAGCAGCTTTTCAGTCCGCGAGGGCGATCGCGGGGATAGACTCCCCGCTCACTGTCGCTTTCGCGACATCTCTCCCCTCCGGGGCGAGAAGGTTTGGGGGCTATGCGGCCTGCCTCAAACCCGCTCGCGCCACCAAGCGATCTGCTTCCTCACCTCGTCTGGGGCCGTGCCGCCGAAGCTCTTGCGGCTGGCGACGGAGGCCTCCACGGTCAGCACGTCGAAAATGCCCGCGGTGATCGCCTGGTTGATGCCCTGCAATTCTTCCAGCGAGAGTTCCGCCAGATCGCAGCCCTTCTTTTCCGCCAGCGCCACGGCGGCGCCCGTCGCGTGGTGGGCGTCGCGGAACGGCAGGCCCGCCTCGCGCACCAGCCAGTCGGCCAGATCGGTGGCGGTGGAAAAGCCCGAGCCGGCGGCGGCCTTCATGGCATCCATATTGACGGTGAGATCGCCGACCATGCCGGTCATCGCGGCGACCGCGAGATCGAGGCTGCGGGCGGCGTCGAACACCTGCTCCTTGTCTTCCTGCATATCCTTGGAATAGGCGAGCGGCAGGCCCTTCATCACCGTCAGAAGCGCCACCAGTGACCCGTTGATGCGGCCGGTCTTGGCGCGCACAAGCTCCGCGGCATCCGGGTTCTTCTTCTGCGGCATGATCGAGGAACCGGTGGAAAAACTATCCGAAAGCCGCACGAAATTGAACTGCGGCGTCGACCAGATCACGATTTCCTCTGCCAGCCGCGACAGATGCGTGGCGCAGATCGAGGCGAGCGACAGGAACTCCAGCGCGAAATCGCGGTCCGACACCGTGTCGATCGAATTGCGCGTCGGCCCGCCGGAAAAGCCGAGTGCGGCGGCCGTCATGTGCCGGTCGATGGCAAAGCCGGTGCCCGCAAGGGCTGCCGCCCCGATCGGGCTTTCGTCCAGATGCTCGATCGCGTGGCGCACGCGGGCGCGGTCGCGGCCGAACATCTCGACATAGGCCATGCAGTGGTGGCCGAAGGTGACGGGCTGGGCGGTCTGCAGATGGGTGAAGCCGGGCATCACCGTATCGGCATGCTCTTCCGCGCGCGTCAAGAACACGCCGATCAGCCGAGTGAGCGCCGCCTCCGTGCGCTGCAGCTCCTTCTTCACCCACAGGCGAAAGTCGAGCGCGACCTGGTCGTTGCGCGAGCGGGCGGTGTGCAGGCGGCCGGCGGCGGGGCCGATCAGCTCGCGCAGCCGCGCCTCGATATTCATGTGAATATCCTCGAGCTGGCGCGAGAAGGCGAAATCGCCCGCCTCGATCTCACGGCGAATTGTAGTCAGACCCTCGATAATTGAGCCGGCATCCTCTTTCGAAATGATGGCTTTTTCGGCAAGCATCGTGGCGTGCGCAATCGAGCCGTCGATATCCTCGTTATAGAGCGCCTTGTCGAAATCGATGGAGGCATTTATCTCCTCCATGATCGCATCGGGACCGGAGGCGAAACGTCCGCCCCACATCTTGTTCGAGGTGCTGTTGTCGGAAGCCATGAAGTGCCTATCTGGAGAATGACATGACAGAGAAGAAGAGCCGCAAAAGCCCGGTCTCCGCCAAACTGGTTCTAATCGCGCTTGCCGCTGGCCTGATTGCCGGCGCCGTCGCGGTATACGTGAAAAACGCCGTGACTGGCAATGGCATGGGCGATCTCGCCGAAAGCCAGTGCAAACCCGCCGCCGAGACCGCCGAACGCCTGAAGCCGCTCGCGATCGGCGAAGTCGCCGCCTTCATCCCCGCCGAAAAGCCGCAAAAGCTCCCGAACCTCGCCTTCCGCGACAGCGACGGCGAAACCGCGCTTGAAGACCTTTCCGGCAAGACCGTGCTGATGAACCTCTGGGCCACATGGTGCATCCCCTGCCGCGAGGAAATGCCGGCGCTCGACCGGCTGGAGGCCGATATGGGCGGCGAAAACTTCGAGGTAGTCGCCGTCAACATCGACACCGGAACCGACGAAAAACCGCTCCGCTTCCTCGAAGACATCGGCATAAACGCCCTCGCCTTCTACCGCGACGAAACCATGACGACCTTCAACACCCTGAAAAAGCAAGGCCTGGCCTTCGGCCTGCCGTCGACGGTGCTGATCGATGAGAACGGGTGTTTGCTGGGCGCGATGAACGGGCCGGCGGAATGGGATAGCGCCGATGCCAAGGCGCTGGTGGGGGCGGCGCTTGGGGGGTGAAGAGAAGAGCTCAGTCCGCTCCGCACCTTCGTTTCGGACGCTCAAGAGTTCTCGGCCCGGTTTGCAAAGCTGCCGTCCGTGGCGGGTCGAAAAAATGTCTGGAGCGGGCGGAGAGCTTTCGTTCGTTGCAATAACAAGCATTCCAAGACCCGAGGCAGAAAGCTGACATTGTTGACACAAACCTCTGTCCAAGACTTCAATCAACTTGGTCGAGTGCACCTGTCCGCATACGCGCATCTATTGCTCAATGTTTAGTGCCAGGTATCGTACCTCGCGCTCACCACCATCCTCATCTTTTATCGATCTGGTGACTTCTTCCCATCGAGACCTGCATCCTTGAGATTGGATGTATCTCTCGAAGTATCCAATCAGACAGTTTTGATTGGCCAGATCAGGGTTGGAGTAATCTGCATCCCAATAGTCATCGCCTGACAGAATGGTGAATTCATTTAAATATAGAATTTCGTCGTCAAAGTTTCTTTTGTATCCAGAGGGTCCAAGCCAAATATGCTGATTTACTTGATTTGGACGCATGTGTCTCCTTAAATCTATGTTAAACAGTATCGTTCGGCTGCCGACAAAACCAAGTAGATCAGAGTT
Organism: Martelella mediterranea DSM 17316; assembly: GCF_002043005.1. Lineage (NCBI taxonomy): Bacteria > Pseudomonadati > Pseudomonadota > Alphaproteobacteria > Hyphomicrobiales > Aurantimonadaceae > Martelella > Martelella mediterranea. Next base: position 2,369,823 of record NZ_CP020330.1, on the reverse strand, counting down.
TTTTACCAAGTGAACCTCTCCATCCAACATGAACTGGTTCTCTTTCCAAATAGGGTACGCATCGAAGCCCCATCCAACAACGTTCTGAATAGTGTCTTGAATATCTTTTAGTTGGATGTCCATTCCAGCTAGGATACTTACCTGTTCGACTAGCCAAGCACTTGCCGAAGCGTGCGCAATTGCGCGAATCCAGTTGTCTGTTCGGGTTTCTCGTGCCGCTCCAGAGGGTGGCACACTCACCGCACCAATGATGTTGCTGTTTCCACCGTCATCCAGAGATATAAGGCCCGAGATACCCACCATTCCGTGGGAATAATAGTATCCTTGTCGATAACCTATGTCCAACGCGGCCAAGCCCACCTTCTTTTCATTGTCGTATACATATCGCAAGCGAGTTAAGTCGCGTTCCGGATCAATGTGCTCGCTAATTTTTTCTCCATATTCGTGCGCATTAAGAGTGGAAATCCAATCAAGTACGATCGCATGGTCGGCTAACTGATCCGGCATACTCGGAAGCAACACACTCTGATCGGATTCGTTCAGATAATAAACCGGAACATCGAGCAATGCAGTTGTCGCACCCAAAAAATCACAAAATGGAACAGTACGCCGGTCTCTGTGTCCGCCATCAAACATCAAGACTTCTCCCAACTGATTGACTAAACCACTGTTTAACTTGACAGCAACGCGGGTGGACAGATCGGTGCTAACATCGGGCGGTAGCGTTGACGAAAGAAGTGGTCGGAGCGTCATACCATTCTGGAATTCAAGTGTCCTAAAGCTCGTGATGTCAGACGAGAACCGCCGCGATGATATGGTTAAAGAGTTAGCAATCATGAATGATGAAAAAAAGCCAATTCCAAATCTACCTGAAGATTGGAAACTTGACGAAAGTAACCCTGGCCATTCAGACTGTATCAGCTGCGACTTCCAGAAACTTGAACCGAAGTCTAGTAGATGCCCAGTTAGTGTGGACTCGGACATACCGACACCGTTATCTTTAACAACCAGAACCCACCCATCGTCTGATTTTTCAAGCGAAACTTTAACCGCACCATTCTTGAATGTCGGCTCAATGATTTGGCGTGCACAGATCGCATCTCTGGCGTTTTGAATTAATTCTCTTAGAACAACGCCAAACTTTGTTTGACCGTCATACAGTTGATCCCCCCCAAGCTGAGTCACAACCGACTCAACATTTCCAATCTTTACTTTCGCCTCAGTTGGGTGCCAGCCCTGCGTAGTGACGAGCAAAGTCAGACTCGCAGTGTCTTCAGCTCCGTAGACGAACTTGCGTTTAAACGCCGGAGCATTAGGCCGTTCGTAGTCCGCTAAGACTTTGTTACTATCTCGGATTTCTTTAGACAAAATATCGATAGCTTCTTTCGCTACCCACCAAGCTGGTGCTTCTGTGGCTTTGAAGGGCCTAGTAGAATTGATTGAGAGCGTTTGCCCAGAGCGGTCCGCCTGATGCTCGCACAACCTGCTCAGGTAGTTCTGTGCAAGCCAATGGCTTTGAGAGACGCGGTTGCGCGCTAGGACCGACAATAGGAAATCTGGTGCTCTTCTGCCATCGATATGGCCGGCGTCAGCGCAACGCAGGATACATGCCAACTTTAGAGGATGAACGACCCAAGACGGTGGAAGCTCGCCAGTCGGATTCTTTTGTTCGTTGAAATGATCGGCCACATGGTCAATATCCCAATGATGGGAGCCAGCGATGTCACCGATCAACTCTCCATAGTGATTTCTCAAATGAGCATCGTCAATTAGGTATTCCCCGTTGCGGTCATCTCTACGCCACTCTCTTACTGCAAGCTCTCGGCATTCAGATGCATGAAGATACCGAACAGTCGCAAAATCTGCGTTATTTCGAGCAACTTCATCATCACCGCTTCGATTGGATCGATGATAAAAACTATAGTTGTCTTTCCAAACAGTAGTCTCACGAAGTTTATCAGCACCGCCCTCATACGCGGTGAAACTAAGAGCTGTATCGTGCAGCAAAATGGAGGCACCGAGAATGAAACCTTCGAGTGGGTTGATCGGATAACTTGGCCCACAAATCGTACTTCCGACTTCCCACAATGCATCCAAATGGGAAACATCGTGTGCTGTTAGATCAGGAAAATCTGCTCGGACGAGTGACGATAGCTGGCCAGCCTTCGATCTCATGATGGTTAGGGACGTTATAAGCCGCTGAATGACATCGCTGTGATCTGATTGATCCCTGAATGCACTACTCCACAAGCTGGAGTTTATAACCGATACTGGAAACATCTCTTCCCTTTCCTTGGCGTCGCCAACAGGTAACAGCGGATCAAGAATTCGGCAAATACCAATATCTGGATGCTTCCACGGCCTCCTGAATTCGAAAATAGCCACGGTTCGTCGGATCTATTGATTCGCCCGAGATTAGTCGGTTGGCGCTGACACCTCTGAGCAAATCTGGCAGGTTTATCATAGGTTGAACCGTCAGCATTGGTGGTCCATCAATGTCTGCTTTAGGAAAGCTGCACCGCAGCATCAGGACTTCAGGCCCAAAGCCTGCCATAGGCCAGGTGTGACGATGCACCTTCCAAGCAGGAATGTCCGCTTCGCTAATCGCTGGTTCTAAACCCGAAAGTCCCCCCAGCTCCATTCCATCCCCTCACCCCACCCGCTTCTCCAGCCTTCCAATCACCGCCTTCCCCAGCGTCTGCGGCTTCACCGCCAGCGCCGGGTCCCTGCCCTTCAGCCGCCCTGCCATATCGCCGATCGTGAACGTCGCGGCGCTTTTCAGGTCGTTCAGTTCCTCCCAGGTCACGGGGGTTGCCACGGAGGCGTTCGGGCGGGCGCGGAGGGAATAGGGGAGGATGGCGGTGGCGCCGCGTTCGTTGCGGAGCCAGTCGATGAAGATGCGGTTCTTGCGCTTTTCCTTCGACATGGTGGCGATGTAGCGTTCGGGGTCTTCTTCGGCCATCATATGGGCGAAGGTCCTGGCGAAGGCCTTGACCGTGTCCCAGCTCACCGTCCGTTTCAACGGCACGATGACGTGGATGCCCTTGCCGCCGGTGACCATGGCGGTCGATTTGAGGCCGATGTCGGAAAGCGCTTCGCGCATCTCGAAGGCGGCCTTCTTCGTCTCAGTAAAGCCAAGGCCCTCATCCGGGTCGAGGTCGAAGATCAGCCGGTCGGGCGCTTCGATCCTGTCGGCGCGCGCGCCCCAGCCGTGAAACTCGATCGTGCCCATCTGGGCTGCGGCGACAAAGCCCGTCACATCCTTCGCATAGAGATATTCGCCGGTGTCGCCGTCCTTCTCCTCGATGTCGATGCGGGCGAGTTCGTCGGGAAAGCCCTTGCCTGCGTGTTTCTGGAAAAAGCTCTCGCCATCGATACCCGACGGGCAGCGAAACAGAGAGACCGGGCGGCGGCCGGCGATCTCCAGCATGCGGCTGCCGACCGCCGCGTAATGGCGCGCGACATCGGCCTTGGTGACGCCGGCCTTGCCGTAAAGCTGGCGGTCCGGATGGGTGATTTCGATGCCGGCGACTTTGTCGCCCTTCGCTTTCTCCGCCTGCACCGCGCCAGCCTCCTTGTCCTCTCTCAAGCCCAGAAACGCGCCGTGGCGGACATGGCCATCGGCGGTGAACTCGGCGAAATCGATCTCCGCCGCAAGCTTCGGCGTCACCCAGCGCGCATCGCGGGCAATCGCGCGCGGCACCTCGGCAAAAGGCGCGGTCTTGCGGGCAAGGCGCTTCAGCCGGTCGCCGAGATCATCCAGCGTTTTCTCGTCAAACCCCGTGCCGACGCGGCCGCGATAGCAGAACACGCCGTCATCATCATACTGGCCGATGAGGAGCGAGGCAAAGGGCCGGCCTTTCTTCGTAGACGGCGAATAGCCGCCGATCACGAATTCCTGCCGGCGCGAGCATTTTATCTTGCGCCACGCGCTGGTGCGGGTGTGGCGATAGCGCGCATCCGCCCGCTTCGACACGATCCCCTCGCCGCCGGCCTTGCAGATTTTTGCCAGGATATCCCGGCCATCGCCCTCGACCCAAGTGGAAAGCCGGATCGGCCCCTTTTCGGTATCGAGCGGCGACAGCGCCTCCTCCAGCGCCTGTTTGCGCTCGCTCAGCGGCAGGTCGGTCAGCGATTTGCCGTCGCGCTCCAGAATGTCGAAGACGTAGAAAATCAGCGGCGCGCCATCCTGAAGCGCTGCCTGCAGGGCGGAAAAGGCGGAGCCATCCTTCGGCACCGAGGCCGCCATGATCTCGCCGTCAATCAGCAGGCTTTCGCCCTCAAGCGGCGCGAAGGCCTCGGCCAGATCGCCATATTTCTCCGTCCAGTCCTTGCCGGAGCGGGTGTAGAACCGCGCCTCGCCATTGCTGAGGGCGGCGATGCAGCGGTAGCCGTCAAACTTGGTTTCGTGGATCCAGTCCTCGCCGTCGGGCGCTTCATCATAGAGCGTGGCGAGCTGGGGTTTGCGGAAGGCGGGGAATTTCGCCTTTACGCGCGGCTTTTTCTTCTGCGGTTCCTGCTTGTCAGTGGGCTTTTTCGTGCGGCGTTTCCACACATCGTGGCCGGCTTCGATCTCGCTGAAGGAGCGGCCGGTGGTGACGCTGTCCTCGAAGTCCTCCGTCAGCCGGTCGGGCTCCTCACCGGCCTTGTCGTCGCGCTCCTTGATCAGCAGCCAGTTCTCGCGCTTCTCGCCGCGCCGGCCGCGCATCCTCACCAGCGCCCAGCCGCCCTGCATGCGCTCGCCCTTCAGGCGGAAATGCAGCTTGCCCTGCTTCAGCCCCTCATCAGGGTCATGCAGCGGCTCCCAGCTTCCGGTGTCCCACACCATCACCGTGCCACCGCCATATTGCCCCTTGGGAATGGTGCCCTCGAAATCGGCATAGTCGAGTGGATGGTCCTCGGTGCGCACCGCCAGCCGCTTTTCGCCGGGGTCGTCGCTCGGGCCCCGGGTGACCGCCCAGCTTAAAAGCACGCCGTCCCACTCCAGCCGGAAATCGAAATGCAGCCGGCGGGCGTCGTGCTTCTGCACCACGAATTTGAGGTCGCCGGAGCGGCTCTTGCGGGCGCGGCCGCGCTTGGGCTCCTTCGTCTTTTCAAAGTCGCGACGGGTTTCGTATTCGGCAAGCGTGTCGGGGGCGGCCATGTCACGATGCCTTCTTGCGGCCTGTGGATTTTGTCGATGACTTGTTTCCGGAGGTCTTCTTCGCCGCCGTACCGCGCTTGGCGGTGGACGAGGATTTGCCGGATTTCGCGCCGTCCAGGCTCTTCTTCAACGCGCTCATCAGGTCCACCACATTGTCGCTGGTGCCGGAGCCGCGGTCCTTCTCGTCGGCGCTGGCACGCGGGGTCTTGCGGTTCTTCTGCTTGGCCTTCAACAGCTCCGTCAGCGCCTCGCGATAGTGGTCGTGATAGTTCTCCGCCTTGAACGGCGCGCTCTTGCGCTCGATCAGCGAGGTGGCGACCTCAAGCAATTCGTCGTCGCTCGCCTCGTCCTCGATCGACGAGAACAGCGGATCGGCATTGCGGATCTCGTCGGCGTAATGCAGCGTCTCCAGCAGCAACCCGTCGCCGCAGGGGCGCACGGCGGCGAGATACTCCTTGCCGCGCATGGTGAGCTGGCCAAGCGCGGTCTTCTCCGAGCGCCTCAGCGCATCGCGGATCACCCGGTAGGCGTCCTCCGCCAGATCATCGGCGGGTACGATATAATAGGGTTTGTCGTAATAGATCGGCGGGATTTCGCAGGAGCCGACGAATTGCACCAGTTCGAAGGTTTTCTTGGTCTCTAGCTTGATCGCGTCCACTTCCTCGGGGTCGATCAGGATATACTCGTCATTCTGCTCGTAACCCTTGACGATATCGTCGGCATCGACCGGCCCGACGCCCTCGACCACCTTCTCATAACGCACCCTCTTGCCCGTGGGCCTATGGATCTGGCGAAAGGATATATTGGACGCCCGGCTGGTGGCCGAATGAAGTTCCACCGCGATCGACACCAGCGACAACCGCATCTGCCCTTTCCAAATCGCTCTCGAGGCCATGGTCCATGCTCCGGATACAAATACTCTTTACGCGATTGCAACGGGGAGGCAGGGCCTTTGGTTCCCCAAGGCGTTAGGGGCCAAATGTCGCTTAGGCCGTCCGGCTGGCGCATTTCCGCCATATTTTGCGCGCCCGAACCTTGCCCCCGGCCCGGCTCCCCGCTATTGAAAGCCGCATTGAACCCCGGACCCGGTGAAAATCCGGGTGGCTCTTCCGGCCGCCGATCCGCCGGACAACCGTTGAAACCTGTTTCCTCCCAAAGCCGGGCGCTGCCCGCCGCAAACAGTATTTCAGGGACCATACATGTCATTTTCGCTCTCCACGTACCGCCGCGAGTGGTTCGGCACGCCGCGTGCCGATATTCTCTCCGGCCTCGTCGTGGCGATGGCGCTCATTCCGGAAGCCATCGCCTTTTCCATCATCGCCGGCGTCGACCCCAAGGTCGGCCTGTTCGCCTCGTTCTCGATCGCGGTGATCATCGCCTTTGTCGGCGGCCGTCCGGGCATGATCTCGGCGGCAACGGCAGCCACCGCCGTCTTGATGACGCCGCTGGTCGCCGGCCACGGGCTGGAATATCTGCTGGCCGCCACCGTGCTTGCCGGCGTCATTCAGGTGATCTTCGGGGTGCTGAAACTCGGCGCGCTGATGCGCTTCGTCTCGCGCTCGGTGATGACCGGCTTCGTCAATGCGCTGGCGATCCTGATCTTCATGGCGCAATTGCCGGAGCTGATCGACGTCACGCCGATGACTTATGTTCTGGTGGCAGGTGCGCTCGCGATCATCTACATCCTGCCGCGCTTCACCAAGGCCGTGCCCTCGCCGCTGGTGGCGATCGTCACGATCACCATCGTCGCCGTCGCCCTCGGCCTCGATGTCCGCAATGTCGGCGATATGGGCGAACTGCCGGAAAGCTTCCCGTTCTTCCACCTGCCGATGGTGCCGTTCACGCTTGAAACGCTGCTGATCATCCTGCCCTATTCGCTCGCCGTCGCCGTCGTCGGCCTCTTGGAAAGCCTGATGACCGCGCAGCTGATCGACGACCTGACCGACACGCGTTCCAACCGCAACCAGGAATGCGCCGGCCAGGGCATCGCCAATTTCTGCACCGGCTTCATCGGCGGCATGGCCGGCTGCGCAATGATCGGCCAGTCGATGATCAACATCAAATCCGGCGGCCGCGGCCGGCTTTCGACCTTCATCGCCGGCGTGGTGCTGCTGATCCTGGTGGTCGTGCTCGACCAGTGGGTGCGCCAGATCCCGATGCCGGCGCTGGTGGCCGTGATGATCATGGTCTCGATCGGCACCTTCTCATGGTCCTCGATCAGGAACCTCAAGGATCACCCGCGTTCCTCCTCGGTCGTCATGATCGCGGTGGTCGCGGTGGTGGTCGCCACCCACAACCTTGCCATCGGCGTGCTCGTCGGCGTGCTGCTCTCCGGCATTTTCTTCGCCTGGAAGATCGCGCAGTTCTTCGGCGTGCGTTCGGCGCTTTCCGAGGACGGCAAGACCCGGACCTACCATGTGGAGGGACAGTTGTTCTTCGCCTCGGTGGAGGATTTCAACGCCGCCTTCGACTTCCGCGAAGTGCTTGAAAAAGTGGTGATCGACCTCACCCGCGCCCATATCTGGGATATTTCCAGTGTTGCGGCGCTGGACATGGTTGTGATGAAATTCCGCCGCGAGGGCGCGGATGTGGAGGTTATCGGCCTCAACGAGGCGAGCGCCACGATCGTCGACCGTCTCGCCGTCCACGACAAGCCGGACGCGCTCGAAGAATACATGAAGCAACAGGGCCACTAGAGGAGGATATGGAAATGGAAAAGCTGACAGCTTTCATCGATGCCTCGAATTATGCCGAAAGCGTGTGCGACCATGCCGCATGGATAGCCGGGCAACTGGGCATCTCCGTCGAGCTGGTGCATGTACTGGAGCGCAGTGGCCAGGCGCATACCAACCTCTCCGGCTCCATCGGCCTTGGCGCGCGGTCGGCGCTGCTGGAGGAGCTTGCCGAGGCGGATGCGCAGAATGCCAAGCTTGCGCAACAGCGCGGCCGGCTGCTGCTGGAAGCCGCCGTCGAGCGGCTTTCGGTGGAAGGCGTCACCGCCGTCACCACCAAGATGCGCAATGGCGATTTCGTCGAGGCAATCGAGGACGTCGGCTCGGATTCGCGGCTGATCGTGATCGGCAAGCGTGGCGAAGGCGCGGATTTCGCCTCCGGTCATCTCGGCTCCAACCTGGAGCGGGCGGTGCGCACCGCCAAGCGCCCGGTCTTCGTTGCCGCCCGCGCGTTCAAACCGATCCACAAGGTGCTGATCGCCTATGATGGCGGCGCGAGCGCCGAAAAGGCGGTGGAGCGGGTAACCTCAAGCCCGATCCTGGAAAAGACCGACGTGACGCTGCTTGCCGTCTGCAAGGAGAGCGACCAGCTGGCGCAAAAGGCGGCGGATGCCGTCAAGCGGCTCGCGGCCGCCAATGTCGCCGCCCGGCTCGTCATCCGCCCCGGCCACGCCGAAACGGTGATCGAGGAGGTTACCGCGGAGGAAAAGACCGATCTTCTGGTGATGGGTGCCTACGGCCATTCGCGCATCCGCACGCTGGTGATCGGCTCCACCACGACGGCCGTTCTGCGCGCCTGCAAGATCCCGGTTCTGCTGGTGCGATAATGCCAAGGATCAGCGCGCGCGTGGCTGCAGCCATGCGCGCGTTCAAAGGCGTCGGACTTTTTTTGGTGTCTCCAGCGACCAGCCGCGCCGGCATCCAGCCCTCAGGCGATTGTTTATATTGCATAATTCCCTGAGAATTGCGCCAGCGGCCCGCTGCTCTCCGTTAACGTGTGCAGACGCGCAAACCGCTATCTGCTAGCCCGGTCTTCATCGGCTATTGCGCGCCAGAACGCCTGTGAGACCGAGACCGGCGACACACAGGGCCGACACCGAAACACCGGAGAAGACCATGTTCAGAACGAAAATTTCCAAGTGCATCCGATTTACGGCGGGCGCGCTGGCATCCACAATGCTGCTTGCCTCGACGGCGGACGCCTGCACCGGCATCACGCTGATGGCCAAGGACGGCTCGGTCGTGCGTGCGCGCACGATGGAATTCGGCGTCGACCTTCAGTCCAACGTGATCGTCTCGCCGCGCAATTTCGAACGCGTCGGCGAAACCCCGGACGGCAAGCCCGGCCTGACCTGGACCTCGAAATACGCAAGTGTGGGCACCAACGGCGTCGACATGCCGGTCATCGTCGACGGCCTCAACGAAAAGGGCCTTTCGATCGGCATCTTCTATTTCAGCCAGTCGGCCGGCTACCAGCCCTATACCGCCGATGCGCAGAACAGCACGCTGGCCCCCTGGCAGCTCGGCTCCTACATTCTCGATAATTTCGCGACGGTCGAGGAGGCCAAGGCCGCGCTTTCCGATATCACCGTGGCACCGGTCACCTTCGCGCATTTCGGTATCGTTTTGCCGCTGCACTATGTCATCACCGACGCCGCCGGCAACACCATCGTCGTCGAATATGTCGACGGCGAGTTGAACATCCATGACAACGAAGTCGGCGTGATCACCAACAACCCGCCCTTCGACTGGCACATGACCAATCTGAAGAACTACGTCAATCTGAGCTATGACAACGTTCCACCCAAGCAATTCGGCAACGTCAAGATCACCGGCTTCGGAGAAGGCACGGGCATGCTGGGCGTGCCGGGCGACTTCACCTCACCCTCGCGTTTCGTGCGCGCGGCGCTGTTCCAGACCGGCGTGGACCAGGGCGCGACCAGTGAGGACGATGTCTTTGAGGCGTTCCACATCCTGAACAATTTCGATATTCCGAAGGGCGCGATCCGCGAAACCGACGCCGATGGCCAGGTGCATCAGGATTACACGCAGTGGACGACGGCCAACGACTTGGAGAAGCAGCGCTTCTATTTCCGCACCTACGACAACAGCAGCATCCGCTTTGTCGACCTGAAGGCGCAGGACCTCGATGCCGCCGATATCAAGACAATCGAGATGGAAGGCTACGAGACTGCAACCGAACTGGGCACGGACAAGTAGCATATCGATCCCTGACAACCCCTCCGAAGCGGCGCCTCGGAGGGCCGACGGGATTCGTCCCACTCTCATCCGTCATGCTCGGGCCTGTCCCGAGCATCTAAGCACGTATCAACACGACAAGCGTCTCGGACGAAAACTCTATTTCACTACACGCCACGACCAAACGCCAACGCCGCTCGTGCGGAAAGGTGGTTAGATCCTCGGCACAGGGCCGAGGATGACGCCCGTAAAAAAGGATAGGTTTGTCAGTAAACCAAAAACCCTCCGAAGCGATCGCCTCGGAGGGTTTTCAATTTCAGCCGATGGCTTTCGCCAATCAGGCGGCGCTGAGGTTTTCAGCGGCGCTCTTGCCGGTGCGGCGGTCGGCGACGACTTCGAAATTGACCTTCTGGCCTTCCGAAAGCGTGGTCATGCCGGAGCGCTCAACGGCGGAGATGTGAACGAATACGTCCTTGCTGCCATCTTCCGGCTCGATGAAGCCATAGCCCTTGGTGGAATTGAAGAATTTTACGGTTCCGACGCTCATAACGATTTCCTTTCAAATCGTGCGTTCAAAGATCACATGATCTACATCATGCATTTGCTCGACTTTGATAGAAGATCGTTCTGGGCGCTTTCGCGCAGACGTAACTTAACAAACAAATTCGATAGCCGCTTTGTTACGCGACATTGCCGCGCTGGGCAAGACGCTAATTTTTTAAATTTCGGTACGGTTGACGCGATGAGCGCGGTGGAAACGCCGGCGCCTGCTGGTCCGCGCGCGCGAAGAAAGCGCATTCGTTAGGCCCAAAAAGAACGCCCCCTGCCCGGGAGGATGGGCAGAGGGCGCAGGGGAAAAATGTGCCGCCGGCTTTGGGCGGCTGAACCGCTATCGCTTACTTGACCGCTTTGCGGGCAATGTTACGAATGTCTTCGCGGTTGATACCGAGATCGGCCAGCTCGCGGCTGTTCATGCGATTGAGTTCGCTGACGGTCTGACGGTATTTCATCCAGCTGTTGAAGCTACGTGCCATGCTCATGTCTATCTCCCTTCGTTTGAAGGTTTCTGGCGTCGCATTCCTTGCGGCGCATCCCTGTCTTTCGACAATCCCGATATAGGCGTTTCAACGGCTGCCTGGCAGATAGGCAAAAGCAACAGTCCTATGCACTGAACGCAAGGCTTGATATTTCCGGTACGGAAGAGGGATGCGGATCGGTCATGACGCTGCCATCAAGACAAAAAAATAACGCTCACCGGGGGAGGAGGATCCGGTGAGCGTCATTTTGGTTGGCCGGTGATTTGGGAGGAGGAGGAGGATCACCGACCTATCGAGGGGCATTTGGGAGGAGGAGGAGGATGCCCCACGAATTCCGAATTTTGTCGTGTCAGAAGGAAGCCTTGCGGGCAACCCGACGGATATCCTGACGGTTGATGCCGAGATCGGAGAGCTCGCGGGTCGACATGCGGTCAAGCTCGGCAACAGTCTGGCGGTACTTCATCCAGTTGTTGAAAGTGCGCGTAACACCCATTGTCATTCTCCTTCGTTCGGCAGCGTCTGATTGACGCTCATCAATTCGTCTTGACCCGGGATATAATCGATTGATCCGAACGCGAACAGAGACGTTTGAGCATTGCGCCTATGCAAAAAACGCAGGGCTCCGGAATGGAAGCAGAAAACTGCCGCGCAACCAGGCAGAAGCCAGCGCAGCCGGATCGAAACTCTTGGAATGATACGTGAGTTATGACTGGTGCTGCCGGAGAGATTTGAACTCTCGACCTCTCCCTTACCAAGGGAGTGCTCTACCCCTGAGCTACGGCAGCCCGTATTTCCGACTTGCGGAAGGTTTCCGGCACCGGTCCGGTGCAGGCAAGCGGCCTATTGCCATAGCTCGACTTCGAGTGCAAGACGCTTCAGGATAATTCTTTCCGATCCCAACCGTTTTGCCGAAACGATAACAGCCATGGACGACAAGCCGAGCAAGAAAGCATCCGAGCGCGCCGCAGAAGAACGCAAGGCCCGCGCGGCGCAGAAGCTCAGGGAAAACCTGATGCGGCGCAAGCAGCAGTCGCGCGCGCGCCGCAAGGGCGCGGCCGACGAGACCGACGGCCTGCCGGCCTCCAGTAGCCGGAAGAACACAGAGGATTAACCCTGGCGAATTGACCCGGCGCTTTCCGCCATGTCCGCCACGCCCCTGCCATTTTTGGCCGGTCCCTTGGGCCTATCCCGCGCAACTCATTCAATCTCGCGCAAATCCGCCGGTTTCGGCAACGACTTGTCAACCAATGCGATTGATCATACGGGCCGTTTCGTCTAATGCGACGCCCCATAGCTTCAAGGAGAGGCCGGGCCTGCCCCGGATTGACATCATATGGATAGAATCAGAGTAGTCGGCGGCAACCCGCTCAAGGGCGTCATCCCCATCTCCGGCGCGAAGAACGCCGCCCTGCCTCTGATGATCGCCTCGCTGCTCACCAGCGACACGCTGACGCTGGAGAACGTGCCGCATCTGGCCGATGTCGAATCGCTGATGCGCATTCTCGGCAGCCATGGCGTCGATATCTCGGTCAAGGGCCGGCGCGAGCGCCAGGGCGACGGCTATGCCCGCACCATTCATTTCTCCTGCCCGACGATTACCGACACCACCGCGTCCTATGAACTGGTGCGCAAGATGCGCGCCTCGTTCTGGGTCATCGGCCCGCTTCTGGCGCGCGAGGGCATTGCCCGGGTCTCGCTGCCCGGCGGCTGCGCGATCGGCACCCGCCCTGTCGACCTGTTCATCGAGGGCCTCAAGGCGATGGGCGCGGAGATCGAGATCGACAGCGGCTATGTCGAGGCGAAGGCGCCCAAGGGCGGGCTTGCCGGCGGGCGCTATGTGTTCCCCAAGGTCTCGGTCGGCGCCACCCACACGCTGATGATGGCTGCGACGCTCGCCAATGGCACCACCGTTCTGGAAAACGCCGCGCGCGAACCTGAAATCATCGACCTCGCCAACTGCCTGAAGGCCATGGGCGCGAAGATCGAGGGCGCGGGCACGACCACGATCACCATCGAGGGCGTCACCTCGCTTTCCGGCGCGCGCCATACCGTGCTGCCGGACCGGATCGAGACCGGCACCTATGCCATGGCGGTCGCCATGACCGGCGGCGAAGTCACGCTTGAAAATACCGATGCCAAGCTGCTTTCGGCGGCACTCGCCGCGCTGAGCGCCGCCGGCGCGGAGATCACCACCACCGAAACCGGCATCCATATCGTCGGCCACGGCGATGATATCTGCCCGGTGGACGTCACCACCGAGCCCTACCCCGGTTTTCCGACCGACCTCCAGGCGCAGTTCATGGCGCTGATGACCCGCGCCAAGGGCACGGCGCGGATCGTCGAGACCATTTTCGAAAACCGGTTCATGCATGTGCAGGAACTGGCACGCCTCGGCGCCGATATCGCACTGTCCGGCCAGACGGCGACCATTCGCGGCGTCAAGGAGCTCCACGGCGCGCCGGTGATGGCGACCGATCTGCGCGCATCCGTGTCTTTGGTAATCGCCGGGCTTGCCGCAAAGGGCGAAACCAATGTCTCGCGCGTCTACCATCTCGACCGCGGTTTCGAGCGTCTGGAAGAAAAACTCACCAATTGCGGCGCCGAAATCGAGCGGATTTCCGACTGACGCCGATAAACTGGCCGGGGACGGGGTCGAGCGGTTGCGAAATCCCTCCCTTGGCTCTATCTCGGTGTAAACACCAATCGCCGGGAATTTATGCAATGACGACCGATCCCCTGAAGCTTATGGCGCTCGACGAGGAAGACCTCGCCGTGATTTCGGCGCATATGCAGGATGCCGTCTTTCTCTCGCCGGATGTGTCGTTCTCCAAGGTGGCCGGGCAGCTTCAGCTTCTCACCAACCGTTTCGTCTGGGAAAAGAAGCGCGGCTTCTTCAAAAAGCCCGAGCGGCGGCGCGCGGCGCTGGTGTTCAAGCGGGTGAAGGCGGTGCGCAGCATCGGGCTGGAACGCGATGCCCGCGACGCGGTCAACAATCTGCTGTCGATCCAGTTCGAGAAGACCGGCGATGGGCCGGAAGGCTCGATCGTGCTGACGCTGTCGGGCGGCGGCGAGATCGTGGCGGATGTCGAGTGCATCGAGGCGCTGATGAGCGATCTTTCCGGTAGCTGGGAAGCCCGCGCCAGACCGCACCACCCGCGCTGAACCCTTCCGCTGACCCTTTCTTCAATTGAGTGACCGAGGCAAATATGGCGATCTGGCTAAACGCGGCGGATGACGGTTTCGAGAGCGCCTTCAAGGACCTGCTTTCGATGAAGCGCGAGGTCTCGAAGGATGTTTCCGACGTCGTCGAGACGATCCTCGCCCGCGTGCGCGCCGAAGGGGATGCCGCCCTTGCCGATTACTCGGCCCGTTTCGACAGCATCGACTTGGCCGTCACCCCGATGCGGGTCGGCGCGGACGAGATCGAAGCCGCCCATGCGGCGGTCGACCCCAAGGTGATCGAAGCGCTGACTCTTTCCGAAAAGCGCATCCGCAGCCACCACGCAAGGCAACTGCCGAAGGACGATTTCTACGAGGACGATATCGGTGTCGGGCTCGGCCATCGCTGGACGGCGGTCGAGGCGGTCGGGCTCTACGTGCCGGGCGGCACGGCGAGCTATCCGAGTTCGGTTCTGATGAATGCGGTTCCGGCGAAGGTCGCGGGCGCGGAGCGCGTCGTCATGGTGGTGCCGGCGATGAAGGGCGCGGTCAATCCGGCCGTGCTTGCGGCCGCCAAGATCGCCGGCGTCACTGAGATCTACCGCATCGGCGGCGCACAGGCGGTGGCGGCCCTTGCCTACGGCACCGAAACCATCGCGCCGGTCTCCAAGATCGTCGGCCCCGGCAATGCCTATGTGGCCGCCGCCAAGCGCGCCGTGTTCGGCACGGTCGGCATCGACATGATCGCCGGCCCCTCCGAGGTGCTGGTGATCGCCGACGGCGACAACAATCCCGACTGGATCGCGGCCGATCTTCTGGCCCAAGCAGAACACGATACCGGCGCGCAGGCGATCCTGATCACCACCGATGCGGCACTGGGCCGCGCCGTTGAAGAGGCCGTGGAGCGGCAGTTGAAGACGTTGCCCCGGGCCGAGATCGCGGCTGCGAGCTGGCGCGATTTCGGCGCGATCATCACCGTGCCGGATCTCGATACCGCCATGCCGATCGCAAACCGCATCGCGCCGGAGCATCTGGAGCTCGCCGTCGATGACCCGGACGCGCTGATCCCCTCCGTGCGCAATGCCGGCGCCATCTTCGTCGGCCATTTCACGCCGGAGGCGATCGGCGATTATGTCGGCGGCTCCAACCATGTTCTGCCGACCGCCCGCTCCGCCCGGTTTTCCTCCGGCCTGTCGGTACTCGACTTCATGAAGCGCACCTCGATCCTGAAACTTGGCCCCGACCAGCTGAATGCGCTTGCGCCGGCGGCCATCGAGCTTGCAGAATGCGAAGGGTTGTCCGCCCACGGGCGATCGGTATCCATCCGCCTCAACCGCAAGGAATAGCAATGAGCGAGGGCGAATTCAGGCTGAGCGATGTCGAACTCGACGAGAGCATCGGCCGGGCCTCGCCCGATGTCGAGCACGAACGCGCGGTCGCGATTTTCGATCTCCTGGAGGAAAACCACTTCAAACCGGTCGGCCATGCCGGCGGCCCCTACAAGCTGACGCTCTCGATCATCGAGAAGCGGCTGGTGTTCGACATCACGCTCGAAAACGGCGAGAAGGTCGCGACCCATATTCTGTCGCTGACGCCGTTCCGGCGGATCGTGAAGGACTATTTCATGATCTGCGACAGCTATTACGAAGCGATCAAATCCGCCTCCCCCGCCAAGATCGAGGCGATCGACATGGGCAGGCGCGGCGTCCACAACGAAGGCTCGCAAACGCTGCAGGACCGGCTGAAGGGCAAGATCGAGATGGATTTCGACACCGCGCGACGGCTCTTCACCCTGTTTTGCGTGCTCTACTGGCGCGGCTGATCGGCGCGGCGCAGGCCTTGCGGGCTGGACGGAACAAAAAGCGTTCATGCCAGCAAACAAGGTTCACAAACGGCGAACTATTGTGTAGGTTCCGCCGCAAATCCCGCAGTTCTCCGCGCGTTCACCCGCTGCGCCAGGGCTGCAACTCAATGAAACTGGCACTTCCCCGCCGGCGTCAAGCCCCTGCGGGGTCGTGGCGTTTTGACCGGTCTTCCGGCAACGCAACAAGGAAAAGAAACGACATACATGGCAAAAGAAGAAGTACTTGAATTTCCGGGCGTCGTCGTCGAGCTTCTGCCGAACGCGACTTTCCGGGTCAAGCTCGAAAACGAGCACGAAATCATCGCCCACACCGCTGGCCGCATGCGCAAGAACCGCATCCGCGTTCTCGCCGGCGACAAGGTCCTGGTCGAGATGACCCCCTATGACCTGACCAAGGGCCGCATCACCTACCGCTTCAAGTAAAAGCGCCCGGCGCCGAGGATCCGGCTTGACCGCACCGAACCCCAAACTCGTGCTGGCATCGGCGTCGCCGCGCAGAGTCGAGCTTCTCGCCCAGATCGGCGTGACGCCGGACCGCGTTTATCCCGCCGATATCGATGAAAGCCAGCTTGCAAAGGAAACCCCGCGCCAGCTTGCCGGTCGGCTTGCCCGGCAGAAGGCGGAGGCCGTTTGCAGCGCACTTGCGGGCGATCCCGAATGGCAGGGCGCGCTTGTGATCGCGGCGGATACGGTGGTGGCCGTCGGTCGGCGGGTGCTGCCGAAGGCGGAGACCGAGGACCAGGCGAGCGCCTGTCTGGCGCTTCTGTCCGGGCGCGGGCACAGGGTCTATACCGGGCTCTGCGTTCACCCGGTCGGCGAAAGCGGCCACAAGGAGCGGGTCGTCGAAACCCGCGTCACCTTCAAGCATCTTTCGAAACAGGAAATGGCGGGCTATCTCGCCTCGCGCGATTGGGACGGCAAGGCCGGCGGCTACGCCATCCAGGGGCCGGCGGCAGCCTTTATCAGCCAGCTCGTCGGCTCCCATTCCGCCGTGATCGGCCTGCCGCTTTATGAGACCGCGATGCTGCTTTCCGGGCGCGGCTTCAATATCGCAGGAGAATGGACATGACGACCAAGGCAAGCGTGGAACCGCTGCGCAAACCGCGCAAATGCCCCGAATGCGGACGCCCCTCGACCCGCGAGGACTACCCGTTCTGCAGCAATCGCTGCCGCGAACTCGACCTGTCGCGCTGGCTGACCGGCTCCTACGCCATCCCCGTCGCCGAGGACGAATCGAAGGCGGACGGCGACGAGGGCGAATACTGAGTTTCTCGAAAGCGCCGAAAAATGCCCACTGCCCCTTGCATGAGGGGGCAAAACAGGGAAACCATCCGGGACGTTCAGGCACAACGCTCCGGTGAAAACGATGGACCCCGCACCCTTTATCGACATCTATTGCGAACGCACGACCGGCGCCTTCTGGGCGGAGCCGATCAACGCGCTAACGAACCTTGCCTTCATCATCGCGGCGCTCGTCGTCTGGCCCGCGGCCTGGCGCAGGCGCGAGCGCAGCCTGCTGGAACTGACGGTCATCGCGCTGGTCGGCGTCATCGGCGTCGGCTCGTTCCTGTTCCACACGCTCGCCACGCCGCTTTCGGCAGCGCTCGACGTGATCCCGATCTGGCTGTTCTTCTTTCTCTATATCCTGCTGCTGTTCGTGCGGATCACCAACGGCAAGACCTTCGATATCATCGGTTACATGATCGCGACGATCATGGGCTTCGCGCTCGTCGTCTATCTGGTCGGTCTTCTCTCGCGCGGCGGAGAGGCGCCGCTCAACGGATCGCTGCAATACGCCCCTGCCCTGATCGCCATGGCGGTTGCTTCAGTGATCGCGGTCTGGCGCGATCATCCGGTCTGGCGCTATTTCGCCGGCGCCACCGCGATCTTCATCATGTCGCTGACATTCCGCAGCCTCGACCAGTCCACCTGCATGGCGACGGCCGGAATCGGCACCCACTTCCTCTGGCATATCCTCAATGCCACGGTCCTTGGCCTGTTGCTGATGGGCGCGGTACGGGAACTGCCGCCGAAGAATTAAAACGCAAACGACGCCGTCACCGGCACGTGGTCGGACGGCTTTTCCCAGCCGCGCGCTTCCGTCAGGATATCGAAGCGCTGGAACGCCGGGACGAGGTCCGGCGAGGTCCATATATGGTCCAGCCGGCGGCCGCGATTGGCGGCCTGCCAGTCCTTGGCGCGGTAGCTCCACCAGGTGTAGAGCTTTTCGTCTTCCGGCGTGACGTGGCGCATCAGGTCCACCCAGCCGCCTTTGGCGATCAGGTCCTTCATGCCCTCGGTCTCCACGGGCGTGTGGCTGACGACCTTCAGCAACTGCTTGTGCGACCAGACGTCGTTTTCCATCGGCGCGATATTGAGGTCGCCGACCAGGATCGAGCCGATGCCGTCGCCCTGATCGGCCTTCAGCACCTTCATCTCCTCGAGAAAATCGAGCTTGTGGCGGAATTTCGGGTTGATCTCGGGATCGGGCTCGTCGCCGCCGGCCGGCACGTAGAAATTATGCAGCCTGATCTTCCGCCCGCCGGCATCGAACACCACCGAGATGTGGCGGGTGTCGCCCATGGCGCAGTAATCCGTCGAAAACCCCTCGCCCAGCGGAACGCGCGAGACGATGGCGACCCCGTGATAGCCCTTCTGGCCATGGACCTCGATATGCTCGTAGCCGAGTTCGCGCAGCGGCTTGTAGGGGAACTGGTCGTTCAGGCATTTGATTTCCTGAAGGCACAGGATATCGGGCTGATAATCCTTCAGGAACCGCTCGACGATCGGCAGGCGCAGGCGCACCGAATTGATGTTCCAGGTGGTGAGACTGAGTTCCACGGGCGCGCGCCTTCCTTGCTGAACGGGGCATCAGCAATAGGCGATTCGCCCGGAGACCGGAAGGGCGTCAGTTGTTGCTGCCCGGGCTTGCCATGATCTGGTCATAGGGAATGCGGAACACCGAGCGGGCGAATTTGACGCCGGTGCGGACATTGGAGAGGATCACGGTGGTGTCCTTGCCCTGAGCGTCGGTGATCGTCCACTGCCGCAGATCGAAGGTCTTGCTGTCGAACATCATGGTGATCACCTGATCGCCGAAGATCGACTTGTCGCCGAGCACGATCACCGTCAGCCCGTTCTGCTCGCGCACATCGCGCACCATGCGGTGCTGGAGGTCGATCTGGTCGGCGAGAAGCAGCGACAGCGGCGTGCGCGACAGTGGATAGAAATCCCAGGTATCGAGATCGCCATTGCCGACGGCGACGTTGCGGCCGTCCGCGATCACCTTCAGCGTCGACGGCGAATCGTAGTCGAAGCGCAGCTTGCCGGGCCGTTCCAGATAGAACTTGCCGCCCGACTGCTCGCCGCGCGGACCGAATTGCATGAACTCGCCGGTCATCGACTTGACCGAGGAGAAGTGGTCGGCAACCCGCTGTGCCGCGACGCCGGAGGAGACAGGCGCGGCCTGGGCAACCTGAACCGAACCGTCCCGCTTGGTCGGCGTCGGCACATTGGCGCCCGTCGGAAGGGTTTGCGCAACGGCCGGCAGGCCGATCAGCAGCGCGGCGCCGCCAGCGAGACCGCCGAGGAACCGCCGGCGAACCATGGACGAAGTGTTTTTAGTCTTGCTCATATATCCGATCCTGAAAACTGATTGCGGCCCCGTTGCGCCGCCAAAAGGGCGTTTTCGGGGCGCGGCGGCCTGCATGTCTCTCGCGGCAAAGATGGGGCGTCAGCGCGGGCCTTCAATGATGTCCTGTTCCGTCGGCACCAGAATTTCGCGCTTTCCGGCGTGATTGGCCGAGCCGATGATGCCTTCCTGCTCCATCCGCTCGATCAGGCTCGCCGCGCGGTTGTAGCCGATGCCGAGGCGACGCTGGACATAGGAGGTCGATGCCTTGCCGTCGCGCAGCACGATCGCCACCGCCTGGTCGTAAGGATCGTCCGACTTCGCCATATTGCCGGCGCTGCCGCCGTCGCCATCATAGCCGCCGTCGCCGTCCTCGTCGTCATCGGCGGTGATCGCATCGAGATATTCCGGCGTGCCCTGGGTCTTCAGATAGGCGACTATGTCCTCGACTTCGGGGTCAGAAACGAACGGGCCATGAACGCGCTGGATGCGCCCGCCGCCGGCCATGTGCAGCATGTCGCCCTGACCGAGAAGCTGTTCGGCCCCCTGCTCGCCGAGAATGGTGCGGCTGTCGATCTTGGAGGTCACCTGGAACGAGATACGGGTCGGGAAGTTCGCCTTGATCGTACCGGTGATGACGTCGACCGACGGTCGCTGGGTGGCCATGATCACATGGATGCCGGCCGCGCGCGCCATCTGCGCCAGACGCTGGACGGCGCCCTCGATGTCCTTGCCGGCGACCATCATCAGGTCGGCCATCTCGTCGATGATCACGACGATATAGGGCATCGGCTCGAGATCGAATTCCTCGGTCTCGTAGATCGCCTCGCCGGTCTCCCGGTCGAAGCCGGTCTGGACGGTGCGCGACAACGTTTCGCCCTTTTCCTGGGCCTGCGCGACGCGGCTGTTGAAGCCGTCGATATTGCGCACGCCGAGCTTGGCCATGTTCTTGTAGCGCTCTTCCATCTCGCGCACGGTCCATTTCAGTGCAACGACCGCCTTCTTGGGATCGGTGACGACCGGCGACAGCAAATGCGGAATGCCGTCATAGACCGAGAGTTCGAGCATTTTCGGATCGATCATGATCAGACGGCACTGCTCGGGCGACAGCCGGTAGATCAGCGACAGGATCATGGTGTTGACCGCGACCGACTTACCGGAACCGGTGGTGCCGGCGATCAGCAGATGCGGCATCTTCGCAAGGTCGACCGTGACCGATTCGCCGCCGATCGTCTTGCCGAGCGCCATGGCGAGCTTGGCCTTGGAATTCTGGAAATCCTGGCTGGCGATGATCTCGCGCAGGAATACCGTCTCACGGTGCGGATTTGGCAGTTCGATGCCGATGGCGTTGCGGCCGGGAATGACCGCGACGCGGGCGGAAATCGCCGCCATCGAGCGGGCGATGTCGTCGGCAAGGCCGATGACCCGCGAGGATTTGATCCCGGGCGCCGGCTCCAGTTCGTAAAGCGTCACCACCGGGCCGGGCCGGACATGAATGATCTCGCCCTTCACGCCGAAATCGTCGAGCACCTTTTCCAGCGTGCGGGCATTGTCCTCCAGCACCTCTTTCGACAGCGCCTTGTCGCGGGCAAGCCCCTTGGGCTCGGCCAGCAATGCTGCGGATGGCAGTTCGAAGCCGTGCGGCGAAAACGCGCCTCGGGAGGGCCGGCGCATGGTTTCCGCGTTCACCGGCTGGGGCGGCGGCGCGGGGGCCGCCACCACCGGTGCGCGGGGCGCCTGGCGTGTGACGCGCGGCTCGGTAGGCCCGAAATCGGCGCTCAGCACGCCCTCGGGCAGGTCGTTATCATCGTCGAAATCATCGCCCATCCGGCCGTCATAATCGAAGGGCGGCGGGTCGGCAGGCCTGTAGCCCGTCTCGCGCGGACGGTCGGGATCGACAAGGCTCGGCTCGCCGCTGCGCCGCCATGACGGATAGGCCGGCTCGTCATCGTCCAGCCGGTCGAGACCGTCCTCGTTGAAGTCATAGGGCGCGTCGAAATCCTCGTCCTCCTCCCGCCGCCGGCCGAAGATCTTGTTGAGGCGAGCGCGCGAAATGTACCAGGTATGGGCGGCATAGCCGATCAGCGGCGCAAGCGAGAACCAGCCTTCGCGCTCCTCCGAAAGATCGGAGACGGTCGGCGCGCCGGGATCGCTCGACTGACGTTTCGCAGCGGGCTTTTCCGGAACGATCCGGGGTTGGCGAATGATCAGGCCGGCGGCATAAAGCTGGAGAAACAGCGCCGGCAACGCGAAAATGCCGCCGACGATCATCGCGGCAATGCCCGAGGGATATTGCCCGATGAACAGGGCCGGGAAACGCAGGATCAGATCGCCGGAAACCCCGCCGAGACCGTTCGGCAGCGGCCATGTCGGCGGCGGCGGCACGCAGCCGAGCACCGCGGCGGTGAGGATCGCGGCGCCGATCCAGGCGAAGAAGCGCGAGGGTTTGCGATAGATACGCTTTCCCGCCATCATCGCCAGCGACCACGCGAGCACCGGCAGCAGCGCGAACACGCTTGCGAGCCCGAAGGCCTGCATCACGATGTCGGCGAAATCGGCGCCGGGATAGCCGAGAATATTAGTGGGCAGGCGGCCGGTGGCATGAAGCGCGCTCGGATCATCGACATTCCACGTCGCCATCGCCGCGATCGCAAGGCAGAGGACCACGAACAGCGCGAACCCGAAAAGGGCTGCCACATAGCGCCGGACAAACCCGATAAGCGAGAACTCGCCGCCTCTTCCGTGTTCAAACCGCTCTGCCCGTGCAGCCATGACCAATACCCTCATACCTTCAACCGAACGCACCCGCCCGGAAACGAAGGGGTCTCCCGGCAGATTCGCAGCCGAGGCTAACAGCGATGGGTTAAAGCCTCTTTAACCATCGCCGGGTCGTGTCCCGGCCGGCACTTTTCCACGGGTAACCTGCTGGAACTGTGGCCTGCCGGCGGCTCGCCGATCAGCCCTCTTCGCGGGCAACCGCGCGCCAGCCGATATCGCGGCGGCAGAAGCCTTCCGGCCAGTCGATGCTCTCGATCAACTCATAGGCGCGGGTCTGCGCCTCGGTGACGTTGGGGCCAAGCGCGGTGACGTTCAGCACCCGTCCGCCATTGGCGACAAGCTTGCCGTCCTTGATCGCGGTTCCTGCATGGAAGGTGCGGGCGGTGGCGTCATCGGCGGGCAGCGCCTTGATCTCGCTGCCCTTCCTGTAGGCGCCGGGATAGCCCTTGGTCGCCATCACCACCGTCAGGGCAGTCTGCTCGCTCCAATCGGCGCCAACCGAATCAAGCCTGCCCTCGGCGCAGGCAACGAGGATCGGCAGCAGATCGCTCTTCAGCCGCATCATCATCACCTGGCATTCCGGATCGCCGAAGCGGGCATTGTATTCGATCAGCTCAGGGCCCTTTTCGGTGATCATCAGCCCGGCATAGAGCACGCCCTGAAACGGATGGCCCATCTCCGCCATGCCCCGGATCGTCGGCTCGATGATCTCTTTCATCGTGCGTTCGATCATCGCCGCATCCATCACGGGCGCCGGCGAATAGGCGCCCATGCCGCCGGTGTTCGGTCCGGTATCGCCATCGCCAACGGCCTTGTGATCCTGCGCCGTGGCGAGCGGCAAAGCGTGTTTTCCGTCGGAAAGGCAGAAGAAGCTCGCCTCCTCGCCCACCAGAAATTCCTCGACCACCACTTCCGCGCCGGCAGCGCCAAACGTGCCGGAGAAGCAATCGTCGATCGCGGCGAGCGCCTCGTCATTGGTCCGGGCGACGGTGACCCCCTTGCCGGCGGCAAGGCCATCGGCCTTGATCACGATCGGCGCGCCGATTTCATGCACATAGGCCTTTGCGGCCTCTGCATTGTCGAAGCGCTGATAGGCCCCGGTCGGAATGTTGTAGCGGGCGCACAGATCCTTGGTGAAGCCCTTGGAACCCTCAAGCTGCGCCGCCGCCTTGGTGGGGCCGAACACTTTCAGCCCTGCGGCCTGCAGGTCATCCGCTAGCCCGGCGACCAGCGGGGCCTCGGGACCGACCACCACGAGGTCGATCGCCTTTTCGCGGCAAAACGCCGTGACCGCCGCATGGTCGGTGACATCGAGCGCCACACAGACTGCATGGGCGGCAATGCCCGGATTGCCCGGAGCCGCATAGAAATCACCAATTTCGGGGGATTGCGCGAGTTTCCAGGCCAGCGCGTGTTCGCGCCCGCCAGAGCCGATCAGAAGGACATGCATGGGGTTCGCTCCAGTTGTCACCTGCTGGCGGTTGGGTAAGCAGGCCGGCGACAAAGGTCAAGGCCGGGACGCGTTAACATCCGGGGCAATATTGTGGAAGGCCGCGCGCGCCCTCGCCAAAGCCATTGTTTCGGCGCTATGAACGCCTAAATTCGCCTCTCCCTTGGAAGATGGAACGAGACACATGGCCGCAGAAAAAATCGCCCGCATCGTCGCAGAAGAGATCAAGGCCCGCCCTGAACAGGTGGATGCCGCGCTGAAGCTTCTGGATGAGGGCGCGACCGTGCCCTTCGTGGCGCGCTACCGCAAGGAGGCCACCGGCGGGCTGGATGACGGCCAGCTGCGCACGCTCGCCGAACGCGTCGGCTATCTGCGCGAACTGGAAGCCCGGCGCGCCACGATCGTCGAATCGATCACCAGCCAGGGCAAGATGACGGATGAGCTTTCCGGCAAGATCGCCGCTGTGACCACCAAGTCC
This sequence comes from Martelella mediterranea DSM 17316, assembly GCF_002043005.1. Lineage (NCBI taxonomy): Bacteria > Pseudomonadati > Pseudomonadota > Alphaproteobacteria > Hyphomicrobiales > Aurantimonadaceae > Martelella > Martelella mediterranea. Next base: position 2,345,352 of record NZ_CP020330.1, on the reverse strand, counting down.
GAACTGGAAGACCTCTATCTGCCCTACAAGCCGAAGCGCCGCACCCGCGCGATGATCGCCCGAGAGAACGGACTTCAGCCGCTGGCCGACGCGATTTTCCAGGATCGGACCTCGGACCCGGAGAAGCTTGCCGAGGCCTATGTCAACGACAAGGTCGGAGACACGCGCGCGGCGCTCGACGGCGTGCGCGATATCCTGTCGGAGGAATTCGCCGAAAACGCCGAACTCGTCGGCAGGCTCAGGCACTATATGCGCGACAATGCAATGCTCTACGCCACGGTGGTCGCGGGCAAGGAAGAGGCCGGGCAGAAATTCTCGGATTATTTCGACCATGCCGAGAAATTCGCGACCGCGCCCGGCCATCGGGTTCTCGCCATGTTGCGCGGCTTCAACGAGGAAGTGCTGTCGGTGGCGATCGAGGCCGACCGCGACAATCCCTCCCCCGTGAAACCGGCCCAGCAGATGATCGCGCGCTTCTTCGATATCGACGGTGAGGGCAAGGCCAATGCCTTCCTGATGCAGGTCGCCGGCTGGTGCTGGCGGGTGAAGCTGTCCACCTCGCTCTCGCTTGATCTGATGCGGGAAATGCGCGAACGCGCCGAGGACGAGGCGATCAACGTGTTCGCCCGCAACCTGAAGGACCTGCTGCTGGCCGCCCCCGCCGGCTCCCGCGTCACGCTCGGTCTCGATCCGGGCATCCGCACCGGCGTCAAGGTCGCCGCCGTCGATGGCACCGGCAAGCTGCTCGATACCGCCACCATCTATCCGTTCCAGCCGCGCAATGATATTCAGGGCGCGATGGCCGCGCTGAAGGCGTTGATCGCGCGCCATAACGTCTCGCTGATCGCGATCGGCAACGGCACGGCCAGCCGCGAAACCGAAAAACTGGTCGCCGACGTGCTGAAGGCGGTGCCCGAGCCGAAACCGATGAAGGTCATCGTGTCTGAGGCCGGGGCCTCGGTTTACTCAGCCTCGGAGACGGCGGCGAAGGAGTTTCCCGAGCTCGACGTCTCGCTGCGCGGCGCGGTTTCGATCGCCCGCCGCCTGCAGGATCCGCTGGCGGAACTTGTGAAGATCGAGCCGAAATCGATCGGCGTCGGCCAGTACCAACATGACGTTGACCAGATGAAGCTGTCGCGCTCGCTGGATGCCGTGGTCGAGGATGCGGTGAATGGCGTGGGCGTTGACCTCAACACCGCGTCCGCGCCGCTGCTTGCCCGCGTGTCCGGCCTCGGCCCCTCGATCGCCGAGCAGATCGTGCTCCACCGCGATGCCAATGGCGCGTTCAAAAGCCGCAAGGAATTGCTGAAGGTCGCCCGACTCGGCCCGCGCGCGTTCGAGCAGAGCGCCGGCTTCCTGCGCATCCGCGACGGCGTCGAGCCGCTCGATTCGTCCGCCGTCCATCCGGAAGCCTATGACGTGGCGAAGAAGATCGTCGCCGCCTGCGGACGTGATCTGCGCGCGCTGATGGGCGACAGCGCGGCGCTGAAGGCCATCGATCCGCGCGCCTTCGTCGATGACCGCTTCGGCCTGCCGACCGTGCGCGACATCTTGTCGGAGTTGGAAAAGCCCGGCCGCGACCCGCGCCCCGAGTTCAAGACGGCAAGCTTTGCCGATGGCATTGACGAGATCTCCGACCTGAAACCCGGCATGGTGCTGGAAGGCACCGTCACCAATGTCGCCGCCTTCGGCGCTTTCGTCGATATCGGCGTGCATCAGGACGGCCTCGTTCACGTCTCCCAGCTCGCCGACCGCTTCGTCAAGGACCCGCACGAGGTGGTCAAGGCCGGCGACGTGGTGAAGGTTCGGGTCGTGGACGTCGACGTGAAGCGCAAGCGCATCGGCCTTTCGATGAAGAAGGACGACGGCGCGCAGGCCGCCCGCGGCCCCCGCAACGATCGGCCGCGTGCGGGCAGCAATGACCGGGGCGGCAAGCCGCAGTCGCAGGGTGCGTTCGGCGCAGCACTTGCGGATGCGCTGCGGAAGAAGTGAGCGCTCGGCCTCGCGGGTCCGCGCGCCTGAATGACCCGCCGGCAGGCGATCGCGCGCATGCGCGGAAAATCCAAAGGGCCAAAAGCGCCGATTCGCGATTCGGCATGATATGGGAGTTGATCCCTTCGCCGTTGCAAGCGCAGGGTGAAACAAGGCCGATTTCCCGCAGATGGGCCTGTCAACCGTCCGATTTACCATTGCATTGCCGCGTTTCCGCTGCCCTTGTTTCTTGCGACAGAATGAATAATGTGCGTGAAATAATATATGACATAAGCAGGCATTCGGGGGATTGCGATGGCTTCACAGCTATTCAACCTGATCGAAAAGATCATCAATACCGGGACATTAAGGGTCAAAGACGCAACGGGGACGATCACAACATTCGGGGATGGCACCGGCGACCCGATTGCCGTCCGGTTCACCGACAGCGAAGCGGAAAAGCTGATCGCCAGAGACCCGGCGCTCGCGCTTGGCGAGATGTACATGCAGGGCCGCTTCCAGATGGAAGAAGGCAATATCTACGACTTTCTGTCGCTGGTGCGCCGCAATACGCTCGCTATCGTGTTCTCGCCGCTGATGGCGGCCAGGCTGTTCTGGCGCACCGGACTTGCCCAGTTGCAGACGCGGTTGCCGATCAACAGGAACCGCAAGAACGTCTCGCACCATTACGACCTGACGCCGCCGCTGTTCAGCCTGTTTCTGGATGAGGACTGGCAGTATTCCTGCGCTTATTTCGATCCGCCGGATATCTCGCTCGACGAGGCGCAGCTTGCCAAGAAGCGCCATATCGCCGCCAAGCTGCGGCTGAACGAGGGCCAGCGCCTGCTGGAAATCGGTTCCGGCTGGGGCGGGCTCAGCATGTATATCGCCGAGATGGCTGGCGTGGACTGCACCGGCATCACGCTCTCCCACGAGCAGCTTGCGATTTCCGCCGATCGCGCGGCAAAGCGCGGACTTTCGGACAAGGTTCGTTTCGAGTTGCAGGACTATCGCACCATGAAGGCCAAGCCCTTCGACCGGATCGTCTCGGTCGGCATGTTCGAACATGTCGGCATCGGTCGCTACCAGAACTTTTTCGACAAGTGTTTCGAGCTTCTGGACGACGACGGCGTGATGGTGCTGCATTCGATCGGACGCGATGTCGCGGCCCATGGCTTCAACAACCCGTTCATCGAGAAGTACATCTTCCCCGGCGGCTACATCCCCTCGCTTGCGGAAGTCTTGCCGGCGGTCGAAAAGTCCGGCCTGCTGGTGCGTGACATCGAAATCCTGCAGATGCACTACGCCTATACGCTGAGGGCATGGCGGGAGCGCTTTGTTGCGCGCAAGGAAGAGGCGATCAAACTCTATGACGAGCAATTCTTCCGGATGTGGGAATTCTATCTCGCCGGCTCGGAAATGGCGTTCGAGTGGGACAAGATGTTCATCTTCCAGATGCAGCTTTCAAAGAGCCAGTTTGCCACGCCCAATAACCGCCGCTATATGTTCGAGGCGGAAGACAAACTGAAAGCCGCGGAAGCGAACCGGGCGCCGCTGGAGCCGGTCGCGTTTTCCTGATCCGGCTTTATTCAGGGCAGGCAGATGAGCAATATTTTCGAGGATAACGGCCGCGTGGTCGACGCGCCGTCGGATAATTTCGTCTACCGGCTGCTGCCGCCTTCGCTGTGGCCCTATGCCCAGCTCGCCCGCTGGGACCGGCCGATCGGCTGGCAGTTGCTGTTGTGGCCGTGCCTTTGGTCGGCGGCGATGGCCGCTGGCGTGACGGCGGATGCCGGCGCCTTTCGGCCCGGCCAGTTTATCGCCCATTGTCTGCTGTTCTGGCTCGGCGCCGTCGCCATGCGCGGGGCGGGCTGCACCTATAATGATCTGGTCGATCACGACATCGACAATCAGGTGGCGAGAACCCGTTCGCGGCCGCTGCCCTCCGGCCGGGTGACCCGCCGCCAGGCGAAGATTTTCATCCTGCTGCAGGCGCTCACCGGACTTGCGGTGCTGCTCTGCTTCAACCTCTTCACGATCGTACTGGCGATCTCCTCGCTTGCGATCGTCGCGATCTACCCCTTCGCCAAGCGCTTCACCGACTGGCCGCAATTCGTGCTGGGGCTCGCCTTTTCCTGGGGCGCGCTGGTGGGATGGGCGGCGGTGTTCGGCGCGCTGTCGGGGCCGGCGCTGCTCGTCTATGTCGCCGCGGTTCTCTGGACCATCGGCTATGACACGATCTACGCGCATCAGGACAAGGAAGATGATGCCCTTATCGGCGTGCGCTCCACGGCGCGTCTGTTCGGCGACAACACCAAGCCCTGGCTGATCGGCTTTTACGGCGTGATGCTGGTGTTGATGGCGATTGCCTTCCGGGGAGCCGGGCTTGGCTGGCCAGCCTTTGCCGGGCTCGCGGTCGGCGGCGGCATGCTGTTTTGGCAGATCTTGGTACTCGATATCGAGGATGGCGACCAGTGCAAGCGGCTGTTTCTTGCCAACCACCATGTTGGCATCGCGATCTTCGCCGGACTGGTGGCCGCGATCTTCATTGGCTGATCTTTGAGGTTGGCCGTCAGGCCGCGACCGCGCGACCCGCAACCTTGAGGGCAACGCCGAGCTTGCCGTCTTCCATCCGCACCGTCAGACGCGGGTTGGGTCGAGTCGCCTTGCGGCGACGCGGGCCGGCTTCATCGTTGGCAGCCGTCACCCGGTGCGGCTGGAAATCGACCGCGCGAGCGGCGCCATCGGCTTCGACCATCAGCATCGGAATATCATAAAGCAGCGCCCATTCCTGCCAGTCGGCCACGATCGCCTCGAGATCATGGGCGACGAGCAGCGGAATGCACAGTTCCGGATCGGCGTGATGCAGCTCCAGCGTCACCGTGATCGCGCCATCGACATGGGCCACCGCGCGGGCGGCAACGCCCTTGAAAGCCCGGCCCGGAAGCGCGATCGAGAACGGCAGGTTGCTCGACGGCAGGTTGCGCCGCACCACCGCGCCGCGGGTATCGAGCTTGACGGCGATGCGGGCATCGGTGCCCTTGGCCGTGTAGGAGAATTTCTGCGGAAAATATGCGGGGTCGATTCTCAGAACCGTATCATCCCGCCCCCTCAAAACTTGCGTATTCGTCATCTCGTCACCCTTGTCTTAGTCCCCGGTATCCGGCGCACATTTGCGAACTTTTCCGTTCGTCTGAGGGCGATCATAGGCGAGGTTGTTACCAGCCGCCTTAACAAGCACGGTTAAGAAATTCCAACGCGCATCAATGGTTATCAAAATCCGATTTCGAAGGGTTGAGAGAGCGTGAACGCGGCGGTGACGGGGCGTTAACCGCGAGGAGTTCAGGTTCTGTGAAAGGCCGCAGGAAGCCACCAGACAATCTCCCCCCTTGAGGGGGAGATGCCCCGACAGGGGCAGAGAGGGGTGAACCCTCTCGACAGGTTCGGAGCTTGCGGCTTGCGCCGATACCCCTCTCTGTCGCGTTCGCGACATCTCCCCCTCAAGGGGCAGGGCTATCGCATATGAGCGATCATTGAGATTAGGAAGGTATCGTCCCATCCGGCTTTTTTCATTTTGCGCCGGATGGACGCCTTGTCCGGGTGGTGTCGGATGATGTTGAGAGCGAGCTTGCGAAGGATCGAGAGGTTCCGGGGCCCGTGATCCTTTCGGTTTCTGGCGGCGTCTTCGCAGAAGGCGACGTCGAGCACCCAGTGCAGTTGGTTCTCGATCGTCCAGTGCGCTCTGGCGATGTCCAGAAAGGCGGTAGCGCTGACTGACCTGGACAGCAGGAAATGTCGGATGTGACGCGTTTGCCGGCCATCGGGCTCCACCCGGATGCTTTCAAGCCGTGCGATCGCCTTGACGCCGGGAAAATCCATTCCTTCCGCCTTGACGATGACGGCGCGTCGGGTTTCGGTTCTGTCATGGGCCTTGCCATCGGCCTTTTCGGCTCTGTCGGGGTTGCTTTCCTTTTCAAGCAGGGCGATCGCCCGGTTGAGAAGGCCCGGTTGGTTGCCCTTGAGTGCAAGCGCATAGTCGGCGCCGGTCTTGAGAATGGCAGAGGCTGTGTCTGCCCTGCAATGCAGCGCGTCAGCCGTGACGATGCAGCCATCCAGCGACAAGCATGAAAGAGCTTGCAGAACGCCTTTGACTTCACTGCGGCCCGGCGCGAGCTGCTGGCCGATGACCATGCGCTGGTCGGCGGCCCAGATGTTGACCAGATGCAGGGGCGAGGCCTTGTCGCCGCGTTTGTAGGCCCCGCGCACGGCCTTGCCGTCGATGGCGATGACGCCGCTGATGGATTTTGCGAAAGCCTGCGCGAAGCGTGCAAAGACCGTTTCGAAAGCCTCAGGGTCGATATGTCTGAAAACATTCGAGAAAACGTCGTGACTGGGAGTGCCGTAAGGCAGAGGCACGATCTCCTTCAAAAGCTTGTGCTTGGAGACGCCAAAGTCGGCCATGTCCTGACAGGTTTCGGCCCCGCACAGCACCGCGGCCAAGGCAATGAACAAAACGCTGTTCAGCGAATAGCGGACATTGGCCGCCCGAGGGTCCGGAACCGACCCGAAAAGAGACGCAAATCCGTCCATCCAACCCTCCACAACAGAAAGGCTGAAGATGAATCGATTTGCGTCAAATATTCAATAGCTTAAAAGCCATACGCGATTCCCCTGCCTCAAGGGGGGAGATTAATGGCCGCAAGTGCTTTCAGAATATCCGAGGTATGGTCGAAAGGCGAGGCAGAACGCTGAAACCACAGCGCCCCGACGCCCTCAGCCCGAAATCTTCGAGAAATCCGCCACCGTGCCGGTGGCCTCGCGGATCATGGCCAGCAGCGCCAGGCGGTTGGCGCGCACGGCCTCGTCCTCGGCGTTGACCAGCACATCCTCGAAGAAGGTGTCCACCGGCGCGCGCAGCACCGAGAGCGCCTCCATGGCGGCGAAATAGTCTTCCTTGTCGGAAGCGGCCTTCGCCTTCCGGGCGGCATCCTGAATGGCGGCATGAAGCGCCTTTTCGGCATCGAGTTCGAACAGGGCCGGATCGACCGTGTCGGCAACCCGCGTCTTCTTCTTTTCTTCCGCCGCCAGAAGCTGCCCTGCCCGCTTCTCGCCCGCCAGCAGGTTCTGGCCGTCTTCGCTGTCGAGGAATTTCGTCAGCGCCTCAACCCGGCGGGCGACGACTTCGAGATCATCGGCATCAGGCCCCAGCACCGCGTCGATCAGGTCGTGCCGCGCGCCCATGTCGCGCAGATAGACCTTGAAACGGTCGTGGAAGAAGGAGAGGAGATCGCGGTCATCGAAAACCGACAACAGCGGAAGACGGACGCCGCGCTCAAGGATGATGCGGATGACGCCCAGCGCGGCGCGGCGCAGCGCATAGGGGTCGCCGGAGCCGGTGGGCTTTTCGTCGATCGACCAGAAGCCGGTGAGCGTGTCGAGCTTGTCGGCGAGCGCGACCGTCAGCGAGACCTTGCCCCGCGGCACGACGTCGGAGGGGCCGAGGGGCTTGTAGTGTTCCTCGATGGCCGCCGCGACATCTTCGCTTTCGCCCTGAAGAACCGCATATTTGCGGCCCATCGCGCCCTGCAGCTCGGGGAATTCGCCGACGGCTTCGGTTCTGAGATCGGCCTTGGCCAGCACCACCGCGCGGTCGACTTCTGCCGGATCGGCGCCGACAATCGGCGCGAGTTTGGCGGCCAGCGCCCGGATGCGGGCGACGCGGTCGCCCTGGCTGCCGAGCTTGGCGTGGAAGGTGACGTTCAGCGCATCGAGCTTGGCCATGCGCTGGTCGAGCGGCTTGTTCAGGTCGAGGCCGAACTTTTCGGCCGATGCCTTCAGCGTGGCGAGGTCCGGCAGGTCGCGCTGGTCGATATGCCAGAAGTGCAGCGCGTCGGAAAGGCGCGCGCGCACGACCTTGCCATTGCCATGGCGGATTTCCTTGCCGCCGTCGGTGGCGGCGATATTGGCGACCAGGATGAACCTGTTGGTGAGGCTTTCCTCGCCGTGCTTCCTGACCACGAAGCATTTCTGGTTGGTCTTGATCGTCAGCCGGATGATCTCGTCCGGAATTTCGAGGAAGGCCTCCTCGAATTCGCCGAGCAGCACCTGCGGATATTCGACCAGCCCTGCAACCTCGTCCAAGAGCCCCTCGTCCTCGACCACGTCGAGCCCATTGGCGAAGGCGAGATTGGCGGCGTCATCGCGGATGATGTCCTTCCGGCGCTCGGCATCGAGCACCACGCAGGCCTTTTCCAGCCCGGCGGCGTAATCGGAGAAGCGCTTGACCGTGAAGGGTTCCGGCGCGTGGAAACGGTGGCCATAGGTGACATTCGAGGCGACGATGCCGTCGATCTCGAAATCGATGACCTTGGTCTCCTCGATCTCCGTGCCGAAGGTGCACACGATCGACTGCAGCGGGCGCACCCAGCGCAGGCTTCCCGGCTCCGCCGAGGCCGCACCCCAGCGCATTGATTTCGGCCAGGGGAAATTGCGGATGATGCCGGGCATCACATCGCGGATGATCTCCTCGGCGTCACGGCCGGGCTTTTCGATGACGGCGACATAGAAATCGCCCTTCTTCGGGTCCGACTGGATCTTCGCCTCGGAAATATCGGAAAGTCCCGCACCACGCAGAAAGCCTTCGAGCGCCTTTTCCGGCGCGCCCACGCGCGGGCCCTTGCGCTCCTCGCGCACATCGGCGGAGCGCGCCGTCAGCCCGTGAATGTCCAGCGTCAGCCGGCGCGGCGTGAAATAGTCGCGCGCGCCCTCATAGGTCAGACCCGCGTCCACCAGCGCATCGGTGACGCGCTTTTTCAGCTCGCCCGCCGCCCGGCGCTGCATGCTGGCGGGGATTTCCTCTGAGCGAAGTTCAAGCAAAAGGTCTGGCATCGGAAAGGGCTTCTATCATTGTCAGGAACTTGGGTGTGGCGGTGTTAGCAAGCTCCGGGAAAAAAGTCATCCGGCAATGCGCTTTTTCGAAGCATGGCCGGAAAAGAACCGTTTTTGCGCCCGCATTGAGCCGGATTCCTTGTTATTCTGTGCTGACAGACAGGAGGACCGAACTTGCACACATTGTCGCTTTTGCCGCTCGTCATTCTGGCGAGTAACGCCGCCCCGGCTGCTGCCGAAACGCTGCTGCCCCAGGGCAATTTCCGCACCGAATGCCTGCAGATCGGCAAGGACGGCCGCCATGGGCTGATCGCCGAGGTTTCGATCGAGGGCGACACGATTTCAGCCAGCGCACAAACCTATGCGCATAATAATTGCGATGTCCCGACCGTGCGCGCCGACTATCGCGGCATCGTTACCAGCGCTCGGGAGACTGGCAATCGCATCGATTTCACGCAGGAAACGGGACCGTTTCTCTACACGCTGCTCGCCGATGACGTGACCACCTACTACAACGCCAATGTGGATTCCGCCGGCTGCGGCCTGGACGGCTGGCAGACCGACGTGCCGCGCGATGCCGCGGGCAGAACCTGCGCGCCCTACACGTTCCCCACCATCGGCACGGAACTGAAGGACAGCGTCTGGGTCAACCAGAACGGCATCGAGTTCGGTCGCCTGCCTCTGGTATGGGACAGCGCCCCGGATGCCGGCTATCCCGAGCGGTCGTCCGGCATCCTCTTCACCCGCATGGCCGACTAGATTTATCAGGCGGTTCAGACTAACCGCCCGATAATCCAGCTCTTTGTTTCGGCGCTTTGGGTTATCGAAAAACCGGATTCCACTTTCTCGCCCGATGCTCTGAGCGACCTACCAGCCGCCGCCGCCGCCTCCACCACCGCCGCCGCCGGAAAACCCGCCGCCGCCCGAAAAGCCGGAGGAAGAGGTGTTTTGCGTCGGCATCGATGATGACATGGTGGAGGCCATCGACGAGGAGAAGCTGCCGATCTGGTCGGAGAGGTTCTGGTGGCGGAAATCGCCGGCATACCAGTAGGGTGAATAGTAGCCGGCCGTGCCGGCGGCGACCGCTGCGGCTAGCCACGTATCGAAGGCCTTTGACCATGGCTTTTCGACGCCAAGCGCCACGGCATAGGGCAGCAGCGTCTCGAAGTGCTGCGGCGACATTTTCGGCGCGCCAGCCATGTTCATGCGGTTGGCTTCCGCGAGTGTCAGATACTGTTTCAGCCCGGCGATCTCATCCATCTTCTTGCGGCCCGCCGTCGTCGGCGCGCCCATGATGAAGACAAAGATCAGGTTGGTGAGCACGAGCCCGCCACAGGCAACGATCACCGCCCAATCCGCGGCATCGATACTGTCGCTGAGAATCGTCACCGCCATGCCGCCGAGGGCTTGCAGCAGGAAGAACCCGATAAATCCGGCGGCGACAAGAGTGCCGATCGCCGAGGACATCGAACGGCCGCGCCGCCGGAACGACTTTGCGATCATCGACGAAAACAGGCCGATGAACACGGAAATGAACACCGAGAAGAACAGCACCGGAATGACGGCGTTCGAGATCGTGCCGAACACCAGCAGCGCCAGGCCCGCAAGCGCGGAAAGCGCGATACCGCCCGCCAGATAACCGATATTGCGGACGAAGAACTCGCCGCGATGCTCGCCGGTGATCGCCGAGGTGAAGGCGCTGGCCATTGCCGACACTTTCGAGCCATGCGCCTTGTCGACGATGAACACGCCGCCGGCGTCATCGACTGCTTTCAGCAAGGCCTTCTGCCCCGCCGGCAGGGCCGGGTCATAGGGCTTCGATGTACGCTTCAGCGTCATGCCCTTCCTCGGCTCGTCGATGATCAGGAAGCCCTTCACGGCAAGGTCAATCGCGGTGGCGGCAATCGCATCGAACCGGCTTGCTCCGAACCCCTGGTTCTGGACATAGGCGACAAGCGCCGGCGACAGGCCCTCCGGGGGCTCCCAACGGGGCACGACGACCCCGGCGGGCGGATCGCGGCCAACCTTGCGCCAAGACAGGAGGTAATAGAGGAAGACCAGCAGCAGCCCGCCGAAGCCGATGAAATAATTGCGGTAATCGCTCAGGAACCACGACGCGCTTTCCGACGTCGTCGGCGCGTCGATCGCGCCCTTCGGCACGGCGACAACGACCGAAAGCCCCTCCTTGGGGCCCAGCGGGGCCGTGGTCTCGAAGGTCACCACATTGCCGTTGGTCGTCTCCCGGGCGTTCTGTTCGCGCGAGCCGTAGGCACCGGTGTAGAAGGTCGTCCGAGTCGGCGTCACGCCTTCCGGAAGCGTGATCGTCGCGGTCGCCTGCTCGATCGGAAAGGCCCAAAAATTGCCGGTTGCGTTCCAGTAGATTTCGTCGTGGTCGTCGAAATAACGGACCTGCCGGTCGGTCTCGTAGGTGAGCTGATAGGTGTGGTTGCCGGGCGGCAGAACCGTGTCGGCGGAGCCGATATAGATGCGGATGCCGTTGGTGATGCTTTCGGTGTGATGATCCACCGGCTGGCCATCGAGCGTGACGGATTTGAGATCGAAGGTGACATCGCCGGTGCGGCCATCATCCGTCTCGAAGCGCAGCGGAAAGTCGCGGAATATCCCGCGTTTGATCTGGTCGCCCTCGGCATGGACGGCAATGGTCTCGGTGACGTCGTAAACCCCGGATTTTTCGACAGTGACGTCGGAGGTGAAGCTGTTGATGACCTCGGCGGCGTGCACGGGTGCGGCGGCGAGGAGGAGCGTTGTGAGAAGCACGGCGATGCCGCGCGCCTTCCAATCTCCCCCCTTGAGGCAAGTCGGTCGTGCTCGGTCTTGAGGCTTGCACCCAATATTCTCTCCCGCTTGCGGGAGAGATGCCCCGAAAGGGGCAGTGAGGGTGAAGCAGCTTTTCAGTTTCGTGAGGGCTTTCGTGAGGAAGGTCTCCCCCCTCACTGTCGCTGTCGCGACATCTCTCCCCTCCGGGGCGAGAAGACTTGGGGGCTCTGCGGCAAAACCACCCACCAATCTCCCCTCAAAAGGGCAGATTGGTGGGAGCGCTGCTATAAGGGAGGTCTGTATCCTCGAAACCCGCCGCATGGCTACCTCGCGCGAGACTGACAGTGTCCGGTTCGCCATGGTGTTTCTCCTCAGGTTTCGTATTCAACGCCCAGCGAGGCCAGCGCGTCCCAGTAGCCGGGATAGGTCTTGCCGACGCAGAGCGGGTCCAGAATGGTGATGCCGGAAATCTTCAGGCCCGCGAGCGCGAAGCTCATCGCAATCCGATGATCGGCGAAGGTGTCGATTTCGGCAGGCAGGCGCTGGCCGGCAAGGCCCGGATCGGCATGGACGATCAGGTCGTCGCCGTCCTCCTCCGCCAGTCCCTCGCGGATAGCGTTGAGCCCGAGCGACAGCGCGCGGGTGCGGTCGCATTCCTTGACGCGCAGGTTCTCGATGCCGGTGAAGCGCACCGGCGTCTCGTTGAAGGCGGCCAGCACGGCGAGCGTCGGCACGGCATCCTGCATCTGACTGCCGTCGATCTCGGCCGGCATATGCGGGAAAGCGGCCATCACCGCGTAAGATTTCGCATCCGGCTGGGTGAAGCTTTCCGCGCGCGTGCCGATATCGATCTTTCCGCCCATCAGAAGCTCGGCGGCCCAGAGATAGGTGGCGGCGGAAGCGTCGGGTTCTATGTGGAAATCGGTCGCCTGATAGTGACCCGGTTGCACCTCCCAGGTGGCCTCATCCACCTGTTCGGCGGTCGCGCCGAAGGCGGCCATGGCGTCGAGCGTCAGCCGGATATAGCCGCGCGCGCCGATTTCCGTGCCGGTCAGCGCGATGGTGACCGGGGCGGGGGCAAGGGGCGCTGCCATCAGCAGGGCAGAGACATACTGGCTGGAAAGCCCGGCGTCGATCTCGATGCGGCCGGAGCCGAAGCGGCCATTGCCGGTGATCGTCACCGGCGGGCAGCCGGTCGGGGCCTCGGCCTTGATGCCGAGCCGCTGCAGGGCTTCGACCAGCGGGCCGATCGGGCGCTTGCGCATATGCTCGTCGCCATCGACGATGACGGTGCCGTCGACGCTCGCCGCGGCCGCCGTCAGGAACCGGGTCGCCGTGCCCGCATTGCCCAGAAAGAGCGGTCCGGACGGCGCTTCGAGGTGGCCACTGCCTGTGACGACGAAGCTCGTCTCATCCGGTTCCTCGACTTTGACGCCCGTCGCCCTGAGCGCATTCGCCATATGTTTGGTATCGGCGCTTTTCAGCGCGCCGGTGAGCCGGCTCTTGCCTTTGGCGAGGCCGGCGAGCAGCAGCGCCCGGTTGGTGATCGATTTCGATCCGGGCGGGCTGACATGGCCCGAAAGCGCGCGGCCGGGCGGAATGATGGTGAGCTTGTCCATGCGAGGGCACTTTCATCAGGCCGCCTGTTGCGGCGGCGAACGGTCAGAACGAGACGTTGGGCACGGCGCGGTCGCCGGGTTCCTCGATCTCGAAATAGTCGCGCTTCTGGAAACCGAACTGTCCGGCGATGATATTGCTCGGGAAGCTCTCGACCTTGATGTTCAGGTCGCGGGCAGCGCCGTTGTAATAGCGCCGCGCCATCTGGATTTCGCTTTCGGTCTTTTCCAGCGAGGCCTGAAGATCGGCGAAATTCTGGTTGGCCTTGAGGTCCGGGTAGGCTTCCGACAGCGCGAACAGCCGGCCGAGCGCCTGGCTGAGTTCGCCTTCCGCCTGGGCGCGGCCGGCCACGTCGTTGGCTGCGACGCTCTGGGCCTTGTTGCGCTTCTCGACCACCTCTTCCAGCGTGCCGCGCTCGTGGCTGGCATAGCCCTTCACGGTTTCCACCAGATTGGGGATCAGATCGGCGCGGCGCTTCAGCTGCACGTCGATGCCGGACCAGGCTTCCTCCGCCGTCTGCCGGGCGCGCACGAGGGCGTTATAGAGCGAGATGACGAAGCCGATGAGGGCTCCGATGATGACGATGACAACGATCAGGGTGATCATGCGTATTCCTTCCCGCTCCGGTCTCTTAATCGCCGGTCGAATGGCCGGCTTCAGGCGGCCCGGGCTTCAAAGCCCCCGGCATCGGTCAGAAGATAGGCCTCGCCGCAGGCTTTGGCCAGTGTGCGCACGCGCAGGATATAGCTCTGCCGCTCGGTCACGGAAATCACGCCGCGGGCATCGAGCAGGTTGAAGATGTGCGAGGCCTTGATGCACTGGTCATAGGCCGGGAACACGCATTTATGCAGCATGCCAGATTCGCCGGGGTTGCCCGCTGCCAGCAGCGCCTTGCACTCGGCTTCCGCATCGAGAAAGTGCCGGTGCAGCATCTCGGTATTGGCATATTCGAAATTATGGCGCGAATATTCCTGCTCGGTCTGCAGGAAGACGTCGCCATAGGTGACCTTCTCGTCGCCCTCGCGGCCGTTGAAATTGAGGTCGTAGACGCTGTCGACGCCCTGCACATACATGGCGATGCGCTCAAGCCCGTAGGTCAGTTCGCCGGCGACCGGCGCGCATTCGATGCCGCAGACCTGCTGAAAATAGGTGAACTGCGAGACTTCCATGCCATCGCACCAACATTCCCAGCCAAGCCCCCAGGAGCCTGTCGTCGGGTTTTCCCAGTCGTCCTCGACAAAGCGCACGTCATGCAGCAGCGGATCGAGACCGATCGCCTTCAGCGAGCCGAGATAGAGTTCCTGCAGGTCCGGCGGCGACGGCTTCAGGAGTACCTGATACTGATAGTAATGCTGCAGGCGGTTCGGGTTCTCGCCATAACGGCCATCGGCCGGGCGGCGCGAAGGCTGCACATAGGCGACGTTCCAGCGCTTCGGCCCGAGCGCGCGCAGCGTTGTCGAGGGATGCAGCGTACCGGCGCCCACTTCCATGTCGTAGGGCTGCAGGATGGCGCAACCCTTGTCGGCCCAATAGGCCTGCAATGTCAGGATCAGCCCCTGAAAGGAGCGGGTCGGGTGCATGTGGGGCGGTATCGTCGCTTCGGACATGGCAGAAGGCTTCCGTCATTCTTGGATGAGCGGTGAGTGCCACTAAAGCAGAGAAGGGTCAAGGGTCGGGTGGCCGCGCTTAAGCACGGCCACCCGGTTGATGCCTATTCCGCCGCGAGTGGACGGAACTCATCCTTGGTCGGCGTTGCCAGGCTGACCAGCCAGATCGCAAGCCAGGCGACGATGAAGCCCGGAATGATTTCATAGATGCCGGGACCGCCCATGAAGCTCTGGTCGAGACCAAGGGAAATCCAGAGGATGACGGTCGCAGCACCTGCCACAAGGCCAGCCACCGCGCCCGCGCCCGACATGCCGCGCCACGTCAGCGACAGGATGATCAGCGGGCCGAAGGCCGCGCCGAAACCGGCCCAGGCGTGGGAGACGAGACCAAGCACCTCAGAATCGGGATTGTGAGCGATGAGGGCAGCAACGATCGCCACCACCAACACGAACAACCGGCCGATATTGACGATTTCCCGTTCGCTGGCGTTGCGGCGCAGGAACAGCCGATAGAAATCCTCCGTCAGCGACGACGAGGCCACCAGAAGCTGGCTCGAAATCGTGCTCATCACCGCCGCCAGCAGCGCGGCCAGCAGAAAGCCGGTGATCAGCGGAATGAAGAGCTGATTGGCGAGAATGATGAAGATCGTTTCGGGATCGGGGACGTTGATATCGTTGCCGACGGTATAGGAACGCCCGAAAATGCCGACGCCGACCGCGCCCGCGAGCGAGATGATCATCCATGCCATGCCGATATTGCGCGCGGCCGGAACATCCTTGACCGAGCGTACGGCCATGAAGCGTACGATGATGTGCGGCTGGCCGAAATAACCGAGCCCCCAGGCGACAGCCGACAGGAAGCCGATCACGGTCAGTCCGTGGAACATCGACAGGAAATTCGGATCGACGCTCATCATCCGCGCCTCGGAGACGCCGAAGCCGCCAGCCTTGATGAGCACGACGATCGGCATGATCACCAGCGCCAGCATCATGATGCAGCCCTGGATGAAATCGGTGAGACTGACCGCGAGAAAGCCGCCGACCATGGTGTAGATCAGCACGATGCCGAGGGTGAGATAGATGCCGGTCTGATAGGCGCTCATGCCGCCGATATGGATCAGATCGGGAAAGGCGGTGTCGAACAGCTTGCCGCCCGCCACCAGCCCCGAGGCGGTGTAGACCGAGAAGAAGATCACGATCACGATCGCCGAAATGCTTCTCAGCGAAAGCGCCTTGCTCGGAAAGCGCTTGGACAGGAATTCCGGGATGGTGAGGCTGTTGTCATAGCGCTCGGTCTGTTCGCGCAGTCGCGGCGCGACGATGACCCAGTTGAAGAACGCGCCGACGACGAGGCCGATGCCGATCCAGCTCTGGGTAAGACCGGAGACGAACAACGCGCCCGGAAGCCCCATCAGCAGCCATCCGCTCATGTCGGAGGCGCCCGCGGAAAGGGCCGCAACGCCCGGCGAGAGCTGTCGGCCGCCGAGCAAATATTCTTCGGAATTCGATGTGGATTTCCGCCAGGCGTAAATGCCGATGCCGATCATCAGCAGAAAATACGCCGTCAGGCTGATCGTGATACCAAGACTCATGGCCCTCTCCTTCGCTTGGTTTCCCCTAAAGGAAATCGCGAAAGCCGATGGCCGCCGCGTCTTTCCTGTGGCGAGGAGCAGGCCTTGAAACGGCGCACAGCCCTACTCCGGCTGAACGGCGTCGCGTCTTCGGCGCGAATCCCCGGTTACCGTTCAGATGGAAACTGTAGCACCGGGAAGAAAGCCGGAGCAAGCGGGTTGCGAAACGTCAACTTTTCAACGGAGCAAACGGAGGGGAGAAAGCGCGAGGGTGGAACGGCTCCCTAGCACATGAAGTGCGGGCACGTGATCATCCGAGGACGTCACAAAGGAGCTCGTTCCGATCGCCATTGAACGCTCAGACACGCAAAAGATCAAGCCTGATTTCGTCGGCTGACGAGAGGTTAATCGGCGTTCTTGACCCGATATTCGCCGGTCACCGGGTCCTGCACCAGCGTGCCGGTGGCACCGCTCTTCTGTTCGGCGCGTTTCTGCTCGCCGCGGGCAGAAAGCGCCTCGGCGTCGCTGATGAACTTGCGGTAGAGCATGTAGCCGCCACCGGCGATGGCTGCCAGAAACATCAGTCGTCCCATTTCACGCTCCTCCGTCGTCTACAGACCGTAACGCGCCCATAATGCCCGCTCTTCGGCGGTTTCGGCAAGCCCCGATGCAAAGCCTGCGGCAATTTCCGCACCGTTGAACCCGCCGGCAACGACACCCGGCAGCTTGCGCCCGAGGAAATTGGTCGGGCCGGTCACGAGTTTCAGTTCCACCTTGTCGCCATAGCGGCCTTTCAGCGTGGCGCGCATATCACCGATACCATCGACCAGACCGCGCTCGACGCCGCCATTGCCGCTCCAGAACAGGCCGGAAAACAGATCCGGATCGTCGGCAAGCTTCGCGCCGCGCCTGTCCTTGACCATCTGGATAAAGACCTGATGAATTTCGTTCTGCAAGTCCTTCAGGAACTCGACGTCCTTTTCCTTCTCGGGCTGGAAGGGATCGAGCATCACCTTGTTCTCGCCGGAGGTGTAGACCCGGCGCTCGACGCCGATCTTGCCGATCATCTCGGTGAAGCCGAAACCACCGGATACGACGCCGATCGAGCCGACGATCGATGTCGGGTCGACGAAAATTTCATCGCCCGCAAGCGCGATCATGTAACCGCCGGATGCCGCGACATCCTCCACGAAGATCAGCACCTTCTTCTGTTTTTCCTCGGCAAGCGCCCGGATGCGCTGATAGATCAGCCGCGACTGCACCGGCGAACCACCGGGCGAATTGAGCGAGATCGCGACGCAGGGCGCCTGTTTGATCGAAAACGCCTTTTCAAGCGCCGGCGCCGCCGAGGCGAGGTTCAGATTGCGCCGCCCGGGCGAGCCGCTGGCCATGATCGTGCCGGCAAGCCGGACGACTGGGATGATCGTCTTGTCCTTGCGGAACCTCTTGGGAACAAGACCGGCGACCAGGTTTTTCATGGCGTCCTCTGCGCGTTTCAACTCGATTGCCCGCATGTATGCGCGATCCCGCCGAAGACAAGGCCGGACAGACGAATAACGCCTTGATCAGCCCGTTTTGCCGGTTTGACGGCGCGGATAGCATGACCGGCCATTGTTGAGATCATCAACCTCGGGCAGGAAGGCGTGGCCGTCACTGCCATGCATGATGATAGGCGGGCGCAGCGAGAGCCGCGCGCGCGAGCCCTTGATGGCGCTTGCCAGGACGCGGAAGGCATCCTCGCCGGCGCGGGCATGCACCGGCGTGATCTCGATCCCGCCGAAACGCATGCCGAAAGCGGCGATGATGTCGGCGAGCGATTGCGGGCGGGCGATCAGGGAGAGCTGGCCGCCGGGCTTCAGGATCGCGCCGGCGGTGCGGATCCATGCCTCGAACAGTCCCTCCTCCATCGCATGGGCGACCTGTTTCAGCCGGTCCGGCGTCTTTCGGTCACCGGCCGCGTTGAAGGGCGGATTCATGATGACGTGGTCGAAGGCGTCGTCCGCAAGGCCCGCGGCATTGCGTCGCGCACCGGTAAGCGTGACATCGGCCTCGAAGACTTTCATGCGGGCGTTGAACGCGGCGTTTTCCGCAAGCGCCATCGAGCGGCGGGCGAAATCCGCCATCTCCGGCGAAAGCTCGAACAGCGAGACCTCTGCCTCGGGAATGCGGGCGGCAACGGCAAATCCGGCAGCCCCTGCCCCGGCCCCGAGATCGGCGATGCGCAGCCCCTTCTCGCCCCTTGCGGCCTTCGATTCGACCATCGCGGCGAGCAGCATCGCATCCATGCCGGCGCGGTGCCCCCTTCCCTTCGGTTGCACGAGATGGAACCGCCCGCGATGGAACGCGTCGACGGTGGAAGCCTCGGCCGTCATTCCGGCTCCAGTTCCTTGCCGAGCCCGGCATCGATCAACAAGGCGCGGGCCTCCGCCTTCGCGCTTTCTTCCACCATCAGCCGGCGCGGCAGAAGGCCGAGCGAACCCTCCATCACGCTCATCGAGCGATCCGCCACGAAATAGTGGATTCCGGCTTCTTTCATGAGGCTTTCGACAAGGCCCAGCACCACGGCGTCATTGGTCCTCAACAGATTGACAAGGGCCATTCTTCACTCCCGAAATTCGCGTGAAAGGAGCACATTGCCCCTTGTCGCTGCTTATGCCGCTCCCTATTGTCGGCATGAATGCATGAAAAGGAGCGAGCTCACTTGGGTTCCGTCGCACCACTGGTTAAAGAGAACAAAACATCCGGCTCGGTCAAGCCCATCGTGGACCTGACCCGTTCCGACATGGAGCGCGTCAACGCGCTGATCCTGTCGAAGGCGGGCTCTGATGTCGAAATGATTCCGGAAGTCGCCAATCACCTGATTTCATCCGGCGGCAAACGGCTGCGGCCGATGCTGACGCTCGCGACCGCCGCTCTGTTCGGCTATCGCGGCGAGCATCATATCCGGCTCGCGACCAGCGTCGAATTCATGCACACCGCAACGCTGCTGCACGACGATGTCGTGGACGAGAGCGATCTGAGGCGCGGCAAATCCAGCGCCCGGATGATCTGGGGCAACCAGGCAAGCGTTCTGGTCGGCGATTTTCTGCTCGGCCAGGCCTTCCGGATGATGGTGGAAACCGGCTCCATGGAGGCCCTCTCGGTGCTCTCCGATGCCGCCGCCGTGATCGCCGAGGGCGAAGTGCTGCAGCTTTCCGTTTCCAAGAAGATGGAAACCACCGAGGATGATTATATCGCCGTCATCCGCGGCAAGACGGCCGAGCTGTTCGCCGCCGCCGCCGAAGTCGGGCCGATCATCGCCGGCGCAACCGCTGCCGACCGCAAGGCCTTGCGGGATTACGGCATGGCGCTCGGCATTGCCTTCCAGCTCGTCGATGATGTGCTCGATTATGGCGGCGACAGCGCCGATCTCGGCAAGAATGTCGGCGACGATTTCCGCGAAGGCAAGGTGACGCTGCCGATCATTCTCGCCTATCAGCGCGGCAACGACGACGAAAAGGCGTTCTGGCGCAATGCCATCGAAGGCGGCGAGAACGACGATGCCGCCCTCGAAAAAGCCCGATTCCTCCTCGAAAAACACGCAGCGCTCGCCGATTCCGTTGATCGTGCCCTATCTTATGGCGAAGCGGCGCGCGCGGCACTGTCCGGTCTGCCGCGTTCCGACGGCCGTCACGCCCTTGAGGAAGTGATCGACTTCTGCATCGCGCGGATCAACTGATCGGCGGGTGCCGCCCGGACTGCCAATGCCGGACCGTCAATGAAAGGGAGCGGATGACCAGCCTGAAGAAACGTCGCCTGAGAACCATGCTTTTTGCCGCAGCGCTGGCCTTGCCGATGACGGCGGGCGCCAAGGACGCGACGGTGAACGACCCGGCCTATGATGCCCAGGGCGCGTTGAGCTTTGCCGGCGCGCTGCTGGCCGGCCAGACCGCTGCCATGGACAATGACCTGGAACGGGCGATCGCCTATTTCCGGCGGGCGCTGCAGCACGAACCTTATGACAGCGGCACCAACAATCAGCTGTTCGTCACCCTGATCTTCAACGGCGACCTGAAGGCCGCCGAGGCGCAGGCGGACAGGACATCCGACGAACCGCAACTCGTGCCCGTGCGCGAGCTGGCGCTCGGGCTCGCGGCCCTGCAGGACGGACGCTACGCGGAAGCGATTCCCCGTTTCAAAGCCTATGGCGGCGCGCCGCTCAACGACCTGGTTTCCGGCCTGCTTCAAGCCTGGGCGCTTTATGGCGAGGGCAAGACCGACGAAGCGCTGAAGACGGTCGACGCGCTCTCCGGCCCGCCCTGGTACGATCTCTTCACCAATTACAATGCCGGCGCGATTGCGGCCGCTTCCGGCGATACCGCCAAGGCGCGCAGCTATTTCAACGATGCCTTGCTCGACCGCCAGGGCTCGGCGACCTCGCCCGACACGATGCTGAAGACCGTCATCGCGCTTTCGGCGATCGAGGCCAAGGCCGGCAATACCCGCAAGGCGCTCGATACGGTCTCGACCGCGGAGACCTACGGCCTCAATCCGGCCGTGCTCAATCCGGTGCGTGAACGCATCGAGGCCGGCGAACCGATCCAGTCGCTGCCGGAAACCGCTGCGGAGGGCGCCAGCGGCGCCCTGTTCGAAGTGGCGGCGGCGCTCAATCAGGGCGGCAGCGATGATATTGTTACGCTCTATCTGGCGCTTGCCGAGGCGCTGACGCCGGAAGATACCGATGTGCTTTATCTTCGCGGCGTGGTTGCCGCCGCCAATGACGAGCCGGAGCGCGCGCTCGGCTATTTCTCGCGCATTCCCGAGGATGCCCCGCAATATCGTCTCGCCGAACTGCAGCAGGGACTTGCGCTTGCCGGGCTCGATCGCTTTGACGAGGCGCGCGACCACCTGACCGCGCTGATCGAAGAGGCGCCGGATGACCGCCGCGCCTATCTGGCGCTGTCGGGCGTCTATTCGGAGCAAAAGGATTTCCAGGCGATGGCCGATCTGCTGGACCAGGCGGTGGCGCGCATCGGTCCGGTCGCCTCGCCCGAGGACTGGGGCATTTTCTACCGCCGGGGCATTGCCTATGAGCGGCTGAAGGAGTGGGACAAGGCCGAACCCGATTTCAAACGGGCGCTCGAACTTTATCCCAACCAGCCGCAGGTGCTGAACTATCTCGGCTATTCCTGGATAGATCAGGGCATCAATCTGGAGGAGGGTCTCGACCTGATCCAGCAGGCCGTCGATCAGCGCCCCGATGATGGCTATATCATCGACTCGCTCGGCTGGGCCTATTTCCGGCTCGGGCGCTATGACGACGCGGTGCGCGAGCTTGAGCGCGCGGTGGTGCTCGACACCGGCGATCCGACGATCAACGATCACCTTGGCGATGCCTATTGGCAGGTGGGTCGCAAGCTCGAGGCGATCTACCAGTGGAAGAAGGCGCTTTCCGACGACCCGCCGGAGGACCTGGTGCCGGAGCTAAACGACAAGATCGCCAACGGGCTGACGCTTGAAGACGACAAGACGCCGCTTGCCAAGGCTGAGGGAGACGGAGACGCCGTCAAGACGCCGTGACCACGGCTGACGGCGCGGCTTTGACGGTCGACGCCCGCGCCAAGATCAACCTTGCGCTTCATGTCACCGGCAGGCGCGGCGATGGCTATCATCTGCTCGACACGCTGGTGACGTTCGCCACATTCGGCGACCGGCTGACATTCGCGGAAGCCGATGCCGACCGGTTCACGCTTTCCGGCCGGTTTGCCGACGCCGTGCCGCGCGGGGATGAACCGGACCGCGGCAATCTGGTGCTGAAGGCCCGCAACCTGCTGCGGGAGTATGCCGAGGCGGAAGGGTTTTCGGCGACGCCTGTGCATATCCACCTGGAAAAGCAATTGCCGCCCGCATCCGGCATCGGCGGCGGCTCGGCCGATGCCGCCGCGACCTTGCGCGGCCTTGCAAGGCTCTGGCGCCTGCCCGGAGAAATACCCGCGCCGCTCGCACTTTCGCTCGGCGCCGACGTGCCGATGTGCCTTGCCGGAAAGCCGCTGTTTGCGCGCGGGATCGGCGATGCGATAACGCCGGCAATCGGGTTTCCGAGGCTCTTCCTCGTGCTTGTAAACCCCTTGCACCAGGTCGCGACGCCCGAGGTTTTCGGGGCGCTGGAACATCGCGATAATTCGCCAATTCTGGACGGCGATATGCCGCAACGGGCCGAGGACTGGCTTGCCCTCATCAAGAGCGCGCGCAACGATCTGCAATTTCCCGCAAGCCGCATCGCGCCGGTGATCTTTGCCGTTACCGATGCGCTGGCGGCGACCGGGGCCGAACTCGTGCGCATGTCGGGATCGGGAGCAACCTGTTTCGGGCTCTACCCCGATCTTGCGAGCGCCGAGATTGCGGCGCGCAACCTTGCGGCCGCCTATCCCGACTGGTTCGTCGTTGCCACGACCACAATTTCTTCAGGAGATGCCGCATGAGCGACCGCCCCTTCATTCCCGTCCGCTTTGCCGTGCTCACCGTTTCCGACAGCCGGACGCTTGCCGACGACCGCTCCGGCGATACGCTGGCCGCGCGGATCGAAACCGCGGGTCATGTTCTGGCCGATCGCCGCATCGTCGGCGACGACCGAACGGCGATTGCCGAAACGGTGAAAGCCTGGTGCGGCGATGACGCGATCGATGTGGTGGTGACCACAGGCGGAACCGGCTTTACCGGCCGCGATGTGACGCCGGAAGCGATCGAGCCGCTGTTCGACAAGCGGATGGACGGCTTTTCGGCGATCTTCCACCGGATTTCATTCGAGAAGATCGGCACCTCGACGGTCCAGTCGCGCGCGACCGCGGGGCTCGTCGGAAAAACCTTCGTCTTCGTGCTGCCGGGCTCGCCCGGCGCCTGCAAGGATGGCTGGGACGGGATCATCGCCCAGCAGTTCGACTATCGCCACATGCCCTGCAATTTCGTGGAAATCATGCCCCGGCTGGACGAACACCTGAAGCGGAACGCGTAAACGCCGGCATCGCGCCTGATTCGGGTCAGGTCCGGATCATCGCCCAGGCCGGGATGATCTCGCAGGAAAGCCGCCGCGTCATCTGCCTTCGGGCGAGCAGGAACGGCGAATCACCACCGGCACTGGCCTTTTCCAGGGCCATGGATTTGGGCAGAAGCACGCCCACTTCCAGCGGGCAGCGTTTCGAAAAAAGCCGTTGCCGGAGCGAGCGCCGGTGCCTTTTCGAACGCGAGAACCGCGCGGGACTGTTTTCCAGCGCGATATGCTCCGACACCGTTTCCACCCAGCCGGAAAGCGGCCGCGCGCCAGGCTCCAGAACGAGCACCCAATCGCCGCGCGACTGGCGGATGACGTCGGGCAGGTCCCAGCTCCGCATGAACCGGCAGCCGGCGGCATCGGCCACGCGCTCGACGCCCTCGCCGGCGCCGTGTTCGAGAACGATGACATCGCTGACAAGCCCCTCGACGGCGCCAGCGACCAGAGCCGAGAGCGTGTGCGCAAGCTCGGCCTCCTGATTTCTGCTTTCGATCAGAACGCTTAACATGCCGCTATCTAGGCAATTTGCACGGCTCTTGCCAAGGGCGAACGCCCATGTGAACGAAAGCCGCGTCGTATGTTCTTGCTTTGTTCTAAAAGTTAACCTATATTTCCTGTCAGGTGTTGCCAAAGGGCATGAAGACCCTCCGGTAAAACAGACGGGAGATGATCATGGAAGACGCATTCGATATGGACATCGCCGGCTTCACGCCGCCCCCGACCCGTCATTTCGACCCGGTCGATCATGGACGCCGGCGCGGCCGCGCGGCGACCGCCAACCCGTCCGGCCGGTTCGAGCCGATAAGCCGGGAGGGCTTTGACGACGGCTGGCATCTGGAGGAGGATCTGCCGGCCTTTGCCACCGAGGTGCAGGTCGAGAAGGTGAAGTCGATCATCACCCGCAACACCTCGCCGGACGTGCCGTTCGAACGCTCGATCAATCCCTATCGCGGCTGCGAGCATGGCTGCATCTACTGCTTCGCGCGGCCCACCCACGGCTTCATGGGGCTGTCGGCCGGACTTGATTTCGAAACCCGGCTGTTTGCCAAGCCAGATGCGCCCCGCCAGCTTGCCCGTGAGCTTTCCAAACCCGGCTACCATGCCAAGACCATCGCGATCGGCACCAATACCGATCCCTATCAGCCGGTGGAGAAGGAATGGCGGATCATGCGCCAGGTGCTGGAAGTGCTTGCCGATGCAAACCATCCGGTTTCCATCACCACCAAATCCGCGCTGATCCTGCGCGATATCGATATCCTGTCGCAGATGGCGGAAAAGCATCTGGTCAAGGTTTCGATGTCGGTGACCACGCTCGACCGCAAGCTTGCCCGGAGCATGGAGCCACGCGCCGCCACCCCGCCGCGCCGGCTGGAGACGATCCGCGCGCTTGCCGGGGCAGGCATACCCGTCGGCATCTCCGTTGCGCCGATCATTCCGGTGCTGACCGATCACGAATTGGAACGGATCCTCGACAGCGGCGCTGCGGCC
Source organism: Martelella mediterranea DSM 17316 (assembly GCF_002043005.1). Lineage (NCBI taxonomy): Bacteria > Pseudomonadati > Pseudomonadota > Alphaproteobacteria > Hyphomicrobiales > Aurantimonadaceae > Martelella > Martelella mediterranea. Next base: position 2,320,405 of record NZ_CP020330.1, on the reverse strand, counting down.
GGCGCGACCGAGGCGAGCTATATCCTGCTGCGTCTGCCGCTCGAGGTCGCGCCGCTGTTCAAGGACTGGCTGCTGGAGAACCATCCGGACCGCTACCGCCATGTGATGAGCCTGATCCGATCGATGCGCGGCGGCAAGGATTATGACGCAGAATTCGGCAAGCGGATGAAGGGCAGCGGCCCCTATGCCTGGCAGATCGCCCGCCGCTTCGAAATGGCCGTCAAGCGGCTGAAGCTCACCCGCCGCAGCACGGCGCTGAGGGAAGACCTGTTCACCCCGCCCGATGGCGGCGGCGCGCAGCTCAACCTGTTCTGATCCCTTTCCGGCCGGGAAAGCCCTTGGACCCGGCCGAAGAGGTCCCCTTCACTGCCGCACATGAGCAGTTCTCAGAATTGCTCCGAAGGGGACTTGCGGGAGATCGGAAGGCGGTGTGAAATGACTTCATGTCATCCGCGCTTCCTTCCGATTCTCCTGCCCTTTTCGATCTGCCGCCGGCAGTGCCTGATTTTTCGCTGGAAAGTGCTGCGCGTTTGCGCGGGTTCTGGCCCGTCGCCGGCTGCGATGAGGCCGGCCGTGGCCCGCTTGCCGGCCCGGTGGTGGCGGCCGCCGTCATCCTCGACCCGGATAATATTCCCGAAGGCCTGAACGACTCTAAGAAGCTCACGGCCAAGGCCCGCGAGGCGCTGTTCGAGGCGATCTTCGATACGGCGCTGGTTTCGGTCGCCTCAAGCAGTCCCGGCCGGATCGACCGGATCAACATCCTGCGGGCCTCCCTCGATGCGATGCGCCGCGCGGTGCTGGGCCTGGCGCTGCCGCCGGCGATGGTGCTTGCCGATGGTCGCGATCAGCCGCCCGGAATCCCGTGCCGCGCCGAAGCCGTGATCAAGGGCGACGCCCGTTCGCTATCGATCGCCGCCGCCTCGATCATCGCCAAGGTCACCCGCGACCGGATGATGGCACAGGCCGCGACCATCTATCCCGCCTACGGGTTTGACGGCCATGTCGGCTATGGCACCGCGGTCCATCGCGCGGCGATCATCGACACCGGGCCCTGCCCGCTTCACCGCATGAGCTTCCGCCCTCTGCGCGAAGTCGAATAACAGCCTCAAGGCGCAAATTTTCAGGAATTTTTCGGGAAATTGCGATGGTCGGAGTGGCAAGATTCGAACTTGCGACCCCCTCGTCCCGAACGAGGTGCGCTACCAGGCTGCGCTACACTCCGTGACCAGCGGCTGCTCTATAAAACAGCCTGCCTGCTTCGGCAAGCGCCCCGCGATATTTTTTTGACGCGAGGCGTAAGGTTATGAACCGCCCGGAGCCTCTGAGCTGAAGGCAGCCTGGAAAACCGTCGCCAGACCGCCTGTCCCGCCCTCCCCGGAAGACCCGATTTTACTCGGATTTGGCGTCGCGCTGGTAGATCCAGTCGTGATCCGGATGGTTTTCGAATCGCCACTTGCGTAGCGGCCCGGCCATGACGTTGAGATAGTAGAGTTCATAGCCATAGGGCGCGCCGCACGGATGATGCCCCTTCGGCACCAGCACCACATCGCCATCGGCCACCGCCATGGTCTCGTCCAGCGAACCGTCCTCAGTGAACACCCGCTGGAAGGCGAAGCCCTGGGCCGGGTTCAGGCGGTGGTAATAGCTTTCCTCCAGATAGGTCATGTCGGGGAAGCGATCCTCGTCATGGCGGTGTGGGGGATAGGAGGACCAGTTGCCGGCAGGCGTGAACACCTCCGTCACCAGTAGGCTGTCGGCGACATCGCGCTCTTCCATGGCGATCGGATAGATGTAGCGGGTATTGGCGCCCTTGCCGCGCTCGGTCAGCGCGATGCCTTCCGGGCCGATCACCTGCGCCTTGCGACCGGGCTTTGCCGGCGCGGTGCAGACCGCGAGCGTGCAATCGGTCGTGGCGGTGGCCGACCATTCGCTGCCAGCGGGAATATAGACGCAATGCGGCGGCAGGCGCTCGAACACGCTCATGCGCTCGCCAAGCGCGCCGAAGGAGACATCGCCCGACGCAATCTCGGCCTTGCCCTCGACAAGCACGAGAATCACTTCGGTGTCGCCGGTGTCTTCGTGCGCGCTTTCGCCGGGTTTCAGGCGATAGAGCCCGAAGCCGACATAGCCCCAGTTCGCGGTTTCCGGCGTGATGTCGTGCACCTTGCCCGAAGCGGCCGTCGGTTTTCTGAGAAGATTGCTCATCGCTTGCTTTCCCTTTTTCTGTCGTCCGCCTCAGGCGGCGGTGTCGAGACCCGCTTCCGTCGCCATCGCCTTTAGGCTTTTCAGCCCGAGCGACTGATATTCGAACGGATTGCGCACATCCGGGTCCTGCTCGGCCTCGATCACCAGCCAGCCCTGATAGCCGGCATCGGCAGCAATCTTCAGCACGGGCGCGAAATCGACGCCGCCTTCGGCATCGCCCGGCACGGTGAACACGCCGCGGCGCACGCCTTCGAGGAAGGAGAGATTTTCGTCGCGCACCCGCCGGGCAATGGCAGACCGCACGTTCTTGGCGTGGATATGGCCGACGCGGGCCATATGTTTTGCGGCCAGCCGTTCCGGATTGCCGCCGCCGAACAGGCAATGGCCGGTGTCGAGCAGCAGCCTTGCCGCCGGCCCGGTGTTTGCCATCAGCCGGTCGATCTCATCCTCGGTCTCGACGATCGTGCCCATATGGTGATGGTAGACCAGCGCGATGCCCTGATCGGCGGCATATTGCGCCAGGGCCTCAACGCCCGCGCCGAAATCTGCCCACTTGTCATCGGCAAGCTTAGGCCGGTCGTTGACCGGCTTGCCATCATCGCCGTGGATCGCGTTGGAGGTCTCGCAGACGATGATGACCTTCGCGCCCATCGCCTTCAAGAGATCGAGCGCGGGCTGCATCGCCTTCTTCTCGTCCTCGACCGAATGCGTGAGCAGGTTGAGCGAATGCCAGCCGGAGACATATTTCAGCCCACGCGGTTCCAGCACCGCCTTCAGGCCCTCGGGGTCCTGCGGGAACTTGTGCCCCTTCTCGATACCGTCGAAACCGATCTTCGCGGTCTCGTCCAGGCATTGCTCGAGGCTGATATGGGCGCCGAGGCTGCGGTCATCGTCATTGGTCCAGGCAATCGGATTTGTGCCGTAGAGGATCATGCTCAGCTTCTCTTCTTGAGCGCGGCCTCATAGCCGGCGCGCGCTTCGTTGACTTCGTTCCGTTCGGAGACTTCCGGCACCGCGACATCCCACCAGTGGCCGCCGGCATCCGGCGTCGGATAGGGATCGGTGTCGATCACAATCACGGTCACCGCGCTCGCCTCCCGCGCCGCGGCCAGCGCATCGTCAAGTTCCGCGATCGAGGCGACCTTGGTGGCGTTCGCGCCCATAGCCGCCGCGTGGGCGGCGAAATCGATGGCGATCGGGTTTTCGTGATTGGAATGGGCGTAGAGGTTGTTGAACTCGGCCCCGCCGGTCGCCATCTGCAGCCGGTTGATGCAGCCATAGCCGCGATTGTCGGTGATCACGACGGTGATCTTGACGCCCATGGCGACGGCGCTCGCAAGCTCGGAATTCGCCATCATGTAGGAGCCGTCGCCGACCATGACGATCACGTCGCGCTCCGGCTCCGCCATCTTGATGCCAAGCCCGCCCGCGATCTCGTAGCCCATGGTCGAGAAGCCGTATTCCATATGGTAGGAGAGCGGCAGCTTCGCCTTCCAGAGCTGGTGCAGCTCGCCCGGCATGGTGCCGGCGGCGCACATCACCACGGTGTTGTCGCGCGCGGCGCGCTGGACCGCGCCGATCACCTGCATGTCGGTCGGCAGCGCATTGGTGTCTTCGGGCTTCGCGGTATAGGCGTCGGCCTTCGCAAACCATTCGACCTTCAACGTCGCATCGGGCTCGGCAAAGCGTTTGTCGCCCAGCGCCGCGCTCAGCTTTTCGAGCCCCACGCGGGCATCGGCCACAAGCGGGATCGCATCGTGCTTGGCGCTGTCGAAGGGCTGCACGTTGAGCGCCAGTATCCGGCGCTCGGGATGGCTGAACAGCGACCACGAGCCGGTGGTGAAATCCTGAAACCGCGTGCCGACGCCGATCACCAGATCGGCCTTTTCGGCAACCGCGTTGGCGCTTGCCGTGCCGGTAACGCCAACCGCGCCGAAATTCAGCTCATGATCCCAGGCAAGCGCGGATTTGCCGGCCTGCGTCTCGACCACGGGAACGCAATGCCGCTCGGCGAATGCCGTGAGCGTCTCCGTCGCGCCGGAAAAATGCACCCCGCCGCCGGCGACGATCACCGGGTTCTTCGCGGCCTCGATCGCCGCGACGGCGGCTTCGAACTCGGCCGCGTCCGGCTCCGGCCGGCGCTGGCGCCAGACCTTCTTCTGAAACAGCGTCTCGGGAAAATCAAAGGCCTCCGCCTGTACGTCCTGGCATAGCGACAGCGTCACCGGGCCGCATTCGGCGGGATCGGTCAGTACCCGCATGGCGCGCGGCAATGCGGTGATCAGCTGTTCGGGGCGCATGATGCGGTCGAAATAGCGGCTCACCGGACGGAAGCAGTCATTGACGGTCATGGTGCCGTCGCCGAAATCCTCAAGCTGCTGGAGCACCGGATCGGGCCCGCGATTGGCGAAGACGTCGCTCGGCAGCAGCAGCACCGGCAGCCGGTTGACATGGGCAAGGGCGGCGGCCGTGACCATGTTGAGCGCGCCCGGGCCGATGGAGGAGGTAACCGCCATCGCGCGGGTGCGCCGCAACTGCTTGGCATAGGCGATCGCGGCATGGGCCATGGTCTGCTCGTTCTGGCCGCGATAGGTCGGCAGCGTGTCGCGCATGCCGTAAAGCGCCTCGCCCAGACCCGCGACATTGCCATGGCCGAAGATCGCCCAAACGCCGGCGATGAAGGGCTCGCCGTCCTCGTTATACTGGTTTGCGAGATAGCGCACCGTTGCCTGCGCCGCCGTGAGCCGGATGGTTTTCATGCTGCATTCTCCTTGCGCGCGCGGTCCCAGACTGCGGCGAGACTGCGGTATTTTTCCGCCATTTCGGCAATGGCGGTATCATCGTCGATACGGCCGGCGAGCCATTTGCGCGCGGTGTCTCCGAATATCGTGCGGCCGACGGCGAAGCCCTTGACCAGATCGAATTTCGCCGCCGTCGCGAAGCTTGCCTCCAGTTCGGCTGCCGGCGCATCGAGCCCCAGCACGACGATGCCGCGCACATAGGGATCGTGGCGAGCGATCGCCGCGCATGCCTTTTCCCAGGCCTCTGCCGATTTCATCGGCTCCAGCTTCCACCAGTCGGGATAGACGCCGATCTCATAGAAGCGGTCGATAATCGCCGCTGTGGTGTCGTCGTGGATGGCAGCAACCTTGGACGGAATCACCTCCAGCAGGAATTCGAGCCCGTTGCGGCGCGCGGCGGAAAACAGACGCGATACGGTCGCCTCCTGCCCGGCCCGCATGGCGGCGTCATCATCCGGATGATAGAAGCAGAGCACCTTGACGACATTATCGACCGGCCATTCGCCGAGCCCGCCGAAATCCGGGCCGATCTCGGCCTCGGTCTCAAGCGGGCGCGAGCCGGGCAGCTCCACCGGGCGACCGATCCAGAGCCCCGTTCCGGTGGCGGCATAGAGCGCAACACGCCCGAGCCGGCCATCGCAGAGAATGCCGTAGCCCGGCCTGCCATCGGCGACCCGGAGCGCGGCCTTCAGGCAGAGTTCCTTGAACGGGCCGAGCCTGTCATGCGCAACGCCCGCCTCGTCCGCCATCTCCTCAAGCTGGATACGGTGGTCGAAGGCGAAGACGCGCATTTCCGGCCAGTCGCCCGTGCGGTTGGTGGACCAGTGCACCTGCTCCAGCGCCCTGTCCTTGCGCAGCGCCTTGTCGCGAATGCCGGTGCGGAAGAAATACTGCAGCTCCTCCCAGCTTGGGTAGGCCGGCGTGCAGCCATGACGCGACACCGCGAAAGCCCCGCAGGCATTGGCGTATTTCAGGCTGGTCGGCCAGTCCTCGTCGCTCAGCCAGCCCTTCAGCAGGCCGGACATGAAGCCGTCGCCGGCGCCGAGCACGTTGAACACCTCGATCGGGAATCCCTCGCCTGTCTGGCCGTCATCGAGGCTCGCGGGGATGTCGCCATCAAACACCACAGCGCCCATCGGGCCGCGCTTGCAGACCAGCGTCGCCTTCGAGACCCTTCGCACGGCCTTCAGCGCCGCGAGCGTATCGGTGCTGCCGCCGGCGATGTGGAACTCCTCTTCCGTGCCGACGATCAGATCGAACAGGCCAAGGGTCGATTGCAGCTTGGCGGTGACGGCATCCGATTCGATGTAGCGGCTTTCGCCCGCGCCGTGGCCGGCAAGGCCCCAGAGATTGGGACGGTAGTCGATGTCGAGCGCGGTCCGCGCGCCGTTCCCGCGCGCCAGCCTGAGCGCCTTCAGCACGGCGGCCTCGGTGCGGGGATGGGAAAGATGCGTGCCGGTGGCGCAGACGCAGCGCGCCTCGGCAATATAAGCGGGGTCGATATCCTCTTCCGACAGCGCCATGTCTGCGCAGTTCTCGCGGTAGAAGATCAGCGGAAACTGTTCCTGGTCGCGAATGCCGAGCAGGACCAGCGCCGTCAGCCGCTCCGGATCCGTCTTGACGCCGCGCACATCGACGCCCTCGCGCACGAGCTGCTCGCGGATGAACCGCCCCATATGCTCGTCGCCGACGCGCGTCAGCAGTCCGGACTTGAGGCCGAGACGCGCTGTGCCCGCGGCGATATTCGTGGGCGAACCGCCGATATACTTGTTGAAGGAGGCCATGTCCTCCAGCCGCCCGCCAACCTGCGCGCCGTAAAGATCGACCGACGACCGGCCGATGGTGATCAGGTCAAGTGACGACAATGATGCCTCCCTGCCGGAATCGTTCCCGGCCTCTGCGCCGCGTGGGGTCACGACGTCCGTCCAAATTTCATTTTAGACTATAAATTCTATTTTTTCTCATTTCAATAAAATTATTCGGATTTCAGGCCTCACGAACCATTGCGCGCGGCGCCGACGGCGACCGTCAGGGCAATCGCCAGACCGAGCGTGGCGGAGAGCGAACGGAAGGCCCCGAAATCCACCTCGGTGACCGAAAGCGTGGCGGCGGAAAACGGCCGCAACGGGCTGACGACCGTATCGGTGATGCCGACCACGGAAATGTCGTTTTCGGCCGCCTGCTCGGCAAAGGCCACCGTCTCGGCGGTATAGGGCGCGAAGCTGATGGCGATCACCACATCGCCCGGGCGCACGGCCTGGTAATTGGCAAGTCCGCCGACCGCGCCGTGCAGCATGGCCGGCACATTCATCCGCTCGAAGGCATAGGCGATATAGGTCGCCACCGAAAACGCCCGCCTGAGGCCGATGATGTGGATCATTTTCGCTTCGGAAAGCAGTCCCACCGATTTCTCCAGTTCGGCCGGCTCCACCGTCTTCAGCAGACCTTCCAGCGAGGTCCGGCCCGCATCGGTGAATTCGGCAAGCAGCGCCACCGGGCTTCCCGCCGCCGTCTCGCGCAGATGCTTGAGCCGGGTGCGGTAATCCGGCCAGCCGCCGACATAGGAATCGCGAAACAGTTTCTGCATTTCCGAGAAGCCGGAAAAGCCGATGATCTGGCAGAACCGCATGAAGGCCGAGGGCTGAACGCCCGCGCCCTCAGCCATTTCCGCCACGGTCGAAACCGCGATCCTGTCCTGGTTGGCGGCCACGAAATCCGCGCATTGGCGCAGCCTTTTGGGCATTGTGCCGGCAAGCTCCGCCAGTCGTTCCTCGAATTCCCTGATCGTGGCCGGCGCCGTCATGGATTCCCCTCAACAATGATATTGACATAAACCATGCCGCAAACTAGCAAAATGGAATATATATTCCAACAAGATTTACGCCGCCGGCATGCCCGGCAGCGCTCACCGGGAGGATAACATGGTCACGACGATAGCGCTGCTGGGCGCAGGCCGCATTGGCAAGGTACATGCGAAGGCGATCGCCGAGGACAAGCGCGCCCGGCTGGTGGCCGTCGCCGACGCGATGGCGCCGGCTGCCGCCGCAATCGCCGAGGCGACCGGTGCTGCGGTGATGACCATCGACGCGATCGAGGCCGATGGCAGCATTGACGCGGTGATCATCTGCACCCCGACCAACACCCATGCCGACCTGATCGAGCGCTTCGCCCGCGCCGGCAAGGCCGTCTTTTGCGAAAAGCCGGTGGATCTCGATGTCGCCCGCGCCCGCGCCTGCGCCGACGTGGTGAGAGAGGTGGGCGGGCGCGTCATGCTCGGCTTCAACCGCCGCTTCGATCCGCATTTCCTGGCGGTGCGCGCGGCGATTGACGATGGCCGGATCGGCGATGTCGAGATGGTGACGATCGTGAGCCGCGACCCCGGCCCGCCGCCGGCGGAATACATCAAGGTCTCCGGCGGCATTTTCCGCGACATGACCATCCATGATTTCGACATGGCCCGCTTCCTGCTTGGCGAGGAGATCGCCACCGTTTCCGGCACGGCGTCCGTACTGGTGAATCCGGAAATCGGCGAACTCGGCGATTACGACAGCGCCAGCCTGGTGCTCGCCACCGCAAGCGGACGCCAATGCGTGATCTCGAATTCGCGCCGCGCGGCCTATGGCTACGACCAGCGCATCGAGGTGCTGGGTTCGCTCGGCTCGGTGTCGGCCGAAAACCAGCGCCCGGTGTCGATCGAGATCGCCAACAAGGATGGCTACACCCGTCCGCCGCTGCATGATTTCTTCATGACCCGCTACACCGCCGCCTATGCCGCGGAAATCTCCGCCTTCATCGACAGCATCGAAAACGACACCGCCCCCTCGCCCTCGATCGAGGACGGATTGATGGCGCTCGCGCTTGCGGATGCGGCCGTGCGGGCGGTGAAGGAGAAGAAGACGATCGCGGTGGGCTGAGCGCCGGGCGCTCCGCACTGCCGCCATCGAATAGGAGCAACGCAGGGAACAGTGCATGCGTCGCTGCAAAGGTGTGCACCATGCGCTTTGGCCGCTCTCGAAAGTCAATGCTCGGTCGCAAAAACTTCATAAAGGCTTTGTTGCACAACAGTGCATTCCAAAGCAGAATGAGGTTGTCGAGGGGGAACGATGGCCGAGAAAGAATTTGTCAGCGCGCAGGAAGTCGCTCGCCGCGCCGGTGTTTCCCGCTCAGCCGTCTCGCGCACCTTCACGCCGGGCGCCAGCGTCTCGGCGGAAACGCGCCGCAAGGTGATGGCGGCGGCCGAGGAGCTCGGCTACCACGTCAACCATCTCGCCCGCGGGCTGATGCGCAATGAAAGCGGGATCGTCTGCCTGATCGCCTCCGAAGTCGCGACCCCCTATCGCTCTGCGCTCGTCAGCGCCATTACCCAGAAGCTGCAGGATCACAGCAAGATCGCCATGCTGGTCAACACCGACCGTTCCGACGGCAGCGCCGACAAGGCGTTGCGCCAGGCGATCAGCTACCGGGCGGATGCCTCCATCATTCTCTCGGGCCTGCCGGACAAGTCGATCGTCCAGCTCTGTCTGCGCAACGGCCAGCGGCTGGTGCTGATCAACCGCGATGACGATCAGGAAGGCCCGCTCAGGATCAATTTCGACAATGACGAGGCCGCGCGGCGGATCCTGACCGCCTTCCTGCGCGCCGGCTGCCGACGCCTCGCCTTCGCCAATTCGGCCTCGATGACGCCGAGCCTGTTGGCGCGCGAACGCGGTTTCCTCGCCGCGGGACAGGCCGAGGGCATCGAGGTGATCGTCGAGCGCTACGGCCAGACGGCCTATGCTTCAGGCCGCACGCTCGCCCAGCGCCTGCTGACCCGAAAGGACCGGCCAGACGGGGTGTTCTGCGCCACCGACCTGCTCGCCTGCGGCTTCATGGATGCCGCGCGCAACCAGTTTTCGCTGTCGATCCCCGATCAGCTTTGCGTCGCGGGCTTCGACAATATCGAACAGGCCGGCTGGGAATCCTACGATCTCACGACCTTCGACCAGCCGGTGGACCAGATCGCCCAACAGGCGGTCGAGTGGCTCTCCGCCCCGCTTTCCGCACCCGCTGCAAGCCCGACCGTGACGCTGCATGCCGAGCTCGTATGGCGCTCTTCGATCCGCGGCGGATAAAGCGTCGGGCGGAAAAGTGGTCACCGGTTTTCCGCTAACCCGACGCGCCAAAAGAACGACTCTGGAGCATCGGGCGATGCCGACCAATCGCCCGATGCTCCAGCGCCATCAGCCGTCCTCTGAAATGCCGTTTTCCTTGATCGACTGCATCGCCATATAGGTCGAGGTCGAGGCCACATGCGGGAGCGTCGAAATCCGCTCGGCGAGCACCCGTCGGTAGGATCGCATCGAGGCGGTGCGGATTTTCAGCAGGTAATCGAAGCGTCCCGCGATCATGTGCACCTGCTCGACCTCGACGAGCCCGACCACCGCCTTGTTGAATTCCGACAGCGCCTTCTCGCGCGTATCCGACAGCTTCACCTCGACAAAGGCGACATAGTCGAGGCCCAGTTGAATGGGATCGAGGATGGCGCGATAGCCCCTGATGATGCCAGCCTCCTCCAGATGACGCACCCGCGCCTGGGTCGGCGATTTCGACAGGCCGATGCGTTTGGCGAGATCGGTGATCGAGATGCGGCCGTTCTCGGCCAGCGTGCTCATGATTGCGCGGTCGAATCGGTCGAGATCGGCACTGCTCTCATTCACTGGAAAACCCCTCAAATTCAGACGAAACGATAATATTTTTCATATCAATCAGGCAAAACGCCTGCCGTCTACCGATTATAATAGGGTAGTCCAGAGGGAATTGTCATGACAGAAAACAATGAGGCAGACCTGCGCAACGCTATCGACGCGGGCACCTATGCCGACGAGGCGCAACTGATCGAGCGGCTCCGCGATGAGGCGAAGCTGAGCGCCGAGGATCGCGCCCGCATCTCGGAAGACGCGGCCGATCTGGTGCGCGCCATCCGCAATCATGCCAAGCCCGGCATGATGGAGGTGTTTCTCGCCGAATACGGCCTTTCCACCGATGAGGGCATCGCGCTGATGTGTCTCGCCGAGGCGCTGCTGAGGGTGCCCGATGCCGAAACCATCGACGCGCTGATCGAGGACAAGATCGCGCCGTCGGATTGGGGCCGGCATATGGGCCATTCCACCTCGCCGCTGGTCAATGCCTCGACCTGGGCGCTGATGCTGACGGGCCGGGTTCTCAAGGAAGAAAACAAGGGCGTGGTGAGCACACTGCGCGGCGCGGTGAAGCGCCTCGGCGAACCGGTGATCCGCACCGCCGTCGGCCGCGCGATGAAGGAAATGGGCTCGCAATTCGTGCTCGGCGAGACAATTGCCTCTGCGCTGAAGCGCGCCGCGAACATGGAAGAAAAGGGCTACACCTACAGCTACGACATGCTCGGCGAGGCCGCCCGCACCGAAGGCGATGCCAAACGCTATCACCTCGCCTATTCCCGTGCGATCGGCGCGATCTCCGAAGCCGCGACCGCAGACGATATCCGCAACAATCCCGGCATCTCGGTCAAGCTCTCCGCGCTCCACCCGCGTTACGAAGAAGCCCAGCACGACACGGTGATGGATCATGTCGTGCCGCGTCTGCGCACGCTCGCCCAGCTTGCCCGTTCCGCCGGCATCGGGCTCAATATCGATGCCGAGGAGGCCAACCGCCTCAGCCTGTCGATGGACGTGATCGAGGCGGTTCTGTCCGAGCCGTCGCTTGCCGGCTGGGACGGGTTCGGCGTGGTGGTGCAGGCCTACGGCAAGCGCGCCGGGCCGACCATCGACTGGCTCTACGCGCTTGCGACCCGGCTCGACCGCAAGATCATGGTGCGGCTCGTCAAGGGCGCCTATTGGGACACCGAGATCAAGCTTGCCCAGGTCGAGGGCATCGACAGTTTCCCGGTGTTCACCGCCAAGCCCGCCACAGACATTTCCTATATCGCCAATGCCCGCAAGCTGCTGGGCATGACCGACCGGATCTACCCGCAATTCGCCACCCACAACGCCCATAGCTGCGCGGCAATCCTGGATATGGCCGGCGACAACCAGGCCTGGGAGTTCCAGCGCCTCCACGGCATGGGCGAGGCGCTGCATTCGATCCTGAAGGAACGCCACAACACCCATTGCCGGATCTACGCGCCCGTTGGCGCGCACCGCGATCTTCTGGCCTATCTGGTCCGCCGCCTGCTTGAAAACGGCGCCAACTCTTCCTTCGTCAACCAGATCGTCGACGAGGATGTGCCGCCGGAAACCGTTGCCGCCGATCCGTTCGACAAGGTGAAGCCGACCAAGCTGCGGACCGGCTCCACCCTGTTTGCGCCGGAACGGCAGAATTCCGCCGGTTTCGATCTCGCCCATCGCCCGACGCTGGCGATGATCGATGAGGCGCGCGATCGGTTCGAGAGCCATCGCTGGCAGGCGGGACCGATCATTGCCGGTGAAGCCCCCGCCGGCGAGACGGCCGAGATGAACAATCCGGCCCGCCAGCATGATATCGTCGGCAGCGTAACCTGGGCTTCGGCTGAAACCGTCAATGCCGCCTGCGCGGCTGCACGCCCATGGGAGGCCGACGCCAGCGAGCGCCGCAAGGTGCTGGAAAAGGCCGCCGATCTCTACGAGGAAAACTTCGGCGAAATCTTCGCGCTTCTCGCCCGCGAAGCCGGCAAGACGCTTACGGACGCGGTTGCCGAACTGCGCGAGGCGGTGGATTTCCTGCGCTACTACGCCGGACAGGCCGAGGGCGCGCCGCCGATCGGCGTCTTTGCATGCATCAGCCCGTGGAACTTTCCGCTGGCGATCTTCACCGGCCAGATCGCCGCAGCCCTTGCAACCGGCAACGCCGTGCTTGCCAAGCCCGCCGAACAGACGCCGCTGATCGCTTTCCGCGCCTGCCAGCTTCTGCATGAGGCTGGCGTGCCCGAAACCGCGCTTCAGCTTCTACCCGGCGCCGGCGATGTCGGCAAGGCGCTGACCTCAAATCCGGCGGTCGGCGGCGTCGCCTTCACCGGCTCCACCGAAACAGCGCAGATCATCCACCGCGCCATGGCCGAAAACCTCGCGCCCGGCGCGCCGTTCATCGCGGAGACCGGCGGCCTCAACGCGATGATCGTAGACAGCACGGCGCTGCCGGAACAGGCGGTCGCGGCCATCGTCCAGTCGGCGTTCCAGTCGGCCGGCCAGCGCTGCTCGGCATTGCGCTGCCTCTACGTCCAGAAGGACATTGCCGACCATTTCCTGCGCATGCTGACGGGCGCGATGGATGCGCTCAGGATCGGGCGGCCATGGCATATTTCCACCGATGTCGGCCCGGTCATCGATGCCGAGGCCAAGGCGGGCATTGCCGAATATCTCGCCGTCGCCGAGGACGAGGGACGCATCCTCAAGACGACCACGACGCCCGACACCGGCCATTTCATCGCCCCGACCCTGATCAGGATTGGCGGCATCGCGGATATGGAGCGCGAAATCTTCGGCCCGGTCCTGCATGTGGTAACCTTCGAGGCGGACGAGATCGACGCGGTGATCGATGCCATCAACGCCTCCGGCTACGGCCTGACCTTCGGCCTCCAGACCCGGATCGACGACCGCGTGCAGCACGTTTCCGACCGCATCCAGGCCGGTAACATCTACATCAACCGCAACCAGATCGGCGCGATCGTCGGCAGCCAGCCCTTCGGCGGCGAAGGCCTGTCCGGCACCGGCCCGAAGGCAGGCGGCCCGCGCTATCTCGACCGTTTCCGCAAACACGCGGCCGAGACCGCTAGCGAGGCCTGGGATACGGAAATGTCGCCGGCAGCGCTCAGGGACGAAATTGCGCGCGCGGCCGTCGAGTCGGGCCGCGTGTTCCGCGACACGCTTCCCGGGCCAACGGGCGAATCGAACGTGCTCACCGCGCTGCCCCGCGCGCCGCTGCTTTGCCTCGGCCCAGGCAAGGAGGCCGCCCGACAGCAGGCGATGATGGTCGGCGCGCAGGGCGGTCGTCCGGCCGTCGCAACCGGCTCGATCGCGCCGGAAAGCCTTGCCGATCTGGAAGGCATTTCAGCCGTTCTCTGGTGGGGCGACGAGGAGACCGCGCGGGCGCTCCGCAAGGCACTCGCCAGCCGCAAGGGCCCGATCCTGCCGCTGGTGACGGGCGCGCCGGATGCCGGCCACGCGTTGAAGGAACGCCATGTCTGCGTCGACACCACCGCGGCCGGCGGCAACGCCAAGCTGCTTGGCGGCGTGAGCTGAGCCAAAAGACTGTCAGCCAACCGGCCGGAAGACGATATCCGCCGGGTGGCTGCGGTCAATGACGGTCCTGGCGTTGGGGAGGTCGTTTTCATAGGCCTTGGCATGCGCCGCTTCCGGCGCAAAACCCATATCCGTCCAGCGCTGCAAAAGCCTTTGTTTCAGAACATCGAATGGGACATCGAGACTGATGGTCAGGTCGAAAATGGCGCGAAGTTCGCGCCAGCCGGGCTCGTCCAGCAGCAGATAATTGCCCTCGACCACCAACAGCGGAACTGCGCGCGGGACAGCGCGCGCGCCCGCTCGGGAGATTTCGAGTTTACGGTCAAACAGCGGAACGATGATTTCATCCTCTTCGTTGGCGCGGAGACGGCGGAGCATCGCCGCCAGCCCGCCGACATCGAACGTATAGGGCGCGCCCTTGCGCGACAGCGTTCCGCGCGCCTTCAGCAACCCGTCATCAAGGTGAAACCCGTCCATCGGAATGACGGCGGCTGAGCCCGGCGCACGCCGATTGAGCCGGGCGACGAGGTCGTCAGCAAGCGTGGACTTGCCGCTGCCGGGCGCCCCGGCAATCGCAACGAGCCGGCGCGCGCCGGCCGGCAACGTTGAAAGCGTATCGAGAAGGTCCTCGACCCTGGCTATCGTCTTCGGCATTGCCCCTCACATTGCATGCGGTGCGCCCGTTCTCAAGCGCGCCCGGCAAAGGCGGGACCGGCTATCTCGCCGCAAGCGCAAAAAACGATCGTCTCCGGCGACCCGGCCGAAACTCTTAGCCCGTTGCCCTCTCACGCGCAATAATCCGGCGTTTGAGGCCTTTGGGACGCTTCAGGCAGCGGCGACAGCCGTCCTGCGGTTCAGGATAAATGCCGCGGTCAGGATCGGCGCGATCAGCGCCAGTCCCGCGATCAGCAGTTCTACATCGCTGACGCCCGGAATGGCCTCGCCCGGCAGGGCGATCAATACCGCGCCCACGAGGATAGGCACCCGCAACAACAGTCCCGCCGGCGTTCTCGTGAACAGAGGTCCGATCCCCGCCAGATAGCCCTGAATTGCCCCGGCGAAGATGAACACGCCGAACACGGCGAGCGCGCTGGAAAACACGATGTTCTGCCAATGCCCGACCAGAACCAGACCGGGATCAAGTACGAAGAAGAACGGGATGAAATAGATCACCGAGCCGATCTTCATCGATTCATAGCCGGTCTGCATCGGCGGCGTCTTGGCAACCGAGGCGGCCGCAAACGCGCCAAGCGCAAGCGGCGGCGTGATATAGCTCAGCATGCCCCAGTAGAAGATGAACAGATGCACCGCGATCGGCTCCAGCCCGGCCTGGATCAGCGCCGGCGCCAGCATGATGGCCAGGAAGATGTAGCAGGCCGTGGACGGCATGCCGACCCCGAGCACAAGGCTGGTGACCGCGCCCATGATCAAGAGCACGTAAGGGTTACCGCCGGCGATGAACAGCAGGTCGTTCACCAGCGTGCCGGCAAGCCCGGTCATCGACAGACCGCCGACGATCATGCCCACGCCGGCAAGGATCGCGGCAAGATTGGAAAACAGCTGCGCGCTGCCATCTATGAAGGCCAGCACCTCTTTCCTGCCCCAGCGTCCGTCCTTCGAGACGATCTGGTTGATGATCAGCAAAATCGCGGTCGCATAATAGGGCGCGAGCGATTCCTGGCGCATGACCAGCAGCATGAAGACCAGTAGCACGATCGCGAAGCTATGGTGCCAGCCTTCCTTCAGTGTCTGCTTCAGATCGGGCAGTTCCGCCTCGGGCAGTCCCTTGAGCCCGTCGCGAGCGGCCCGCGCATCGATCTGGATGAACAGGCCGAAGAAATAGAGTAGCGCGGGTATGGCCGCGGCGAGCGCGATCGTCGAATAGGACACCTGCAGGAAACTCGCCATCACGAAGGCGGCGGCGCCCATGACCGGCGGCATCAGCACGCCGCCGGTGGAGGCGCAAGTCTCGATCGCCGCCGCCGTGACGCCCTTCATGCCCGAGCGCTTCATCGCCGGGATCGTCATCACCCCGGTGGTCAGCACATTGGTGACGACGCTGCCCGAAAGCGAGCCCATCAGCCCGCTCGACATGATCGCCACCTTGGCCGGCCCGCCGCGCACATGGCCGAGCAGGGCGAAGGCGAGATTGATGAAGAACCGCCCTGCCCCGGTATGCTCCAGCGCCACGCCGAACAGGATGAAGCCGAAGACCAGATTGGCGAAGGCCCGGAGCGGTATCCCCATCATGCTCTCGAGCGACATCGCGTGATAGGCCGCGACATATTCGAACGGCGACGCAAAGGCCGAGATCGGCCCGGGCAGCTTGTCGGCGAAAAGCGGATAGGCGGAGAAAAACAGCACGATGACGGCCAGAACCAACCCGCCGGCCCGACGCGCCGCCTCGATCACCAGAACCCACAGCACCGCGCCGACAATGACCGTGTTGAAGGGCGGCATCATCTCCCAGCCATAGCGGATGATCGAGTAGGCGTAATAGATGAAGAAGATGAAGCAGGCGGCCGAGAGGCCCGCGAGAACCCAGTCGATGATCGTCGGCCCGCGCTTTGCCTGGCTTGCCCGCATCGGGAAAAGCAGGAAGGCGACGGGTATGGTCAGGAACAGCACGGTATAGAGATATTGCTGCTCGATCAGCGTATAGCCCATGCGCGAACTGATGTTGAAGGCCTGGTTGATCGACAGCACGATCAGTGCCACCGTTGCGAGCCGGGCTATCCAGCGCGCCGCGCCCCCGAGTTCTCTGGCGGAGACCGTGTCCCCGCCTGAAACATCGTTATTGACCGTAGTGTCGGACATATCGCGCTTTCGTCTATTCGAAATAGGCCGGCATGCCCGCCGCCTGCAGGGCCTCCGCGCGGATTTTCATCCACTTTGCCTGAAAGTCGGCATCGCCGCGAATATCCTCGGTCGTCGCCCAGGCATCGGCGAGCACGGCGGCGCGCGCCAGAAGCGCGTCATTGTGGGCGTCGAGTTCGTCGGTCCACACGCCCGCCTCCCTATAGGCCTTGATCGAAGCCTCATGATAGGGAACCGTCCACTCGAACATCTGCTTGTCGGCGGCAAAGCCGGCCGTGCTCGGATCGGCCTTGGAATAGACGTCGACCTGATCGATCAGCGCCCGTGTGAAATTGTAGACGAGGTCGTCATCCTCGGAATAGGTGATGACATCGGGATAGGGCACGCCGATGCATTCCAGCGGCTCCTTGAGACCGCCCGCCGCCTGGGTCGCGACCCGCTTGGCGAAATGCGGATTGACCTCGCGCATCCGCGCCCAGCCCTCGGCATCGTCATGGGGATAGGGAATATATTTCAGGCCGCGCGGACCGGCGACCGCTTTTTCGACAAGCCCGCCGGTGCTGACCGTGGTCACGCCGTCCACCTGGCCGTTGATCATCGCGTCGATCGCCGCGCCATAGCTCGGCATTTCGACAAGGGTGACATCGTCGATCGTCAGCCCGCCAAAGGCCAGCATCGCCTTGGCATTGGCCTGAAGCGGACTGGAGCCGACGACCCAGGGAATGCGCTTGCCCTTGAAATCCGCCATGGTTTCGATCCCGGCGTCGCCGGCCACGATATAGGTGAGGCAATTGTCGCCGCCGACGAGGCTGACGGCGCGCAGATCCTGCGGCCCCCAATCCGGCGAGGCGTAGTCATCCACCCCCTCGAAGGCGAAGAACACGTCGCTGCCGGCGATCGAGAACGGCATGCGGCCCTCGCGCACCGGCGCCACCTTGGCCTGCGGATTGCCGGTGCCGACCACGCGCAGCGAAACGCCATAGGCGTCCTGCAGCGCCTTGCCGATGGCGATCGCCTGGTTATAGGACGTTCCGCCGACATCGGCCGCGGTGACGGCAATCGTGCTCGGTAATTTGACATCGTCGGCCAGAACGGCCGATGCCGGCATCAAGGCCAATCCGGCGATGATCGAGAGCTTCTGAAACATTTTTTCTCCTCCTGCGGCCCTGAGGCCTGCTCCTCCGAATGCAGTCGCCCGACGGTCGGCTTGCCATTTCCTCCAGTGAAAGCCGAAACGCCTTTCCACTTCCGGCAGGCGCGCCAGTCAAGGCTTGAAGCGGGAGAGTAGAGGAAGCAGAGGGCTGCGCCAGCGGCAGCCCCACGCATTTCACGCCATGAAACTCGCCCGCATGAAAACCGGGAGCGGCCAAGGCACGATATGCCTCAGGCGCCGATGGCAACCGGCTCGGACTCGCCGTTTCTGGCGGGAACATCGCCTGGCCATTCCGCCCTTTCGGTATCGAGCGCGTTGCTCATGCGCTTGATGCTTTCCGTGATCGCGGCGGAGGCAGCCTTCAACTGGGGCACATAACGTTTGAGAACATCCTCACGGCGCACCGCCCGCGTGTAATAGGTCATCCCGATGGTGGCGAGAATCTTGCCTTCGTCATGTCCGTAGATCGGCACGGCGACGCTGGAGGACGGCTCCGAGGCCTTGACGCCGATGCGTTCGGCAAACCGCATTTTCTGGGTCACGCGGATCACGTGATCCACCATGTCGGAGAGTTCCATGATCTCGCTGTCGGGATGGGAGGAATTCTTCAGCAACTGCATCGTCAGCCGGCGCTCCTCCGGCGGGCAGAAGGCAAGATAGGCGCGACCGAGCGCGGTCGTCACCAGCCCCATGCGCTTGTAGATCAGCGCGTGATAGGGCGCCATCGGGCTTTCCCCGCAGGTGGTGTCGCAGACCATCACCGCATTGCCGTTGGGTACGGCGATCGCGACCGGCCATTTGTGGACGCGGGTCAGTTCCTGCGCCCAGGGCCGCCCCGCCTCCACCGCCAGCGGCGCGCCGTGAAAACCGCAACTGAGCGCTGCCACCTGCGAGGTGACGCGATAGCCCTTGTCGCTCTCCCTTTTGGAAACATAGCCCGCTTCGATCAGCGTTTCGAGAAGACGCACCACCGTCGGTTTCGGCAGACCCGATACCCGGTGGATATGATCGACGGACGAAACCCGCTGGCGGTTGAGAATCTTCAGGACCTCAAGCGAACGCAGAACGGAATTGACCGGCAGATAAGAGTTCATGTTTTCCTCCCTTGAACCCCGCTCGCATTCTCAGCCGCACCCGCTCGCGAGAACCGGATGCCGATCGCCGCGCGTCCTCCAACGCGGTGCGGCGATCCATTGCCCTGAGAATGCGCATGTATCGAAGGCGGAGCATTCCGATCTTTCCGCCATCGGGCTAGTGTATCTTCTCCCAGGTGAGATTACGATAGTTAACGACGCCGTCGAATGTGGCGGGCGGCGCGGTCAGCACCAGCCGCATGCCCTCGAAGCGCGCCGGGCGCACCTGATCGGTGTCCATCCGGTCGGGCACCGTCGAGCAATCAACCCGCGTCACCAGCGTCTCACCGTCGAAACGATAGGTTCCGGCATAGGATGAATATTCGCGCGGTCTTGTGGACGGCCGGTGCTCGCGGCCGTCCTGGATCACCACCATCATGCGGTGATCGTCGTTGAAGCTGATCAGTCCCATCTTCTTCGGCCCATAGGAGGAGCGCAGGATATTGCCGTCGGCATCACGGTTTTCGATGTTGACCAGTTTCCAGGTGCCGATGAGCATATAGGACTTGTCGGGTTGTTCCTGCATATCAGGCGTCCTCGCCAATAAATTCGAAGGCTTCCGGGTCGGGTTTGCGCGTCAATTCCCAGTATTCCACCAGCTTCCAGGGAGAATTGGTGGTCACCCGTCCGCGCTTGTTCTGGTACCAGTTGGTGACCCCCTCATTGGTCCAGACCATCCGGCTCAATATCGCGTCCAGCTTCTCGTTATAGGCGTCATGCGCCGCCTTCGTGCATTCCATCGCCGCGTCGCCGCGCTCCAGCAGCATTTCGAGGCACTCGACGATGTAGTGCACCTGGCATTCGGCCTGGAAGATGATGCTGCCGCCATGGGCGAGATTGGTATTGGGACCGTAAGTCATGAAGAAATTCGGGAAGTCCGGCACGCAGATGCCGAGATAGGCGCGCGGATCGTCATCGCCCCAGAGTTCGCGCAGCGATTTTCCATGCGCGCCGACGACCTCCATCGGATAGATCATCCGGCTGGCATGGAACCCCGTCGCCCAGATGATCGCGTCCACCGGCGTGCGCCTGCCCGCCTTGTCGACGATCGCATCGGCCTCGATATGATCGATGCCGTCATTGTTAAGCTCGACATTGTCGCGCTTGAGCGTCTCGAACCAGCCATTGTCGCGGAGCGACCGTTTACCGAAGGGTGCATAATCCGGCAGCACCTTGGCGCGCAGATCCCGGCGGTCGGCCATCACCTCGTCGATATATTTCGTCCATTCCTTGCGGATATCCGCGGAGCGCTGGGATATCGCATCCTTGCGGCCCGCCCAGGCCGGATCGCGCACCAACGCGTCGTGAATGCCGTCGCCATAGGCCCAGAACAGCAGGAACCGGTACCAGCGGGCATAGTGCGGCACATTGGCAAGCACCCATTTGACATTGTCGGTGACGAGGTTGTGGTAGTTGTGCCGGGGAATGACCCATGGGGCGGCCCGCTGATAAATGGTCAGATGCTTCGCGATCCGGGCCGTCGCCGGGCCGGCCTGCATGCCGCTCGCGCCGGTTCCCACCATGGCCACGTTCTTGCCCGTGAAATCATAATCGTGATTCCAGCGCGCGGTGTGCATCTGCTCGCCCTTGAAGTTCTCAAGCCCCTTGATGTCGGGGATCATCGGCTGGTTCAACTGGCCGACGGAACTGATAATCGCGTGGGCGCTCGCCCTGCGTGTCGTGCCATCCGGCATGCGGATCACGGCATGCCAGAGTTTTTCCTCATTGTCGTATCTGAGCGACAGCACTTCCTGCTGAAACCGGACATGTTTCAGAACGTCGTAGCGGAGGGCACAGTCCCGAAGATAGGATTTCAGCTCCTCCTGCCGCACGTAGTAGCGCGACCAGTTGTGATTGAGCGCGAAAGAATAGCAGTAGAGATGGTTGGCGCTGTCGACGCCGCAATCGGGATAGGTGTTTTCATGCCAGACGCCGCCGACATCCTCATTTCGCTCGATGATCTCATAGGGAATGCCGGCCTCGTTCAGTTTGATGCCGGCATTGATGCCCGAAGCGCCCGCCCCGATCACCAGCACGTTGAACTTTTCGGCGCGGGCCCTGGCCCTGGGACTGGCGTTTTCGAAATGCTCAGGCGTCGGCTTGAAGCCCAGATCCTCGAACAGCATGGGCAGGTAGCGCGCCGAGACCTCCTCCCGGCAGAACACGTTCATCATGCGATGCAGTTGGTCCGGGGTGATTTCCGGTTCGACATGGTGCGGATCGAGCAGGACATCGGCAAGCCGGCTCAAGAACGCCTGCATATCGCCATCGGGAATGCTGTGCTCGAAGGCGCCCGGCTTGGAAAGCATCGGACCGTAATGGTCGAGCAGCGCCATGTCGCCGGTCAGCTGCACGAGAACCATCACCAGCGCGGACGGGTCGGCATCCGACAAACGCTCGACCAGCACATCATGGCGCTCGACCGTGGCTGTCGGGTCATTGGCAAGAGGGTGGAGTGTATTCATTCTGGTTATCCTCCCGAAATCTTCAGGAAGGCTAGCCAAGTCTTCGGCGATGCGGACTTGCTCGTTCCCGGGATTTCACATTGTGAAACGGAGTTGAATTGGCGGTGTCGCCGCGCATGCGCTCTGTTTCCCTGTAGAGGTGCCGGGGAGGAAAGAAATGGCCAACCAGCAAGACGCGACGCAATCGCGCTCCGAAATCGTCGACAGCCTGCTGCGCGGGGCCGTGGATTTGCATTGCCACAGCGGCCCCTCGATCATGGAGCGCAAGCTCGACCATATGGAGGAAATCCGGGATGCGGAGGCGGTGGGGCTCCACGCCGTGCTGTTCAAGGATCATTTCTATTCCAACACGCCCGTGATGCAGGTGCTCGAGCGTTTCAGGGAAGGCAATGCCAACCTCACCTTGCTTTCGGGCGTGCCGCTCAACAATCAGCTCGGCGGGCTGAACCCGTATGCGGTCGAACACGGGCTGATGCTTGGCGCGCGCATGGTCTGGATGCCGACGCTATGCGCGCATAATCACCTCACGACCGCCTTCCGCTACAACCTCCACGGCCGTCTCGGCCTGCGCGAACCGACGCGTCTTTCCGTACTGGACGACCGGGGCCGACTGAAGCCGGAGGTCAAGGACATCCTCGACCTGATCGCCGAACATGACGCGGTTTTGTGCGGCGGACATTTGCATGTCAGCGAAATGTTTCCGCTGTTCACCGAGGCCCGCGCGCGCGGCGTCACGCGCATGCTCGTCAGCCATCCGACCTACTGGATCGAGGCCAAGCTGGATGATCTCAAGGAACTCTCCGCACTCGGGGTCTATCTCGAACACTGCGCCTGCATGCTGATCGAGGGGCCGTCGCGCAAGTTTCCGTTCGAGGCGCTGCGCGATTATGTCGACGCTGCGGGTCTCGACCGTACCATCATCGGCTCCGATCTCGGCCAGACCTTCAACCCCAAGCCGGTTACCGGTTTTCGCGCGGTCATCGAACTCTGCCTCGATCTCGGTTTCACCGTCCAGGAAATCCGGACCATGACCTCGACCAATGCCTGCCGCCTGATCGGCATCGACCCGCCGGATGATCCGTTATGACCACGCCCCTTGACGATATCGACCATCTCCTGACCGGCGCGATCGACCTCGACTGCCGCACCGGCCCTTCGCTGGAGCCGCGCCATTTCACCCATGATTACGCCGCCGAGGAAGCCGCCGCAGCCGGCATGGCCGCCGTGGCGTTCCGGGACGATTTCTATCCCACAACGCCGGTCGCCGCGATCCTCGAAAAGACGGTCTACGCCGATCTGCCGCTGAAACTCCTCTCAGGCGTGGTGCTCAACAACTATGTCGGCGGTCTCAATCCCTACGCGGTCGAGCATGAACTCAAGCTCGGCGGACGGATCATCTGGATGCCGACGATCTCGGCGGCCAATCACCTCCGCATGGCCTATCGGAGTAACGACGACGGACCCGCCATGCGTCCGCGCGAGGCATTGAGCGTGCTCGACACCAAAGGGGCGATTACCGCGCCGGTGCGCGAAATCCTCGAAATCACTGCCCAACACGATGCCGTGCTGGCGTCCGGCCATCTGCATATCAGCGAAATCCTGCCGCTGTTTGAAGCGGCGCGGGCGGCGGGCGTCAGACGCATGCTTGTCAATCAGCCGCTGCACTACGCCGGCGCGACGCTTGCGGACATCGAGGAGCTGGCGCGGGACGGCGCGTTCATCGAACTGACCGCGGCCGCCTTTATCGAGAGTCCGGACCGCCGCCACCCGCCCGGCGTTCTGACATCGGTTATCGCGGCGGCAAGTCCCGAACGCATCGTCTTCAGCTCGGGCCTCGGTCACACCGGCAATCTCAAGCCCGTGGAAGGGCTGCGCGCGCTGATCGGGCTCTGCCTGCAGCACGGGATCGCGCAGGAAGACATGACGATGATGCTGGCGAAAAACGCGGCGCAGCTTATGGGGCTTACGCAGGACCGCTGAAGCTTTGGCCGCGAGAAAACAAAAGGCCGCGGACGTTGCCGCCCGCGGCTTTCGCCCTGCCGTCTCAATCCAGATTCAGCATCCCGGCGGCATTGCTGCCGAACATCCTGCGGATATCATCCTCGGAATAACCGGCGTCGAGCAGTTCGGCGATCATGATTCGGAAGCCGTCCACCGGACGCGCGGCGCCCTTGAGGCCGAGGTCGGAGCCGAACACGGTGTTCGCCACGCCCGCCGCCTCGATCAGCGGAATAACGGCCTGCGGCGGGCTCTTCTGGCCGCGACCGGGAATGAACTGGGTGATGGAATGCTCCATCATCACCCCCATGCCGGCAAGCTGACGGATATGGGTCTCGTTGCAGCCGATCAGATAGGTCGGATGGTTGACGAGCATCTTGCGCACGCCACGGGCCTTCGCCTCCTCGAACATGATGAACTGCTCGTCGACGCCAAGATGACCGCCCGCCAGGATGATGTCGCCGGCGGCGATGATATCGAGCACATGCTTCGTTTCGTCCGTCAGCCTGCCATTTGCGTCCAGCACCGTCAGCGGGATCGGGTCGGGCGCGCCGGCGACCTTGGGGAAACCCTTGGCCTCGGTCGAAACCTTGTTGATGTGGTTGGCCGCCGAAAGCGTCGGCATCCACACGATCTTGCCGCCAAGGCGCACGGCATGATCGACCGCATGCGGATTGATGCCACCCGAGGCATTGTTGAGCGCGATGCCGGAGAAGAAACGCACTCCCGTTTCCGGGAACAGCTTCTCCAGGATGATGGCGTGCGAGGTACCGAGATAGTAGTGATCCTTGGTGACCACGGCCTTGAACCCGGCCTCGCCGGCTTCCATCAACTGCTCATGATGGTCGAGAATGCGCGGCATCGCGGCGGGGCCGCTGTGGCAATGCAGATCGACCGATCCCTCCAGTAGTTTTTCCACCCGCGCATTGTATTCCGGTCTCGGCGGCGCTTCGAATTCAGCCATTCAGTGTCTCCTCAGGTCTCATTGGCGGGGGCGGGATAATCATCGGCGTTGAGTACCCAGCCGGTCTGTCTGGAAAAATCCCGGCGCGGCGGGCAAAAGACGTCCACAAGCTGGTTCGTGCCCCCGCCAACCGCTTCCGACGTGTGCAGCGCGCCCGCCGGAATGATGGCGATCGACGGCGCGCCGATGGTCACATGGTCGTCGTCGCGCCACAGATTGGCGTCCGTTTCCCACGGCCAGCGCAGGTGATGAACATAGGTGCCGGCAAGGCACAGCGAGCATTGCTGGAAATCGTCATGCTTGTGCGGCGAGAGCTGGGTGCGGTCGCGCGGTCCCTGCCGCGGATAGACGAAATTGATCATGAAATTGGTGGAGCGGAAGATCCGGCCGAACCGGCCCTCCTCCTGCGGCACGTCCAGCGAATAGGCCCGCACCTTGAACCCGCCGACGGGATCGGGCCAGGGCTCGAGCGGCGGCACGTTGCGATCGGGCTCATGGGCCGGTAGCAGCGCCTCGCAGCGCGCGACGATATCGGCGGCCTTTCGGGTGAAGAAGCAGATCGCCGGCCCGCCGGCCTCGAACGAAATCACGCTCGGCCCGCCCGGCACCACGACCACGGAATATCCGTCGACCGGGGTTTCCGAACCGTTCCATGAAACAACGGCGCGGGTCTCCCTTTCGGGCAGGATGACGACATATTCGTCCTCCTGCCGGTCGCGCACGATCCGGCTGCCGGCCGGCTGGTCGGCATAGGTCGCGACGAAATTCTGCGCCTCGGCATACCAGGTCCGGACATCGCCATTTTGGTCGCAGGGCTGGCTGTCATCGAACATGAAATAGCCGGCGGCAGCGACCGGGGCCGCGTCCGGCTTTTCCTCGCTCGCGGCCTTGGCCAGTTTCGACCTCGGGTCGGAGGCAACATACATGATATCGTCCTTTATGATTTCGTTTTCTGGTCGACGGCGCGGCAGGCGGCGAGCGCCTCGGCAGCCGCGCGGCGGAGAAACGCCTGATCCGAGCCCGTCAGAAAGGCGCTGACGCCCAACGCCGTGAGCGCGGCCTGGTCCTCGCTGCTGGTGGCAAGCATCAGGACCGGCTTCCCCGCCTTGCGGCCCGCCGCGATCACCTTTTCGGAAGCGGCCTGTATGGCCGGCGAGGTCTGGCTCGCCTCCCCCATCGCGACCGACAGATCGCCGCGCCCCACGAACAGGGCGGCGATCCCGTCCACGGCGGCGATGGCATCGATCACCTCTATTGCTTCCGGGTCTTCGATCATCGGGATGCAAAGCGTGTTGGCATCCTGCTCGGCCAGATGCTGGCCGGTTGCGACCGCGCCGTAATCCCCGGCCCTGCCGGTGCGCGAAAAGCCGCGACGGCCGCCCTTGTAGCGGCAGGCCCCCGCCACGCGCTCGGCCTTCTCCACCGAATTGACATGCGGGATGAAGACGCCGGCCGCCCCGGCATCGAGCTGCGCCATCAGGTTGAAATCGGTCGGCTCGCCGACGCGCACCAACGCGGCCACACCCCGCGCCCGCGCGGCGAGGATCATGGCCTCGATCGACTCGCGGTTGATCGGCGCATGCTCCTCGTCAATGACGACAAAATCATAGCCGACTGATCCAAGGATCTCGGTGGCGTGAAATGTCGGCGTCTTGACGAATGTGCCGTAAAGCGGCTCGCCTGCCCGCAATCGCGCCGCAAAGCCGGTTTGTTCCGTTGACATATTCGGATCTGTCCCTCTCGTTTCCTCACCGTGAAACTAGTGCGGCACACGATCCCCAAGACACCGGGGATTCACAGGGTTTCACACTATGAAACACGGTCAGGAACGGGTCGACCGAAGCACCCTCGAGATGCTGATTTCGCCGGTAGCAACACAACATTGGCGGGAGGCGCAGGGATGAAACGGCTGCAAGGCAAACGGGCATTTGTAACGGGGGCCGGTCGCGGCATCGGCAAGGCGATCGCCATGGGGCTTGCAGAGGCGGGCGCCGAAGTCGCCATCGCCGACATCGATCCCGAAACCGCGGAGGCCGCCGCGCGCGAGATCCCGAACGCCACGTCCATCGTCGTCGATGTCTCCGACCGCAAGGCGGTGTTCGAAGCGATCGACGGTTACGCCGCGAATGGCGGCCTGCATATTCTGGTACCCAACGCTGTGTACTTCAACTATGCGCCGCTGGTGGACATGCCCGAGGACGTGGTCGACAGGATGCTCGATATCGGCCTCAAGGGCACGTTCTGGGCGGTGGCGGCGGCGACGCCGCATATCGCGAAATCCGGCGGCGGATCGATCATCACGCTGTCCTCGATCGCCGTCTCCATCGCCATTCCCCGCGCGGCAGTCTACACCTCGATCAAGGGCGCCATCGACGCATTCACCCGGCAGCAGGCCATCGAGCTTGCGCCGCTTGGCATCCGCGTCAACGCGCTGGCGCCCGGAACGGTGCCGACGCCGGGGGTGGCGACGATTGCCGACGAAGCCGCGCTCGAGCGGCGCAAGGCGCTGTCGCCTTTCAACCGGCTGGTGCAGGCCGACGAAATCGCCGACGGCGCGGTATTTCTTGCGTCCGAAGAGGCGCGGTCGATCACCGGTATCACCCTGAAGATCGACGCAGCGCAGACCATTTCCGGCCCGAGATAGGCCGCGCCCAATTACCAAGAGGAGTAAGCTTTTATGTCAGATGTCGTGCGAAAGGATTTCCACGTCAAAACGGTCGACGGCTATTCGGTCGCGATCCGCGAGGTCCGCTCGGACAGGACCGACCGCGTTCCGATGATCCTGCTGCATGGCACGCGAATTCCGGGCCTTTCGGAATTCGATCTGCCGGTGGAGCACGGCTCGCTTGCAGCAGACCTCGCGGCCAAGGGCCATGTGGTCTATATCCTTGATGCCCGCGGTTTCGGCCGTTCCGAGCGACCGGCCGCCATGGACGAACCGCCGGTTCCCGGCGCCGATCCGCTGGTGAGGACCATCGAGATCACCCGCGATGTCGATGCAGCGGTCGACCATCTCCGGGCTGCGACCGGAAACGACAAGGTCGGTCTGTTCGGCTGGGGTGTGGGCGGCACCTGCTGCGGTATGTATGCTGCACTCTGGCCGGAAAAGATCAGCCATATCGTGCTCTACACCGTGATCTATGGCGGGGCCGGCGACCAGCCCAGCTTCCAGATCGGCTCGATCTGGGACGACCCGGACAATCCGGGCCACTTCAACCAGAAGCGCTTCGGCAATTACACCTTCAATTCGCTCGAGGTTCTGGACAGGCACTGGAACGAGCAGATCCCGATCGCGGACAAGGATTCCTGGCGCGACCCGGCGATGTTCGAGGCGTTCCGGCAGGCGCTCATCGACGGCGACCCGACCGCGATGGACCGCGACCCGCCGAGCTACCGCAGCCCCAACGGCATGCTGGAGGACCTCTACCGCATGGGCTGCAACGCCCAGAAGCTGTTTCACGCAAGCCAGATCTACTGCAAGGTCATGATCGTGAAACCGGAATTCGACACGCTCTGCACGCCCGCCGACCTCGAAGCGCTGGTTGCCGATCTGGAACATGCCGAAGCGGTCGATGTGTGGGCCGAAAAGAACACCACCCACTACGTCCTGCTCGACCGCCCGGAGCGCGGCCGCGACGATCTTCTGGCGCGCATGGATGCATTCCTGCGCTGAGCCGGGTTCAACCGAAGACAAAAGGCCGGGGGCGGTTCATCGCCCCCGGCCTTCTTTTTTGTTACCTCGCCGCTCCGCCGAAGCGGCTCCGCCTCATCCTGCGGCGACCGCGCCGGGCAGACGCTTGCGGCGGCCGAGATAGAGGATCGAGACGATCGCCATGACGAACAGCGCGATCGCGATCGGGTGTTTCAGCAGGATCGACCAGTCGCCATTGGTCAGAAGGATCGTCTGGTTGATCGAGCGCTCCAGCATCGGCGTCAGCACGAAGGCGACGATGAAGGCGATGATCGAATAGCCGTAGATCCGCATGCCCCAGCCGACGACGGCGGCGCCGACCATGATGACGATGCCAAGCGTGCTTCCGGTGGCGAAGAACATGCCGGTCGCGCACATCAGCAATGCGCTCGCATAGATCACCGATGCCGGGGCACCGACGACGAAGGCCCAGAACCGCATGCCGAACTGGCCGATACCGAGATTGAACAGGTTGGCGATCAGCATGGCCGCGAACAGGCCGTAGATGAGCTGGCCCTGGTTCTGGAACAACAGCGGCCCCGGCTGGACGCCGTGAATGATGAAGGCCGAAACCAGCAGCGCCGCCGCGATATTGCCGGGGATGCCGAGGGTGAGAAGCGGTATCAGGTTGGCGCCCACCACGGCGGAATTCGCCGCCTCCGAGGCCGCGATCCCGCGCGGATCGCCGGTCCCGAGCTTTTCGGGGTCCCTGGCGGCCTGCTTGGTGATCGAATAGCTCAGGAAACCCGCCGTCGTGGACCCGAGGCCGGGGATCGCACCGATGACCGTGCCGATAACCATCGCCCGGAAGGCGACCACCCGGTTTGCCCAGAACTCCGCGAAAGTGAGCTTTTGATCCGCGCTATCTGCAAATTCGAGCGTCTTGTCGGTGACGCTCGTCTGTCCGCCTTCCTTTGATTTCGGCGACGCGCGGTCGGAGAGACGTACGAAGATTTCGCTGAGCGCCAGCATGCCGACCGCAAGCGCGGTCAGCGGCAACCCGTCCAGCATCTCGACATTGCCGAATGTGAACCGTCCGGAACCGGTGGAAGGGTCGATGCCGGCCGAGGCCAGCAGGCAGCCGAAGGCGACCGCGATCATGCCCTTGATCATCGATTCCCCGACGAGCCCGACAATGACCGAAAAGGCGAGGATCATCAGCGCCGTGATCTCGATCGGGCCCATTTTCAGCGCCACCACCGCCAGCGGCGCCGAAACGGTGATCAGGATGAGGTCCGAAAACACGTCGCCGGAGACGGAATAGTAGAGCGAATATTTCATCGCCTTGCCGCCCAGCCCCTTCTTGGCCATCGGGTAGCCGTCAAGCGCGGTGGCCGCGCTTTCGGGCGTGCCGGGCGTATTCAGGAGAATGGCGGGCACCGCACCGCCGACGGTTCCGCCCTTGTTGACGGAAATCAGGAAGGCGATCGCCGTCAGCGTGTCGAGCGCATAGGTGAGCGGGATCGCGATGGCGAGCGCCATCAAGATGCTGAGGCCGGGGATCGCGCCCACGATCTGCCCCACGAGAACGCCAAGGGCGATGTAGAGGAGGGTGGAGACGGTGAAGACGTCCGTCATTCCGGCCAGGATGATACTCAGGTCAGGCATCGACGGCTCCAGTCAGGGTAAGGGACGGCTCAGTATCTGTTCGAAGAACAGCCAGGTTCCCACCGGCAGGCCGATGACCACAGTGGCAAGCCAGAGCGGCCGTCTTTCACCGGTGATGAGGCAGATCAGAACCATCAACGCGATGGCGACGGGCAGGTAGCCGACGGTTCTGATGCCGACCATGGCCAGGAGCGTCGCGCCCGCCACCGCCATGAACAGCGCGATCTTGCGAAAGCTCGGCACATCCGCATTCGTTTTGGTGAACACCATCTGCATCACGCCGAGCGCAACCAGGAGCGCGGCGGCAATCTGCGGAAACAATGCCGGATTCGGATAGACGAATATGCCCGGCACCGTCCTGACGTTTTCGGGGATGCCCCAGAGGAGGAGGAAGACGCCGAACAGCGCGACGGCTCCCCCCAGGATGCGATCAGCGGTCATGTCGTCTGGTCCGCCGGTCTCACTCTGCAAACATCTTCTGATAGCGGGCCGCCTGCTTCTCCATCAGCGCGGTGAGCCCGTCGGGGCCGAGATTGGCGGCCCGGTTGTCGAAATTGGCCATCAGTTCCTGATAGGCATCTGAGGCCATCGCCTCCTCGATCACGCCTTCGAAGCAGACCTGCAGCGCCTCCGGCAGGTCCTTCGGCATGACGAAGATGGTGTAGGCGGAGGCCGACAGGTCCATGCCGTATTCCTGAAGCGTCTTGACGTCGGGCGCGTAAGGCACGCGACTGTCTGTGAGGGTTGCAAGCTGCACCATGTTGCCGGCGGCGATCTGCTGGATGTGCTGGCTGCCTTGGATCGTCGCGTCCACATGGCCGCCGAGCGCCTTCTGCATTGCATCGGCCGAACCGTCGCTCGGGATCGGAACGAATTCGACGCCGTAGAAATCGCCGATATCGCGCACCAGCCGCTCCAGATGGATGGCCGAGGTGGAAATCGTCGCCCGGCCGTTTTCTCGGGCATAGTCGGCCAGTTCCTCCAGCGTATCATAGGGCTTGTCCTCAAGCGCCACGAGGCCGAACAACACCTCCATGGCCGAGCCCGGATAGTAGAAATCCGTCCAGTCGTAATCGACGGCGTCGCTGGCATAGGGATCGATCACGATCGGGTTGGTCGCGCCGACAAGCAGGGTATAGCCGTCGGGTTTGGTCGATTTCAGCACGGTGGTTGCCACGGCACCGCCTGCGCCCGGGCGGTTGCTGACCGGAACCGTCCAGCCCTGCTGTTCCTCGATCACGGCGGCAAGCGTGCGGCCAATGGCATCGGTTCCTCCGCCCGCGCCATAGGCGACAACGAATTCGACCGGCTTTTGCGGAAAGCCTTCCGGGCATTCTGCGGCAAGCGCGGGCGTGGCAACAACCATGCCGGCGACTGCGAGCGTGCGGAAACTGCATATTGCGATGGTCATAGTATCCTCCCTTGATCTCCCCAAACGGCGGACAGCGCCTGCGCCTCCCGACCGTTGACATATACCGTACCGGCACAACCGGGCGGTTCTATCGCCCATCCAACCGGTTTCACTGTCTGAAACGCCCGCCCTCAATCCGTCACGAAATCGAACTGGAACGCCTCGCCCCGCGCGCTCAGGCGGCCGGCCGTCGGGCTCGGGAAATGGGTGGGCAGCAGCAGCGCGCCGCTATCGACCGCCTCGCAGAACAGCTTCCGGCGCGATTTCGCCGCCATCGCAGGATCGTGGCAGAACGGCGTCGACCAGTTGGGCTCGCAGCATTGCAGCTTGTGATGGGCAAGGTCGCCCAGTACGATCGCCTCGAACCCGCGCGATTGCACGCGCACGCAATAGTGTCCGGGGCTGTGGCCGGGCGTGGGCACGATCGAGACATGCTCGTCCAGCCGGTAAGCGCCATCGACCAGCACCGCCTGGCCGGCTTCGGCGACCGGAAGACAGTTTATCCGCCAGACCTCCTCGCGTTGTCTTGGCGGCACGATGCCGGTTCTGGAGACTTCCTGCCAATAGGCATACTCGCCGCGGTCGAACAGATAGGTCGCGTTCGGAAAGGTCGGTACCCACCGGCCTTTCTCCAGCCGGGTATTCCAGCCGGTGTGGTCGATATGCAGATGGGTGCAGAGGACATAGTCGACGTCCTCGAGCGTCAGGCCCAGCGCGTGAAAACGGTCGAGCCAGGGCTGCGTATCCCATGTCACCGCGTCCGTCATCTTGTCGGCGCCGTTGCAGGTATCGACGAGGATGATCTTTGACGGCGTGCGGATCAGGAAGCTCTGGAAGGCAAGTGTGATGCGTCCCGTTTCCGGGTCGAACAGAAACGGCTCCATGGCGGCGGCGTGACGGCGGATGGTTTCCGTGTCGCTGCCGAGAAACAGGTCCTCGGGCTTCATACCGAACTTCTGGTGTTCGAGGATGGCGGAGATGGTGACGTCGCCCAGACGGATATCGTTCATCGGTTCCTCCCATTGCCCGGCTTGCCTGTTTTACCGCTCCCCGCACCGCCCGGCGCAAGCCGGCAGGCGTTCGCGTTTCAGGATATGAAACGGCCACCCTCGCCCGTTTTCCGCCGATCGCGCCGCGTTATTCTGTTTCAATATGGACCGAAACGATGTTTGCTCTGGCATCGAAAGGCCGAGGAGGAAACATGTATCTGTCGCTCACATCCTGGTCGTTTCCAGCGCTGACGCTGGAGGAGACCGCAGCTATTTCCCGCATCATTGGCATCGGCGCGCTCGACATCAGCACCAAGGGCCGGCCCGGCCTCGACAAGGCGCAATTGCTCGATGATCCCCGCGCGACCGCCGAGCGGGTCGCCGCGCTGGAGGTGAAGGTCCCCAATTTCTACCACCATTTCGGCGACAGCCTTGCCGACCGCAACCTCGCCCTGCCCGGCACGATCGACGCCAATCAGCGCGATCTGGAAAAGGTGCTGACATTTGCCGATGCGGCCGGGATTGCGACGATCTTCTTCCTGCCCGGCATCATCAATCCCGGCCAGTCGCGGTCTCAGGCGATGACGGCGGCGGCGGAGAGCATCAGGGCGCTGCTGGATGTGGCCAAGGACTTCAGCGCCGAGATCTGCATCGAGCCGATCATCCGCTCCTTTGCGGAATCTCCGGCGGTGGTCGAAGAGCTGGTCGATCGCACCGGCATCCGGCTGGCGCTCGATTATTCGCACTTCGTCTGCCTCGGCTATACCCAGGAACAGATCGATCCGCTGTGCCGGCATGCCGCCCACATCCATCTGCGGCAGGCGCGCATGGGCAAGCTGCAGGAACGCTTTGCCCGCGGCAGCATCAATTTCCCAGCGCTGTTCGGCACGCTCCGGGATGCCGGGTATGACGGCGCGCTGGCCATCGAATACGTCCATCAGGACTTCCTCAACGCCAGCAGCGACGATGTGATGACCGAAACCGTGACCATGCGCGACTGCTTCAACGACTGGAACGCGGGCGGCGCGTGAGGATGATGACCGACGAGATCGAGGCGGTTTCCCGCCATCTTGAGCAGCGCCTCATTGCCTATTGGCACGATGTCGATTTCAACTGGGGCGAAAACGCCGCGGCGGACTATACGCATGACGCGGTGTTCGTAAGCCAGACCGCCCGCTACGAAGGCCGCGACCAGATCCGGGAATTCTACGCCTGGCGCAAGGAGCGCGGCGCGAGGGTGAACGTGCATCTCGTCGGCAATTTCTGGCTGAAGTCACTCACCGGGATCAGAGCCGAGGCCGACTGGATCTGCACGCTCTACGCCCATGACGGCGAAGCGCCCCAGCTTTCCGCGCCGCCGATCGCCATCAGTCGCGTGGAAGATATCTATGTGCGGGCTGACCAAGGTCCATGGCTATGCCGGCAACGAAGCTGGCACAGCCTGTTCCGGGGCGGCGTGCCGACGACCGGCCTGGGCCCCGACGAAATGGCCCGCCGGGTCGCAGGCAAGGGTTAACGCTTCGCCGTCAGCGCTGGATTCCCAGCGCCTCGACGTCGATGTTCAGCGGGCCCGCAAGGTCCTCGATCGAATCGTAGAGCAGTTCCAGCGCATAATGCGGGTTGTGGACGAAGGCACCGGAATCCGCATTGACGAATTTCCAGTTATAGGCCGCCTTCAGCATGCGCGGGGTCCAGGATTTGTAGGTCTGCGGCTTGCCGTCGATCCTGTCGCCGCGCCCGTCCTGATCGGCATCAAGGAAGAAATAGGGATAGGAGTGCTCGAACACAATCGGCGCGCCGGCGATGTCGACGCTGTAGTCCTGAATGGTCTTCAGCAGCAGTGCCGAATTGGCCTCGATATCGGAACGGATGCCCTTGGAGAGATCGCCGCTGCCGTCATAGCTGATTCTGGAGATGCGGATCGCGCCCGGCGCGCCGCTCTCGTGACAGCTGAGACAGGTTTGCTCGGCAACGGTCAGCGTATGCGGATCGTGGCAGGACGCGCAATCATTGATCGGTCGGGCATGGAAGAACAGTCCGCTATAGGACTTTCCGGGATATTCGAAACCGCCCCCGCCTATGCTGCCGAGCCACATCGCGCCGGCGAGCGCATAGTGGGGATTGACGAAATTGATCGACGGGTCCGGCGTATCCGCGGCCTTTTCGCCGACGGCCCTCGTCACGCTGACACCGGCCTCGCGGCCGATGTGACAGGTCATGCAGGCGGCCTGGGCGCCCGGCGCCACCGGATGCTCGATGCCGCTCGGCAGAGTGATCGCGGCGATTTCCCCGAGGCCGGGGTTGTGACAGGTGTCGCAATCGACCACGCCGCCGACCGGCGTCGGCCCCTCGATGCCCGGCGCGCTGCCATCCAAGCCGTGGAAATCCCGGAAGCCCGCGCCGGAGTGACAGGCGGCGCAATTCGCGGGAATCTCGCCCTCGCCATCCCAGTGGGTAAAGGCTTCGGCGGAGGCATCGGCATGGGCGGACCGTGCCCAGGCGGAAATCAGCTCCTGCTGGGGAACCGGTATCTGATCCGGGCGGAACGGGCCGGACTGCGGCATGACATAGAGCTTCAGCGCCTCCACCGCGTCGGAAGAATTCTCCTGTGCATTGGCAGTACAAAAATTGACAATTGTCAATATCGCAGCAATCATGAACAGAGTTCTTGAGTTAACGCGACCAACTACCGATGACATATCTTTCCACCCCCGCTGAAAAACTTCAGTTTGAACGTGTGGGAATGCTAAACAATCTGTTCCATCCCGGCAAATCAAATGTCATGATGTTTGCGTTGTATTTGCATTCAAGTTCTTGAGGAGCGACGCGTTGGTCGGCCTTTTCGGCACTGGTCTGTCTTTGACCACCGGCTCGATATCACCGGATTATAACGACATTACAACGGCATTGACCGTCGAGGCCGCGTTGACGCCGGCCCGGGGCGAGGCGTTGCGCGTGACGCCGCTCGTCGGCGTCGACGACATCGTGTCGCAGGGCCAGCCGGTGCTGAGCCTGCGCAATGCGCCGGACATCCAACTGGTCGCGCCGATGGCCGCGCGCATCGCCGCCATCGACCTGGAGCCCGGACGACGGCTGACCCGGCTTTTGCTGTTCGCCGAGGACACCGGCGCGCGCTTTGCCTATGACGTTGGAGACGCCGACCATGATGCCGCCAGCCTGCGCTCGCGGCTCAAGGCATCCGGGCTCTGGCGCCGGATTCTGAGCCGCCCCTTCGGCCGCATGCCGGGGCCGGACGAGACACCGTCGGCGATCATCGTCATGGCGACCGACAGCAGGCCCGGCGCGCCCTCCCCCGTCCACGCCTTGAAGGGCCGCGAGGAAGCGCTGGCCCGCGGGCTGGCGGCACTCGGACCTCTGGCTGGCGGGCGGCTTTTCTTCTGCGAGTCGGCGAAGATCGAGGCCGACCTGCCGCGAGGCGTGCAGCGCGTCAAGGTCGGCGCGTTGCACCCACTCGGCCTTGCGGGCCTACAGGTGCACCGGCTTGCGCCGGCCGCGCTCGATCGCAGGGTATGGGATATCCATGCCGAGGATGTCGCCGATATCGGCGAATTGCTTGAGACCGGAATGGTGCCGGAAACGCGGCTGGTCTCCGTTACAGGCCCCGCGCTCACCGAGCAGCGTCTGGTGCGCTGCCAGCCCGGCGCGGATATGCGCGGCCTGTGCTTCGGCTTCGTGCGGCCCGGCCCGCATCACATCATCGCGGGTTCGCATATCGACGGCCATCCGGGCCACTGGCTCGGCCCCCGCGACCGGCAGGTGACCGTGCTCGGCGATGACGCCGGCCACCGCCGGAACCACTGGTTCTCGGCGGCGTTGACGAGAGCCGCGCGGCCGCTGCCGATCATCCCGACCGCAGCGCTCGAACAGGCGCTGGGCAGCGATATTCCGGCCGTGGCGCTGATCCGCGCGCTTTCGGCCGGCGATCAGGAAACCGCCACCCGCCTCGGCGCGCTTTCGCTGGTGGAGGAGGATCTGGCGCTCGCCGATTACGTGACGGCGGCCGAGCCGAGCCTCTCCGCCCAGCTTCGCGTGCTGTTGGACAAGATCGAGCAGGAAGAGGTGGCAGCATGACCCATGGCCCGACGCGGGGAATGTGGGACCGCGAGATGGTCGCCCTGCTGCTGCTGGCGGCGGCGATGCCGGTCGCCCTTGCCTGGCTCTGGTATGGCGGCATGGATGCCGCGCTGCGGCTGGTTCTGGCGCTGGTCATTTCCGGGCTGTGGCATCTGATCTTCATGCTGGCGCGCGCCCAGCCTCCCTCCTTCGCCGGCGCGCTGACGGCGCTTGCCGTCGCCATTCTGGCGCCGGAGGAACTCGGCTTCCTGCCCTTCGTGCTCGGCATCAGCTTCGGTTCGGTGATGGCGGAACTCGTGTTCGGCGGCTGGGGGCGCAATATCCTGAACCCGGCGACCGTGACGCTCGCCTTTCTCGGCTTCGGCTTCGTCACCGCCCCCTGGCCGGATATCGACCTGCCCGTCGCCTGGGCGGCGATCCCGGCAGCGATCATCGGCATGTTCGTCGGCGTCATGCCGGCCCGAGTCATTCTTGGCGCGGTGGCGGCGCTCGCCGCCGGCTTCCTCGCCGGCATGCCGCTTCAGCCGGTGCTGCCGGCCTTCGCGCTGGCGCTTGTGCTGCTGGTGGCCGACCCCGTCGCAAGCGCCTCGACGCGGCTTGGCGGCTGGCTGAACGGCGGCATTTTCGCCGCCCTCGTCATCATGTTCACGCTCAACTGGGAGGGCGCTTCGCCGGTGCGTGCGACGGTTTCGGCGGCGCTTCTTGCCTCGCTTCTCGCCCCGCTTCTGGATGAAGCGGCGATCGCCCTCTGGCATGCCAGCAGGAGAAAACGTCATGGCTGACCTGAACCCGATTTCGGCATGGCGCCGTTTTCTGGCCCTGCCCAACGAGAACCGCTTCAAGACGGTGGCAATCGCCTTCATCGTATCGGCCGTCTGCGCGCTGATGGTGAGCGGCGCGACCGTGGTGCTACGCCCGATCCAGGCGGCGAACCGTGCCGCCGAACAGCAGGCGCGGCTGGAGGCGCTGGTGGCCGGCATTCCCGGCATGACGCAGCTTCTGGAGCAATCCGGCGGCGCGCTTTCGACCGTCGTCATCAACCTGCCCAAGGGCCGGGCCGCCGACGACATCACGCCCGAAACCCTGCCGGCGGCACTCGACAATGCCGCGAACTGGAAGACGCTGACGCCCGGCGAGGATACCGCCGGCATAGGCCGCCGCCCGGATTTCGTGCAGATCTACCTGCTGCGCAATGATGCCGGCGATATCGAACTGGCTCTGCTGCCGATCAGCGGCGCGGGCTATGTCGGCCCGATCAACGGCATTCTGGCGCTTAACGGCGACATGAACACGATCGCCGGCCTTGCGATCACCGACCAGGTCGAGACCCCCGGTCTTGGCGGGCGGATCGAGGAACCCGCCTTCCTCGCCCAGTTCGCCGGCACGGAAGTTGCCGATCCATCGGGCAATATCCGCTTCGCCGTCGCCCACGGCAAGGCCGGCAACGCCTATGAGGTCGACGGCATCACCGGCGCGACCCGAACCTCGAACGCGCTCACCAGAACGATCCGCTTCTGGCTCGGCCCGGATGGCTACGGCCCGCTGATCGCGGCGATCAAGCGCGGGGAGTTCTGATATGGCCAAGCCCATCAGCCTGTGGACGACGCTGACGGAACCGCTGATCCGGCAAAACCCGGTAACGCTGCAGATCCTCGGTATCTGCTCGGCGCTGGCGGTGACGACATCGGTCGCCACCGCCGTCACCATGTCGGCATCGCTGACGGTCGTGATCGTGCTGTCGGCCTTGCTGGTGAGCCTGATCCGCCGCCACATTCCCGATTCGATCCGGCTGATCGTGCAGATCGTGATCGTCGCCTCGCTGGTGATCGTCATCGACCAGTTCCTGCAGGCCTATTTCTTCGACATCAGCAAGCGGCTGTCGGTGTTCGTCAGCCTGATCACCACGAACTGCCTGGTGCTGGGGCGCACCGAATCCTTTTCGCGCAACAACCCGCCGCTGCCGTCAATGGTCGACGCGCTCGGCAACGGGCTCGGCTATTCGCTGGTGCTGATCGTCATCGGATCGCTGCGCGAACTGTTCGGCACCGGCAAGCTGCTGGGCTATCAACTCTTCGCCACGACCGACCAGGGCGGCTGGTTCGAGCCGCTGAACCTGATGCTGCTCGCGCCCAGCGCCTTCTTCCTGATCGGCGGGCTCGTGTGGGCGATCCGTTCCGTGCTGCCGGAACAGGTTGAAGCCGCCGAGTTCACGCCGCCGGACACAGAGGAGGCAGGCCGATGAGCGAGCTTGCAGGCCTCTTCCTGAGCGCGGCCTTCGTCGAGAACATGGCGCTGACGCTGTTTCTCGGGCTCTGCACCTTTCTGGCGCTGTCGCGCCGCACGGGTTCGGCCCTCGGCCTCGGCATCGCGGTGGTGGCGGTGATGGGCGTCACCATGCCGCTCAACAACCTGATCTACAACGCGCTGCTGAAACCCGGCGCATGGGCCTGGGCCGGCATGCCGGACACCGACCTCTCCTATCTGAAGCTGATCGCCTTCATTGGCGTGATCGCGGCCGTGGTGCAACTCGTCGAAATGGTGCTCGACCGCTATTTTCCGGCAATTCATGCCTCGTTCGGCGTGTTCCTGCCGCTGCTGACGGTCAACTGCGCCATCCTCGCCGGCAGCCTGTTCATGGTCGAGCGGGACTACGATCTGGTCGAATCGACCGTGTTCGGTCTCGGCGCGGGCTTCGGCTTCGGGGTTGCCGTGGTCATGCTCGCCGCGATCCGCACCCGGCTTGCCTATTCCGACCTTCCGAACGGCCTGCGCGGGCTGGGAATCACCTTCACCATTGCCGGCATGATGTCGCTCGGCTTTTCGGCCTTCGCGCAGATGGTGTCGCCATGAACGAGATCGCGCTCGCCGCCGTCATCGTCGTCGCGCTGGTCGTGATCCTGACGCTTGCGCTGCTGATGACCCGCACGCGTCTGATCCCGGCCGAGAAAATCAGGATCAGCGTGAACGGCGCGATGTCCCTCGAGGCCCAGCGCGGCGAGCGGCTGCTTGGCGTGCTGCACCGCGCGGGCATCGGCATTCCCGCAGCCTGCGGCGGTTCCGGTACGTGCGGGCTCTGCCGCGTCCATGTCGAGGGCGAAGGTGCTGGCGAACCGCAGGCGACCGAGCGCGGCGTGCTGTCGGCCGCCGAGCGCCGGTCCCACATGCGCCTTGCCTGCCAGACGGCGCTGCGCGGGCCCTGCACCGTCACGGTCCCGCAGGATTTCGTCGGCGCGACCGGCTTCACCTGCACCGTGGTTTCCAACACCATGAAGGCCCCGCTGATCCGCGAGCTTGTGCTGCAGCTCCCCGAGGGCCAGCCCTTCGATTATCGCGCCGGCGGCTTCATGCAATTAACCGCGCCGCCCTACCGGCTGGATTTCCACGATATCGAAATCGACGAGGCCTTCACAGATTCCTGGCGCATTGCCGGCTGGCAGGAGATGACGGGAACCTCCGATAACCCGGTCACCCGCGCCTATTCGATCGCCAACCGCCCACAGGACGCAGCGGAAGGCCGCGCCGTGTTCAACATACGGCTCGCCGCCCCGCCGCCGGGCCGCGAGCAGGAAATCCCGCCGGGCATCGTCTCGTCCTATCTGTTCGCGCTGAAGCCGGGCGATGAGGTGCAGGCTTCCGGCCCGTTCGGTGAATTCCACGTGCAGCCGACCGACCGCGAGATGGTGTTCATCGGCGGCGGCGTCGGCATGGCGCCGCTCAGGGCCATGATCCACGAACAGATCGGCAAGGGCACGACGCGGAAGATGCGCTATTTCTACGGCGCCCGCTCGCTCGCCGATCTGTTCTATGTCGAGGAGTTCGATGCGATCGCCGCCGAGCATCCGAA
The DNA here is from genome assembly GCF_002043005.1 of Martelella mediterranea DSM 17316. Taxonomy (NCBI): domain Bacteria; kingdom Pseudomonadati; phylum Pseudomonadota; class Alphaproteobacteria; order Hyphomicrobiales; family Aurantimonadaceae; genus Martelella; species Martelella mediterranea. Next base: position 2,280,001 of record NZ_CP020330.1, on the reverse strand, counting down.
CTTCTCGTGGACGCCGGCGCTCTCCGATCCCGCCCCCGGCGACCGTTGGACCGGCGCGACCGGCTTCATCCACGACAATGTCCGCGCCGCGATGCAAAAGCACCCCGCGCCGGAGGACTGCGAATATTATCTCTGCGGCCCGCCGGTGATGATCTCGGCGGTGCTGGCGACGCTGGCGCGGCTCGGGGTCGAGCCGCATTCCATCTTCAACGACGATTTCGGAGTCTGAGCCATGACCGCATATCTGACCCGCCGTCATCTTCTCGCCGCCACGGGCGCTGCCGGCTGCGCCCTCGCCGTCCCCGGCCTGCTGCGCGCGGCCCCCGCGACACGGCACGTCACCGGCACCGCCTTCGCCTCCGACTGGAGCGTGACGCTGGCCGATAGCACCGATGCGGCCGGCCTGAAACAGCGCTTTGACCGGCTGCTCGCCGGCATCGACCGGATGATGTCGCCCTGGCGCGCCGACAGCGAGATCACCGGTTTCAACACGGAGAAGGGCGAAACCGCTCGGATTTCCGCCGAAACCGCGTTCACGGCAGAAGCCGCGCTTGCCGTGGCAGCGGCAAGCGATGGCTGGTTCGACCCGACCATCGGCCCGCTCGTCGCTCGCTACGGCTTCGGCCCGATCGAAGGCAATGTCGGCCCCGAGGATGAGGCCGCGCCGCGCTGGCGCGCGCTCGCCGTCGAAGGCAACAGGCTGGTCAAGCGCGCGCCGGGCCTCACCATGGATCTCTGCGGCATCGCCAAGGGCCGAGCGCTGGATCTTATGGCGCTGGAACTGCGCGAAGCCGGCCATGAGGATTTCCTGATCACCATCAGCGGCGAACTCCTGTCCAGCGGCCGCCACCCCGAGGGCCGGCCATGGCAGGTGGCGGTGGAAGACCCGCGCCTTGAAGCCGATGGGGCGTTCGCCGTGCTGGGGCTCGACAATGCGGCGATCGCGACCTCGGGCCTCAGAGCCCAGAGCTACGATCTTGGCGGCACGCGCTACAGCCATATCATCGATCCCTATCACGGCCGCCCGGTCGCGGGCGCAATCGCCTCCGTCTCGGTGATCGCCCCGGATGCGATGACCGCCGATGGCTGGGCGACGGCGCTGACGGCTGCGGGCGCTGAAGGCCCGGCACTGGCGAGACGCCGTGGCATCTCCGCACTGTTCCTGTTTCATGACGGGACCGGTCTCAGAAGCGAAAGCGTGAACGGTTTCGACCGTTTTCTGCTATAAAGGGGGCAAGGAGGCGGTAATGGAAATCGTTCTGGCAATCGGTATTTTCGCACTGGTGGCGGCCGGGCTCGGGCTCGGGCTGATGCTGGGGCGCGGACCGCTGAAGGGCTCTTGCGGCGGCATGGCCTGCCTCAAGGACGTCGCCTGCGAAGGCTGCCCGCACCGCGCGGAAAAGGAGGCGCAGTGACCGGCACCATAGAAGACATCACCCGCGCCGATGCGCTGACGGTGACGCCGGACATGGCGATCCGCCGCGCCGTGGCGCTTCTGGTGGAAAACAAGGCCGCCGGCGCGCCCGTCATCGATGACACCGGCACACTTTGCGGCCTTCTGACCCAGAAGGATTGTTTCCGCCCGACGTTGCAGGCGAGCTATTACCAGGAATGGAAGGGTACGGTCGGCGACTATATGACCACCGAGCTGGTGACCCTGCCGGCCAGCGCCGATCTGATGACCGCCGCTGAAGCCTTCCTCGAACATCCGCACCGCATTTTCCCCGTCATAGACGGCGACCGCCTCGTCGGCCTCATCCGCCGCTCGGATGTGCTGGCGGCGCTGGTGCGGCTGAGCAACTAAGGCGTTACGCGGAGGGTCAGATCCTGCAAGCAATCACGGCGTCGCCCTCTTGAGGGTCGACATCCGGCCTGCGTTCCGCGATATCATGCGCGTGTCGGCTTCAGGGCCGCCATGACAGCAGGACCTTCCCATGAAAGACTATTTCATCGGCATCGATGCCGGTTCATCCCTTCTCAAATGCGCGGTTTTCGACCGTTCCGGGCGGCAATTGAGCGAGGCCAGCGAGCGCACGCCGATCGACCGGCCGAAGCCCGGTTTCAGCGAACTCGACCCGGCGCGCTCATGGCAGGCGGCGAAGACGGTCGTTGCCGAGGCCGTGCGGGCAAGCGGCATCGCGCCCAGCGATTTCCGCGGCATCTGACTTTTCGTCGTCGCCATCTTCGCCTTCATCACCTCATGGACCGAATACGTCTTCGCCTCGGTTCTCATCATCTCCGACGCCAAGCGCACCGTGCCGGTCGTCATTCTGTTCGCCTTCATCGGGCGCTGGTTCGTCAGCGGCCTGACCGAAGGCGCGGTCAAATAGGATTGCTTCGATGGCAGAACTCTCGCTCCGCAATGTCCGCAAGTCGTTTTCCGGTACCGAAGTCATCCACGACGTCAATCTGGACGTGGAAAGCGGGGCCTTCGTCGTCTTCGTCGGCCCGTCGGGCTGCGGCAAGTCGACGCTGCTGCGCATGATCGCCGGTCTCGAGGAGGTGACGGCGGGTTCGATATCGATCGATGGCCACGATGTCACGAACACCGACCCCGCCAAACGCGGCATCGCCATGGTGTTCCAGTCCTACGCGCTCTACCCGCATATGACGGTGGAGGAGAATATCGGCTTTCCGCTGGAAATGGCCGGGATGAGCAAGGAGGAGCGCAGGGCGGAGGTGCGCAAGGCCGCCGATATCCTGCATCTCGGCCCCTATCTCGACCGCAAGCCGAAGGCGCTTTCGGGCGGCCAGCGGCAGCGCGTCGCCATCGGCCGCGCGATCGTGCGCAATCCGAAGATCTTCCTGTTCGACGAGCCGCTCTCCAACCTCGACGCCGAACTCAGGGTCCGCATGCGCCTCGAGATCGCCCGTCTGCATGAGGAGATCGGTGCAACCATGGTCTATGTCACCCATGATCAGGTGGAGGCGATGACGCTTGCCACCAAGATCGTGGTGCTGCGCGACGGCAATATCGAGCAGGTCGGCGCGCCGATCGAACTCTACAATGACCCCGACAACATGTTCGTCGCCGGCTTCATCGGCTCGCCGAAGATGAATTTCATCCCCGCCCGGGTGACGGGACGCGGCGACAATGGCGCTGTCCTCCTCGCCATCCCCGAACTCGGCCTTGAGGGGCTTCAGGTCCTGCCGCGCGACACCGCCGCGCCGCTCTCCGGCGACGTCGTGGTTGGCGTACGGCCGGACTGCTTCTCCGCCGAGGGTGCGGCAACACCCGTGACCCTCACATGCGAGGTCACCGAACGGCTCGGTAACGTCACCTACATGCACGCCAGAAGCGCCGATGGCGAAGGCATCGTCGCCGAACTGCGCGGCCAGCCCGCGATCCGCGCCGGCGAGACCGTTTCGCTGTCGCTCGACGCGGAACGCCTGATGCTGTTCTCGAAGGACGGCCGCAGGCTGTAACCACTCGGATAGAGACGTCGACATTCGCCCGCGCCCGAGGCGCCGGGTCTGAAAGCGCGCCAGGATTCCGGCCGCCTTACCCTTTCCGCATCACCGTCCCGAACACCCGCCTCAATCAGCCGGGACGATCCCGCTTATCCACATACCAGCTTTAAAAATGTCAGAACACGTTTGACATACGCAAAGCGATACCGTTAAAAGACAATTGTCGAGCGTAATTTTACATTAGTTCGATGGACTGAGAATGGGAGGAATTGTCGTGCAGGCTTTGCTTGAGGTGCATGGGCTCGGAAAATCGTTTTCCGGGGTGCCCGCGCTGATAGACGGCGCATTCCGGCTGATGCCGGGATCGGTTCACGCGCTTTGCGGCGGCAATGGCGCCGGCAAGTCGACATTCCTCAAGATCGTCATGGGCATCCAGCCGCGCGACCGCGGCACAATCAAGCGCAATGGCGAGACCGTGCAGTTCTCCTCCCCCGGCGAGGCGCTTGCCAACGGCATTTCCATTATCGAACAGGAACTGAGCCCCGTGCCGGCGATGACGGTGGCCGAAAACATCTTTCTCGGGCGCGAGCCGAGCGGCGCCTTCGGCCGCATCGATTTCAAATCCATGAACGCAAAAGCGCAAGAACTGCTGGACGGGCTGAAATTCACCATCCGCGCAACCGACATGATGATGGACCTGACGGTGGCCCAGACACAGCTCGTCGAGATTGCCAAGGCGCTTTCCTATGATGCCGAAGTCATCATCATGGACGAGCCGACCTCCGCGCTTGGCGAGGCCGAGGCCGACCAGCTTTTCGAGGCGGTCAAGACGCTGAAGGCGCGCGGCAAGGGCGTGATCTATGTCAGCCACCGCCTCTCCGAAATCTTCACGATCTGCGACAGCTATACCGTGTTCCGCGATGGCCGCTTCGTTGAGGACGGCGCGCTTGCCGATATCGACAAGGATCGCTTGATCAGCCTGATCGTCGGACGTCCGCTGACGGAGGAATTCGTCAAGGACAACACCGCCGGAACCGAGCCAACCCTGCGCGTCGAGGGTCTGGCCGCCAACCATGGCGTGCGCGACGTTTCATTCGAGGCCCATCGCGGGGAAATTCTGGCGCTTTACGGGCTGATGGGCTCCGGACGCAGCGAGATTTTCGACAGGCTGTTCGGCCTGTCGGACGAGACCGCCGGCACGATCGAGATCAACGGCGTGCGCCGAGAGATCAGCCGCCCGGCCGAGGCGATTGCGGCGGGCCTTGCCTATGTCACCGAGGACCGCAAGGTCTCGGGCCTTGTCCTCACCGGCGATGTCCGGGAGAACCTTTGCCTTGCGACCCTCGACCGGATGTCGACCCCGCTGATGATGAACGGCAGGGCCGAGACGGAGGCCGCAGGGCGCATGGTCGAAACGCTCAATATCAAGACCGCATCGCTGAAGCTCGGCGTTTCCAATCTTTCCGGTGGCAACCAGCAGAAGGTGGTTCTCGGCAAGTGGTTCCTGACCGAGCCGAACGTGCTGCTTCTGGATGAGCCGACCCGCGGCGTCGATGTCGGCGCCAAGCGGGAAATCTATCGCGTCATGTCCGATTTCGCCAAGGCCGGCGGAACCGTGGTCATGATTTCCTCAGAGACCGACGAAGTGCTTGGCATGGCCGACCGCGCCATCGTGATGCGCGACGGCCGGGTTGCCGGAACGCTGGACCGGGCGGAGATGTCCGCCGAAAAACTGCTGCATCTCGCAGCGTAAAAAAATGTCGCAGGACCTGGACGCCGCAAAACGAGCGCCTTCCACCTGCCGATAACCCGTCAATCGGGGAGGACCATACGTTGACTGACACTGATAATGCCAAAAACCCGGCGGGCGCCGGAACCGAGCAGAAGCGGCCGATGACCGAGCGGCTGGGGCCGATCGCCCAGCGCTACGGCATATTGATCGCGCTTATCCTGGTCTGCATCGTGCTCTCGATCGTCAGCGAGAATTTTTTAAGCCCGCGCAATATCGTCAACGTGCTGCGGCAGACCTCGATCAACGGCATCCTCGCCATTGGCATGACCTTCGTGATCCTGACGCGCGGCATCGATCTTTCGGTCGGCTCCGTGGTCGCCCTTGCCGGGGTGGTCTCGGCCTCCTTCGCCACCACCTCATCCAGCGCCTTCATTCCCGGCACGCCCTATATCGCGCCGATCGCGATCGTCATCGGCCTTGCCGCCGGCATCGCCATGGGCGCGATTTCCGGCACGGCGGTGGCGCGGTTCTCGGTGCCCGCCTTCGTCGCCACGCTCGGCATGCTGTCGGCGGCGCGCGGCCTAACGCTGATCTATTCCGGCGGCCGCCCGATCCCGGCACTGACCGACGGTTATCGCTGGATCGGCACGGGCGATATCTTCGGCCTTCCGGTCCCGATCATCCTGTTCGCGCTGGTGTTCCTCGTCGCCCATTTCGTGCTGACCAACACAAGGTTCGGACGCCACATCTATGCCGTCGGCGGCAATCCGCATGCGGCCAAGGTCTCCGGCCTCAGCGTCAACCGCATCCGCTTCATGGTCTATGTCATTTCCGGCGCGCTGGCTGGGCTCGCCGGCATGGTGCTTGCCGCCCGCACGGGTTCCGCGCTGCCGCAGGCCGGCGTCGCCTACGAGCTTGACGCGATCGCCGCGGTAGTGATCGGCGGCACCAGCCTTTCCGGCGGCATCGGCCGGGTGAGCGGCACCGTCATAGGCGCGCTGCTGATCGGCGTGATGAACAACGGCCTCGATCTGCTGGGCGTCGAATCCTACTACCAGCAGGTCATCAAGGGCGCGCTGATCGTCGCCGCCGTCATGCTCGACCGCTCGCGCAAGAGCGAAGCCTGAAATCCGGCATCGCCGGTTCTTCCACGCCGCATAGCGGCACCCACCATGTCACCAAAGGGAGGAAACCCGACATGAAACTTCGTAATATCCTGGCAACCACAGCCCTGGTCGGCGCCGCATTCGTCGCCACCACCGCCAGCGCGCAGGACCCGCTGAAGATCGGCGCCGCCGTTTACGGTCTCAACGCCGAATTCATGCAGCTCTGGGCCAATGCCGCAGAAAACCATCCCTCGGTGAAGGACGGTTCCGTCGACCTGACCATCTTCGATGGTCGTTATGACGCGCTGGTTCAGCAGGAACAGTTCGAAACCATGATCACCCAGGGCTATGACGCCATCGTCTTCGTGCCGATCGACATCGAAGCGGGCGCAACCGCCGTCGAGGAAGCACACGATGCCGGCATTCCGGTCGTGGGCTCCAACACCCAGGTCAACTCCGACCTGCTGACCTCCTATGTCGGCTCCGACGATGTCGAAGCCGGCTATCTCGAAGCCAAGGCCGTTCTCGATGACATCAGTTGCTCGGGCGATGTAGTCATCATCGAAGGCCCGATAGGCCAGTCCGCGCAGATCCAGCGCGGCGAAGGCAATGAAAAGGCGATCGCCGAATGCGGCGACGGCGTCAGCGTTGTCGAACAGCAGACCGCCAACTGGAGCCGCGCGGAAGCGCAGTCGCTGATGGAAAACTGGCTGACCGCCCATGGCGGCGACATCAAGGGCGTGATCGCGCAGAATGACGAGATGGCGCTCGGCGCGATCGAGGCGATCAAGGCCGCCGGCATGAATGTCAGCGATTTCTCGATTGCCGGCGTCGACGGCGTGACCGATGCTCTGGAAGCCGTCAAGCGCGGCGACATGCATTCGATCCTGCAGGATGGCCAGGCCCAGGCGCTCGGCGCGATCGACGTCGCCATCAAGGCCGTCAACCCGGACTACGAGCCGACCTCTGGCATCTGGGAAAAATACCCCGAAATGCAGTGGAATAACGGCGAATCCAAGCAGTACAATGTGCCGTGGACGCCGGTGACCGCCGACAATGTCGACGCGCTTCTGAAAGAGCGTCAGTAAGCTTTGAAACATGCCTGCGGCCTTTGCCGGCCGCAGGCGTCACCGTCGCGGCACGGCCGTCACAGCAGCCAGAAGAAAGGACGTTTCGATGGCGTCTTCCCCTGAATTTTCACTTGCCGGCAAGGTCGCGGTTGTCACCGGCGCGGCATCCGGCATCGGCGCGGCGATTGCCCGGGCGTTTGCTGCCAAGGGCGCGCGCGTCGCCATTCTCGACATGAACCGCGATGCGGCCGATGCCATGGCCGCCGAGCTTGACGGCGCGAAGGCCTTCGCATGCAACGTCACCGAAAGCGACAGCATCGAAGCTGCGGTCTCCGACGTCAAAGCGGCACTCGGCGAGATCGATATTCTCGTCAACTCCGCCGGCATTGTCGACCTCGCCCCCGCCGAAGAACTTTCGAAGGCCGCGTGGGACCGCACCATCGCCGTCAACCTGACCGGCACCTATCTGATGTGCCAGGCCGTCGGGCGCGCGATGATTGCCGCTGGCAAGGGCGGGCGGATCGTCAACCTTGCAAGCCAGGCCGGCTCGGTCGCCATCGAAGGCCATGTCGCCTACTGCGCCACAAAATTCGCCGTCATCGGCGTCACCAAGACGCTGGCGCTGGAATGGGGCAAACACGGCATCACCGCCAATTCGATCTCGCCCACCGTGGTGATGACCGATCTCGGCCGCAAGGCATGGGAAGGCGAAAAGGGCGAGGCGATGAAGGCCCAGATCCCGAGCGGCCGCTTTGCCGAGCCGGAAGAAATCGCCGCCGCCGCCGTGTTCCTCGCTTCCGATGAGGCGGCGATGATCAACGGCGCGGACCTTCTTGTCGATGGCGGCTACACCGTCCGGTAAATGATGAACGATAAGGTCGCTTCAATGCAGAGATTTATCAACAACCCCGACGATCTTGTCGACGAGACCGTGGCCGGTTTCGTCAGGGCCCACCGCGATCTGGTGCGGCTCGACCCGGCCAATCCGCGCGTGATCGTATCGCAGACAGCGCCGGTTTCCGGCAAGGTCGGCATCGTCACCGGCGGCGGTTCGGGCCACGAGCCGGCCTTCATCGGCTATACCGGCCGCAACATGGTGGACGCGGTCGCCGTCGGCGAACTGTTCTCCTCGCCGACGGCCAAGAGCTTTGCCGATGCGATGCGCGCCGCCGATGGCGGGGCTGGCGTTGCGGTGCTTTATGGCAATTACGCCGGTGACAACATGAACGTCAAAATGGCCGCCGGCATGCTTGAGAAAGAGGGCATCGCGGTCGCGACCGTGGTCGCCAATGACGATGTCTGCTCGGCCCCGCTTTCCGAGCGCGAGAAGCGCCGCGGCGTGGCCGGCGAGATCTTCATGTGGAAGATCGCCGGCGCGGTCGCCGCTAGAGGCGGGACGCTTGCCGACGTGCAGGCCGCCGCCCAGAAGGCGATCGACAGCGTGCGCTCCGTCGGCGTCGGGCTTGGCCCCTGCACACTGCCGGCCGTCGGTCATCCGAATTTCCAGATCGAGCCGGGCACGATGGAGGTCGGCATCGGCCACCACGGCGAGCCTGGCACCCGCGTGGAACCGCTGAAGAGCGCCAATGAGGTCGCCGCCGACATGGTCAAGATCGTCATGGACGATCATGATCTGCCGAAGGGCAGCGAAGTCGCCGTGCTGGTCTCCGGCCTGGGCGCAACCCCGGTCAACGAACTCTATGTGCTTTACGACCGCATGGAGCAGGAAATCGAGGCGCGCGGCGCCACCGTCTACCGCGCCTATGTCGGCAATTACTTCACCTCGCTGGAAATGATCGGCGCGACCCTGTCGGTCATGGTGCTGGATGACGAGATGAAGGCGCTGCTGGATATGGAAGCGACCGCGCCCGGCTTCAGCCAGACCGGCAATGCCGCGCCGAACATCCAGCCAGCTGCCGCCAAGGCTTCGACCATCGCTCCAGCGAAGACGGAAAACACCGAGAACGACGCTCCGCGCGCGCCCGAAACCATCAACGGCCCTTCGGTGAAGAATGCCGGCAATGCAGCGATCGTCGAGGAGATCGCGGCGGTGATCGTCGAGAACAAGGCCTGGCTTTCGGAGATCGACGGCAAGATCGGCGATGGCGACCACGGCATCAACATGGCCAAGGGCTTCGGCCGCGCCGCCGAGCGGATCGCTGGTTCGCAGATGACGCTCGACGAGGCGATGAGCGTGCTGTCGGATGTTCTGATGTCGGAGATCGGCGGTTCCATGGGTCCGCTCTATGGTCTGATGTTCCAGGAAATGGCCTCGTCGATCAAGGGGCGCACCGCCATCGATGCCGATGCGTTTTCGCAGATGCTAAATGCGGGTCTTTCGGGCGTGCGCTCCACCGGTTCGGCCAAGGTCGGCGACAAGACGCTGATCGACACGCTGGTTCCGGCCGTCGAGGCATTCGACGCCGCGAAGGCGGACGGCTTCGCCCCTGCCCTTCAGGCGATGGCGCAAGCCGCGGAAAAGGGTCGGGATTCCACCGTCGATCTGGTTGCCCGCATCGGGCGCGCCAGCCGGCTCGGCGAGCGCTCGCGCGGGGTTCTGGATGCAGGCGCCACCTCCTGCTGCATGATCCTGACCGAACTTGGAAACGGGTTCTCCCGCCGCCTTCAGGATTGATGAAGGCGGCGCGGGCGGGCACGGAATCGCTTGTGCTCGCCCGCCTCCTCGCAGCATAATGCGGCCATGATGTATCTCGATTGCCATGCCCTCGCCGATCTGTTTCGCGCCTTCGCGCGCCGGATGAATGATGAACGCGATTATCTCGCGGAACTGGATGGGGCGATCGGCGATGCCGATCACGGCACGGCCATGGCCGAAGGCTTTTCCGCCGCCGCCGTGGCGCTGACCCACGATGCCGCCGACTATCCCTCGCTCCGGATCGCGCTGACGCAGGCGGGCCGCTCCTTTCTCAACGCCGTCGGCGCCACCACCGGTCCGCTCTATGCCAGCGGGCTGACGCGCGCGGGCCTTGCCATGCCGGAAGACAAACAGGTGCCGATCGAGCGCCTTGCCGATATTCTGATCTCGATTTCGGAAGGAATCGAGGAACGCGGCAAGGCATCCCCCGGCGACAAGACCATGCTGGATGCGTGGTTGCCGGCGACCCATGCGATCCGCGATGCCAGGAATGAGGGTGAAACACTCGCTCAGATCATGACCCGCGCCGCTGCCGCCGCCAAAGAAGGGGCCGAGGCGACGCGCGGCATGGTGGCGGCCAAGGGCCGCGCCGCTCGCCTTGGCGCGCGCACTATCGGCCATCTCGATCCCGGCGCGGTCTCCGCGGCCGCGCTGATCGACACCGCCCGCGAATGGGTCTGCTCGGCAACTGAGCGAGAGACCCTTTGATGGCACGAAAGAGCGGTCCGCGCGCCCTGTCCGCCTCCGAGAGGCAATCCAGCTCCCAACTGCCCCTGCGCTTCGGCGGCGATCCACTGCTGTGGGCGGCATGGCTTTATTACGAGGAGGGCATGACCCAGGGCGACATTGCCGTCGCCATGGGCATTTCGCGCCCCACCGTGAACGCCTATCTCGCCGATGCCCGCACACGCGGCATTGTCTCGATCGAGATCGCGCCGGAAAAATTCCGGCAATTGTCGCTCGCTCAGAGCCTGAAGGAGCATTTCGGCCTCGCCGATTGTCTGGTGATCCCGTCAACCGGCGGCGAGCGCACGCTGACGGAGCGGCTGGGGGCCGCGGGCGCGCAGGTGCTGGCGCTGCATGCGCAATCCGGCGACACCATCGCGGTGACCTGGGGCCGGACGATGCTGGCGATCGCCAATGCCGTCGAGCGCGTCAATCTCAGAGACATGCGCGTGGTTCAGGCCACCGGCGGCACGACCGCCAAGATCCCGTGGACGCCGGAAGCCTGCGCGACGCGGCTGGCCGAGGCGCTCGACGCCCGTTGCATTCCGCTGTCCTCGCCCGCGATCCTGTCATCCGCTTCAGTTAGGGACGTGCTGTTCGAAGAGCCGGTCATCGCCGAACAGCTCGGCGTGCTGGCAGCAGCAAACCGCATCCTGCTCGGCATCTCGTCGCTGCGCGCTGAAAGCACGATCCACACCAGCGGCTTCTTCGACAAGGTGGATGTCAACGAGCATTATCACGCCGCTGTCGGCAGCATTGCCGGGCGGCTGATCAATGCGCGCGGCGAACCCGTGGCCGGCCCGCTCGACGGGCGCACGGTCGGCATCGAGCTTGCCGCGCTGCGCGCCATTCCCCAGAGGATCGCGGTCGCCGGCGGGATCGACAAGGTACAGGCGATCCTCGCGGCGCTGCGCGGCGGCTATGTCAGCGTGCTGGTCACCGATGTGGACACCGCCTGGGGCATATTGCGCTCCGAGAATGTGGATATTCGCCCGCAGCGGATGGAGACCGCCAGAGCGCCGCAACTGCCCGAACGGGTCCACACCAAGAAATTCATCAACCGGCCGCAGGACGCGGTCGACGAAACGCTGGCGAGCGCGCTTCTGGCGCATCCGGAAATCCTGGCCCCGGTTCCGGGCGCACCGCGCGCCCTGCGTTCGGTTCACGCTCCCCGCCCCGGCAAGGTCGGCCTCGTCATCGGCGGCGGCGCGGGGCACGAGCCCGGCTTTTTCGGCTATGTCGGCCAGGGGCTTGCGGATGCGGTCGTCGTCGGCAATGTGTTCGCCGCCCCGCCGCCCGACCCGATCCTCGCCTCCACCCGCGCGGTTGATGGCGGGGCCGGCGTGCTGCACATTTTCGGCAATTTCTCCGGCGACGTGATGAATTTCGAGATCGCCGCCGAAATGGCCGCGGCCGAGGGCATTGAAGTGCAGGCCGTCGTCACCACCGACGACATCGCCTCATCGCCAAAGGAGATGCGGGCCACGCGGCGTGGGGTCGCCGGCAATGTGTTCATCTTCAAGGTCGCGGGCGCGGCCTGCGAGCGGATGATGCCGCTTGACGCCTGCGTGGCAGTGGCGCGGCGGGCCAATGAGCGCACCTTCACCATGGGACTGGCGCTGGAGCCCGGCGCTTCGATCGAAACCCGCCGCCCGACCTTTCAGCTCGGACCCGACGAGATGGAGATCGGCGTCGGCGTTCATGGCGAACCCGGCATTGCCCGCGCCGCCATCGGCACGGCCGATCAGGCCGCCGATCTCGTGATCGACCGCCTGCTCGATGAAATGATGCCGAAGGAAGGCGATCGCGTCGCCCTGCTGGTCAATTCGCTGGGCGCGACGCCGGACATGGAGCTCTACATCCTGAACGGCCGCATCAGAAAGCGGCTCAAGGCGCACGGGCTCAAGGTCACGCGATCGCTGGTCGGGCGCTACTACACCTCGCTCGACATGGCCGGCGTCTCGATCTCGCTGATGCATCTCGATGACGAACTGGCCGACCTGCTGGATGCGCCCTGTTCGTCGGTTGCGCTGTCGCGGCGGTAAGGGCTCGTTGAGTGTCGGAGCCGAAAAGGCTACAATTCCGGCCCTGCATGAGGTTTGCGGTGGGCAGCGATAATTACTTCGAAATCGTCATCCTTCGCGCCGCCAATTCGCGCGTAGAATTGCCGTGCCGGCTCCCATCCGGCCTCCCGCTCGGCATAAGCCTCCAGCGCGCGCTCGACGATATCGGCAATGGAACATCTTTCGCGCTGGGCCAGACGATGCGCCAAATTGCGCGCGCGGGCGCTGCGCACCGATAATTGCGACTTTGTCATCTGGTTCTCCTTTTCACCCCTTGCCGTTCATCGGCAGCACCAGAATTCTAATGCTTCGAGACGTTGATGACGAGATAGCCATCCAGATAACTCAGTCTGGTGATAAGGCCTTCCCCCTCAACGCCGCCAATGCTCGGGCCTGTCCCGAGCATCTAAGAACGCGTCTGCTCGACAGGCGTCTAGGGCGAAAAGTCAGTTCAAATCCGCACCTGGCAAAGATTTCACACCGACCCCATTGACCGCGTTTCGCTTTGATTATACGCTTAATCAAAAGCATTCGGGAGGATATCTTGACTTTGACCGGGCCGAAGCGCGCGCGGCGCGTGACCCAGAGCGATGTCGCGGCGATGGCGGGGGTTTCCACCGCCGTCGTATCCGCCGTGATTTCGCCGAAGCCCGGCAAGACCATCCGCGTTGGCGAGGAGGCCGAAAAGCGCGTTCGCGCTGCCATGGAAGCGCTTGGCTATGCGCCGAATATCGTGGCGCAATCGCTGGCGCGCGGTCGACGCAATATCATCGGCGTGTTCACCTATGAGGCGATGTTTCCCTCCGACCGGGAGAACTTCTTCTATCCGTTTCTGCTGGGCATCGAACGCGGCGCGATGAAGCTTGGGCAGGACCTGCTGCTGTTCACCTCGTCCTCGCTCGACACCGGCCCGCGCAGCATCTTTCCCTCCGGCACCAACCGCATGGGCGTGGCCGATGGCGCGGTGCTGCTGGGCGAGGAACCGGACAAAAGCGAGCTGAAACGGCTTCATGACACCGGCTTTCCCTTCGTGACGATCGGCCGCCGCGAGGCGGAAGGCGCCGAGATTGACTGGGTTGCCGCCGACTATGCTTCCGCCGTCAGCGACGTCGTCGAGCGTTGCGCCGCACTCGGCCACAAGAAGATGCTGTTTCTGGGCGGCACCGAAGTGCGCGAACAGCATGCCGACCGCGAGGCGGGCTTCCGCAAGAGCGCCGCCGAGGGGCTGACCCTTGCGGTCGAACGGCTTGAGCCCGCGGCGATCGACACCGAGAAGGTTTCCGCCTGGCTTGGCGCGGGCGTCACGGTCTTCCTGACCGAGACCTTCAGCCATGCCGTCGCGCTCGAACGGCAGATCGCGGCGACCGGCGGCAGCGTGCCCGGCACCGCTTCCATCGTCGCGCTCGCCGCGCCGATGCTCGACCCGGCCGGAGTCGAACGATGGACCCGGATATCCATTCCCCGCGAAGAGATGGGGGAACGCGCGGTGCGCAACCTGATTGCCAGGATCGGCGATCCCGAGCACGACATCATGCGCACCACACTGCCCTGCGGCTATGTGCCGGGGGCAACATTGCAAGCAATTTGAATCTGATCTGAAACGGGAGGTTTAAGAGATCATGTCGACCCAAATGATTAAGCGTTTAATCATCGCAACAGCCCTCACCGGCACCCTCGCCTCGGCGGCGGCGGCCGAGGAGCTTCGGTTCACCGTGTGGACCGGCAGCGAGGCGCATCTGGCGATGCTGAACGGCATTGCCGAAAGCTTTACCGAAACCCATCCGGACGTCACTGTGCAGTTCGACACCATTCCGTTCGGCGATTATGTGCAGAAGCTGACGCTCCAGCTTGCCGGCGGCAATCCGCCTGATCTCGGCTGGCTGCTGGAAAGCTCCGCGCCCGCGTTTGTGAATGCCGGCGTGCTTGAGAATGTTTCCGACACGCTGACGGCGGCTGATGATTACAATTATGCCGATTTCTCCGAGCCGGCGATGGGGCTCTGGACCAAGGGCGATGCGGTTTACGGCATCCCCTTCTCCACCTCGCCCTTCCTGATCTACTTCAACAAGACGCTCTATGACGAGGCCGGTCTGGAAACGCCTGCCGAGCGCGCGGCGGACGGCACATGGACCTGGGAACAGCTCAAATCCGATGCGGCGGCCCTGCGCAACGCCGATGCCGGCGTCTGGGGCTATGAGACCGTCGACGGCCAGGGCTATGGCGCCCGCGTGATGCACAGTCTGATGCCGATCGTGCGCGCCTATGGCGGCGAGGCCTGGACCGATGGCGCCTGCACGCTCGACAGCCCGGAAGCGGCCGAGGCCGTCCAGCTTTTCCACGACATGGTCTATGCCGATCAGTCGACTGTGCCGCCGGGCGAGCAGGGCGATTTCTTCTCCGGCAACGCCGCGCTCACGATGACGCAGATTTCGCGCGTCACCAAGCTGGCGGATGTCGGCTTCGACTGGGGGATCGCGCCCCTGCCCTCCGGTCCGGCGGGTGAAGCCTCGACCGTCGGCCAGGCCGCCGTCGTCGCCTTCGCGCAGGGCAAGAACAAGGAGGTCGCGGCCGAATTCCTGGCGCATATGACCTCGGCGGAAAACGTCGCCAAGATGGCCGAGTTCTTCCCGCCGGCGCGCATCAGCGTTCTGGAAAGCGACGCATTCCTCTCCAGCAACCCTGCCGTGACGCCGGAACAGATGGAAATCGTGGCGGCCGGGATCGAAGGCGGCTCAGTGCTGCCGAGCCATGAGCGCTACCCGCAGATCGAGGCAGCATCGCGGCCCGATTTCGACGCGCTGTGGGCAGCTGACGCCGATGTGCCCGCCGTGCTTGCCAGGCTCTGCGACGATATCGACCCGCTGTTGAAGTAAGGAAGACTAGCCTCCTCCTTGGCGTCATGCTCGGGCTTGTCCCGAGCATCTAATCCCCATTGTCGCGAGAGGAGCCAGCGGGTTTTGGCTCCGATCCCCCGCGACCGGGAAGCCCGCCCACGCTTCTCGCGAGGTGAGGTGGTTAGATCCTCGGGACAAGCCCGAGGATGACGCTGAAGACGGGGAAGCGCTTTGCAATACCCAGCGGTCTGCCTTCTGACAAAGGCAATCCGCCGGAAACCAAAAACATTCGAAATTCGCCCGCATAAAGGAAGCGATGATGTCCGCTCTCCGTTCCGGACTGACACTGAAGACGCGTGAGGCGATCGCCGGCTGGCTGTTTGTCAGCCCGATCTTGACCGGGTTCCTGATCTTCTTCGTCGGCCCGCTGATCGCCGTGTTCTATTATTCCACCACGGAATGGAACCTGCTGACCCAGCAATCCCGCTTCGTCGGCATGGAGAACTATGTCGACGCGCTGACCCGCAACGACACGTTCTGGCACGTGCTCGGCAATTCGCTGGTGTTCACGGCGGGCCTCGTGCCGCTCAACATGGCGCTGGCGCTCGGGCTTGCGATTGCGCTGTCGCGGCCCTTCCGGGGCGTGGTCGTCTTCCGCACGCTGTTTTTCGCGCCCGTCATCACATCGGCGGTGGCGTGGGCGATCATCTGGACGTTCCTGCTCCAGCATGAAAGCGGCGCGGTCAATCAGGCGCTCTCGGTCGTCGGCATTGACGGGCCGAACTGGCTGCACGAGCCGCGCTGGGCCATGGCCTCGGTGATCGTCACCCGCGTGCTGAAAACGGTGGGCCTCAACATGATCCTCTATATCGCCGCACTCCAGGCGATCCCGCGCGATTATGAGGAGGCCGCGCGGCTGGAGGGTGCCAATGGCTGGGACATCTTCCGCCGCATCACATGGCCGCTTCTGGCGCCGACGACGCTGGTGATCATGGTGATCACGGTGGTCGGCTCGCTGAAGGTGTTCGACCATATCTATCTGATGACCGGCGGCGGGCCGCAGAACGCCACCCTCGTGCTCGCCTTCTATATCTATGAGCAGGGCTTCAAGTTCTTCAACACCGGCTATGCCTCGGCGCTCGCCGTGGTCCTGTTCGTGCTGATCCTGGCGCTCACCATCCTGCAGATGCTTTTGAAAACGGTGCGCAAATGAACTACCGCCTGCAACAGAAGATCACCCGCATCTGCTGGGTTATCGGCCTTTCCGCACTCGCCATTCCCTTCGTGTTCCCGTTCATCTGGATGCTGTCGGGCGCGCTCAAGGGTCAGGCGGACGTGTTCTCCTCGGCCGCGTTGATCCCGGCGACATTCCACTGGTCGAACTTTTCCGAGGTCTTCGCCTATCAGCCCTTCGCGCGGCAATATTTCAACTCGCTCTATATCGCCGTGCTCGTCACCGGATTGACGCTGTTCCTGTCGTCGATGGCCGGCTATGCGCTGGCGCGGCTGCGCTTTGCCGGAAGCGCGCTGGTGCTGCTGCTGCTGATCTCGGCGCTGATGATGCCGGAGGAGGTCACCATCGTGCCGAACTTCTTCCTGATGAAGAATCTCGGCCTGATGAACACCCATATGCCGCTGATCCTGCTCCCGATCTTCGGCTCGCAGGGGGTGATGGCGACCTTCCTGATGCGCCAGTATTTCCTGGCTCTGCCGAAGGAGCTGGAGGAGGCCGGCCGCATGGACGGGCTGACGCGCTTCGGCGTCTATTTCAAGGTGGCGCTGCCGCTGTCGAAGCCGGCGCTTGCCGCCGTCGGCATCATCACCTTCCTGTTTTCGTGGAACCTGTTTCTGGAGCCGCTGGTGTTTGTCAACGACATCGAGCTGTTCACCCTGCCGCTGGCGCTTGCCAATTTCACCGACACCTACGGCCTGCCGCTCTGGCACCTGCAGCTTGCGGCCACCGCGCTCGCCGTCATTCCCATGCTCATCGTCTACATTCTGGCCCAGCGCCAGATCGTTGAAAGTTTCGCCTTGTCTGGCGTGAAAGGATAACAAAATGAAGGAACTCACCAGCGACATCGTCATCATCGGCGGCGGTCTGGGCGGGGTCGCGGCGGCGCTTTCGGCGCTGAAACTCGGCCGCAGCGTCATCCTGACCGAGGAATTCAAATGGCTCGGCGGCCAGTTGACGACGCAGGCCGTGCCGCCGGATGAAAATCCGTGGATCGAAAAGGACGGCTCGACCGCGAGCTACCGCGCGCTTCGCCGGAACATCCGCGATTACTACCGCGACCACTATCCGCTGACCGACGAGGCCCGCAACGACGAAAACCTCAACCCTGGCAGCGGCAATGTCTCGCCGATCTGCGCTGAGCCGCGCGCCGGTGTGGCGGCGATCGAAGCCTTGCTTGCGCCGTGGTATGCGACCGGGCGGCTGACCGTACTTATGAACGCCAAACCGATTTCCGCCGAAACCGATGGCGACCGCTTCACCGCCGTCACCGTTCGCTCCGCCGAGCACGGCGAGATGGTTCTGACCGGCCGCTACTTCATCGACGCCACCGAGCTCGGCGATCTCCTGGAACTCGGCAATGTCGAGCACGTCATCGGCGCGGAAAGCCAGGCTCAGACCGGCGAGCCGGCAGCCCTTGCGGGCGAGGCCGACCCCAATGACCAGCAGGCGGTGAGCTGGTGCTTCGCCATGAGCTACCACCCGGACGAGGACCACACCATCGAGCGCCCGCGCGACTATGATATCTGGCGCGATTTCAGGCTCGATTTCTGGCCCGACCGCCAGCTTTCCTTCATCGGCCCCAATCCCGTGACGCTGGAGCCAGACAACCGGCCGCTGTTCGTGGGCGACAGCGACGCGAAATTCGCGCCGGACAACTGGCACTACCGGCGGATATTCTATCGCAAGAACCATGTCGGCAACCGCTATCCCTCCGACATCTGCCTCGTGAACTGGCCGCAGATCGACTATTGCGGCGGGCCGATCGTCGGCGTTTCGCCCGAGGAAGCGGAGAAGCATCTGGAAGGTGCGCGCCAGCTCTCGCTCTCCATGCTCTACTGGATGCAAACCGAAGCCCCGCGCCATGACGGCGGCTACGGCTATCGCGGGCTAAAGCCGGCGGGAAGCGTGATGGGCACGCTTGATGGCCTGACGGTCGCCCCCTATATCCGCGAGAGCCGCCGCATCAAGGCGCTTTTCACGGTGACCGAGAACCATGTCGGCATCGATGCCCGCGAAGGGCTGAAGGGCGCCGAGCAGTTCTTCGACAGCGTCGGCGTCGGCTCCTATCGCATCGACCTTCACCCCTCCACCGCGCCGCGCAACTATGTCGACATCGCCAACTGGCCGTTCCAGATTCCGCTGGGCAGCCTGATCCCGGAGCGGGTCGAGAACATGCTGCCCGCCTGCAAGAATATCGGAACCACCCATCTGACCAATGGCTGTTACCGGCTGCATCCGGTCGAGTGGAACATCGGCGAAAGCGTCGGGGCGCTTGCCGCCTACTGCCTCGACAACGACATCTCGCCGCGCGGCGTGCGCGAGACGCCGGAGCGGCTGGCGGACTTCCAGAACCTGTTGACAAGCCGCTTCGAGGTGCCACTCGCATGGCCGCAGCATATCCGCGAGACGCCGCGACTCGAACTGTTCGGACGCGTGGAGTGAAGACATGGCCAAGCTTGAACTGAAGGGCGTCAGAAAGTCCTATGGCGCGGCGGAGATCATCAAGGGCATCGATCTTGCGGTCGAGGACGGCGAGTTCTGCGTGTTCGTCGGCCCGTCGGGCTGTGGCAAGTCAACGCTGCTCAGGATGATCGCCGGCCTTGAGGACATCACCGGCGGCACACTGGAAATCGGCGGCAAGCGCATGAACGACATCGCGCCCGCCCGGCGCGGCGTGGCGATGGTCTTCCAGTCCTACGCGCTCTATCCGCATCTGACGGTGCGCGAAAACATCGCCTTCGGGCTGAAGGTGCGCAAGACGCCGACCGCCGAGATCGACCGGCTGGTGGAAGAGGCGGTCGCCACGTTGCAGCTCGACACGCTCACCGAGCGCTATCCGCGCGAGCTGTCCGGCGGCCAGCGCCAGCGCGTGGCGATCGGCCGCGCGATTGTCGGCCAGCCGGAAACCTTCCTGTTCGACGAGCCGCTCTCCAATCTCGATGCCGAGCTTCGGGTACATATGCGCACCCAGATTTCGGAGCTGCATGCGCGGCTGAAGCGGACGATGATCTATGTGACCCATGACCAGGTCGAGGCGATGACGCTCGCCGACAAGATCGTGCTCCTGCGCGATGGCAAAATCGAGCAGGTCGGCAGCCCCGAGGATCTCTATGAACGCCCGGCAAATCTGTTCGCCGCCCAGTTCATCGGCGCGCCGAAGATGAACATCTTCGAGCTGACGCCGGCCTTCGAAACCCTTCGCGCCGCGAGCGGGCTTCCGCCCGAAACCCGCTATTGCGGCATCCGACCGGACAGTTTCGAAATCACGTCAGAGAATCAGGGCGCCATCGCCGCGAAGGTCAGGCTGACGGAATATCTCGGCAATGCGCGGCTGGTCCATGCCGATGTCGAAGGCCACGGTCCGATCATCCTGGAACAGCCGGCCGGCCGGGAGCTTGCCGCCGGAGCCACGATCCACCTCGCCGCCGCGCCCGCGCATTGCCATGCGTTCGACGAGGCCGGACACCGCCTCGCGACCGCGCGGTAGCCGTCAACCGGTGGTCATCCGCTTCAATATCCCGGTCTTCCAGTAGAGCTGGTGGACCGCGACGGCGGCGATATGGGTGATGATCAGAAACCACATCACGAGCTTCATCTGATTGGCATGCGCCAGCGCGGCTGCCCCGCTGTCGAAATAATAGCCGGCGATGCCGGCAAGCGGCATCACGATGAACATCAGATAAAACGTCCAGTGCGCCACCTTCGAAAGCAGCCGGAAGATCGCCGGCTCGCCCGCAGGCTCGGGCGGCACGCCCTGGATGAAGCGCAGCGCCAGCCGGATCAAAGCGAGGATCAGTACGGCGATACCGACATAGGCATGAATATTGGCCGAGAGCTGAACATCGTCCGGAATGGGCTTGTTGCCGTAATACAGAACGCCCCAGCGCACCAGATCATCGGAGAACAGCAGGTTGAACAGGATCAGCAACGCCATGATCCAGTGCAGGGCGCGCTGCGAACGCGAAAAGGAAACCGGAGTCGGACGCACAGGATTTACCCCTCTTATCAAGAGCTTGTTCGTATAAACCATGAAACGAAAATGCGGCCCGCAAAGCAAGCCGCACTTTCGAAGGTCACGAAGTTTTCATGAAGCGGGCGGAAAGCGCTCTCAGATTGTCGACGACCCTACCTCTTGCGCGGACGTCATCCTCGGGCTTGTCCCGAGGATCTAACCACCCTTCCGCACGAGCGGCGTGGGCGGTTCGTAATGAATTGTCTTTGAAGACCTTTTCATCCGAAACGCCTGTCGTGTTGATACGTGCTTAGATGCTCGGGACAAGCCCGAGCATGACGGAGGAGAGTGGGATAGGCTCAACGAGCCTTGGCGCACCCCGCCTGCCTTACATGTGGATCGGCTTGAAGAACGCGCCGAGTGCCGCCTCCTTCACCGCTTCCGACATGGTCGGGTGTGCGTGGCAGGTGCGGCCGAGGTCTTCGGCCGAGCCACCGAATTCCATCAGCACCGCCGCCTCGTGGATCATCTCGCCCGCGCCGAAGCCGACGATATGAACGCCGAGCACGCGGTCGGTCTCCTTGTCGGCGAGCACCTTGACGAAACCGTCGGTCGCCTCCATCGCGCGGGCGCGGCCATTGGCCATGAACGGGAACTTGCCGACATTGTAGGCGACGCCGGCCTTCTTCAGCTCTTCCTCGGTCCTGCCGACGGAGGCGACTTCCGGCTGGGTGTAGACCACGCTCGGGATGACGTCATAATTCACGTGGCCGGCCTGGCCGGCAAGGATTTCGGCGAGCGCCACGCCCTCGTCCTCGGCCTTGTGCGCGAGCATCGGGCCCTTGACCACATCGCCGATCGCATAGATGCCGTCGACATTGGTCTTGAAGTGGTTGTCGATTTCCACGCGGCCACGATCGTCCAGCTTGACGCCGGCCTCTTCCAGCCCGAGGCCCTCGGTGTAGGGCTTGCGGCCCGTCGAAATCAGCACGATATCGGCCTCGATGGTTTCGGCATCGCCGCCCTTCACCGGTTCGAAGGTCACCTTCGCGCCGTTTTCGGCCTTCTCGACCGCCGTCACCTTGGCGGACAGCTTGAAGTCAAGGCCCTGCTTGACAAGCATCTTCTGGAACTGCTTGGAGACCTCGCCATCCATCGGCCCGAGGATCTTGTCGAGAAACTCGACAACCGTCACCTTGGCGCCGAGACGCGACCAGACCGAGCCAAGCTCGAGGCCAATCACGCCGCCGCCGACAACGATCATCTTTTCCGGCACCTTCTTGAGCGCAATGCCGCCGGTGGAGGAAACGATGGTCTCCTCGTCGATCTCGACATTGACGCCCGGAATGCCGGCGACATCGGAGCCGGTGGCGATCACGATGTTCTTCGCCTCAAGCTCCTCGGTCGAGCCGTCTTCCTTGGTCACCTGCACCTTGCCGGGCGCGAGGATCTTGCCCGTGCCCTGAATGCCGTCGATCTTGTTCTTCTTGAACAGGAAGGCGACGCCTTCGACATTCGACTTCACCACCGCGTCCTTGTGGCCCATCAGCTTGTCGTGGTCGAGTTCGACGCCGGAAAGCTTGATACCGAGGCTTTCCATGCCATGGGCGGCGTGTGCGTAATATTCCGAGGCATGCAGCAACGCCTTGGAGGGGATGCAGCCGATGTTCAGGCAGGTGCCGCCATAGGTGGCGCGCTTCTCGACGACGGCGACCTTCATGCCGAGCTGCGATGCCTTGACCGCGCAGACATAGCCGCCGGGACCGGAACCGATTACGATGAGATCATATGCCATTCTTCTATCCTCTGCTTGGGCAGAAACCGCCTATTGTCCGGCGTTCCCGCTTTCGAGTTGTCTCAACAGCGCCATCAACTCCTCGGAGCGTGGCGGTATCGTTCCGGTTTTGCGGGCGCCTTCGTTCAGGTCTTCCGCATAACCGTAATAACTTTCGATCCACTCCGAATCGACCGCACCGGGCTTGGCGCGCGCGCCAGCGTCCATCATGATCTTCAGCGCCTCTGCGTTGTTCAGCCTGATCGCCTCCGCCATGAATGACCCACCCGTAAGGATGACCGGATCCTCGGGTTTGATCCGTTTGTCGTCGACATAGGCGGCAAAGCCATTCATATCGCCCATCTTCATGGCGTCATATGCGGCGACATTATCCGCTTTTTGCTGCTCGGTCATCGCATCCAGCGCCCTGCGGCTGGCAAGTTCGCCGGGCTCCAGCCCCTCGCCGTTCTCGATCACATAGAAATCGATAAAGGCAAGCACCGGGCTGTCGTCTGCGGCAAGCCCCCATATCACCGGGTAAAACCCGTCGCCCCAGCCTGACTGGCTGATCGCCGCCGCACCGAAATCGCCCTCTATGGGATGGTGGAGCACATGCTCATCATTGCTGTCGCCCGGCAGCGCCTCGGCGAGCACATCGTCGTAATAGGAGATATAGTCGTCACCGTGCCTTTCGCGTTCCTCGGCGTCGCGCTTCTTCTCGGCGGCGGCAAAGCCGCTATTGGCAAATGCGGCAAGTCCGGTGTCGACCGGAATGCCATAGAAATAGCCCTCTTCGAGGTCTTCCACGTTTTGTCCCGGTCGCGTTGCCAGTTCGAAGCGCTCGACCGGCTCATCCGAGAAACGGATCACCAGAAGCGCGGGTCGGGCATATTCTTCGTCGCCCCGGATGAACGTCACCGGGTAGACGCCTTCGGGAACCTTCCGTTCGAATGATTCCATTTCCGGCATCACCAGCGGGTCCATCGCGACGAGCCGGCCATCCGGTAGTTCAAGCTCGCCGATCGGGACTTCTACCAGATAGTTCGCCTTCATGGCCGCGCTGTCCATGGAGAAGACTTCGAGATTGCTGGAGACGGCAGCCATATCGAAGGGCTCCTTTTTCTGACAGCCAGCAATCGTCAACGCGACAGCCAGTGCAGAGACAATCGAAGCGGACGAAGACATGACTGACGGAAAACTCCTTGGCATGTTGTCAGCGGCTGGAGAGCGCCAGCTTCAGTCCGAAACCGGCAAAGGCCAGCGCCACGCTCCGCCGCATCCATGCCATTGCCCGCTCGCTCGAAAGCACCCGGTCACGCATCAGACCGGAAAACTGACCGTAGACGACAAAGACCGCAAAGGTCATCGCCATGAACACGGCCGACATCGCCAGCATCTCAAGGACCGGCGAAGCGGCAGCCGGCGAAACGAATTGCGGCAGGAAGGCGAGGAAGAAGATCGAGAGCTTCGGGTTCAGGATATTGATGAGAAAGCCGTTGCGGGCGATCTGGAAAAGGTTGCGCCGCTCGACGCCCTCGCCGCTGACACGCATTGCGCCGCGATCCTTCAGCGTCTGCCAGGCCAGATAGAGCAGATAGGCAACACCGGCGAACTTGACCGTCTGGAAAAGCAGCGCGCTGGTATGAAACAGCGCGGCGAGGCCGAAGACGGAGGCCAGGATTGCCGGAATGATGCCGAGCGTGCAGCCCAAGGCGGCCGCCACGCTTGCCATCCTGCCCTGCGCCAGCCCTGTCGCGAGCGTGTAGACCACGCCCGTGCCGGGAGCCAGAACAACAATCAGCGCCGTAATCAGGAATTCGATGCTCATGTCCCGGCCCCCAGGTTTTGTTGATCAGAGATCGAGAACGAGGCGTTCGGGATCTTCCAGCGTTTCCTTGACGCGCACCAGGAAGGTCACCGCTTCCTGACCATCGACCATGCGGTGGTCGTAGGACAGCGCCAGATACATCATCGGGCGGATGACGACCTGGCCGCCAATCGCCATCGGCCGCTCCTGGATCTTGTGCATGCCGAGAATGCCGGACTGCGGCGCGTTCAGGATCGGCGAGGACATCAGCGAGCCGTAGACGCCGCCATTGGTGATCGTGAAGGTGCCGCCCTGCATGTCAGCCATGGAAAGCTGGCCGCTACGGGCCGCCTTGGCGAGACGCGCGATCTCGGCCTCGATCTCGGCAATCGACATCTGGTCGGCATCGCGCACGACCGGGACCACGAGGCCCTTGTCGGTGCCGACGGCCATGCCGATGTGGCAGAAGTTCTTGTAGATGATGTCCGTGCCATCGATCTCGGCGTTCACCGCCGGGATTTCCTTCAGCGCGTGGCAGACGGCCTTGGTGAAGAAGCCCATGAAGCCGAGCTTGACGTCGTGCTTCTTCAGGAACAGGTCCTTGTACTTGTTGCGCATCTCCATCACCGCCGTCATGTCCACCTCGTTGAAGGTGGTCAGCATCGCGGCCGTGTTCTGGGCGTCCTTGAGACGCTTGGCGATGGTCTGGCGCAGGCGGGTCATCTTGACGCGCTCTTCGCGGTCGGCATCCTCGACCTTTGAGGGGCCGCGCGCCGGCGCCTTCGTGTCCGACGGAGCGGGCGAGGACGTGCCCTTGGCGGCTGCGGCAATCACGTCGCCCTTCAGGATCTGGCCGCGCTTGCCGGTGCCTTCGACCTGATCTTCCGAGATGTTCTTCTCGGCCATCATCTTGGCGGCGGCGGGAGCGGCCGGCATATCACCGGATTTGCCATCGGCCTTTTCTTCAGCCTTGGCCTCTTCCTTCGGCGCCTCTTCCTTGGGCTTTTCTTCCTTCTTCTCGCTGGCGGCGGCGGCGTCGCCCTCGCCGATCTGGCCGAGCAGGGCATTCAGCTCAACCGTCTCGCCTTCGGCGGCGACGATTTCCGACAGCACGCCGGCGGCGGGTGCGGGAACCTCGATGGTCACCTTGTCGGTTTCAAGCTCGACAATCGGCTCGTCGGCGGCAATCGCGTCGCCGACCTTCTTGTACCAGGTGCCGACCGTCGCCTCGGTAACGGATTCGCCCAGAGTGGGAACGCGGATTTCAGTGGCCATTTCAAAAGTCCCGATCTTGATAATGTCTGTTTCAAAACGCCTTGAGGCGGTTTGCGCATGCCGGGCTCCTCGACCGGCATGCTGGGAAAGTTCAAATCACTCGCCGAGCGCGTCTTCCAGGAAGGCCTCGAGTTGCGCCAGATGGCGCGACATCAGGCCTGTGGCCGTGGAAGCAGCCGCCGGACGACCGGCATAGCGCACCCTGGTGTGCTTGGCGTCGATATGGGTCAGCACCCATTCCAGATAAGGCTCGATGAACGACCATGCGCCCATATTCTTCGGCTCTTCCTGGCACCATACCATCTCCGCGTTCTTGAAGCGCGACAGCATGTTGATCAGCGCCTTGGCGGGGAAGGGATAGAGCTGCTCGACGCGCAGAAGGTAGATGTCGTCGATGCCGCGCTTCTCGCGTTCCTCGAACAGGTCGTAATAGACCTTGCCCGAGCACAGAACCACGCGCCGGATCTTGGCATCCTTGACCAGCTTGATCGGCGTGTCGTGCTCGACCGCGTCATCCCACAACAGGCGGTGGAACGCGGTCTCGCCCGCCATTTCCGACAGCGTCGAGGTTGCGCGCTTGTGGCGCAGCAGCGACTTCGGCGTCATCAGAATCAGCGGCTTGCGGAAGTCGCGCTTCAGCTGGCGGCGCAGAATGTGGAAATAGTTCGCTGGCGTGGTGCAGTTGGCAACCTGCATGTTGTCCTCGGCGCACATCTGCAGCCAGCGCTCCAGGCGGGCGGACGAGTGCTCCGGCCCCTGCCCCTCATAGCCGTGCGGCAGAAGGCAGACGAGACCGGACATGCGCAGCCATTTACGCTCGCCCGACGAGATGAACTGGTCGAAGATCACCTGCGCGCCATTGGCGAAATCGCCGAACTGGGCTTCCCACAGCGTCAGCGCGTTCGGGCGGGCCAGCGAATAGCCGTATTCGAAGCCGAGCACGGCTTCCTCCGAAAGCATCGAGTTCACGACTTCGTAGCGGCCCTGCGCCTGGTGAATATGCTGGAGCGGGATATAGCGCTCCTCGGTTTCCTGATCGTAGAGCACCGAATGGCGCTGCGAGAAGGTGCCGCGCTCGACATCCTGACCCGACAGACGGACCTTGAAGCCCTCATGGCAGAGCGCGCCGAAGGCCAGCGCCTCACCCATGGCCCAGTCGATCCCCTCGCCGGTCTCGATCATCTTGGCGCGGTTGTCGAGGAAGCGCTGCACGGTGCGGTGCACGTTGAAGCCTTCCGGAACCTCGGTCAGCTTCTTGCCGATTTCCTTCAGCGTCTTCATCGGAACCGAGGTCTTGCCGCGGCGCAGCTCATCGGCATTGTCGGCGGCGCGCAGGCCCGACCACTCGCCGTCCAGCCAGTCGGCCTTGTTCGGCTTGTAGGAGGAGCCGGCCTCGAATTCCTGTTCGAGGAAATCCTTCCAGTCGGAAAGCATCTGCTCGAACTCGTCCTTGGTGATCAGGCCTTCCTTGATCAGCCGCTCGGCATAGAGCTGGGTCACGGTCTGGTGACCACGGATCGCCTTGTACATCTTCGGCTGGGTGAAGGACGGCTCGTCGCCCTCGTTATGGCCGAAGCGGCGATAGCAGAACATGTCGATGACGACCGGCTTGTGGAACTTCATCCGGAACTCGGTCGCGATCTTGGCGGCATAGACCACGGCTTCCGGATCGTCGCCATTGACGTGGAAGATCGGCGCCTCGATCATCTTCGCCACATCCGACGGATAGGGCGAGGAGCGCGAGAAGGCCGGGTTGGTGGTGAAGCCGATCTGGTTGTTGACGATGAAATGCACCGTGCCGGCCACGCGATGGCCGCGCAGGCCCGAAAGCCCCAGAACCTCGGCCACCACGCCCTGGCCGGCAAAGGCGGCATCGCCGTGCAGCAAGAGCGGCATGACCTTGGCGCGCTCGGAAAGCGGAACGATCTCGCCCTCGCGCTGGGTGGCGAGGATATCCTGCTTGGCGCGGGCCTTGCCCATCACCACCGGATCGACGATTTCCAGATGCGAGGGGTTCGCCGTCAGCGACAGGTGGACATTGTTACCGTCGAATTCGCGGTCCGAGGACGCGCCGAGGTGGTACTTCACGTCGCCGGAACCCTCGACGTCGTCGGGCTTGAACGAGCCGCCCTTGAACTCGTGGAAGATCGCGCGGTGGGTCTTGGCCATCACCTGCGAGAGCACGTTGAGGCGGCCGCGATGCGGCATGCCGAGCACGATCTCCTTCAGGCCCAGCGAACCGCCGCGCTTGATGATCTGCTCCATGGCCGGGATCAGCGACTCGCCGCCATCCAGGCCGAAACGCTTGGTGCCCTTGTATTTGACATCGAGAAATTTCTCGAAGCCCTCGGCCTCGACCAGCTTCTGCAGGATCGCCTTCTTGCCGTTCTCGGTGAAGGTGATGCTCTTTTCAGGACCTTCGATCCGCTCCTGAATCCACGCCTTTTCCTCCGGATTGGAGATGTGCATGAATTCGACGCCGAGCGTCGAACAATAGGTGCGGGTCAGAATATCGACCATCTGCGGGATCGTGGCGTATTCCAGTCCCAGGACATTGTCGATGAAGATCGGGCGGTCGAAATCGGCCTCGGTGAAGCCGTAGGCCTGGGGCGACAATTCGTTGTAATCGTCGTCCGCCATGCCGGCGAGACCGAGCGGGTCAAGCTTGGCGTGCAGATGGCCGCGCATGCGGAAGGCGCGGATCATCATCAGCGCGCGCACGGAATCGCGGGTGGCGCGCAGCACTTCCTCGCCGGAAAGGGCGGCACCCTCGGCCGCCGCCTTGGCGGTGAGCTTCTTCTCCACAACGCGCTCGACATCGCCCCAATTGCCGTCAAGGGCGGCGGTCAGCTCGTCGGCGGGCTTTACCGGCCAGTTGTCCTTTTTCCAGGACGCGCCCTCGGCCGCCTTCCTCACCGCGTCCGGATCATCGCCGAGCGCCTTGAAGAAATCGCGCCATTCTTCCGACACCGAATTCGGATCATCCTCATAGGCCGCGTAGAGATGCTCGATATAGGTGGCATTCGCCCCATCGAGAAACGAGGTCAGGAGAAATTGTTCGTTGGCTTCTTGCCTGGACATGTGCACGCGCGGACGAATTCGTCCGCCTCCCGCTTGAAACGGTGAAACCGGCCTCACGCCGGTCCACCCTCTGAAATTCCGTCGAGCCGCCGTGACATCACGCGGAAAACGGTATTTTCGTGGCGACCCGCCGGTCGCCACGACATCTTTCTCAACTGGATCAGCCCTTCAGGACTTCAACCAGCGTCTTGCCAAGACGCGCCGGAGACGGCGACACGGTGATGCCGGCCGATTCCATCGCCTCGATCTTGTCTTCAGCGCCACCCTTGCCGCCGGAGATAACAGCGCCGGCATGGCCCATGGTGCGGCCGGGAGGGGCGGTACGGCCCGCGATGAAGCCGACCATCGGCTTCTTGCGGCCCTTCTTGGCCTCGTCCTTCAGGAACTGGGCAGCCTCTTCCTCGGCCGAGCCGCCAATCTCGCCGATCATGATGATCGACTGGGTGGCGTCGTCGGCCAGGAACATTTCCAGCATGTCGATGAACTCGGTGCCCTTGACCGGGTCGCCGCCAATGCCGACGGCCGTGGTCTGGCCGAGGCCTTCATTGGTGGTCTGGAACACGGCCTCATAGGTAAGCGTGCCGGAGCGCGACAGAACGCCGACGGAGCCCTTCTTGAAGATCGAGCCCGGCATGATGCCGATCTTGCATTCTTCCGGCGTCAGAACGCCGGGGCAGTTCGGGCCGATCAGGCGCGACTTCGACTTGTCGAGCCTGGCCTTGACCTTGACCATGTCGGCCACCGGAATGCCTTCGGTGATGCAGACGATCAGCGGAATTTCGGCTTCGATGGCTTCCAGGATCGCAGCGCCCGCGCCAGCCGGCGGAACGTAGATCACGGATGCATCGGCGCCGGTCTTTTCCTTGCCTTCGGCAACCGAAGCGAAGATCGGCAGATTTGTGCCGTCAACGCCCGAGCTCCACTGCTCGCCGCCCTTCTTCGGGTGGATACCGCCGACCATCTTGGTGCCGTAATAGGCAAGCGCCTGCTCGGTGTGAAAGGTACCGGTCTTGCCGGTGAGGCCCTGAACCAGAACCTTGGTGTCTTTGTTTACCAGAATGGACATGGGTACTCAGGCCTCCTTAACGGCCGAAACGATTTTCTGGGCCGCGTCGTCGAGATCATCGGCGGAGATGACGTTGAGGCCACTCTCGTTGATGATCTTCTTGCCGAGTTCGACATTGGTGCCTTCGAGACGGACGACCAGCGGCACCTTGAGACCGACTTCCTTGACCGCGGCGATCACGCCTTCGGCGATAACGTCGCAGCGCATGATGCCGCCGAAGATGTTGACCAGAATGCCCTTCACGGCCGGATCGGCGGTGATGATCTTGAACGCCGCCGTAACCTTTTCCTTGGACGCGCCGCCGCCGACATCGAGGAAGTTCGCGGGCTCGGCGCCGTAGAGCTTGATGATGTCCATGGTCGCCATGGCAAGGCCTGCGCCATTGACCATGCAACCGATATTGCCGTCGAGCGCGACATAGGCGAGGTCATACTTGGAGGCCTCGATTTCCTTGGCATCCTCTTCCGTGGTGTCGCGCAGGGCGCGCACATCGTCGTGGCGGAACAGCGCGTTGCCGTCGAAAGAGCACTTGGCGTCGAGGACGCGCAGACGGCCGTTTTCCATGACGATCAGCGGGTTGATCTCGAGAAGGCTCATGTCTTTCTCGACAAAGGCCTTGTAGAGGATCGGGAACAAACGCTCGGCGTCCTTGGCGGCATCGCCCTCAAGCTTCAGCGCCTCGCAGAGCGTCTTGACGTCGGAGGCCGTCACGCCCGTATCCGGATCGATGGCGACTGTCACGATCTTTTCCGGGGTTTCCTCGGCAACGGTCTCGATATCCATGCCTCCTTCGGTCGAAACCACGAAGGCCACGCGGCCGACCGTGCGGTCAACCAGCAGCGAGCAGTAAAGCTCGCGATCAATATCGGCGCCATCCTCGATATAGAGGCGGTTGACCTGCTTGCCGGCGGGGCCGGTCTGCTTGGTCACCAGCGTGTTGCCGAGCATTTCGTCCACAAACGCCTTCACCTCATCGGCGGACTTCGCCAGACGCACGCCGCCCTTGGCATCGGGGCCGAGTTCCTTGAACTTGCCCTTGCCGCGACCGCCGGCATGGATCTGGCTCTTGACCACGTAAAGCGGGCCCGGGAGCTTCGCCACCGCGGCGTCGACTTCATCCTTGGTCAGGATGGCGACGCCATCGGCCACCGGCGCGCCGTAGCTCTTGAGCAGAGCCTTGGCCTGGTATTCATGAATATTCATTCGATATCCGTCCTTTTAGAGAAAGCGGCTTATTTCAGAGAGGGCGCGATTTCCTTGCAGGCATCGCAAAGGCCCTTCACGGCGTCCACCGACTTGTCGAAGCCGGCCTTGTCCTCGCCTTCCAGCGGAATTTCGACGATGCGCTCGACACCGCCCTCGCCGATGACGATCGGAACGCCGACATACATGCCGTCAACGCCGTATTCGCCGGTGAGGTGGGCGGCGGCCGGCATGACGCGCTTCTTGTCCTTGAGGTAGCTTTCGGCCATGGCGATGGCGGAAGCGGCAGGCGCGTAATAGGCCGAGCCGTTCTTCAAGAGCGCCACGATTTCGCCGCCGCCGCCACGGGTGCGGGTGATGATCGCGTCGAGCTTTTCCTGGGTGGTCCAGCCCATCTTGATGAGGTCGGGCAGCGGAATGCCGGCAACCGTCGAATACTGCGCGACCGGAACCATGGTATCGCCATGGCCGCCGAGGACGAAGGCGGTGACGTCTTCAACCGAAACGTTGAACTCCTCGGCGAGGAAGTAGCGGAAGCGGGCCGAGTCGAGAACGCCGGCCATGCCGACGACCTTGTTGGCCGGAAGGCCGGAGAATTTCTGCAGCGCCCAGACCATGGCGTCGAGCGGGTTGGTGATGCAGATCACGAAGGCGTTCGGAGCGTGCTGCGCGATGCCCGCGCCAACGGCTTCCATGACCTTGAGGTTGATGCCGAGCAGGTCGTCGCGGCTCATGCCGGGCTTGCGCGGCACGCCGGCGGTGACGATGCAGACATCGGCGCCGGCGATGGCGGAATAATCGGATGCGCCGGTAAGCTTGGCGTCGAAGCCGTCAACCGGCGAGGATTCGGCGATGTCGAGCGCCTTGCCCTGCGGCAGGCCGTCCGCGATATCGAACAGGACGACGTCGCCCAGTTCTTTGAGCCCGGCGAGATGCGCGAGCGTGCCCCCGATCATGCCCGAACCGATCAATGCGATTTTATTGCGCGCCATGAATTATATCCTCTGAAAAATCCATTTCCGAGCACGCCGCAAAGCCTGCCCATGTCGCACGTTGGGATAGCCCCTATCCGGGCGATTTTCAACCGGTTTTTCGGACGCTAATATTTTCAATCGGTTATATATATTTTAATTGACGTAAAGGTAAGAATTCAAAAAGACGTGATCGTCATTCCGCCGCATTTGCGGCCCATTTTTTCTTGTGCGCTGCAAAGTAATCCGTGCTGCGCATCTCGAAAAGCCGCGACGCGGTGCGATCGAATTCGAAGCCTTCACGTCCCTTGCGCTCCGGAAGCAGATCCTCCGGCATGGCCGCCGCCGAAATCACCGTGCGGATCGTCTGATCGTAAAGCGTATCGATCAGCATGATGAAGCGCTTGATTTCATTGCGGCTATCGCTGCCAAGCACCGGCACCCCATCGATGAACACGGTGCGGTATCGCTTGGCGATCGCCATATAGTCCGTTGCCCCAAGCGGCTTCCTGCAGAGGTCATCGAAGCTGAACCGGGCAACCTCGCCACAGGCCTTTGGCACATGCAGCACGCGGCCGCGCATTTCGATCTCCTCGGGCTCTCCCTCCTTGCCGCCGGTCAGCAGATCCCAGTTCTCGTCCATTCGCGCCGCCGTCTTCTCGTCAAGCGGGGTCAGGTAGACCGGACGACCCTCGAACTTCTCCATGCGATAGTCGGTAGCAGAATCGAGTGTCGTTACCGTGACATTCTCTTTCAGGACATCGATGAAGGGCAGGAACAGGCCGCGATTGAGGCCGTCCTTGTAAAGGTCGTCCGGCGCCACATTGGAGGTCGCGACCAGCACGCAGCCGCGCTCGAACAGCGCCGAGAACAGCCGCGACAGGATCATCGCGTCGGCGATATCGGTGACGGTGAATTCATCGAAGCACAGAAGCCGGTTTTCGGCGATGATCTCGTCGGCCACCGGGCCGATCGGGTCCGCCTCCTTCACCTCGCCAGCCTTGAGCTTGCGGCGATAGGCGTTCAGCCTGTCCTGCACATCGGCCATGAAGGCGAAGAAATGGGCGCGGCGCTTGTCCGCGATCGGCGCAAGTTCGAAGAACATGTCCATCAGCATGGTCTTGCCGCGCCCGACGCTGCCATGAATATAGAGCCCGCGCGTCAGCGGTCCGCCGCTCTTGCCGCCGTTGAACAGCCGCGACAGCAGCTTGCCCTTCCGCCGCGACGGCGCGGCCTTCAGCCCCTCCAGCACCGTGTCGAGTTCGGCCGCCACGGCGCGCTGCGCTTCATCCGGGCTCAGTGTCTTGTCGTCAGTCAGCGCCTGCAGGCGCTCGGTCACGGTCGCAGCCATCAATATTTCCGGTTTTTGGGAATCTGCGGCGGGCTCAGCCAGGCGGGTCCGCCGGGGAAGGCAGAAAAAAGGGCCCGTCCGGGCCCTTTTATCAGCGGCTCAGCACAACCTGCTGGCCGGAGCTGCTGGTGCCTTCAATGCGATTGTCGGCGGTCTTGTAAAGCCTTGCAATGGCATAGCCATTGGCATCATTCAGCACGACCTGGTCGCCGTTGATGCCCCAGGACTTCATGGTGGAAAGCCCGCCGGTGCAGCCGCGCGTGCCGCCGCGCAGGCCTTCGCCGAGATTGGTGAGCGTCAGGAACATGTCGCAGGAAACACCGCCCTCATTGACCTTCCAGCTTCCAACCAGCGCCGCGTTGGAAACAGCAACCGCGCCTGCGGGAGCCGCGACATTGCCCATGCCCCCCGCCGTTTCGGTCGGGGCACCCGGGGCTGCCGGATACTGCCCGGTCGCCGTATCGGTCATGCCCGGCTGGGTGGCGCCGTAAGTGCTGGTCGGATAGGCCGAAGCGCCAGCGGGCGGCGGCAGCGAGCCGCTCTGCACCTGTCCGGCAGGCGCCGGGGTCAGCGGCTGCGGCGGCGGGGGCGCCGGCGGAGAATAATCATAGGTCGTCCGCTGACATGCGCTGAGGGCGAGAACCCCGGTCACTGCCGCGACCACCAAAACCTTGTGAACCATCAACCCGAACTCCTGCTCCTCTGGCGCAATGGGGCACAGCCCCGTTGCACAGCTTCAAAGTGCCTGCCTGCCCGCCACGCCAACAAGGCGAGGAGACGACCGGACCTGCCGGCAATCATATCGTGCGCAAGTCCAATACGGCAAGGGCTACACCACATTCACCCGAAAGCGCAACCACGCCGGGGCCTCAACCGGCTTCACGATTGCGTAAGCGGCGTAAGAAACCGTAGCGCCGGAAAGAACGATCAAACCGAACGCTCGACCATCATCTTCTTGATGCCGGCGATCGCCTTGGCGGGGTTCAGCCCCTTCGGACAGGCCTGGGTGCAGTTCATGATGGTGTGGCAGCGGTAGAGCCGGAAAGGATCTTCCAGATTGTCGAGCCGCTCGCCGGTCGCCTCGTCTCTGGAGTCGATCAACCAGCGATAGGCCTGCAGCAGCACGGCGGGACCGAGATAGCGATCGCCGTTCCACCAGTAGGACGGACAGGAGGTCGAGCAGCAGGCGCACAGGATGCATTCATAAAGCCCGTCGAGCTTCACGCGGTCCTCATGGCTCTGCTTCCACTCCTTCGCCGGCGGCGGCGAGACGGTCTTGAGCCAGGGTTCGATCGAACGGTGCTGGGCGTAGAAATTGTTGAGGTCCGGCACGAGGTCCTTGACCACCGGCATATGCGGCAGCGGGTAGATCTTCACCGCGCCCTTGATGTCGTCCATGCCCTTGGTGCAGGCGAGCGTGTTGGTGCCATCGATATTCATCGCGCACGAACCGCAAATGCCTTCGCGACAGGAGCGGCGCAGCGTCAGCGTCGGATCGATATTGTTCTTGATGTACAACAGCGCATCGAGAACCATCGGCCCGCAATCATCGAGATCGATGAAATAGGTGTCGATCGACGGGTTCTCGCCGGTATCCGGGTTCCAGCGGTAGATCTTGAACTCGCGAAGATTGGAAGCGCCTTCCGGCTTCGGCCAGGTCTTGCCGGTCTTGATCTTCGAGTTCTTGGGAAGCGTGAATTCAACCATGGCGGTTATCCTGTGTTCCTAAAATATACCGTCTCGCCTCAGAGGTTCAACCCGGACAGCGGCCGGACCGACGCCGCAAATCCGTTCTCTGAAGCTTTCGTCAGAAATTTCTCATCGGCCGACACCAGAACGTCGCCCTCTCTCCGCAGCGCACAAGCGAGAAACATGCAGTCATAAACGCTGTGCTGAAGCGTTCCAGCCAGATCGAAAGCTGCCTCCAGCAGGGCGGAAGACGGAACGATCGAATCGAAAAAAACCGTCATCTGGCCCACGGCCTCCCTTGCCTGCCCGGAGCCGATTTCACCAAGCCGCACCTTCCGCCAAAGAACATTGGCGGCTTCGGCCAAGGCAAAGTCTGGACAGCTCAGTTGCTCCGTCATCTCCAACAGTTTCACCGCCTCCGGGTGCCCTTCTTCCCGCACGAACCACTTCACGATCACCGAAGAATCGATGACCAACGTCATCGCGAGCGATCCTCGCGCAGCATTTCCGTCGCGTCCGTCTGCCGCCGGTGCGGTGTCAGGGCGGCAATACGCCTCGCCGTCGCCAGTCTGCTCTCCCGATCGAGCGGAACGCCGGTAGCGCGGCGGAGAATTGCGGTCGCCTCGGCTTCCGGCGAGATCTGATGGGTGTGGGCCAGTTCGGTCAGCCGCCGTACCAGCGCCTCGTCCGCGACCTTGATCGTTATCTCACCCATCACATCTATCCTCGATCAATACACCCGCGCCTTCGGCGCGATCTTCTTGATGTCGATGCCGTCGGCGATGAGGTCGGTATGGACCGGGCGGTAGTCGAGCTTGACGTCGCCGGCCTCGTTCACCCAGGCGAGCGTGTGCTTGCGCCAGTTCTCGTCGTCGCGGCCGGAGAACGGGCCGTCGGCATAGTCCTCGCGGGCGTGCGCGCCACGGCTTTCCTTGCGGGCCTCGGCGCCGTAGACTGTGGTGATCGCGCAGGCCATCAGGTTCTGCAGTTCCAGCGTCTCGACCAGATCCGAGTTCCAGATCATCGAGCGGTCGGTGACCTTGACGTCCGGCAGTTCCTTCCAGATTTCCGAAATCCGGCGGCAGCCTTCCTCCAGCGTTTCCTGGGTGCGGAACACGGCCGCCTCTTCCTGCATGGCGCGCTGCATCTTGTCGCGCAGCACGGCCGTCGGCTGCGAGCCGGAGGCGTGGCGGGTCTTGTCGAAGCGCTCCATGATCCGGTCGCAGGCGGCCGTGTTCAGCGCCGGGATCGGGCTTTCCCGGTCGATCACCTGTCCGGCGCGGATCGCGGCGGCGCGGCCGAAGACCACGAGATCGATCAGCGAGTTGGAGCCGAGACGGTTGGCGCCGTGCACCGAGGCGCAACCGGCCTCGCCGACGGCCATCAGGCCGGGCGCGAGACGCTCGGGATTGTCGCCATCGGCGTTCAGCACCTCGCCGAAATAGTTCGTCGGAATGCCGCCCATATTGTAGTGGACCGTCGGCAGAACCGGGATCGGCTCGCGGGTGACATCGACGCCGGCGAAGATCTTGGCGCTCTCGGAAATGCCCGGAAGTCGCTCATGCAGCACAGCCGGATCGAGATGGTCGAGATGCAGGAAGATGTGGTCCTTGTTCTTGCCAACGCCACGGCCTTCGCGGATTTCCATCGTCATGCAGCGCGAGACAACGTCGCGTGAGGCCAGATCCTTGGCCGACGGCGCATAGCGCTCCATGAAGCGCTCGCCCTCGGAGTTGACCAGATAACCGCCCTCGCCGCGCGCGCCCTCGGTAATCAGGCAGCCCGCGCCATAGATGCCGGTCGGGTGGAACTGCACGAATTCCATGTCCTGCAACGGCAGGCCGGCGCGCGCGATCATGCCGGCGCCATCGCCGGTGCAGGTATGCGCGGAGGTCGCCGAGAAATAGGTGCGGCCATAGCCGCCGGTCGCCAGCACCACCATCTTGGCGGAGAAGCGGTGGATCGTGCCGTCATCAAGGTTCCAGGCGACGACCCCGGTGCAGGTCCCGTCATCGCTCATGATCAGGTCGATCGCGAAATATTCGATGAAGAACTCGGCGTTGTTCTTCAGCGACTGGCCGTAAAGCGTGTGCAGGATGGCGTGGCCGGTACGGTCGGCGGCAGCACAGGTGCGCTGCACCGGCGGGCCTTCGCCGTAATTCTGCATGTGGCCGCCGAAGGGGCGCTGATAAATCTTGCCCTCTTCGTTACGGGAGAACGGCACGCCGTAATGCTCGAGCTCATAGACCGCCTGCGGCGCTTCCATGGCGAGATACTGCATGGCGTCGACATCGCCGAGCCAGTCGGAACCCTTGACGGTGTCGTAGAGATGCCATTGCCAGCAATCGGGCGTCATGTTCTGCAGCGAGGCGGCGATGCCGCCCTGGGCGGCTACGGTATGCGAGCGCGTCGGGAAAACCTTGGTGATGCAGGCGGTCTTGAAGCCCTGCTCGGCCATGCCGAGCGTGGCGCGCAGGCCGGAACCGCCGGCGCCGACCACGATCACGTCATAGGCGTGGTCGACATATTCATAGGCCTTGCCGTTGGCGGCGGGGGAAGAAGGATTAGCCATGTGAATATTATCCTACAAACGCGATTTTCAGGATGGCGAACAGACAGAGCCCGCCAATCAGCACGGTGAAGAAGGTGTTCGCCATCACCGCGACGAGCTTCAGCACTTCGCCATGGATGTAGTCATCGATGATCTCCTGCATGCCGATGCGCATATGCACGAGGCCGGCGACGATCATCAGGCCCATCAGCACGGCGATGAAGGGGTTGGCAAGGCTCGCCACCACCTCTTCATAGGGCGCGCCGATATGGGCGATGATGAAGATGATGAACAGGATGAACAGCGGCACGAGCGCGACGGCCGTCATCCGCTGCATCCAGAAATGATGGGTCCCTTCCTTGGCGGAGCCGAGGCCGCGAACCTTTTTCAGCGGTGTACGCATATCCATGGTGCTCTCCCTACCAGACCGTGAGGCCGACGATCCAGAGCAGGACCGTGACCGCGACCGACACGAAGGGCAGCGCGATCGCCAGCTTCGTGGTGAATTCCTTGCCGAGACCGTGGCCGAGATCCCAGGCGAAATGGCGAAGACCGCCGAGCAGATGATGCACCAGCGCCCAAGTGTAGCCGAACAGGATCAAAAGCCCGAGCCAGGAACCGAAGAACCAGCTCACGCAATCAAAGGCTTCCTTGCCCATGGCGGCGGACACCAGCCAGGCGGCAAGCAGGATCGTGCCGAAATACATCGCACCGCCGGTAATGCGGTGGATGATCGACATCGCCATGGTCGGAATGAACCGGTAGACTTGAAGATGCGGCGATAGGGGCCGGTTGCTGGTCGGAGTGGCCATCAAAACCTCGCAGGCGTTCTGTAGGACGCGGCAATTGTGCAATCGGCGTCGCCCGGCAACCAGAGCCGGACGCAACCGACGTTCACCGGTGGTGTAGCCACCGCAAACCGCCGCGACAAGTCGATTCGCTCCGCCCGTCCCGATTTAATCGGTTTGACAGTCGGCGGATTGAAAAAGACCGTTTATCGGGCCCGGAAAATCGCATGCTTTTGTCAACAAGTCCATCCGGGGCGTGGAATTTCAAGCGCTTAACATGAGCACTGAACTCAAGTTTAACGACTCAGTCGTGTCCGGCGAACCGCCAGACCGTGGTCCGCTTCACCTCGCTGTCCTCCAGAACCCGCGTCACCGGCACCTGGTATTCGGCAAGTTTTTGCAATTGTTCCGTTGGGCAATAGGCCCGCCCCGGATCGCCGACGAGAATGGTGATGCCGTGTGCCGTCAGTCGCTCGAACCAGGGCAGCAGCGCGGCTGCCCATGCGGCATCGTAAAACACATCGCCGGCGAGCAAAACGTCGCAATCGGGGGTGGTTCCCATCAAGTCTTTTTCGGTGAAGCTGATCGTGACGCCGTTCAGGTCTGCATTGAGCTTTGCGGCAACGCCAGAGAACGGATCGATATCCGCTGCGAGAACAAAGGCGGCGCCCGCCCTTGCAGCGGCGATCGCCACCAGTCCGGAGCCGCTGGCGAAATCGACGACCCGCTTGCCGGCCACGCAATCCGTATGATCGAGCACATAACGCGCCAGCCCCTGCCCGCCGGCCCAGGCAAAGGCCCAGAATGGCGGCGGCAGGCCGATTTCCTCAAGCTCGCTCTCGGTCTTCTGCCACAGATCATGCACCTCGCTCGCCAGCCGCAGGCGGATTTCCGGCACATGCGGTGGAACGAGGATTTCAGTGTTTTCGAGAATGAAGGCCTTGGGGTCTTTCATGTTCTCCCCATGAGACAATAGAGCGGCTGTTGCTCATCACGAAAGGGAAGAATGTCGCCCGAACCTTGACGGGGGACCGCAGAGCGATAGCGTCTTTGGAAAGAACTGAGGCCAGCTTCAGGCCGGCCTCGCTTGATTATATTGCCGTGATAATCAGGCCCAGGGGCGCTCGGTGGCGAGCTTGCTTTCGTAGCTGGCGATATTGTCGCTCTTTTCCAGCGTCAGCGAGATATCGTCGAGACCGTTCAGCAGGCAGTGGCGCTTGAAGGCATCGAGTTCGAACTTGATCGAGCCGCCATCGGGACCGGTGATTTCCTGACTTTCAAGATCGACGGTCAGAACCGCGTTCGACCCGCGCTCGGCATCGTCCATCAGCTTTTCCAGCTCTTCCGGCGACACGATGATCGGCAGAATGCCGTTCTTGAAGCAGTTATTGTAAAAGATGTCGGCGAAGCTGGTCGAGATCACGCAGCGGATGCCGAAATCGGCCAGCGCCCAGGGCGCGTGTTCGCGCGAGGAGCCGCAGCCGAAATTGTCGCCCGCCACGAGGATCTTGGCCTCGCGATAGGCCGGCTTGTTCAGCACGAAATCCGGATTTTCCGAACCGTCCTGATTGAAGCGCGCTTCGGCGAACAGACCGGCGCCGAGACCGGTGCGCTTGATCGTCTTCAGATAATCCTTGGGAATGATCATGTCGGTATCGATATTGACCACGGGCAGCGGCGCGGCAACACCCGTCAGCTTGACAAATTTTTCCATGGGACATCCTCGGCACGTTTATTGAGCTTGCCATCGCTCTATAGCGGTTTCACGCCGCTTTCAACGAAAAACTGTACCTTTTGGTACGGGCGCGGAAAAACAGAAGGCAGCCGCAAGGGCTGCCTGAAAAGCGATCGAGCTGCGAAATCGAACCTCTCAGAGGTCGATGATCTTGCCCTTGCCATCATCCCATACGCGCATGCCATCCTTGCGGCGGCAATCGCGGGTGCGAACCGGAACCGGTGCACGGTTAAGCTTGCCGGCAACCACGCGAGCAACGGTCAGCACGGCGAGAACGCCAACCAGCGCCAGACCAACGGAAAAAGCAAATACGGTCACGAAGGCCACGGCGGCCAGCCCGACAATTGCCATTACTACGGAGCGGATGTTTTCCATCGTCAGTTTCCTTTCACACTTGCTAATCTGGCGCGTCGGTGACCGTTGCGCAAGGGGCAGCGACCATTTTGTCTCATTGAATGCGAACCAAAACTTTGCGAAGCATCATTTTCAGGCACTGCTAAAACCAGTGAGTCCGGAAATTGTCAGGAATATGGCCATGCCCCCCATAAAACTGTGGCGTTCTCTGCTAAGCGTACCCGCCATCAACCGCCGCGCGCTGGAAAAGTCGAGGACGCTTGCGGCCGATATCATAATCTACGATCTCGAGGATGCCGTTGCGCCAGGCAAAAAGGCCGAGGCGCGCGAGAACCTGGAGCGGCTTTACAGCGAGGACCGGCCCGAGGGCGTGACCGCGATCCGGGTGAACCCGCTCGATACGGCAGACGGCAGCGAGGACATGAAGACCGTGCTGGCCTGCCAGCCGGATGCCGTTCTGCTGCCCAAGGTCGGCAATGTGGCAAGCATGGCCGCGGCGGGCGCTCTGCTGAAGAGAAACGGCGCGCCGGAGCGCATCAAGCTCTGGGCGATGATCGAGACGCCGGAGGGCGTGGTCAATGCCGCGGCCATTGCCGGGGCGTTTTCCGATGTGCGGGCCGGCGGGCGGCTGGAGGCGCTGGTTGTCGGGGTCAATGATCTGCGCGCGGAAACCGGCGTGGCGCCCTCGCCCAGCCGCGCCTATCTGGTGCCATGGCTGATGCAGACCGTGCTTGCCGCCCGCGCCTATGGTATCCGCGTCATCGACGGCGTCTACAATGATTTCACGGATCAGGAGGGTTACGAAGCAGAATGCGCCGAAGGCGCAGCCATGGGATTT
Source organism: Martelella mediterranea DSM 17316 (assembly GCF_002043005.1). Lineage (NCBI taxonomy): Bacteria > Pseudomonadati > Pseudomonadota > Alphaproteobacteria > Hyphomicrobiales > Aurantimonadaceae > Martelella > Martelella mediterranea. Next base: position 2,238,734 of record NZ_CP020330.1, on the reverse strand, counting down.
GACGGCAAGATGCTGATTCACCCGAACCAGATCGAGGCCGCCAACCGCCATTTTAGCCCGTCCGAAGACGCTATTGCCGAGGCGCGCGCGATCGTGGAAGCATTTGCCAGACCGGGCGCGGAGGCGCTAAACGTCATCGATCTCGATGGCCGCATGGTCGAGCGCCTGCATCTGGAGCAGGCCCGATCGCTGCTGGCGCAGGTCACCGCCATTCAATCGACAAAGGATACCCGATGAAACTCTATCGCTTTCTCACCGGCCCGGACGAATCGTCCTTCTGCCACCGCGTCACCGACGCCCTCAACAAGGGCTGGGAGTTGCATGGCTCGCCGTCGCTGACCTTCGATCCCAATCTCGGTAAGACCTATTGCGGCCAGGCCGTGGTGAAGGAAGTCGAGGGCAAGGAGTATGACCCGTCAATCAAGCTCGGCGAACAGTG